>KZ836123.1 GCA_003265685.1 Piscinibacter caeni | reverse complement strand
CAGCGTGTCGTTGGCGTCGTAGCCGTACAGCACGTTCGAGTCCGCATTGCCCCAAATCGTGTTGGCCAGCTCGTTGCCGTAGCCGGTGGTGTTGCCGCTGCCGGTGAGCACCAGTTGCTCAAGGTTGGCGCCCAGCGTGCGCGTGACGTCCGAGTAGACGCGGTCGATCTCGGTGGTTACGGTCGAGGTCTCGACGGTCTCGTCGCCGGCCACGTCGACGTAGTAGTAGTCGTTGCCATTGCCACCCACCATCGAGTCGACACCCGTTCCGCCGACCAGGTAGTCGCTGCCGTCGCCGCCGTTCAGCGTGTCGTTGGCGTCGTAGCCGTACAGCACGTTCGAGTCCGCATTGCCCCAAATCGTGTTGGCCAGCTCGTTGCCGTAGCCGGTGGTGTTGCCGCTGCCGGTGAGCACCAGTTGCTCAAGGTTGGCGCCCAGCGTGCGCGTGACGTCCGAGTAGACGCGGTCGATCTCGGTGGTTACGGTCGAGGTCTCGACGGTCTCGTCGCCGGCCACGTCGACGTAGTAGTAGTCGTTGCCATTGCCACCCACCATCGAGTCGACACCCGTTCCGCCGATCAGGTAGTCGATGCCGTCGCCGCCGTGGAGCGTGTCGTTCCCGGCACCGCCCAAGAGGTAGTTCGAGCCCGCGTTGCCCCAGAGCGTGTTGGCCAGTTCGTTGCCGTAGCCGGTGGTGTTGCCGCTGCCGGTGAGATACAGCTGCTCGAGATTGGCGCCCAGCGTGCGCGAGACGTCCGAGTAGACCCGGTCGATCTCGCTGGCCTCGGTCGACATCTCAATCGTCACGTCCTCGGCCACGTCAACGTAGTAGGTGTCGTTGCCGCTGCCGCCCACCATCAAGTCGACACCCGTTCCACCGACCAGGTAGTCGGTCCCGTCGCCGCCGTACAGCGTGTCGTTGGCGTCGTAGCCGTAGAGTACGTTCGAGCCCGCGTTGCCCCAGATCGTGTTGGCCAGCTCATTGCCGGCGCCGGTGGTGTTGCCGCTGCCGGTGAGCCCCAGCTGCTCGAGGTTGGCGCCCAGCGTGCGCGTGACGTCCGAGTAGACCCGGTCGATCTCGGTGGCCACGGTCGAGGTCTCGCTCGTCACGTCGCCGGCCACGTCGACGTAGTAGGTGTCGTCGCCGGTCCCGCCCACCATCGTGTCGATGCCGCCATGCCCGTTCAGCGAGTCGTTGCCGTCGTAGCCGTGAAGCAGGTTGGCGCCCGTGTTCCCCTCGATGGCGTTGTTCAGTTCGTTGCCGTAGCCGGCGTTGTCGGCACTGCCGGTCAGGAACAGCACCTCGAGATTCGCGCCAAGCGTGCGTGAAACGTCCGAGTAGACCCGGTCGATCTCGGTGGCCAGGGTGGAGGTCTCGGTGGTCACGTCGCCGGCCGCGTCGACGTAGTAGGTGTCGTTGCCGTTGCCGCCCTCCATCGAATCGACACCCGCTCCGCCGACCAGGTAGTCGGTGCCGTCGCCGCCGACCAGGGTGTCGTTGGCGTCGTAGCCGTAGAGCACGTTCGAGCCCGCGTTGCCCCAGATCGTGTTGGCCAGTTCGTTGCCGGCGCCGGTGGTGTTGCCGCTGCCGCTGAGCACCAGCTGTTCGAGGTTGGCGCCCAGAGTGCGCGAGACGTCCGAATACACGCGATCGATCTCGCTGGCGTCGGTCGAGGTTTCGATCGTCTCGTCGCCGGCCACGTCGACGTAGTAGGTGTCGTTGCCGATGCCGCCCACCATCGAGTCGGCGCCGTTGCCGCCGACCAGGTCGTCGCTGCCGGCGCCGCCAAACAGCGTGTCGTTGGCGTCGTAGCCGTAGAGAATGTTCGAGCCGTTGCTGCCCCAGACCGTGTTGGCCAGCGCGTTGCCGTAGCCGTAGGTGTTGTCGCTGCCGATGAGCACCAGCTCTTCGAGGTTGTCGCCCAGCGTGCGGCTGACGCCGGAATAGACCCGGTCGATCTCGCCGGCCGCGCTGGAGGTCTCGGTAGTCACGTCGCCGGCCACGTCGACATAGTAGGTATCGTTGCCGGTCCCGCCCTCCATCGAGTCGACACCTGCGCCGCCGACGAGAGCGTCGTTGCCGTNACGTCGCCGGCCACGTCGACATAGTAGGTATCGTTGCCGGTCCCGCCCTCCATCGAGTCGACACCTGCGCCGCCGACGAGAGCGTCGTTGCCGTCGCCGCCGACCAGCGTGTCGTTGGCGTCGTAGCCTTGCAGCACGTTCGAGCCCGCGTTCCCCCAGATCGTGTTGGCCAGCTCGTTGCCGTATCCGGAGGTATTGCCGCTACCGGTGAGAACGAGCTCCTCGAGGTTGGCACCCAGCGTGCGGCTGGCCCCCGAGTAGACGCGGTCGATCTCGGTGGCCGCGGTCGAGGTCTCGGTGATCACGTCCTCCGCGACGTCGACGTAGTAGGTGTCGTTGCCGCTGCCGCCGACCAGGGTGTCGATGCCGCCGGCGCCATCCAGGGTGTCGTTTCCGTCCAGCCCGGCGAGCAGGTTGGCGCCCGAGTTCCCCACGACGAGGTTGTCGAGCCCATTGCCGTAGCCAGCGTTGTCGGCACTGCCGGTGAGAACGAGCTGTTCGAGATTGGCGCCGAGGATGCGCGTCACGCCGGCGTAGACCCGGTCGATCTCGGTGGGCAGCGTCGAGGTTTCGAGCGTGACATCACCATCGACGTCGACGTAGTAGGTGTCGTCGCCGCTGCCGCCGGCCATCGAGTCGACACCCGCACCGCCGACCAGTACATCGTTGCCGTTCCCGCCGGACAGCGTGTCGTTGCCGGCCTCGCCCTCGAGTTCGTTCGCCCCCGAGTTGCCCCAGAGGCGGTTGGCCAGATCGTTGCCCGAGCCTTCGAGGTCGGCGCTGCCGGTCAGCACGAGTTGCTCCAGGTTCGCCCCGAGCGTGCGATCGACGCTCGAGTAGACCCGGTCAATCTCGGTGGGCGCGGTCGACGTCTCGGTCGTCACGTCCCCGGCGACGTCGACGTAGTAGGTATCGTTGCCGACGCCCCCGAACATCGAATCGACGCCGGTGCCCCCCTTCAAGGTGTCGTTGCCGCCTGTGCCGGACAAGGTGTCGTCGGCGGCGCCGCCGTTGAGCACGTTCGAGCCGGCGTTGCCCCAGATCCGGTTCGCGAGTTCGTTGCCGGTGCCGTTCCGGTCGGCGGTGCCGGTCAGCACCAGTTGCTCGAGGTTCGCGCCGAGCGTGCGGCTGACGCTCGAGTAGACGCGGTCGATCTCGGTGGCCAGGGTCGAGGTCTCGATCGTCGCATCGCCGGCGACATCGACGACGTAGGTGTCGTTGCCCGCCCCGCCAACCAGGGAATCGACACCGCTGCCGCCATCGAGGCGGTCATTGCCGACGCCCCCGTAGAGCGTGTCCTCGCCCGCATTGCCGGACATCGTGTCGTCGCCGGCGTAGCCGTTGGCACGGTCGGCACCGTTCGACAGGCCGAAGCTGTCCGCTCCGGAGAGGATCGCCGCGAGCACCGCGCGGTCGTCGGCCGTACCTGCCGTCTTCGCGGCCTCGTACATCGTCACGCCGCTGAAGCTGAAGTTCTCGATCCCCCAGGCGTTGACGTACGAACCGCCGACGTAGACCTGCTGCAGGTAGGCGTTGACCGTGCCTGCCGTCATCGAGGTGTGGCCGGCATCGAACGCGAAGCCCGTGCCGCCGAACCAGGCGCGCGACGCGACGCCGGGGTCGAAGCCGATGCGCAAGGTGTCCTGGTAGGTCTGCCCGTGGATCGTGCCGTTGGTGTTGTCGTAGAAGTTGAACGAGGTCTGGTGCGCGATCAGGTCGTTCAGGTTGATTCCGAGCAGGTCGGTCGCGCGCTGTGCATACACCTTGGCCATGATTCGTCACTCCGCTTGGGATCAAACCAGCATCGTGGATCGATGCCCCGAGCGCGGTGAGTCGGCTCAATCCGCACGACGCGGATCACTGTGGCAGATCAAGGTGACGGCGAAGAGAGGTGCCAACGCGCCGGGCGGCGCGTCGGACCCAGAATGCGGTGCCGGCTCAGTGCGCCTCGGCCGCCTTGGCGGCTTCGATAGCCCCGGCCTTGTCTTCCTTCGCGCCGTTGAAGAACAAATTCAGCGCTACCGCGGCCACGGCGGTCAGCAGGATGCCGCTTTCCAGCAGCGGGTGCAGGCCATGCGCCATCTGCTGCATCCAGCGCGGCGCCACCAGCGGGATCAGGCCGAAGCCGATCGACAGCGCCACGATGTAGAGGTTGTGGCGGTTGCCCTTGAAGTCCACCGTCGCGAGGATGCGGATGCCGGTGGCCGCCACCATGCCGAACATCACCAGCCCCGCGCCGCCGAGCACGAAGGTGGGGATGGATTCCACCAGCGCCGCCATCTTGGGCAGCATGCCCAGCACGATCATGATCACGCCGCCGGCCACGCAGACCCAGCGGCTCTTCACGCCGGTCACGCCGACCAGGCCCACGTTCTGCGAGAAGCTGGTGTAGGGGAAGGTGTTGAAGATGCCGCCGATCAGCGTGCCCAGGCCGTCGGTGCGCAGGCCAGCGGCGAGCATCGGCTGGTCGAGCTTCTTGCCCGTGAGGTCCGACAGCGCCAGGAACATGCCGGTGGACTCGATCATCACGACGATCATCACCAGCACCATGGTCAGGATCATGATCGGGTCGAAGCTCGGCATGCCGAAGGCGAACGGCGTCACCAGGTCGAACCAGTGCGCCTTGGCTACCTTGTCGAACGGCATCTTGCCCAGCGCCACCGCCAGCACGCAGCCGAGGATGATGCCCAGCAGCACCGAGATGTTGGCGATGAAGCCCTTCATGAACTTCACCAGCAGCAGGATGAACACCAGCACGACGGCGGCCACCGCCATGTTGTCGAGCGCGCCGTAGTTCGGGTTGTCGACCATCGGGATCGGCCCGGCCAGCTTGACCGGCGCGCTGGCCGCCTCGGCCGTGGCCTTGGCGGCATCGACCATCGCCACGAGCTTGGGCACGTCCACGCTCTGCGCCAGCGGCGCCGGCCCGCCCATGGCCCAGCCCACGCCCACGCGCATCAGGCTGATGCCGATGATCGCGATGATGGTGCCCGTGACCACCGGCGGGAAGAAGCGCAGCAGCTTGCTGACCGCCGGCGCGATGATCATCGAGACGATGCCCGCGCCGATGATCGCGCCGAAGATCGCGCGTGCGCCGTCCACGCCCGGCATCGCATTGGCGAAGGCGACCATCGGCCCGACGGCCGCGAAGGTGACGCCCATCATCACCGGCAGCTTGATGCCGAACCAGCGCGTGAAACCGAGCGACTGGATCAGCGTGACCAGGCCGCAGCAGAACAGGTCGGCCGAGATCAGCATCGCCACCTGCTCGGGAGAGAGCTTCAGCGCGCGGCCGATGATCAGCGGCACCGCGACGGCGCCGGCGTACATCACCAGCACGTGCTGCAGGCCGAGCGCAGCCAGGCGCGGCCCGGGCAGGCGTTCGTCGACGGGGTGGACGGCGGCGTCGGTCATCGTGGCTCCTTCAGTTCGTGGCGGCGCCGGCTTCGAACCAGCGCCCGAGCAGCGTGCGCTCGGCGTCGGTGATCTGCGTGGCGTTGTTCATCGGCATGGTCTTCAGCACCACCGCCTGCTGGTACAGGGCCTGCGCGTTCTTGGCGATCAGCTCGGGCGTGTGCAGCTGCACGTTCTTGTTGACCACCTGCTCGTTGTGGCACATCGCGCAGCGCTCGGCGACCACCTTCTGCACCTGCGCGAAGCTGACCGGCTCGGCCTTCGCCTGCGCCGGCTGCGGCGCCGGGGCGATCCAGGCCGCGAGGCCGACGATCACCAGCGTGCCGACGATGGCGTGTTCCCAGGGCACGCGCTTGCCGGCGACCAGTGCCTTGTGGCGAGCCACGAAGGAATGGCGGATCAGCGCGCCGGCCAGCATGATCAGCGCCAGCACCAGCCAGTTGTGCTGCGCGCCGTACAGGAAGCCGTAGTGATTGCTGAGCATCGCGATCAGCACCGGCAGCGTGAAGTAGGTGTTGTGCACGCTGCGCTGCTTGGCGCGCTGGCCGTGCACCGGGTCGACCGGCTGGCCCGCCTTCATCTGCGCCATCACCGTGCGCTGGCCCGGGATGATCCAGAAGAACACGTTGGCGCTCATCGACGTGGCCATCATCGCGCCCACCAGCAGGAAGGCGGCGCGGCCGGCGAACAGCTGGCAGGCCAGCCAGGACGCGAACACCACGAGCACGGCGACCAGCGCGCCGACGAGCCGGTCGCCGCCCTCGCGCTGGCCGAGCGTGCGGCAGATGAGGTCGTAGGCGATCCAGAACACGACGAGGAAACCGAGCGCCGCGGCGATCGCGCCCGCCGGCGTCCAGGCGTGCACGCTCTTGTCGATCAGGAAGGTGCTGGCCTGGTAGAGGTACAGCACCGTGAACAGCGCGAAGCCAGTCAGCCAGGTGGAGTAGCTCTCCCAGTAGAACCAGTGCAGGTTGGCCGGGATCTGCTTGGGCGCCACCATGTACTTCTGCGGGTGGTAGAAGCCCCCGCCGTGCACGGCCCAGAGTTCCCCGTCCACGCCCTTGGCCTTGAGGTCCGGCGCTTCGGGCTTGGTGAGACTGTTGTCGAGGAAGACGAAGTAGAAGGACGACCCGATCCAGGCGATCGCCACGATGACATGGGCCCAGCGCAGCAGCAGGTTGACCCAGTCCAGCACGTACGCATCCATTGCGTTCACTCTCCGGTTGACGGCGCCGGCTCGCAAGAACCGGACCGCGACCCCCACCACGGCGGGCTCTGTGGGGAGTGAACGTCGCGACCGGCAGTTGCTTCAGCAGGAACCGCGGGCTCCGCGGCGACGTGAGATCAGTGTATACACTTCGTGCATCCACCGAATGCGGGAATACCCGCGGACAAGCTCAGGAGCCGCGGTAGGTGGAGTAGGCCCAGGGGCTGGCCAGCAGCGGCACGTGGTAATGCTCGCCCTGCGCCGAGAGGCCGAAGTCCAGCGGCACGGCATCGAGGAACGGCGGTTCAGCCAGCGCCGCGCCGCGTGCGCGGAAATAGGCCGCCACCTGGAACACCAGGCGATAGCGCCCGGGCTGGAATTCGTCACCTTGCAGCAGGGGCGCATCGGCGCGGCCGTCGTGGTTCAGCGTGATGCTCTTCAGCAGCGTCGCGCTGCCGTCGGCGGCCAGGCGATGCAGGGTCACGGCCATGCCGGCGGCGGGGCAGCCGTTGGCGGTATCGAGCACGTGGGTGGTGAGTTTTCCCATCGGAGTCCTTGAACGGTGGTGAGGTGAATCGGGGCTTGCGGGATGACGAAAAGTGTATACACTTTGCACGCAAAGGCAAGTACCACCGACCATGTCACGCCCCAGCACCCGCTCCTCCCCCAAGCTCCAGGTCGTCCGCGGCGGCAGTCGCCCGGCACGCACCCGCGCCGAGGCGGAGCCGAGCACGACGCAGCGCATCGTCGAGTCGATCACCGGCGCGATCATCGAGCGCCGGCTGATGCCCGGCACGAAGCTCGCCGAGCAGAAGATCGCCGACATCTTCAAGGTCTCGCGCACACTGGTTCGCCAGGCCCTGAACCAGCTCAGCCGCGACAAGCTGGTGACGCTCGAGCCGGCCCGCGGCGCCCGCGTGGCCGAGCCCAGCGTCGAGGAGGCGCGCCAGGTGTTCGAGGTGCGCCAGATGATCGAGAGCGCGCTGATCCGGCGCGCCGCCGCGGAGCTGAGCCGCGAGCAGATCGCCGAGCTGCGCGCCCACCTGCGCGAGGAGCAGGCCGCGGTGCAGCGCACCGATGTCTCCGGCCGCACTCACCTGCTGGCCGACTTCCATGTGGTGATCGCGCGCATGCTGGGCAACGAGGTGCTCGCCGACCTGCTCTCCGACCTCGTCACGCGCTCCTCGCTGATCGCGCTGATGTACCAGTCCTCGCACTCGGCCGAGCATTCCTGGGCCGAGCATGTGGCGATCGTCGACGCGCTCGAGAAGCGCGACGCCCGTGCCGCCGCCAAGCTGATGGAAGACCACCTGCACAACGTCGAGCGCAACCTGAAGCTCGACACGCGTGTGCCCGACCTCGAAGCGGTGCTGATGCCGCCTACACCATGAACGAGAAGACCTACCCGCGTGACCTGATCGGCTACGGCCGCAACCCGCCGCATGCCCGCTGGCCCGGCAACGCCCGCATCGCCCTGCAGTTCGTCCTCAACTACGAGGAGGGCGGCGAGAACAGCGTGCTGCACGGCGACGCCGGCAGCGAGCAGTTCCTCTCCGAGATGTTCAACCCGGCGTCCTACCCGGACCGGCACCTGAGCATGGAGTCGATCTACGAGTACGGCTCGCGCGTGGGTGTGTGGCGGCTGCTGCGCGAGTTCGAGAAGCGCGGCCTGCCGCTGACGGTGTTCGGCGTCTCGATGGCGCTCGAGCGCCACCCCGAGCTGACCCGTGCGTTCGTCGAGCTGAAGCACGAGATCGCCTGCCACGGCTGGCGCTGGATTCACTACCAGACCATGCCGGAGGAACAGGAGCGCGAGCACCTGCGCATCGGCATGGAGATCATCGAGCGCCTGACGGGCGAGAAGCCGTTGGGCTGGTACACCGGCCGCGACAGCCCAAACACGCGCCGGCTCGTGGCCGACCACGGCGGCTTCGAGTACGACAGCGACTACTACGGCGACGACCTGCCGTTCTGGACCGAGGTGACCAAGACCGACGGAACGACGGTGCCGCACCTGATCGTGCCCTACACGCTGGACACGAACGACATGCGCTTCTCGCTGCCGCAGGGTTTCAGCCAGGGCGACGATTTCTTCACCTACCTGCGCGACGCCTTCGACGTGCTGTACGCCGAGGGCGGGGAGGCGCCGAAGATGCTCAGCGTCGGCATGCATTGCCGGCTGCTCGGCCGGCCGGGGCGCCTGCGTTCGCTGCAGCGCTTCCTCGACCATGTGGAGAAGCACGACCGCGTCTGGGTCTGCCGCCGCATCGACATCGCGCGCCACTGGAAAGCGACCCACCCCTTCGAGAGCCGCTCATGATCACGCTGGACCAGCTCAACGCCGCCAGCCCCGACGAGGCGGCCACGCTGCTCGACGGGCTGTACGAACACTCGCCCTGGATCGCCGAGCGCGCGCTGGCGCGCCGGCCGTTCGCCTCGATCCACCACCTGAAGCACACGATGGTGCAGGTGCTGGACGAAGCCGGGCGCGACGCGCAGCTCGCGCTGATCCGCGCCCACCCCGAGCTCGCCGGCAAGGCGATGGTGAGCAAGACGCTCACCGCCGAATCGACGCACGAGCAGAGCGCCTCGGGGCTGACCAACTGCTCGCCGGCCGAGTTCGAGCGCATCCAGCAGCTCAACGCCGCCTACAACGCGAAGTTCGGCTTCCCGTTCATCCTCGCGGTGCGCGGCCCGCGCGGCACCGGGCTGACACGCGCCGAGATCATCGCCACCTTCGCGCGCCGGCTCGACAACCACCCGGACTTCGAGCTGCGCGAGGCGCTGCGCAACATCCACCGCATCGTCGAGATGCGGCTGAACGACAAGTTCGGCGTCACGCCCACCTTCGGCAACCAGGTGTGGGACTGCGCCGAGCTGCTCGCGCAGCACAGCGACCCGGGCTACGCTGAGAAAGGCCAGCTGACCGTCACCTACCTCACCGAGGCGCACCAGGCCTGCCAGGCCCAGCTGCAGCGCTGGATGAGCGACTGCGGCTTCGACGAGGTATCGGTCGATGCAGTGGGCAATGTCATCGGCGTGTATCACGGCAGCGATCGCACGGCGAAACGCCTGCTGACCGGCTCGCACTACGACACCGTGCGCAACGGCGGCAAGTACGACGGGCGGCTCGGCATCTTCGTGCCGCTGGTCGCCGTGCGCGAACTGCACCGCGCCGGCCGGCGCCTGCCCTTCGGCATCGAGGTGATCGGCTTCGCCGAGGAGGAAGGCCAGCGCTACAAGGCCACCTTCCTCGGCTCGGGCGCGGTGATCGGCCAGTTCGACCCGGCCTGGCTCGAGCAGCGCGATGCCGACGGCATCACCATGCGCGAGGCGATGCGCGCCGCCGGCCGGCCCGGCACGCTGGAGGCCATCGGCGCGATGAAGCGCGACCCGGCGAACTACCTCGGCTTCGTCGAGGTGCACATCGAGCAGGGGCCGGTGCTCAACGAGATCGACCTGCCGCTCGGCGTGGTCACCTCGATCAACGGCAGCGTGCGCTACGTCGGCGAAGTCGTCGGCATGGCCAGCCACGCCGGCACCACGCCGATGGACCGGCGCCGCGACGCGGCCGCGGCCGTGGCCGAGCTGCTGCTGTTCCTGGAGAAGCGCGCGGCGAGCGTGCCGAACCTGGTCGGCACGGTGGGCATGCTGGAGGTGCCGGGCGGCTCGATCAACGTGGTGCCGGGACGCTGCCGGTTCAGCCTCGACATCCGCGCCACCACCAACGAGGTGCGTGACGCCTGCGCCGCCGACACGCTGGCCGAACTGGCGCGCATCTGCGCGCGCCGCGGCCTTCACCACACGCTGGAGGAGACCATGCGGGCCGCCGCGGCGCCGAGCGCGCCCGATTGGCAGGCGCGCTGGGAGCGCGCGGTCGAGTCGCTCGGCCTGCCGGTCTTCCGCATGCCCAGCGGCGCCGGCCACGACGCGATGAAGCTGCACGAGGTGATGCCGCAGGCGATGCTGTTCGTGCGCGGCCTGAACTCGGGCATCAGCCACAACCCGCTCGAGTCGTCGACCAACGACGACTGCGATCTCGCCGTGCGCGCCTTCCAGCACGTGCTCGAACAACTCTGCACCGAACTGTCATGAACGCCTACGAACAACTCGACGCCTGGATCGACGCCCACTTCGACGAGGAAGTGCGCTTCCTGCAGGCCCTCGTGCAGGTGCCCACCGACACGCCGCCGGGCAACAACGCGCCGCATGCCGAGCGCACCGCCGAGCTGCTGCAGGCCTTCGGCTACCAGGCCGAGAAACACCCGGTGCCGGCGCAGGCGGTCAAGGACTACGGCCTCGAGTCGATCACCAACCTGATCGTGCGGCGCCGCTACGGCGAGGGAAAGACCATCGCGCTGAACGCGCATGGCGACGTGGTGCCGCCCGGCGAGGGCTGGCAGCACGACCCCTACGGCGCGCAGATCGAGGACGGCAAGCTCTACGGCCGCGCCTCGGCCGTGAGCAAGAGCGATTTCGCCACCTTCACCTTCGCGACCCGCGCGCTCGAGTCGCTCGGCGCGAAGCTTTCCGGCGCCGTCGAGCTGCACTTCACCTACGACGAGGAGTTCGGCGGCGAGCTCGGCCCGGGCTGGCTGCTCAAGAACGGCCTGACGAAGCCGGACCTGCTGATCGCCGCCGGCTTCAGCTACCAGGTCGTCACCGCGCACAACGGCTGCCTGCAGATGGAAGTGACGGTGCACGGCAAGATGGCGCATGCAGCCATCCCCGACACCGGCGTCGACGCGCTGCAGGGCGCCACGGTGATCCTCAACGCGCTGTACGCGCAGAACAAGGTCTACCAGTCGGTCACGTCGCGGGTGCCGGGCATCAAGCACCCGTACCTGAACGTCGGCCGCATCGAGGGCGGCACCAACACCAACGTCGTGCCGGGCAAGGTGGTGCTCAAGCTCGACCGCCGCATGATCCCCGAGGAGAACCCGGCCGAGGTGGAAGCCTCGATCCGCCGCGTCATCGCCGAGGCCGCGGCCACCTTCCCCGGCATCACGGTCGAGATCAAGCGGCTGCTGCTGGCGAACTCGATGCAGCCGCTGCCGGGCAACCAGCCGCTGGTGGAGGCGATCCAGAAACACGGCCGCGCGGTCTTCGGCGAGGAGATCCCGACCTCGGGCACGCCGCTGTACACCGACGTGCGCCTGTACGGCGAGCGCGGCGTGCCCGCGGTGATCTACGGCGCCGGCCCGCGCACCGTGTTCGAGAGCAACGCCAAGCGCGCCGACGAGCACCTGGTGCTGGAAGACCTGCGCCGCGCCACCAAGGTGGTGGCGCGGACGCTCTGCGACCTGCTCTCAAGCTGAACCGGCTCCGCCGGGCAGCTTGAACCCCCGCGGGGGGCGGGCCGGGTGGGCCCGGCCCTGGGGGCGCTCAGAAATTGATCTTCGCGCTGAACATCGCCGCCGGCGGCGCGGCCCGGCCGCCGGCCGGCCAGTCGCCTTCGATGCTGAAGCCGAAGCTGGCCGAGATCTCGGACTTCTTCTTCAGGCTGCGCGCTTTCTCCGCCGCCTGCTTGACCGGGCGCATCACCTCCTGCAGGCGGCGGTTCAGTTCCGCCGCGTCCTGGATGCTGCGCACGCCTTCGTCGCCGGCGAGCCTGTAGAGCTCCTTGATCTGCCGGTCGGCATCGGCGAAGAGGTCCTGCAGGCTGCCCGTCTCGACCGGCTCGCCCATCGAGAAGCTGACCTCGAACTTGTAGCCCTTGTTCGACACGTTGGCGGTGAAGGAGAGCTTGTCGCCCTCGCCGACGAAGCTGCGGCCGTCGCGCAGCGCGATGTCGATCTGCACCTGGCCGCTCACCTCGCCGCCGGTCGAGCCCCCCGCACCGGCCTTGATCGTCGCCTTGCCGACCTTGGCCTCGACGCTGACCTGCGCGCGCACCTCCTTGAGCGTCTTCTCGAGCTCGGCGGCGATCTTCAGGTCCTTGGTCTCGTGCAGAAGCTTGAGTTTTGCCGACAGCTCGTCGGCCTTCTTCTTCAGCTCGGCCACCGCCTGCGTCTTGCCGTCGCGCGCCAGCACCTCGATCGCGGCGCGGGTCTCGTCGAGCGATTTCTCGAAGGCCGCGCTGACGACCACGCCGGACTTGACGGCCTTCAGCTCGAGCTTGGCCGAGACCTTGTCCGCCGCCGCGGCCACCTTCAGCACCGCGTCGAGCGAAGGCGTCGCGTACCAGGCCTTGAGCTGGCCCTGCAGCTCCTTCAGGTCGACCTCGGCCTCGACGCCGGCCTTGACCGCGTCCTTGTCGTCCTTGTCCTTCTTCAGGTAGGTGACGGCCGCACTGATCTTCTCCTCGCTGGCCTTGGCGGTGGCGTTCACCCGCTCCTGCAGCTTGGTCCAGGCCAGGTCGAACGCGGCCTGGCGCTTGGCAAGATCGGCGGTGAGCGAGGCCTCGACCTGCTGGCCGTCGCGCTGCTTCTGCTCGATCTGGAGCTTGATCTCGTCGCGCGAGGCCCGCAGCGCGACCACCAGGCGCGAGGCCTCGGCGATCTTCTGCCAGCGGGCGCGCAGCTGCGGGTCGAACTCCTTCCAGCCCTCGTTGGCGACCTCGATGGTGAAGTCGTTGAGCTTCAGGTCGACCTGGGCGCCGTCCTTGTTCGCCGTGGCGTCGGCCTTGCCGCCGGGCACGGCCACGGCGAGCGCCGCGCCTTCGAGCGAAAGCTGCACCACGCCGCCGGCGATCTTCACGTTCACCCCGGCTGGCAGCTCGGACATGTAGGCCGCGAGCAGGCGATCGGCGTTTAGGGTCGCGAGGTTCTTGCCGGTGCCCATCGACCAGCCCCACTGCGCGCCGTTGCGCTGCACCGCGGCCTCGACCAGCCCCATCAGCGCCTTCGGCGCGGGCAGGCGGGACTTCAGCGCCGGCAGCCTGGCCGCCGTGCGCTTGGCCCAGGCGGCCGCGTCGGCGGCCTCTGGGAAACGCTGACGCACGTCGGTCATCAGGGCGGCGTAGCTGGAGTGGCTCATGTCCGACGCGGTCAGCCCGTCGAGGTAGGCCTTGGCCTGGGCCAGCGAGTGGTTGATCTTCTTGAGCTGCTCCTCGGCCTCCTGGCGCTCGCGGGCCTCGGTCTCCTCGATGCTCTTGAGGATCGCCGGGTCCAGCGGCTTGAACAGCGGCGACAGGGTGGGCTTGAGCACGGCGACGGGCACGTCGCTGCCGGCGCCTGTTGGCGAGCTGCCGGCAGGCGCGTCCACCGAAGGAATGGCGGCGGCGGCCGGAGCCGCGGTCGCCGGCGCGGGTTGGCGCTGCTTCAGGCCGAGCTGCTTCAGGAGTCCGTTGGCCATCGTCTGATCCGGGAGGCTGGAAAGTGGGCGGGAGTGTGGCCCAGCCCCGGGCGCCGGCACAGAACTTGAATGAGGGAGTCATCCCCCCACCGATTCCGAGGTTGTCCATGTCCCTGCGCGCCCGTGCCACCGCCCTGCTCGCCTCTCTCGGCCTGGCCTTGCCCGCCCTGGCGCAGGAAACCCCCGTCAAGTTCCAGCTCGACTGGCGCTTCGAGGGCCCCGCCGCGCTGTTCCTGGTGCCCGCCGCCAAGGGCTATTTCAAGGCCGAGAAACTGAACGTCAGCATCGACGCCGGCAACGGCTCGGGCGGCACCGTCACCCGGGTGGCCTCGGGCACCTACGACATGGGCTTCGCGGACCTGGCGGCGCTGATGGAGTTCCACGCCAACAACCCGACCGCGCCGAACAAGCCGGTGGCGGTGATGATGGTCTACAACAACACGCCGGCCGCGGTGCTGGCGCTGACGAAGTCCGGCATCCGGACCCCGGCGGATCTCGCCGGCAAGAAGCTCGGCGCCCCGGTGTTCGACGCCGGCCGGCGCGCCTGGCCGATCTTCGCCAAGGCCAACAAGGTCGAGAACGTCAGCTGGACGGCGATGGACCCGCCGCTGCGCGAGACCATGCTGGTGCGCGGCGACATCGACGCCATCACCGGCTTCTCGTTCACCTCGCTGCTCAACCTCGAGGCGCGCGGCGTCAAGACGGACGACATCGTCGTGCTGCCCTACGCGCAGCACGGCGTGAAGCTGTACGGCAACGTGGTGATCGCCGGCGAGGACTTCCTCAAGAAGAACCCGGAGGCGGTGAAGGGTTTCCTGCGCGCCTTCACCAAGGGCGTGAAGGACGTGATCGCCGACCCGAAGGCCGCCGTGGCCACGGTGAAGGAGCGCGACGGCATCGTCAACGCCGACCTGGAGCTGCGCCGCCTGACACTCGCGCTGGACCAGACCGTGCTGACCGCGGACGCCAAGGCCGAGGGCTTCGGCGAGGTCAGCCCGGGCCGGCTGAGCCTGATGGCGAGCCAGGTGTCGGATGCCTTTGCCACCAAGGAGCGCGTCAACCCGGCGGCGGTGTGGAACGGCAGCTTCCTGCCGGCGGCGGCCGAGCGCGCCATCTTCAAGAAGTGACATGGGCGCCGCTTCGTTCGTCGACTTCCACGACGTCTGGCTGGCCTACAACGACGAGCTGCTCGCCAAGGGGCAGTTCGCCGTCGAGGCGATCGACCTGAAGGTCGGCGAGGGCGAGTTCATCGCCATCGTCGGGCCCTCGGGCTGCGGCAAGTCCACCTTCATGAAGCTTGCCACCGGGCTGAAGCGGCCGAGCAAGGGCACGGTGATCATCGGCGGGCAGGAGGTGCGCGGCCCGCTGAAGATCACCGGCATGGCCTTCCAGGCACCCAGCCTGCTGCCCTGGCGCACGACGCTGGCCAACGTGCTGCTGCCGCTGGAGATCGTCGAGCCCTGGCGCTCGAGCTTCCGCAGCAAGCGCGCCGAGTACGCCGAGAAGGCGCGTGCGCTGCTGGCGAGCGTCGGGCTCGCGGGTTATGAAGACAAGTACCCCTGGCAGCTCTCCGGCGGCATGCAGCAGCGCGCCTCGATCTGCCGCGCGCTGATCCACGAGCCGAAGATGCTGCTGCTGGACGAACCCTTCGGCGCGCTCGACGCCTTCACCCGCGAGGAGCTGTGGTGTGCGCTGCGCGACCTGCAGGCGCAGCGGAAATTCAACGTCATCCTCGTCACGCACGACCTGCGCGAGAGCGTGTTCCTCGCCGACACGGTGTACGTGATGAGCAGGAGCCCCGGCCGCTTCGTCGTGCGGCGCGAGATCGACCTGCCGCGCCCGCGCGACCTGGAGATCACCTACACGCCGGCCTTCACCGACATCGTGCACGAGCTGCGCGGGCACATCGGGGCCATGCGCCGCCCGGCGGGAGCCGTCTCGTGAAGACGCCGCTGGAACGCGCCGCGCCGCTGCTGCTGCTCGTGGTCACCGTGCTGGTGTGGCAGGCGATCTGCGCGGGCTTCGAGGTCAGCGAGTTCATCTTCCCCAGCCCCTGGCGCATCGCCGTGGCCACCTGGGAGCACCGCGGCCTGATCCTCGGCCATGCCTGGCACACCTTCTGGGTCACGATGCTCGGCTTCGCGATCGCCATCGTCGTGGGCGTGCTGCTCGGCTTCCTGATGGGCAGCTCGCGCCTGGCCTACGACGCGATGTACCCGCTGATGACCGGCTTCAACGCGCTGCCCAAGGCCGCCTTCGTGCCCATCCTCGTCGTGTGGTTCGGCATCGGCGTCGGGCCGGCGGTGCTGACGGCCTTCCTGATCAGTTTCTTCCCGATCATGGTCAACATCGCCACCGGCCTGGCCACGCTCGAGCCCGAGCTGGAGGACGTGCTGCGCGTGCTTGGCGCGAAGCGCTGGGACGTGCTGGTGAAGATCGGCCTGCCGCGCTCGCTGCCCTACTTCTACGGCTCGCTGAAGGTGGCCATCACGCTGGCTTTCGTCGGCACCACGGTCAGCGAGATGACGGCCAGCAACGAGGGCATCGGCTACCTGCTGATCAGCGCCGGCAGCTCGATGCAGATGGGGCTGGCCTTCTCCGGCCTCGTCGTGGTCGGCCTGATGGCGATGGCGATGTACGAGCTGTTCTCGGTGATCGAGCGGCGCACCACCGCCTGGGCGCACCGCGGAGCGCACAATCACTGAGGTGAGCCCGAACCGCACCGACCCCACCGACGCCCAGATCGCCGCGATGCTGCGGCGCGCCCAGGCCATCGCGCAGCGCGCGCTGGAGGCCGGCCACCACCCCTTCGGCGCCGTGCTCGTGGCCCCCGACCACGAGACGGTGCTGATGGAGCAGGGCAATGTCGACGGCGTCAACCACGCCGAGGCGGTGCTCGCCCGCGAGGCGGCGGCGCACTTCACGCCCGAGCAGCTGTGGGGCTGCACGCTGGTGACCACCGTCGAGCCCTGCGCGATGTGCGCCGGCACCCAGTACTGGGCCCACATCGGCCGCGTGGTCTACGGCCTGGAGGAGCGCGCGCTGCTGGCGATCACCGGCAACCATGCCGAGAACCCGACGCTGGACCTGCCCTGCCGCGAACTCTTCGCGCGCGGGCAGAAGGAGATCCGCGTGATCGGCCCGGTGCCGGCGCTGGAACCCGAGATCGCCGCGCTGCACCACGCCTTCTGGCGCAGCCGCTGATGGGCTGGCACGGCCGCCTGCAACTCGAGTACCGCCGCGACGGCGACACCACCGTCTCGCACGACCGCCACGAGGGCCCGCTGCGCGTGCTGCAGCGGCTCTACCCCGAGGGCCCGGCGGTCTGCCACCACGTGCTGGTGCACCCGCCCGGCGGCATGGTCGGCGGCGACCGGCTCGACATCGCGCTGCAGCTGCAGCCCGGCAGCCATGCGCTGCTGACCACGCCCGGCGCGGCGCGCTTCTACCGCAGCGCCGGCGCGCCGGCGGTGCAGGCGCTCACGGCGCGCGTGGCCGCAGGCGCGCGACTGGAATGGCTGCCGCTGGAGACCCTCGCCTACAGCGGCTGCCTGGGCGAGAACCGGCTGCGCTTCGAGCTCGAGCCCGGCGCCGAGACGATCGCCTGGGACCTGCTCGCGCTCGGCCTGCCGGCCGCCGGGGCGCCGTTCGCGCAGGGCCGCTACCTGCAGCAGCTGGAGCTGCCGGGGCGCTGGCTGGAGCGCGGCACGATCGACGCGGCCGACACGCTGCTGCTCGACTCCCCGCTCGGCCTGGCCGGCCGGCGCGTGCTGGGCACGCTCTGGTTCGCCGCCGGCACACCGCTGGAGGGCGCGCGCCGCGAGGCGCTGCTGGAGGCGGCCCGCGGGGTCGCGGCGGCCCACCCGCTGGCCGCCTGGGCCGGCGCCACGGCGCCCGACGACGGGCTCGTCGTGCTGCGCGCGGTGGCCGAACGCGTGGAGCCGTTGATGGACCTGTTCAGGCAGGTGCGCGGCCGCTGGCGCGGCGCGGCCTGGGCGCTGCCCGAGGCCGCGCCGCGCATCTGGCGCACCTGATCAGCGGAAGGCCTTGAACACCAGCCAGCTGGTCCACAGCAGGAAGGCGGCCGGGAACAGCACGATGCAGATGGCGTCCATCCGCTTCCACTTCGCCTCCTCGCCCGCCTCGTCCCACTTCAGGCAGATCGCCGACTGCACGATGGAGGCGAAGATGAAGCCCATCGCCACCATGTGCATCTGGTCGGCCACGGTCAGCAGCGCCGACTCGGGGATGCTGGAAGCCACCACGAAGGCGCTGGCCGCCACCGCGAACAGCGCGCCCACGCCCAGGCCGAAGCGCGGGTCCACGTCGACCGGCCGGATGCCGAAGGTGACGAAGGCCACCAGCGTGGCGAACACCACGGTGGACAGCAGCTTGATCGCCGAGCCGATGCCGGCGCGGGCGAGGTCCATGCCGAAGGTCAGGCGCGAGTAGGTCGACAGCGCGTCGGTGGGCAGCGAGGTGTCGCCGTAGTTGCTCTTGTATTCCTTCTGAGACGCCTGGGTCGCGAAGCCGGAGACCACCCAGCCCGGCAGGCTCAGCTCGTCGCCCAGGCGCGAGTTGGCCATGTCGGGCTCGAACACCAGCGCGCTGTCGACGAACTGGCTGTCCTCCAGGTGCACCTGCACGCGGTGGCTGTCGAACGGGAAGCTCTCCAGCGCCCAGTTCTTGAAGATGGTGGCGGTGATGCGCGCCGAGGCGTAGTTCAGGTCGCCGATCTTCTTCTCGACCACGCTGCTCTTGCCGTCGATGCGGCCGTTGATCAGCTCCATGCTCTCGAGCGGCTTGTACTCGGCGAGCTCGCCCTCGGGCTTCCAGCGGAACCAGATGTAGAAGTCGAGCGAGAACTTGCTTTCCTTGAAGCTCAGCTCGGTCATCTTGTTGATGTAGGTACCGACGATCACCTTGCCCGGCGCGGCGAGCGCCGGCGCGCCGGCCAGCAGCAGGAGACAGGCCGCCAGCCAGGCCTTCAGCAACGTTCGGATCGACACGGACACCCTCCTTGCACTCGGTTCATCGACAACGGCGAGCGCGGATTCTGCGCCAGCCCCGGGGGCACCAGCCACCCCCCGAATCCACCTACGGCGTCATGTCCGCCCCGGACGCGCCGCTGCGTCAGGGCGTGGCGAAGCTGTACGGCCCGCCGCGCTGCAGCGCGCGGTGGAAGGCCGGCCGGGCATGGATGCGTGCGAGCCAGTCCATCAGGCGCGGGCGGGCGTCGTCCAGCCCGGCGCGCTGGGCCGCCGCCTCGACCGGGAAGCTCATCTGGATGTCCGCCGCGCTGAACTCGGCGCCGGCGAACCAGGGGCGTGCGGCCAGCTCGGCCTCCATGAAGTCGAGCTGGCGCTCGAGGTTGGGCGTGACGAAGCTCTCCAGCACCTTGGCCGAGATGGCGCGTGCCACCGGCCGGGCGATGAAGGGCATCGGCGCCGTGGCGATGCGGTCGCACACCAGCTTGAGCAGCAGCTGCGGCATCGCCGAGCCCTCGGCGAAGTGCAGCCAGTAGCGCCAGCGCAGTAGCTCCGGCGTGCCGGGCGCGGGCTTGAGGCGCCCGCCGCCGTGGCGCTCGACCAGGTACTCGATGATCGCGCCGGATTCGGCCACCACCGCCTCGCCGTCGCTGACCACGGGCGACTTGCCCAGCGGGTGCACCGCACGCAGCTCGGGCGGTGCGAGCATCGTCTTCGGGTCGCGCCGGTAATGCTTGATCTCGTAGGGCAGCTCCAGCTCCTCGAGCAGCCAGAGCACGCGCTGCGAGCGCGATTCGTTCAGGTGGTGGACGGTGAGCATCGGCGGGACGATTGATCTGGTACGGACAGTCTTCATTCTGACCGCTGCGCGTCAAGGCCGGCAGGCTAGCATTCCCACATGCTGCAGCACCTGAGCGAACGCGAACAGACGGTGGGCGAGGAAGTCGCCAACGCCCTCAGCCACGGAATCGGCTTCCTGCTCGCGGTGGCATCGCTGCCCGTGCTGGTGGGCGTCTCCGCGCGCCGCGGCGACACGGCCGGCGTCGTCGGCGCGAGCCTCTTCTCGGCCACGATGATCGTGCTGTACCTCGTGTCGGCGCTGTACCACGCGCTGCCGCCGGGCCGGGCCAAGCGCTGGCTCAACCGCCTCGACCACGCGGCCATCTACCTGTTCATCGCCGGCAGCTACATGCCGTTCACGTTCGGCGTGCTGTACGGCGCCTGGGGCTGGGCGCTGTTCGGCGTGGTCTGGGCGGCGGCCCTGCTGGGCGTGGCCGCCAAGCTGCTCGACCGCCTGCGCCACCCGCTGTGGTCGACCGGGCTGTATGTGCTGATGGGCTGGGTGGCGCTGGTGGCCGCGGCACCGCTCGTGGAACGCATGTCGGGCGCCGGGCTGGCCTGGCTGGTTGCCGGCGGGCTCGCCTACACGCTCGGCGCGCTCGTGTTCCTGTTCGACTCGAAGCTGCGCTACGCGCACTTCGTCTGGCACCTGTTCGTGATGGCCGGCAGCGCCTGCCACTTCTGCGCGGCGCTCTGGCACGCGGCCTGATCAGATCGCCATCTTCTCCCGCACCCCGTCGCGCGCCATGTCGGCGCCGCGGCCGCGGGCGACGATCTCGCCGCGCTCCATCAGCAGGTACTGGTCGGCCAGCTCGGCGGCGAAGTCGTAGTACTGCTCGACCAGCACGATGGCCATGGTCTTTCGGTCGGCCAGCATGCGGATCACGCGGCCGATGTCCTTGATGATGCTGGGCTGGATGCCCTCGGTCGGCTCGTCGAGGATCAGCAGCTTCGGGCCCGCGGCGAGCGCGCGCGCGATCGCGAGCTGCTGCTGCTGGCCGCCGGAGAGATCGCCGCCGCGCCGGTTCAGGAACTGCTTGAGGATCGGGAACAGCTCGAACAGCTCGGCCGGGATCGGCGTGCCGCCACTCTTGTAGGCGAGGCCCATGCGCAGGTTCTCTTCCACCGTCAGGCGGCCGAAGATCTCGCGGCCCTGCGGCACGTAGCCGATGCCCTTGCGCACCCGCTCGTAGGGCGTGTCGCGCGTGATGTCCTGGCCGTCGAGCTTGATCGTGCCGGTCTTGACCGGCACCACCCCCATCAGGCTCTTCAGCAGCGTGGTCTTGCCCACGCCGTTGCGGCCGAGCACCACCGTCACCTCGCCGACCTTCGACTCGAAGCCGAGGTTGCGCAGGATGTGCGAGCCGCCGTAGTACTGGTTGACGCCCTCGACGCTCAGCATGATCAGCGGCCCAAATACACTTCGACGACTTTTTCGTTGGCCTGCACGTCGGCCAGCGAGCCCTCGGCGAGCACGCTGCCCTCGTGCAGCACGGTCACCTTCTTGTGCGGCTTGCCCTGCGTCAGCTCGCCGATGAACTTCATGTCGTGCTCGACCACCACCAGCGAGTGGCTGCCCTCGAGCGAGAGGAAGAGTTCCGCGGTGCGCTCGGTCTCCTCGTCGGTCATGCCGGCCACGGGTTCGTCGAGCAGCAGCAGCTTCGGGTCCTGCATCAGCAGCATGCCGATCTCGAGCCACTGCTTCTGGCCGTGGCTGAGCAGCCCGGCGGTGCGCTGCGCGGCGTCCTTCAGGTGAATCAGCGCCAGCACCTCGCCGATGCGGTCGAGCTGCGTCGGCGTGAGGCGGAAGAACATCGAGGCGCGCACGCCATGGTCGGTCTTGAGCGCCAGCTCGAGGTTCTCGAACACGCTCAGGTGCTCGAACACGGTGGGTTTCTGGAACTTGCGGCCGATGCCGATGGTCGCGATCTCGTTCTCGCGCAAGCGCAGCAGGTCGATCGTCGAGCCGAAGAAGGCCTTGCCGGCGTCCGGCCGGGTCTTGCCGGTGATCACGTCCATCATCGTCGTCTTGCCGGCGCCGTTCGGACCGATGATGCAGCGCAGCTCGCCGGCGCTGATCGACAGGCTCAGCGCGTTGAGCGCCTTGAAGCCGTCGAAGCTGACGGTGATGTCGTCGAGGTAGAGGATGGCGCCGTGCGTGACGTCGAGCTCGCCGGTGACCACGCGGCCGTAGCTGGCCCCGCCCGACACTGCCTTGGCCGCGACGATCTTCTCGTGTTCGGCGCGGATCTGCGCGCCGGCCTTCATTAGGTCGGGGGTCACGAACGGACCTCCTTCTTCGAGCGCCGCAGCAGCCCGACGATGCCGTGCGGCAGGAACAGCGTCACCGCGATGAACATCGCGCCCAGCACGTAGAGCCAGAACTCCGGGAAGTACTGCGTGAACACGCTCTTGCCGCCGTTGACGACGAAGGCGCCGAGGATCGGCCCGACCAGCGTGCCGCGCCCGCCCACCGCGGCCCAGATCGCCATCTCGATGCTGGCCGCCGGGCTCATCTCGCTCGGGTTGATGATGCCCACCTGCGGCACGTAGAGCGCACCGGCGATGCCGCACATCACCGCCGAGATGACCCAGATCGTCAGCTTGTACTTGATCGGGTCGTAGCCGGTGAACATCACCCGGCTCTCGGCGTCGCGGATGGCCTGCAGCACCCGCCCGAACTTGCTGGCCACGAGCCACTTCGCCAGCAGGTAGAAGCCGATCAGCGTCAGCCCGGTGACGACGAACAGCACCATGCGCGTCTGCGGCGTCGCGATCGTGATGCCGAGGATGCGCTTGAAGTCGGTGAAGCCGTTGTTGCCGCCGAAGCCGGTCTCGTTGCGGAAGAACAGCAGCATCGCGGCGAAGGTCATCGCCTGCGTGATGATGGAGAAGTACACGCCCTTGATGCGCGAGCGGAAGGCGAAGAAGCCGAACACGAAGGCCAGCAGCCCGGGCGCGAGCACCACCATCGCGAGCTGGAAGCCGAAGCTGTCGCTGAAGCTCCAGTGCCAGGGGAATTCCTTCCAGTTCAGGAACACCATGAAGTCCGGCATGTCGGACTGGTACTGCCCGTCGCGGCCGATCTGGCGCATCAGGTACATGCCCATCGCGTAGCCGCCGAGCGCGAAGAACAGGCCGTGGCCGAGCGAGAGGATGCCGGTGTATCCCCAGATCAGGTCCATTGCCAGCGCGCAGATCGCGTAGCACATGATCTTGCCCACCAGCGCGACGGCGAAGTCGCTCATGTGGAACACGTTGCCCTCGGGCACCACCAGGTTGAGCACCGGTGCGAGCACGACGACGGCGATCAGCGCGGCGAAGACGCCGAACCAGCTCTTCATCGACAGGAAGCGCGTCGGCGGCTGTGGCGCAGCGGCCATCGGAAGGACTGCACTCACGCCTCGGCACTCCTTCCCTTCATCGCGAAGATGCCCTGCGGCCGCTTCTGGATGAACACGACGATGAACACCAGCACCATGATCTTGGCCAGCACCGCGCCGGCCACCCCTTCGAGCAGCTTGTTCAGCACGCCCAGCCCGAGCGCGGCGTAGACCGTGCCGGCGAGCTGGCCCACGCCGCCGAGCACCACGACCAGGAACGAGTCGACGATGTAGCTCTGCCCCAGGTCGGGCCCGACGTTGCCGACCTGCGAGAGCGCGCAGCCAGCCAGCCCGGCGATGCCCGAACCGAGCGCGAACGCGTAGGTGTCGACCTTCGCGGTGTCCACGCCCACGCAGGCGGCCATGCGCCGGTTCTGCGTCACGCCGCGCACGAACAGGCCGAGCCGGGTGCGCGCGATCAGCAGCGCCATGCCGGCCAGCACCAGGCCAGCGAACACGATGATCGCGATGCGGTTGTAGGGCAGCGTCAGGTTGCTCATCACCTGCATCCCGCCGGACAGCCAGGCCGGGTTCTCGACCGGCACGTTCTGCGCGCCGAACAAGGAGCGCACGCCCTGCATCAGGATCAGGCTGATGCCCCAGGTGGCCAGCAGCGTCTCGAGCGGCCGGCCGTAGAGCCAGCGGATCACGCTGCGCTCCATCGCCGCGCCCACCAGCGCCGAGGCCAGGAAGGAGGCCGGGATCGCGACCAGGATGTAGGCGTCGAACAGGCCCGGCAGCCAGCTGCGGAACAGGTTCTGCACCAGGTAGGTGGCGTAGGCGCCGATCATGATCAGCTCGCCGTGCGCCATGTTGATCACGCCCATCAGGCCGTAGGTGATGGCCAGGCCGAGCGCGGCGAGCAGCAGGATGGAGCCGAGCGAGATGCCGGTGAACACCACGCCGGCACGTTCGCCCCAGGCGAGCTTGGCGCGGATGCCCTCCAGCGCGCGGGACAGCGCGGCGCGCACCTCGGGGTCGGCCTCGGCGCCGGGCGCGAGGCGTTCCTGGATCAGGCTCGCGACGCTCGCCTGCCCGCTGCCGGCCAACGCGGCCACCGCGGCCAGGCGCTTCTCCTTGTCCGGCGCGGCGACCAGGATCGTGGCGCGCATGCGTTCGAGCGCCGCCTTCAGCGCCGCGTCGCTCTCGGCCGCGTAGGCCTTGTCGATCAGCGACAGCTGCGCCTCCTCGAGCGACTCCTTCTGCAGTTCGGCGATGCCGGCGCGGCGCGTGGCCAGGTCGGGCGAGAACAGCTGCAACGCAGCACGCGCGGCGTTCAGCGCACCGCGCACGCGGTTGTTGTTGACCACGTCCTCGGCGTCTTCGGGCAGCGTGGCCGGCGCGCCGGAGGCCGCGTCGACCACCTTGTCGTCACGCACGACGAAGACACGGTCGCCGGCGACCTTGACCGCATCGTCGAGCAGCGCCTGCACGAACTCGCCGAGCCCGCTCGCGCCCTCGGCAGCGGCAGCGTTCAGCGCGGCGATGCGCTCGTCGCTGTCACCGTCGGCGATGGCCTTGGCCTGTGCGGGGGAGAGGGCATGCGCCGCCAGCGGCGCCCACAACAGCAGACAACAGAGAACGAGGCGTCGAAGCATGAGGTGTGGCGAGCAAGTTGCGGGCCGGGGCGCAGCCCGCCCGCGCCATCAAGCGGACGCCGCGGATCCGGCTTTGCCGGTCCGCTGGCGTCGCCCCCCTTCGAGGGGGGAGCGCCGTCAAGGCGCTCGGGGGGTCACTTCTTTTCCGGCACGTTCTTCTTGTCCTTGTTCTCCGGGATGTAGTCGCTCCACGGGTCGGCCACGACCGGGCCCTTGGTCTTCCACACCACGTTGAACTGCCCGTCGGCCTTCACCTCGCCGATGAATACCGGCTTGTGCAGGTGGTGGTTCTCCTTGTCCATCGTGGACATGAAGCCGCCCGGCGCCGGGAAGGTCTGGCCGGCCATCGCGGCGATCACCTTGTCGGTGTCGGTGGACTTGGCCTTGGTGACCGCCTGCGCCCACATGTGGATGCCGATGTAGGTGGCCTCCATCGGGTCGTTGGTCAGCGGCTTGTCCTTGTGGCCGGGGATGTTCTTGGCCTTGGCGTAGTCGCTCCACTGCTTGACGAAGGCGGTGTTGGCCGGGCTCTTGATCGACATGAAGTAGTTCCACGCCGCCAGGTGGCCGACGAGCGGCTTGGTGTCCACGCCGCGCAGCTCTTCCTCACCCACCGAGAAGGCCACCACCGGCACGTCGGTCGCCTTCAGGCCCTGGTTGCCGAGCTCCTTATAGAAGGGCACGTTCGAGTCGCCGTTGATCGTGGAGACGACCGCGGTCTTCTTGCCTTCGCTGGCGAACTTCTTGATCTTGGCGATGATGCTCTGGTAGTCGGAGTGCCCGAACGGGGTGTACTCCTCCATGATGTCGGCCTCGGCCACGCCCTTGGCCTTCAGGAAGGCGCGCAGGATCTTGTTGGTGGTGCGCGGGTAGACGTAGTCGGTGCCCAGCAGCACCCAGCGCTTGGCCGAGCCGCCGTCCTTGCTCATCAGGTACTCGACGGCGGGGATGGCCTGCTGGTTCGGCGCCGCGCCCGTGTAGAACACGTTCTTGGAGAGCTCCTCGCCCTCGTACTGCACCGGGTAGAACAGCAGCGAGTTGGTCTCCTCGAACACCGGCAGCACCGACTTGCGGCTCACCGAGGTCCAGCAGCCGAACACCGCAGCCACCTTGTCCTGCGTGATCAGCTGCTTGGCCTTCTCGGCGAACAGGGGCCAGTTGGAGGCCGGGTCGACGACCACCGGCTCGAGCTTCTTGCCGAGCACGCCGCCCTTGGCGTTGATCTCGTCGATCGTCATCAGCGCCACGTCCTTCAGCACGGTCTCGGAGATGGCCATGGTGCCGGACAGCGAGTGCAGGATGCCGACCTTGATGGTGTCGGCGGCACGCGCCATCTCGGTCAGGCCCAGCGCGCAGGCGGCGGCGCCGAGGGCGATGAGGGTCTTGCCGGCGAGGCGACGGGAAAGTTTCATGGGCGGTTGCTCCTGGTTGGGATGCCCGCAGGTTAGGTTGACCCCTCGCCGGGGCCAATACGCAAGGTGGCGTAGGCTGCCCCGAACCCGGTCAAGCCCCGTGCAGGTAGGCGAGCGCGGCGTTCAGCGCGTAGGCCGCCACCAGCCCGACGCTGATCCAGCTCGCGACGCGCAGCACCCGGCCCTGGGGCCGCATCACCAGGCCGACGATCACCAGGCCGGTCATCACCAGCGCGGTGGCGGCCGTGCCGGCGTGTCCCGGCGCAACGTCGGCCAGCAGCGGCCCGCGCGTATAGGCGAGGTCGTTCACCGCAAGGATGACCACGTTGAACAGGTTGCTGCCGAGCAGGTTGCCGATCGCCATGTCGAGCGCGCCCAGGCGCAGCGCCGCGACGGTGACGGCCATCTCGGGCAAGGTGGTCACCAGC
The DNA here is from genome assembly GCA_003265685.1 of Piscinibacter caeni. Lineage (GTDB taxonomy): Bacteria > Pseudomonadota > Gammaproteobacteria > Burkholderiales > Burkholderiaceae_C > Piscinibacter > Piscinibacter caeni. The sequence goes on along the minus strand of KZ836123.1, from coordinate 20,984 downwards.
GCCATGAACACCGTGCCGACGAAGCTGCGCGACAGGCCGAGCGCCTGCGCCATGCCATCGGCCACCTCGGGCAGCCAGCTGCCGGCCGCCAGCACCACCAGCGCCGCCGCGCCGAAGCGGCGCCACTCGCGCCGCACGTCCTCGCGTGCGGGCCGCTCGAGCACCGCCACCTCCACACCCTGGCGCGCCGACTGCTCGTGCGCGAACACGCTGCGCAGCGCCAGCAGGTACAGCGCCAGCAGCACCGGGCTGTACAGCCCGACGCCGAGGAACGCCGGCGCAGCGCGGCCGGTGACCAGGCTCATCGCCACGAAGCCGAGCATCACCACGCCGAAGCCGGCCGACAGCAGGTGCGTTTCGCTGGCCAGCCGGTACATCGGCTGGTGGCGCTGCAGCAGGTCGACCACGACCAGGAAGGCGAGGTTGACCACGCAGGCGCCAAGCACGTTGCCCACCGCCAGGTTGGGCGCACCGACCAGCGCCACCGCACTCACGCCCGAGGCCAGCTCGGGCAGCGAGGTCACGGTGGCCAGCAGCGCCAGGCCGACCCAGCCGCGGCCCCAGCCATGCGCCTCGGCCAGCGCATCGCCGCTGCGGCTGAGCACGAAGCCGGCCCCGGCGATCAGCACCGCGCAGACGAGGAACTGCAGCCCCAGCCAGGCCGCCCCCATCACGCCGCCCCGCGGCGCGTGCAGCGCACGATCAGCTTGCGCAGCTCTTCGGCCCACAGCACCAGGCTGGCCAGCGCCAGCAGCGGCAGCAGCGACGCGGGCGGCAGCGGCACGGTGTGGAACAGCGTGTTCATCGCCGGAACGTACAGCACCGCCGCCTGCAGCGCCACGCTGAGCGTCAGGCCGCCGGCCAGCCAGCGGTTGCGCAGCAGCCGCGGGCCGAGCGCCGAGGCGGTGGCCGACTGGCAGTTCAGCACGTTGAACCACTGGCACATCGCCAGCACCGTGAAGGTCTCGGTGCGCACCAGCGCCTCGGGCACGCCCTGGGAGAGCCGCCAGGCGAACCAGCCGAAGGTCACGCCGGCGATCAGCGGCGTCATCAGCGCCACGCGCTGCAGCAGGGGCCGGCCGAGCAGGCGGTCGTCGCGCGGCACCGGGCGCTGTCGCATCTCGTCGCCGTCGGGCGGGTCCATCACCAGGTTCACCGTCACCGTGCCCTCGGTGACGATGTTGATCCACAGGATCTGCACGGCCGCCAGCGGCAGCGGAAAGCCGCCCAGCAGCGCCAGCAGCAGCACCAGCACCTCGGCCATCGAGGTGGCGAAGAGGTAGAGGATGACCTTCTTCAGGTTGGCGTAGACCACGCGGCCCTGCTCGACGGCGCCGACGATGGTGGCGAAGTTGTCGTCGGTGACGACGATCTTGGCCGCGCTCTTGGCCACCTCGGTGCCGGTGATGCCCATGGCCACGCCGACGTCGGCGCGCGCCAGCGCGGGCGCGTCGTTGACGCCGTCGCCGGTCATCGCCACCACCTCGCCGCGCGCCTGCAGCGCCTCGACGATGCGCAGCTTCTGCGCCGGCTGCACCCGCGCGAACACGGCGATGCCGGGCAGCTCGTCGCGCAGCTCGGCCTCGCCCATGCGCTCGAGCTCGGGGCCGTCGACCGCCCGGTCTCCCTCGCGCGCGATGCCCAGCTCGCGCGCGATCGCGAGGCCGGTGAGCTTGTGGTCGCCGGTCACCATCACCGCCCGGATGCCGGCGCGGCGGCATTCGGCCACCGCCAGCTTCACCTCCTCGCGCGGCGGGTCGATCTGTCCGATCAGGCCGAGCAGCCGCACGCGGCCGGCCAGCGCCTCGAAGCCGTCGCCCGGGTCGAGCGGATCGTCGTCGACCACGCCGAAGGCGAGCACGCGCAGCGCCCGCGTGGCCATGGCCTCGGCCTGGCGGCGCGCCGCGTTCAGCGTTGCGTCGTGCACACCCTTCAAACCACCATCCACCAGGCGCAGCACCGCCTCGGGCGCACCCTTGATGAACACTCGGCGCGGCGCGTCGGCCAGGCGGTGGCGCGTGGCCATCAGCTTGGTGTCGGAGTCGAAGGGCAGCTCGGCCTCGCGCGGCGCGTCGCGGCGCAGCGCCGCGAGCTCGATGCCGTCCTTGCCGGCCAGCACCAGCAGCGCGCCCTCGGTGGGGTCGCCGAGCACTGTCCAGGCGGCGCGTTCGTCCTCGGGCGGCAGCAGCTCGGCGTCGTTGCACAGCGCGGCGGCGGCGAGCAGCTCGCGCAGTGCGGCGTCGTGCAGGTCGGCCGGACGGCCGTGTTCGAGCAGCGTGCCCTCGGGCGCATAACCGATGCCGCCCGCCGCGATCTCGCGGTGGGCGCCGCCGACGCCGGGCAGCCACAGCTCGACGGCGGTCATCTCGTTCCTGGTCAGCGTGCCGGTCTTGTCGCTGCAGATCACGGTGGTGGAGCCCAAGGTCTCGACCGCCGAGAGGCGGCGGATGATGGCGCCGCGTGCGGCCATGCGCTGCATGCCCACCGCCAGCGCGATGGTCATCGCCACCGGCAGGCCCTCGGGCACCATCGACACCATCTGGCTGATCGCCACCATCAGCACCTCGGGCAGCGGCAGCGCGCGCCACAGGCCGAGCAGCACGACGAGCACGAACAGGCCCAGCGCGGCCGCCACCAGCGCGCGGCCGAACTGCTCGAGGCGCAGTTCCAGCGGCGTCTTCGGCTCCTCGGCACGCTCGGTCAGCCCGGCGATGCGGCCGACCTCGGTGTGGATGCCGGTGGCCACCACCACCGCCCGCGCGCGCCCGCCGGTGACGTGGGTGCCGGAATAGACCATGTCGTGCCGGTCGGCCAGGCCCGTGGCCTCGGGCACCGCCGCCACCGACTTGGACACCGGCACCGATTCGCCGGTCAGCGCCGCTTCGGCCACCTGCAACTGCGCTTCGTCCACCAGGCGTGCATCGGCGGCCACCGCATCGCCGGCGGCCAGCAGCATCAGGTCACCCGGCACCAGCTCGCACGCCTCGAGCACCTGCTCGTGGCCGTCGCGCAGCACGCGCACGCGCAGCGAGGACAGCCGGCGCAGCGCGGCCATCGAGCGCTCGGCACGGCCCTCCTGGAAGCTGCCGATCACGGCGTTGACCAGCACCACCGCGAGGATCACCCCGGCGTCGCCATGGTGGCCGAGCGCCACGGCCAGCACCGCGGCAACGAAGAGGATGTAGATCAGCGGGCTCTTGAACTGGCGCACGAAGCTGCGCCAGGCCGGCCGCGCTGGCGGCTCGGGCAAGGCGTTGGGGCCATGTTCGGCGAGCCGGCGTGCGGCACCGGCCGCGTCCAGCCCGCGTGTTGGGTCGGTGCCGCAGCGGCGCAGCACCGCGCCGGCGTCCAGCGCGTGCCAGTCGACGCTGGCGGCGTGATCATCGGCGGTCGTGGGCGGCACGTCGGTGGTCTCCGTCTCGGTGAGGCGCGGCGGCGATTCTGCCGACGAGACGGTCCCGGGTCCCGGGCAGCGCAGCCGCGCTTGCGCATCGTCAATCCAGGTGCATCCAGGCGGCGGCGCCGGGAACTTCGCCGGCGCGGGCGGCTCTGTCGCACTTCGGTCGGCCGCATGCCGGGAGGGCGGGCCGCCGCAAAGGAGACATCGATGATGACGAACGAGTCCGGCCGGCTCTCGATCGCGGCGGCCCGTGTGCTGGCGCTGCTGGTGGCCGCCAATGGCCGTGCCGACCCGCGCGAGATCCAGGCCCTGGATGATCTCGACGCCTTCGCCCGGATCGGCCTGCCGCGCGCGCATTTCCTCGCGCTGGTGAACGAATGTGTTCGCGACGTGGGCGCCGGGCTGGCGGAATGCTCCTGGCTGCGCGCGCGCGACCAGGCCTACATCGACCGGCTGCTGGACGCGGTGCTCGACGCGCAGGAACGCCTGCTCGTGTGCCGCTTCGCGGCTGCGGTGCTGACGGCCGACGGCCAGGTCTCGGGCGACGAGCGCCTGGTGTTCGACCATGTGCTGGCGCGCTGGCGCATCCACCGCTCGATGGTCACCGAGGCGATCCTGCACGACCGGCCGCGCCGGCACGACGGCGTGCCGACGATCGCGGGAGCCTGAGCCGCTGCCTGTCAGGCGATCAGGCCACCTCGTGCCAGGGGCGCGGCTCGGCCGGGGCCTCGTCCGGCTGCGGCGTGCGCAAGGCGAGGCCGTACCAGGCCACGTCCCACCAGCGGCCGAGCTTGAAGCCGGCCCGCGGGTACATGCCCACCGGCGCGAAGCCGAGCGCGCAGTGCAGGCCCTCGCTGGCCTCGTTCGGCAGGGTGATGCCGGCAAAGGCCATCACCGCGCCCTGGCGGCGCAGGATCTCGAACAGCCTCAGGTACAGCGCGCGGCCCAGGCCGCGGCGCTGCGCGGCGTCGCGCACGTAGACGGTGGTGGTGACCGACCAGCGGTACGCTGCACGCTCGGCGAAGGAGCTCGCATAACAGTAGCCGAGCAGTTCGCCGCCCGACTCGGCCGCGAGCCATGGCCACATCGTGCTCACCTGCGCCAGCCGCCGGGCCATCTCGGCGGCATCGGGCGCGTCGAGCTCGAAGGAGGTCGGCCGCTCGCGCACGCTGGGCGCGTAGATCTCGGCCAGCGCTGCGGCGTCGCGCGGTTCGGCGGGGCGGATCAGCAGGTCCATCGGCTACTCCTTCAGCGCGTGGCGGCCAGCTGCCGCACACGCGCCATCGCGAGGCCGGCGGCGGCGGTGCGGGTCTCGACACCGAGCTTCTCGAACACATGCTCCAGGTGCTTGTGCACGGTGCGCGGGCTGGTGCCGAGGATCTCGCCGATGTCGCGGTTGGTCTTGCCCTGCACCACCCAGTACAGCACCTCGGCCTCGCGCGCGGTGAGCCGGAACGCCAGGCCCAGCGCCTCGATGGTCGACTCGTCCGAGGCCTCGCTCATCACCAGCAGCCACTCGTCCTCGCCGCCGCTCGCGCCGCCGCTGGCCGCGCTCGCCTCGTGCAGCGCGATGGTCAGGCGCTTGCCGTGGCGCGCGAGCACCAGCGCCTGCGGCCGGCCGCCGGTGGCATGCACCACCGCCTGGGCCTGCAGCCAGTCGAGCACGGCCTCGCCGAGCTGCTGGCCGTCGCCCGCCTCGTGCGCCAGCAGCATCTGGCGCGCCAGCGGCGTCTGCCACAGCACGCGGCCGTCGGCGGCGCGCACCGACAGCGTGGCATGGCCGAAGGCATCGAGCGCATTGCGCGCCTGGCGCCGCTCGCGCGCGCCCTGCACGTGGGCCGCGATGCGCGCCAGCACCTCCATCGGCCGGATCGGCTTGGTCACGTAGTCGATGCCGCCGGCCTGGAACGCCGAGAGCACATGCTCGGTCTCGGTCAGCCCGGTCATGAAGACGATCGGGATCGCGCTGGTGGCCGGGTCGGCCTTCAGGCGCCGCGCGACCTCGAAGCCATCCAGCCCGGGCATCAGCGCGTCGAGCAGGATGATGTCGGGCAGCGCCTGCGCGGCGCGCTGCAGCGCCTGTTCGCCGTTGGTGGCCACCAGCACGGTATAGCCGAATTCGTCCAGCGCGTCGTGCAGCACCGACAGGTTCTCGGGCACGTCGTCGACGATCAGCACCAGGTCGGCGTGGTGGCGGTCGATCTCCATGGTGGTCACGACGCGAGGGCGCGGGTCAGCTCGCCGTTCATCTCGTCGAGCCGGAAGCCGCGCGCCAGCGCGCGCATGCGGGCCACGAAGGCGGCGCTCTCGGGCGACTCGGCCTGGATCTGGTCGAGCCGCCGCACGATGCCGCGCACGTAGCCGAGGTTGACGAGTTCCTGCAGTGCGCGCAGCTGCGGCTCGGGCGGCAGCGCGAGCGGCCCGTCCTGCAGCGACTCGGGCACGGGCTCGGGCACGGCCGGGGCACCGGAGCGCCACTGCAGCGCGAGCGCGCGGCCCAGCCAGTCGAGCAGTTCGTCGACCCGCACAGGCTTGGTGATGAAGTCGCCCGCACCGATACCGACGTCGTTCTCCTGCCCCTTGTCGAAGGCGTTGGCCGACACGATGGCCAGCGCCGCCGGGCCGAGCGCCTCGCGCCGGATGCGGCGCAGCGTCTCCCAGCCGTCGATGCCAGGCATCGCGAGGTCCATGAAGATCGCGTCGGGCCGCCAGCCTTCGCCGCCCCCCTCCCCATTACGCCAGGCGCGCAGCTTCGCGAGGCAGTCCTCGCCCGACTCGGCCTGGCGCAGCTCGAAACCCAGCGGCTGCAGCACGCTGACCAGCAGGCCGCGGTCGGCCTCCTCGTTGTCGACCACCAGCACGCGGCGGCGCGCTCCGGCGTAGCCGAGCCGGGCCAGCGGCGGGCGGGCCGGTCGCGCGTCGGCGTGCAGTTCGGGCAGGAACAGGCGCACGCGGAAGAGGCTGCCCTGGCCCGGCCGGCTGTCCACCGTCAGTTCGCCGCCCATCAGCTCGGTCAGCATCTTGGCGATCGTCAGGCCGAGCCCGGTGCCGCCGCCCTGCCCGGCCGAGGCGCCGCGCGCGAAGGGCTCGAAGACACGCGCGAGTTCGTCCGGCGCGATGCCCGGGCCGGTGTCCTCGACCTCGAAGTGCGCGATCTCGCGCAGGTAGCGCAGCCGGAAGGTGACGCGGCCGCGTGCGGTGAACTTGACCGCGTTGCCGAGCAGGTTGATGAGGATCTGGCGCAGCCGCTTCTCGTCCGCGCGCACGAGCTCCGGGGCCTGGTCGTCGAGCTCGGCGACGAAGACGATGCCCTTCGATTGCGCCTGCAGCTCGAACAGCCGCGCGATCTGCTGCAGGCCCTCGCGCAGCTGCATCGGCGCCGGCTCGAGCGTCAGCTTGCCGCCCTCGATGCGCGCGATGTCCAGCGTGCCCTCGATCAGCGAGAGCAGGTGGTCGCCGCCGCGCTTGATGACCCGCACCGCCTGGCGGCGCGCCTCGGGGATGGAGGGGTCGTCGTCGAGCAGCTGCGCATAGCCGAGGATGCTGTTCAGCGGCGTGCGCAGCTCGTGGCTGATGGCCGAGATGTAGCGGCTCTTGGCCTGGTTGGCGCTGTCGGCCGCCTGCTTGGCCTGCTGCAGCGCGGCGTCGGTGCGGCGGTGCGACTCGATCTCCTGCACCAGCAGCTGGGTCTGGCGGTTCGACTCCTCCTGCGCCACCAGCGCGCTGCGGTGCTTCAGCACCAGCCACCACAGCACCACCGCGGTGGTCACCAGCAGCGCCGCGAAGATCTTCAGGTAGCCGAGCTGCAGCGCCGCTTCGGCCGCCGGCGAGAGCGCGCCCAGCAGGCGGCGCTCGTGGCGCCACACCGCGACGAACAGCCCGGCCAGCGCCGGCACGGCCAGCGCCATCAGCATCAGGTAGTGGCCGAGCTCGGTGTCCAGGCGCGCCCAGAGCGACGCCGGCACCACGCGCGCGAGTGCGCGGCGCCACTGCACCGACAGCCGCGCGTCGGGCTTGCACAGGTCGTGGCAGCGCGCGTCGAGCGAGCAGCACAGCGAGCAGATCGCGCCGCCGTAGGCCGGGCAGTGCGCCATGTCGTCGTGCTCGTAGTCGCGCTCGCAGATCGTGCAGCGGGTCAGGCGCTTGTAGGGGCCCTGCTCTTCCGGCGTCTCAGGCACACGGGCGATGTAGTAGCGGCCCTTTGTCCACCACGCGATCAATGGCGAGGCGACGAAGGCCGTGACCATCGCGATCACCGCCGAGAAGGCCTGCGCCAGCGCGCCCATCGCCCCGAGGTAGGCGGCGATCGACACCACCGAGGCGATGCCCATCGCCCCCACGCCCACCGGGTTGACGTCGTACAGGTGGGCCCGCTTGAACTCGATGCCGCGCGGCGACCAGCCCATCGGCTTGTTGACCACCAGGTCGGCCACCACCGCCATCATCCAGCTGATCGCGATGTTCGAGTACAGGCCGAGCACCTTGCCGAGCGCCTGGAAGACGTTCAGCTCCATCAGCATCAGCGCGATCAGGGTGTTGAACACCATCCACACCACGCGGCCCGGGTGGCTGTGGGTCAGCCGGGCGAAGAAGTTCGACCAGGCCAGCGAGCCCGCGTAGGCATTGGTGACGTTGATCTTGAGCTGCGAGACGATCACGAAGATCGCCGTGGCCGCGACTGCCAGGCCGACCTTGCCGGTCATCGCGCCGTAGGCGATCAGGTACATCTGCGTCGGGTCGACGGCACGGTCGGGCGGCACCGCGTAGCCGAGCGCGAGGAAGGCGAGCAGCGCGCCGGCCAGCATCTTCAGCACGCCCGGGATCACCCAGCCGGGGCCGCCGATCACGACGCCGGCCCACCACGAGGCCTTGCGGCCCGGCACCGCCTCCGGCATGAAGCGCAGGTAGTCGGCCTGCTCGCCCATCTGCGTGATGAGGGCAATGCCCACCGTCATCGCGGCGCCGAACTTGAGCAGGTCGAAGCCGGCGGGCATCAGTTCGTCGGGCGCGCCGCCGGGCGCGATGCCGCCGAACTGCCACAGCTCGCCGAGCACGCCCGGGTGCTGCGCGAAGATGTAGAAGAACGGCACGATCAGCATCGCCAGCCAGAGCGGCTGCGTCCACACCTGCAGGCGGCTGATGGTCGTCACGCCGTGCGTCACCAGCGGGATCACCACCAGCGCGCAGATCAGGTAGCCCCAGGCCGGCGGGATGTCGAAGGCCAGCTCGATCGCGTAGGCCATGATGGCCGCCTCGAGCGCGAAGAAGATGAAGGTGAAGCTGGCATAGATCAGCGAGGTGATCGTGGAGCCGAGGTAGCCGAAGCCGGCGCCGCGGGTGAGCAGGTCCATGTCCACGCCGTGGCGCGCGGCGTAGACGCTGATCGGCCAGCCGGCCGCGAAGATGATCAGCCCGGTGGCGAGGATGGCCCAGAACGCGTTGACGAAGCCGTAGTCGACCAGCAGCGTGCCGCCCACCGCCTCGAGCACCAGGAAGGACGCTGCGCCGAAGGCCGTGTTGGCCACGCGCATCGACGACCACTTGCGGAAGCTGCGCGGCGTGAAGCGCAGCGCGTAGTCTTCCATGGTCTCGCGCGCGACCCAGCTGTTGTAGTCGCGCCGGACCTTGACCACGCGCTGCACCGGCTTGGTGCCGGGAGGCGGCGTCATCCCCGGCCCGACCGGGAGCGCCGCGACGGGAGAGGGCAGGTCCGAGGGCATGCGCCGACTTGGGGCAAGGCCTGTGCCAACCTATCATCGGCTGGCACACCTCCTGCTGATGCTGCCCCACCATGGAACTCACGCCCCGCGAGAAGGACAAGCTGCTGATCTTCACCGCGGCCCTGCTGGCCGAGCGCCGCAAGGCCCGCGGGCTGAAGCTCAACTACCCCGAGGCGGTGGCGCTGATCAGCGCGGCGATCATGGAGGGTGCGCGCGACGGCAAGAGCGTCGCGGCGCTGATGAGCGAGGGCAAGACCATCCTGTCGCGTGCCGACGTGATGGACGGCGTGGCCGAGATGATCCCGGACATCCAGGTCGAGGCCTCGTTCCCCGATGGCACCAAACTGGTGACCGTGCACCAACCCATTGCGTGAATCCATGAACCCGAGGGAGACCACGATGCGTCGATCCGCCGCCGGCCTGCTGGCCCTTTTCGTCCCGGCCCTGGCCGCCGCCCACGAGGGCCATGGCCTGGACAACCCGCACTGGCACGCCAGCGACCTGTTCGGCCTGCTGCTCGTGGTTGCGCTGGCCGCCGGCGCGCTGTGGTGGCGGGGCCGCAAGTGACGAGCCTCGTACCGGGCGAACTGCTGGTCGACGACGGCGAGCTGACGCTGAACCCCGGCCGGCGCACGCTGACGCTGGTGGTCGAGAACGGCGCCGACCGGCCGATCCAGGTCGGCTCGCACTATCACTTCGCCGAGACCAACGGTGCCCTCAGGTTCGACCGCGCGGCCGCGCGCGGCATGCGGCTGAACATCGCCAGCGGCACCGCGGTGCGTTTCGAGCCGGGGCAGCAGCGCACCATCGAGCTGGTCGATTTCGGCGGCGACCGCGTCGTGTACGGCTTCCGCGGCCTCGTGCAAGGAAAGCTTTGACATGGCCACCCTCGGCAAACGCGCCTACGCGGAGATGTTCGGCCCGACCGTGGGCGACCGGCTGCGCCTGGCGGACACGGACCTGATCATCGAGATCGAACGCGACTACACGCTGGCCGCCGGCGGTTACGGCGAAGAGGTGAAGTTCGGCGGCGGCAAGACCATCCGCGACGGCATGGGCCAGGGCCAGCGGGTCAACGGCCCGGGCGCGCACGAGGCGGTCGACTGTGTCATCACGAACGCGGTGATCGTCGACCACTGGGGCATCGTCAAGGCCGACATCGGCATCCGCGGCACGCGCATCGCCGCCATCGGCAAGGCCGGCAACCCGGACGTGCAGCCGGGCGTGGACATCGTCATCGGCCCGGGCACCGAGATCATCGCCGGTGAAGGCATGATCGTCACCGCCGGGGCGATCGATTCGCACATCCATTTCATCTGCCCGCAGCAGATCGAGGAGGCGCTCGCCTCGGGCGTCACGACGATGCTCGGCGGCGGCACCGGCCCGGCCACCGGCACCTTCGCCACCACCTGCACGCCGGGGCCGGCCAACATCGCGCGCATGCTGCAGGCGGCGGATGCCTTCCCGATGAACCTGGCCTTCCTCGGCAAGGGCAATGCGAGCCGGCCCGAGGCGCTGCGCCAGCAGGTCGAGGCCGGCGCGGTGGGCCTGAAGCTGCACGAGGACTGGGGCACCACGCCCTCGGCGATCGACCACTGCCTCGACGTCGCCGAGCAGACCGACACGCAGGTGGCGATCCACAGCGACACGCTGAACGAATCCGGCTTCGTCGAGAACACCATCGCGGCGACCAAGGGCCGCACCTTGTGCGCCTTCCACACCGAGGGCGCGGGCGGCGGCCATGCGCCGGACATCCTGAAGGTGGTGGGCGAGGCGAACTTCCTGCCCTCCTCCACCAACCCGACCATGCCCTACACCGTCAACACGCTCGACGAGCATGTCGACATGCTGATGGTGTGCCACCACCTCGATGCCTCGATCGCCGAGGACCTGGCGTTTGCCGAGAGCCGCATCCGGCGCGAGACCATCGCCGCCGAGGACGTGCTGCACGACCTGGGCGCGATCAGCATGATGAGCAGCGACAGCCAGGCGATGGGCCGGGTCGGCGAGGTCGTCATCCGCACCTGGCAGACGGCGCACAAGATGAAGCTGCAGCGCGGCGCGCTGCCGGGCGACTCGGCGCGCAACGACAACACCCGCGTCAAGCGCTACATCGCCAAGCTGACCATCAACCCGGCGCTCGCGCATGGCATGGCGCACGAGCTCGGCAGCATCGAGCCCGGCAAGTGGGCCGACCTGGTGCTGTGGAAGCCGGCCTTCTTCGGCGTCAAGCCGGCGCTGATCCTCAAGGGCGGCTTCATCGCCGCGGCGGCGATGGGCGACCCGAACGCCTCGATCCCGACGCCGCAGCCGGTGCACTACCGGCCGATGTTCGGCGCCTTCGGCGGCGCGCTGCACGCCGGCTCGCTGACCTTCGTCAGCCAGGCCGCGCTGGACGGCGGCGTGCCCGAGTCGCTCGGGCTCAGGAAGCGCGTGTCGGCCGTGCGCGGCTGCCGCGGCGTGCGCAAGCCCGACATGGTGCACAACGGCTACGTGCCGAGCATGGAAGTCGATGCCCAGACCTACGAGGTGCGCGCCGACGGCCAGCTGCTGACCTGCGAGCCGGCCACGGTGCTGCCGCTGGCGCAGCGCTACTTCCTGTTCTGAGCGCCTGAGTCAGGCCCGCCGCGGCCGGCGCGGCGCCCAGCCGGCCAGCCATTCGGCGACGCGCTGGCCCAGGCCGCGGCGCGGTGCGGCCTCGAGGATGCCCAGCGGCACCTCGCCGGCGAGCGGCTGCGGCGCTTGCGCCGGGCGCGGCACGGGCGGCGGCGCCGGCTCGACACGCGGCAGCGGGCGCAGTTCGCCCGGCACGGTGCAGGGCCGGGTCGGCTTGGTCACGAACGGCTGCTCCTTCACCGTCGGCCGCAGCACCGGTTCGAGCCAGTCGATGATCGGCTGCCATTGGGCGCGGTCGGCCGCCACCTTGGCGGGGGGCAGGTCGAACACGGTCAGCCCGAGGTCGACGCAGCGCACGTAGGTCTGCGTCTCGCGCAGCACGCCGATGAACGGCAGCTCGAGCCCGGCGGCCCAGCGCGCCAGCAGTTCGTCGGCCTTGGTGCGGGCGTCCAGCCGCATGCCGATCGCCGCCACCTGGCAGCGCCCGCTGGCCACGCGCGGCAGCGTGCGGAGCTCGGCCAGGCACTCGGCCGCCGACTCGCGGTCGAACAGCGACTGGCACACCGGGATCAGCACCGCGTCGGCATACGACACCACCTTGGCCAGCTCGAAGCCGCGCATGCCGCCCGGGGTGTCCAGAACCACGTGGGTGACGCCGACGGGCGGGCGCAGCTGGCTCTTCGGGTCGAGCGCCCAGCCGACGATCGGCAGCACCTCGGGCAGCGTCTGGTCGGCGCGGGCACGCAGCCAGGCCTGGGTCGACTGCTGGCGGTCGGTGTCGCCCAGCATCGTGCGCAGGCCCTGGCGCGCACAGTAGCCGGCGAGATGGGTGGCCAGCGTGCTCTTGCCGCTGCCGCCCTTGCGGTTGATGACTGCGATGACGGGCATTTCTTGGTCGGCGCGCATCGTACACAGGGCGCCACCCTCGATTGCACCATTGCCGTCGCGCCGTCGAACCGCAGAACTACCCGGGGTCGATGTGCCAATTCGCACGCTCGCGCACAATCCACCCATGCTGACCATCAACAAGCTGATCCCCGGCGGCCGCGGCCTCGCCGCGGTGTTGCTCAAGCGCGCCGCCACCGTCGAGCTCGACTGGGACGTGCGCCAGAAGAGCCGCTTCGACGCTACCGACTCCACCGGCCGCAGCCTCGGCGTGTTCCTGCCGCGCGGCACGGTGGTGCGCGGCGGCGACGTGCTGGTGGGCGAGGACGGCTCGCTGGTGCGCGTGGTCGCGGCCGCCCAGCCGGTGCTCAAGGTCACCGCCTGCGCCGAGCACGGCACGCCGTTCGACCTGCTGCGCGCCGCCTACCACCTGGGCAACCGGCACGTGGCGCTGGAGCTGCAGAGCGACCACCTCAAGCTCGAGCCCGACCACGTGCTGGCCGACCTGCTGCGCCAGCGCCACCTGATCGTGCACGAGGTCACCGAGGCCTTCGAGCCCGAAGGCGGCGCGTATGCGGCGCCGGCGCATGGCCACGCGCCCCACGGGCACGACCAGGGACACGGGCACGACCATGCTCATGACCATGGCCATGACCACGGGCACGACCATGACCACGAGCACCGGCACAAGCACGAACACGGCCACGGGCACTGACGCGCTCGCGCCGGCCGCGCTGCTGCAGCTGATCTGGCTCGCCTCGCCGGCGCTGCCGGTGGGCGGCTTCAGCTACTCCGAGGGGCTGGAATCGGCGGTCGATGCCGGGCTGGTCCACGACGAGGCGAGCGCCGCGCGCTGGCTGGGCGACCAGCTCCGGCTCGTGCTGGCGCGCAGCGAGCTCCCGGTGCTGGCCGCGTCGATCGCCGCCTGGCGCGCTGGCGACCGCGCACGCCTGCGCTCGCTCAACGACTGGGTGCTGCAGACACGCGAATCGCGCGAGCTGCGCGGCCAGGCCGAGCAGATGGGCCGCTCGATGGTCGAGTGGCTGAAGAACCGCGGCGGCCCGGACGAGCGGGTCGCGTGGCTCGCGTCGCTGCCGCCGGCGCCGAGCTGGCCGCTCGCCTTCGCGCTCGCCGCCGCCGACTCGGGCGCGGCGCCGCGCGCGGCGCTGCTCGCCTTCGCCTTCGGCTGGGCCGAGAACCTGGTACAGGCCGCGCTGAAGGCGGTGCCGCTGGGCCAGAGCGCGGGCCAGCGGCTGCTGGCCGCGCTGGCCGCGGCGATGCCGGCGGTGGTCGAACCGGCGCTCGACTGCCCGGACGACGCCCGCCAGGCCTACAGCCCGCTGCTCGCGATCCGCAGCGCGCAGCACGAGGTGCAGTACTCGCGCCTGTTCCGCTCCTGAGCTGCCAACCATAATGCCCGCATGAACGCACCTGCGCCTCAACGCACCAAGAAACTGCCGCCGCTGCGCGTCGGCGTCGGCGGCCCGGTCGGCTCGGGCAAGACGACCCTGGTCGAGATGCTGTGCAAGGCGATGCGCGAGCGCTGGGACCTGGTGGTCGTCACCAACGACATCTACACCAAGGAAGACCAGCGCCTGCTCACCGTGGCCGGCGCGCTCGAGCCCGAGCGCATCATGGGCGTGGAGACCGGCGGCTGCCCGCACACCGCGATCCGCGAGGATGCCTCGATCAACCTCGAGGCGGTGGACCGCATGCTGGCGAAGTTCCCCGAGGCGGACATCGTGTTCATCGAGTCCGGCGGCGACAACCTCGCCGCCACCTTCAGCCCCGAGCTGTCGGACCTGACGATCTACGTGATCGACGTGGCCGCGGGCGAGAAGATCCCGCGCAAGGGGGGGCCGGGCATCACCAAGAGCGACCTGTTCGTCATCAACAAGACCGACCTCGCGCCGCACGTGGGCGCCGACCTCGCGGTGATGGAGTCCGACACGAAACGCATGCGCCCGAACCGGCCCTACGTGATGACCAACCTGAAGACGCGCGAGGGGCTGCAGCAGGTGATCGAGTTCATCGAGACCAAGGGGCTGCTGAAGGCCGCGGCATGAACGATAAGGCGAGCGCACTGCGCCGGCAGCTCATCCGCAACCTCGACGAGGTGACGCTCGAGCGCCAGCAGCGCGAGCCGCTCTACGACACGCGCTGCGGCTCTGTCTCCGACGGCACCGCGGCACGCCAGCTCGGCGCCGGCGTCGACATCCTCGCGCCGGGCAAGCGCAGCTGCCCTTACCACTTCCACCACGCCCAGGAGGAGCTGTTCGTCGTCCTCGAGGGCACTGGCCACCTGCGCGTGGCCGGCGAGATGCTGCCGGTGCGCGCCGGCGACCTGGTGTTCGTCCCGGCCGGGCCGGAGTACCCGCACCAGTTCGTCAACACCTCCGACGCCCCGCTGCGCTACCTGAGCATCAGCACGCAGCAGCGGCCGGAACTCTGCGAGTACCCGGACTCGGGCAAGGTGGCCGCCTACACCCGCGGCGTGCGCATCGTGCAGCGGCCCGGAAACAGCCTGGACTACTGGGACGGAGAACCCTGAGCGAGCGCTGCGTCAGCGCACCGGCGCCAGCTCGCGCAGCGCGCGCACCGCGCCGGAGCCGATGGCCGCGCCGAAGCGCTTGGCCAGCCGTTCGGCCACGTTCTCCTTGGGCGTGTAGTCGATGATGTCCTCGGCCTTGACCACCTCGCGTGCGACGAAGTCGAGGTTGCCGCGGTGGTCGGCCAGGCCGAGCTTGATCGCCTCCTCGCCGTTCCAGAACAGGCCGGAGAAGGTCTCCGGCGTCTCCTTCAGCCGCGCGCCGCGGCCCTGCTTCACGACTGCGATGAACTGCTGGTGGATCTGGTCGATCATCGCCTTGGCGAAGGCGCGGTGCTGTTCATTCTGCGGCGAGAACGGGTCGAGCATGCCCTTGTTCTCGCCGGCGGTCAGCAGGCGCCGCTCGATGCCGAGCTTCTCCATCGCGCCGGTGAAGCCGAAGCCGTCCATCAGCACGCCGATGCTGCCCACCAGGCTGGCCTTGTCGACGTAGATCTCGTCGGCCGCGACGGCGATGTAGTAGGCGCCCGAGGCGCACATTTCCTCGACCACCGCGTAGACCTTCTTCTTGTGCAGCGCCTTGAGGCGGCGGATCTCGTCGTTGACGATGCCGGCCTGCACCGGGCTGCCGCCGGGCGAGTTGATGCGCAGCACCACGGCCTGCGCGCCCTGGTCCTCGAACGCGGACTTCAGCGCGCCGACCAGGCTCTCCGCGTTCGCCTCGCTGTCGGCGGCGATCTCGCCGCGCACCTCGATCAGCGCGGTGTGCGGGGTGCTCGGCGCGCTGCTCGGGATCTGCGGCGCGATCAGCAGCACCAGCAGCGTGAGGAGCAGCAGCGCCCACAGCAGGCGGAAGAAGACGCGCCAGCGACGCTCGCTGCGGCGCTCGCGCAGGAAGTCGCGGCCGAGCTGCTCGAGGCCGTCGGCCCAGGCCGGCGCAGCGGCGGCCGCGGCAGGGGCGGGTCGCGTCGCCTCGGCGGACGGCCCGCCGAAGGCCGGTTCGACACGTTCGCTCGGCGGGGAAGGATCGGGGGTGCTCATCGGGGGACTGCCGGAGGATGGGCCGCGCGGCGGCCGGGTGGCCGTTTCAGTCGGCGAAGGGAGGTTGGATGTCGCGGGAAGGATACCAATACACCTGGCCGTCGCGCTCCTCGACCTGTATCGGGATGAGCCGCGCGCCGACGCAAGGCCCGGCGACGCAGCGGCCCGACAGCGGCTCGTAGGCCGCGCCGTGGATCGAGCAGAGGATGTACTCCCGGTCCATGTCGAGGAACTTGCCGTCCTGCCAGTCCATTTCCACGGGCGTGTGCATGCAGCGGTTCACGTAGGCCACCACGCGGCCCTCGAAGCGCAGCGCGAAGGCGCGTGCCGGGCGGCGGTACTCGAGCACGTCGAACACGAGCGCGTCGCCGCGTTCGACGAGCTGCGCGGAGGCACACAGCACCTGCGGCTCAGGCATGGCGGGCCAGCCAGTCGTGCAGCTCGGCCACCGAGTGCGCGACGGCGCGGGTGTCGAAGCCGGCGAAGTTCTCGTGCGGGTGGGCGCCGTAGGCCACGCCGATGGCGGCGGTGCCGGCGTTGGCGGCCAGCTGCAGGTCGTGCGTGGTGTCGCCGATCATCAGCGTGCGCTCGGGCTCGGCGCCGAACTCGCGCATCAGCTCGAGCAGCATCTGCGGGTTCGGCTTCGACGCGGTCTCGTCGGCAGTGCGGGTGGCGTCGAACACGTTCTTCAGCTGCACCGACTGCAGTGCCTCGTCGAGCCCGCGGCGCGACTTGCCCGTGGCCACGCCGAGCCAGTGGTGGCGCGACTTCAGCGCCTGCAGCATCTCCAGCGTGCCGGGGAACAGCACGATCTCGTGCTGGCGCGCGAAGTAGTGGTGGCGGTAGCGCGCACCGAGTTCCTGGTAGCGCTCGCGCGGCAGGTCGGGCGCGGCATGCTGCAAGGCGTCGATCAGGCCCATGCCGATCACGTAGCTGGCGCGCTCGTCGCTGGGCACCGGCACACCGAGGTCGGCGCAGGCGGCCTGGATGCAGCGCGCGATCAGTGCGGTCGAATCGAACAGCGTGCCGTCCCAGTCGAAGACGATGAGGTCGAAGTTTCTGGGGCGATTCATGCGGCCAGGGTGCTCAGGAAAGCCTCGCATTCTGCGGGCAGCGGCGCCTCGAGCTCGATGGCCGCGCCGGTGGCGGGGTGGACGAACTTCAGCCGGCGCGCATGCAGGAACATGCGCTCGAACTTCGCCGGCCCGCGCGCCAGCGCCTTGTTGAGCGCGAAGTCGCCGTATTTCGGGTCGCCGACGATGGCATGGCCGGCATGCGCCAGGTGCACGCGGATCTGGTGCGTGCGACCGGTCTTGATGGTCACGTCCAGCAGCGTGAAGTCGCGCCAGCGCCGCGCCACCTTCACCAGCGTGATTGAGCGCCTGGCCTCCTCGTGCCCCGGCTCGACCGCCCGCACGCGGCGCTCGCCCTCGCCGGTCAGGAACTTGTGCAGCGGCACGTCAATGACCTTGAGCCGGTCGGGCCAGGCGCCGGGCACCAGCGCCGCGTAGGTCTTGCCGGTTTCCCGCTGGCGCAGCTGGTCCTGCAGCGCGGTCAGCGCACTGCGCTTCTTGGCCAGCATCAGCAGGCCGGAGGTCTCCTTGTCGAGCCGGTGCACCAGCTCGAGGAACTTCGCCTGCGGCCGCGCGCGGCGCAGCTGCTCGATCACCCCGAAGCTGACGCCGCTGCCGCCGTGCACCGCGACGCCGGCCGGCTTGTCGACCACCAGCAGGTGCTCGTCCTCGTAGACCACCGGGAATTCGCGCGGCGGCGCCGGCGAAGCGGCGTCGCGCTGCGCCGTGCGCACCGGCGGCACGCGCACCTCGTCGCCGAGCGCGAGGCGCGTGTCGGCCGCGGCGCGGCCCTTGTTGACACGCACCTCGCCGGAGCGGATGACGCGATAGACATGGGTCTTGGGCACGCCCTTGAGCAGGCGCAGCAGGAAGTTGTCCAGCCGCTGGCCCTCGCCCGCTTCGTCCACCGTGAGCCGCAGCACGGCGGGGGCCGGCGGGGCGCTCGCCGCCGCACGCGCCGCGGCCGGTTTGGCCCCTATAATCCGTCGCTCCACCTTGCTGCCGTAAGTGCTTGATTTATCGGAGTTTAGCGGCGCGGCGCGAGGGGAGCCGGCCCGGTGAGCCCGGGCCACAGGTGATGCCACACCCCGCAGCAGGCGGCGGGCCCCGTCCCCACGTGACGGCGCGGTCGCCAGCACAGGGTGGCAACGCAGACGAACAACGAACCCAGAACAAGGTTTCAAGAAGCGGAGACAGGCCGGGCGAGACGCCCACCCGGCTCCGGTTCGCGTCCAGTGACTCCAGGCGGATGTTGTCCCCGGTCCCCTTTTCCCCGCGCACCACGCCCCCGCTGCCCCGGCCAGAAGCCGGCGCGGCGCGGGTGAGCCTGGCTGCGCGGCGGCCCCGGACCCCGGCAACCGATGCCCTCCTCGCTGCCACGCACGCGCCAACGCTGCCCACGCGCTCGATCGGCTGATCGACACCGCACCGGGCAGTCCAGGGCGATTCCTTCCGGTTCCCACGCGTCTGCCGTGCATCGAAGCGTCGCCCGCGAGGGCGGCTGACGGTATCGCGGCCGCGAACGGCCGCGCGTGAGGAGCAAACGTGAAGCGCATGCTGATCAACGCGACGCAGCAGGAAGAGCGTCGCCTGGCCATCGTCGATGGCCAGAAGCTGCTGGACTTCGAGACCGAGATCGAAGGGCGCGAGCAGCGCAAGGGCAACATCTACAAGGCCGTCGTGACGCGCGTCGAGCCCTCGCTCGAGGCCTGCTTCGTCGACTACGGCGAGGACCGGCACGGCTTCCTGCCCTTCAAGGAGATCGCCAAGGAGTTCTTCAAGCAGGGCGTCAGCGTCCGCGACGCGAAGATCCAGGACGTCATCTCCAACGGCCAGGAACTGCTGGTGCAGGTCGAGAAGGAGGAGCGCGGCAACAAGGGCGCGGCGCTGACCACCTTCGTCTCGCTGGCCGGCCGCTACCTGGTGCTGATGCCCAACAACCCGCGCGGCGGCGGCGTGAGCCGGCGCATCGAGGGCGAGGACCGGGAAGAGCTGAAGGAGAACCTCGACCAGCTCGACTACCCCAAGGGCATGAGCCTGATCGCCCGCACCGCCGGCATCGGCCGCTCCGCCGCCGAGCTGCAGTGGGACCTGAACTACATGCTCAAGCTGTGGGAGGCGATCGAGGGCGCCTCCAAGGTCGGCAAGGGCGCCTTCCTGATCTACCAGGAGTCGAGCCTGGTGATCCGCGCGATCCGCGACTACTTCACCGCGGACATCGGCGAGATCCTGATCGACACCGACGACATCTTCGAGCAGGCGCAGCAGTTCATGAACCACGTGATGCCGGACACGGCTCACAAGGTCAAGCGCTACCGCGACGACGCGCCGCTGTTCGCCCGCTTCCAGATCGAGCACCAGATCGAGACGGCCTTCAGCCGCACGGTCAACCTGCCCTCGGGCGGC
This sequence comes from Piscinibacter caeni, assembly GCA_003265685.1. Taxonomy (GTDB): domain Bacteria; phylum Pseudomonadota; class Gammaproteobacteria; order Burkholderiales; family Burkholderiaceae_C; genus Piscinibacter; species Piscinibacter caeni. The sequence continues at coordinate 1,295 of KZ836123.1, read as the reverse complement.
GCGATCGTGATCGACCACACCGAGGCGCTGGTTTCGGTGGACGTGAACTCGGCGCGCGCCACGCGCGGCAGCGACATCGAGGAGACCGCGACCCGCACCAACCTCGAGGCGGCCGACGAGATCGCGCGCCAGATGCGGCTGCGCGACCTGGGCGGCCTGATCGTGGTCGACTTCATCGACATGGAGGAGAGCAAGAACCGCCGCGAGGTCGAGACCCGCCTGCGCGACGCGCTGCGCCAGGACCGCGCACGCGTGCAGTTCAGCTCGATCTCCAAGTTCGGCCTGCTCGAGCTGAGCCGCCAGCGCCTGCGCCCGGCGCTCAGCGAGGGCAGCCACATCACCTGCCCGCGCTGCAACGGCACCGGCCACATCCGCGACACCGAATCCTCCGCGCTGCAGATCCTGCGCATGGTGCAGGAGGAGTCGATGAAGGAGAACACCGCCGCCGTGCACGTGCAGGTGCCGGTGGAGGTGACGAGCTTCCTGCTCAACGAGAAGCGCACCGAGATCACCAAGATCGAGCTGAAGCAGCGCGTCACCGTGCTGCTGGTGCCGAACAAGAACCTCGACACGCCGAACTACCGCCTCGAGCGCCTGCGCCACGACGACCCGCGGCTGGAGAACCTGCAGGCCAGCTACACGATGATCGACGAGGTCGACGAGGAGGTCGGCATCACGCGCCGCCGCGACGCGGCCGAGAAGGGCAAGCCGAAGCAGGAGCCGGTGATCAAGGGCATCCTTCCCGACGCCCCGGCGCCGCAGCCGGTGGCCAAGCCCGAGCCCGCGCCGGCCCCGGTGGCCGCGGCCCCGGCGCCTGCGCCGGTGGCTGCCCCCGCGCCGGCTCCGGCCGGCAGTGGCTTCTTCGGCTGGGTGGTGCGCCTGTTCAGCGGCGGCAGCACGGCCGCGCCGGCCAGCGCGCCGGCGGTCGCTGCGCCGGTACCGGCCGAGGCCGCCGAAGCACGCCGCGAAGGCCGCGGCGACCGTGGCCGCAACAATCGCGGCGGCCGCGAGGGACGCGAAGGACGCGAGGGCCGCGAAGGACGCGAGGGCAAGCGCGGCGGCGAACGCAGCGAGGCGCGTGGCGGACGTGAGGGTCGTGAGAACCGCGAGGGCCGCGACGGGCGCAACCGCCGCGGAGAGCGTCCGGAGGGCGAGGAGGCGCTGCGCGCCGAGGGCGCCGAGCAGGCACCGCGCGAGGCCCGCGAGCCGCGCGAGCCGCGCGAACCGCGTGAACCACGTGAAGGGCGCGACGGCCGGCGAGGCCAGCGCGGTGAGCGTGGCGGCGAGCGCCGGCC
>QJOU01000074.1 GCA_003265685.1 Piscinibacter caeni | reverse complement strand
CCTGGTCGACGACGGCGCAGCCGAAGGCCAGGAGCGACTGAACCTCGTGCTGAGCAACCCGGTCGGGGCCGGAATCGTTGACGGGAACGCCGTGGCGGTTATCGGTGCGAGCGACTCGACGAACGTGGCACCAATGGTGTCGGTGGAAAACATGCTGGTTTCCGAGGGCGACGGGTACCTGGACGTGGTGGTCAGGCTCAATGGCGCCAGCAGTTCGCCGGTGACGGTGACCTATCGCACTGTAGAGGGCACTGCCGACGGCGCCGCTGATTCCAACGGCTACGACTTTGAAGGATTGGGCACGCGTACGCTGTACTTTGCAGCGGGGGAAACGACAAAGGTCGTGCGCATCGAGTTGTCGGAGACGCAGGCCGTCGAGGCGCTCGAAAGCTTCCGCTTCGAGCTGGTGTCGGCCGTCAACGCTGGCGTGGGCACGCCCTTCGCGACCATCACCATCGAGGACGATGACACGGCCGGCGTGAAGGTGATGAGCTACGGCATCAGTGACGACGTGTACCGGGTCGGCGCCACGACGGACCGCATCGTCGAGAACCCTGGTGGCGGCACCGACCTCGTAATCTCGTCGATCGACTACACGCTGGCGTCGGCCCTCGAGAACCTGACGCTCACGGGCAGCGCTCCATTGACCGGCATCGGCAATGCCGGTGCGAACCGATTGACCGGCAACACCGGCGCGAACCTGCTGCGCGGGCTGGCAGGCAACGACACGCTCTCCGGGGGCGGCGGGGCTGACACGCTCGACGGTGGCGCCGGCAACGACGTCTATCTCGTCACGAACGCGGCCGTGACCGTACTCGAGGCCGCAGGCGGAGGGACCGACCTGGTGCGTTCGAGCGTGACCCACCGCCTCGGTGACCAAGTCGAGAATCTCGAACTCACCGGGTCCGTCGCGATCAACGGCACCGGCAACACCTTGGCCAATCGCCTTACCGGCAACGCCGCCGCCAACGTTCTCACCGGCGGCAGTGGCGCGGACACACTGAGTGGCGGTGCAGGCAACGACACCCTGAGCGGCCAAGCCGGGAACGATACGCTCACGGGCGGAGGTGGCGCCGACGCATTCCTGTTCGCCAACCGCGTGGGCACGGATCGAGTGGTCGATTTCGTCAGCGGCGTCGACAAGGTGCGGCTCGCGCAGACCGCACTACCGGTCGGCGATGGCGACCTCGTGGTGGAAGGCGCGACGGTCGTCGTCGGTCCGGGCGGTTTCGGCCCCGATGCCGAACTCGTGATCGTGACCGGCAACATCACCGGCCCGATCACGGCTGCCAAGGCCGCCGCCGCGATCGGATCGGCCAGTTCAGCCTACGCGATTGGTGCATCCACCCTGTTCGTCGTCGACAACGGAACGGACAGCGGGATCTTCTACTTCAGCGCGTCTAATGCCGACGCGGCTGTGAGCGCTGCCGAGCTTCAGTGGCTGGGCGTGCTCGCCAACGTCGCGACGACCGCTCCGAGCGACTACCTGTTCGTGTCCTGACCGGCCGCCGACGGCGTCAAACAACAAGGGCCCGCTCGGCGGGCCCCTCTTCCTGCGCGGGACCGGATTTCAGGGCGCGGCGGCGGCCTTGGCTGCAGCCTGCTCGAGCGCGACGATGTTCTGGGCCAGCTGGCCCTTGGGGCCCTGCACGATGTCGAAGCTCACCTTGCTGCCTTGCTTCAGCGTGCGGAACCCTTCCATCTGGATGGCGGAGAAATGGGCGAACACGTCGTCGCCCCCGCCCTCCGGCTCGATGAAGCCGAAGCCCTTCGCGTCATTGAACCACTTGACGGTGCCGATCGGCATGGTGGTCTCTCCTGAGGATCGAAAAGCGATTCTTGTGCAATGACTTTGCAAGTGTCAAGGATGTTCGCCCCAGTCGGACTGGCCCCACCGCGCGCTGCGGCAGTCTTGCGGAAAGTTGCCGCGGCGTCATATCCCTGGGCATGGATCGTGCACTGCCCAAGTCGATAGAATGCCTCGCATGTCCGACAACACGCCGTCGAAGCCACCGGCTCCGCCGGGCCAGAACAAGCCCGGCGACGGGCAAGGCGCCGTCGTGGCCGAACGCCGGACTCAACGCACCCAGCCGCCGCGCATGTACCAGGTGGTCATGCTCAACGACGACTACACGCCGATGGAGTTCGTCGTGATGGTGCTGCAGGAATACTTCAAACGCGACCTCGAAACCGCGACCCAGATCATGCTGAAGATTCATCATGAGGGTCGAGGCGTCTGCGGCGTCTACTCCAAGGATGTCGCCGCGACCAAGGTTGAGCTGGTGTTGGCCGCTGCCCGCCGGGGCGGTCACCCGTTGCAGTGCATCATGGAGGCGCAATGATTGCCCAGGAACTAGAGGTCAGCCTGCACATGGCGTTCGTCGAGGCGCGCCAGCAGCGCCACGAATTCATCACGGTCGAGCACCTGCTCATGGCGCTGCTGGACAACCCGTCCGCCGCCGAGGTGCTGCGCGCCTGCTCGGCCAACCTGGACGACCTGCGCAAGAGCCTGGCGGGCTTCATCAAGGAGAACACGCCGACGGTCGGCGGCACCGAGGAGGTCGACACGCAGCCGACGCTCGGCTTCCAGCGAGTGATCCAGCGCGCGATCATGCATGTGCAGTCCACCGGCAGCGGCAAGAAGGAAGTGACCGGCGCGAACGTGCTGGTGGCGATCTTCGGCGAGAAGGACTCGCACGCCGTGTACTACCTGCACCAGCAGGGCGTGACGCGGCTGGACGTGGTGAACTTCATCGCCCACGGCATCAAGAAGAGCGATCCGCCCGAGCCGGCCAAGTCCAACGAGAGCAGCCAGAACAACGAGGGCGAGAAGGACGAGGGCGAGGGCAAGGGCTCGCCGATCGACCAGTTCACCCAGAACCTGAACCAGCTCGCCCGCGAGGGCAAGATCGATCCGCTGATCGGCCGCGAGCACGAGGTCGAGCGCGTCATCCAGATCCTGTGCCGGCGGCGCAAGAACAACCCGCTGCTGGTCGGCGAGGCCGGGGTTGGCAAGACCGCCATCGCCGAGGGTCTGGCCTGGCGCATCACGCAGGGCGAGGTGCCGGAGATCCTGGCCAATTCGATCGTCTATGCGCTCGACATGGGCGCGCTGCTGGCCGGCACCAAGTACCGGGGCGACTTCGAGCAGCGCCTGAAGGGCGTGCTCAAGCACCTGAAGGACCAGCCCAACGCGATCCTCTTCATCGACGAGATCCACACGCTGATCGGCGCCGGCGCCGCCTCGGGCGGCACGCTGGACGCGAGCAACCTGCTCAAGCCTGCGCTCAGCCAGGGCCAGATGAAGTGCATCGGCGCGACCACCTTCACCGAGTACCGCGGCATCTTCGAGAAGGACGCGGCGCTGTCGCGGCGCTTCCAGAAGATCGACGTCGTCGAGCCCTCGGTCGAGCAGACCATCGAGATCCTGAAGGGCCTGAAGTCGCGCTTCGAGGAGCACCACAGCGTCAAGTACGCGCTCGGCGCGCTGCAGGCCGCGGCGGAGCTCTCGGCCAAGTACATCAACGACCGCCACCTGCCCGACAAGGCGATCGACGTGATCGACGAGGCCGGCGCGGCGCAGCGCATTCTGCCCAAGAGCAAGCAGAAGAAGACCATCACGCGCGCCGAGGTCGAGGACATCGTCGCCAAGATCGCGCGCATCCCGCCGACCAGCGTGTCGAGCGACGACCGCGGCAAGCTCAAGACGCTCGACCGCGACCTGAAGAGCGTGGTGTTCGGCCAGGAGCCGGCGATCGACGCGCTGGCCGCCGCCATCAAGATGGCGCGCTCGGGCCTGGGCAAGCCGGACAAGCCGATCGGCTCGTTCCTGTTCAGCGGCCCGACCGGCGTCGGCAAGACCGAGGTCGCCAAGCAGCTCGCCTACATCCTGGGCATCGAGCTGATCCGCTTCGACATGTCCGAGTACATGGAGCGCCATGCGGTGAGCCGGCTGATCGGCGCGCCGCCGGGTTATGTCGGCTTCGACCAGGGCGGCCTGCTGACCGAGGCGATCACCAAGAAGCCGCACGCCGTGCTGCTGCTCGACGAGATCGAGAAGGCGCATCCGGACGTCTTCAACGTGCTGCTGCAGGTGATGGACCACGGCACGCTGACCGACAACAACGGGCGCAAGGCCGACTTCCGCAACGTCATCATCATCATGACGACGAACGCGGGCGCCGAGACGATGAACAAGTCGACCATCGGCTTCCTGAACTCGCGCGAGCAGGGCGACGAGATGGCCGATATCAAGCGGCTGTTCACGCCCGAGTTCCGCAACCGGCTCGACGCGATCGTGTCGTTCCGCGCGCTGGACGAGGAGATCATCCTGCGCGTGGTCGACAAGTTCCTGCTGCAGCTCGAGAGCCAGCTCGGCGAGAAGAAGGTCGAGGTCACCTTCACCGACGCGCTGCGCAAGCACCTGGCCAAGAAGGGCTTCGACCCGCTGATGGGCGCGCGGCCGATGCAGCGGCTGATCCAGGACACGATCCGCCGTGCGCTGGCCGACGAGCTGCTGTTCGGTCGGCTGGTCGACGGTGGCCGACTCTCGGTGGACATCGACGCCGAGGGCCAGCCGGTGCTGGAGATCACGCCGATCAAGAAGAACGACAAGCCCAAGGCCGAGGCGGCCACGGCATGACGAACGAGGGGCCTGCGGGCCCCTCGCCTCATTCGGCGGCCGGGTCCTGCCGGTAGTAGCCGGCCAGCAGCGCGTAGAGCGCCGGATGGTCGGCTCGCAAGGCCGCCGGGTCGACGAAGAACACCTCGGAGGCGACGGCGAAGAACTCGTCGATCGACTCGGCACCGTACGGATCGAGCAAGGTGCCGCGGGCGGCATCGACCTGCCTGCAGAAGCGGCTCCACTCGGCCTGCATCACCAGCTGCCAGTGTTCGCGTGCCGCCCGGTCGGGCAGGGGAGGCATGCCGTCCAGGATGCCGTCACGCATGTCCAGCACGTGCGCGAACTCGTGGATGACGACGTTGCAGACCCAGGTGGTGCTCTCGCCGCCCAGGTCGACGTCCGGCCAGGACAACGCCATCGGGCCGCCGGGCATCGCCTCGCCCAGCAGTTCCTCTTCGTACTCGTGCACCACGCCGTGCTCGTCCATCACCTCGCGCCGGGCCATGACGGCGCCGGGGTACACGACGATGCCCTTGAAGGCGTCGTAGCACGCCAGCCCGAGGCGCAGCACCGGCAGGCAGGCCTGCGCGGCGATCGCCACCGCCATGCCGTCGTCGACCTCCAGGCCCTGCATGCCGGCGAACTCCTTGTCGGCCAGGAACAGCGTGGCGAGCTCGCGCAGCGCGGCCAGGTCGGCCTCGCTGCGGCGCGCGAGGAAGGGGTAGCGGGCCAGCGTCAGGGCCCACAGCGCATCGGGAATCGGCCGGCGCGCCAGCGTGCGCTGCGCGCGCCAGCGGCGCCAGCGCTCGAGCATCACTCGGGGCGCAGGCGCACCAGGCCCGAGCGGCGCAGGCGCAGCACTTCGGCACGGTCGGCGTGGTCCAGGTCCCAGTCGCTCAGCACCTCGCGCATGAAGCCGGGGGCGAGGTCCTCGTGGCCGGGGCGGTGCGTGTGGCCGTGGATCATCGTCGGGGCATTCGCCTCGTGCTGCCAGCGCACGACCGTGGCGCGGTCGACGTCGACCCAGTCGGGCATGCCGTGGCCCTCCTTGCGCGCCTGGCTGCCGTCGCGCATCGCCCGGGCCCGCGCACGCCGCTCCTCCAGCGGCAGGGCGAGGAAGTCGCGCTGGAACGCCGGGCTGCGCACCTGGGCGCGGAAGGCCTGGTACGGGCGGTCGGCCAGGCACAGCGCGTCGCCGTGCGCCAGCAGCAGGCGCTCGCCGAAGGCCAGCAGCACGGTCGGGTCGGGCAGGGCCATCACGCCGCATTCCTGCAGCAGCTCGCCGCCGACGAGGAAGTCGCGGTTGCCGGCCATGAAGGCGACGCTGCGCCGCGTCGCGGCATCCGCCAGCACGTCGGCGCAGCGGGCGGCGAAACCGGCACGGCGGTCGTCGTCGCCGATCCAGAGCTCGAACAGGTCGCCCAGGATGATCACCGCCGAGGCCGAGCTGTGGCGCATGTGGTGCGCCCAGGCCTCGAAGGTGCGGGGGGTGTCCTCGGCCAGGTGCAGGTCGCTGATGAAGTCGATCGCCGACCAGTCGGCCGGCGCCTCGAGCTCCCAGAAGAACGGCAGCGGCAGCGTCTCGGTCATGGGCTCCGCGTCAGTCGAGCAGCACCGCCTTGCGGATGACGACGTCCTCCAGCGGCACGTCGCCGTGGCCACCGCTGCGGCCGGTCTTCACGCCCTCGATCGCGTCGACCACCTCGGTGCCGGCCACCACCTTGCCGAACACCGCATAACCCCAGCCGTCCTGCGACTGGGCCTTGTTGAGGAAGCCGTTGCTGGTGGCGTTGATGAAGAACTGCGCCGTCGCCGAGTGCGGCGCCGAGGTGCGCGCCATCGCGATCGTGTAGTGCTCGTTCGTCAGGCCGTTGTGCGACTCGTTCTGGATCGGGGCGCGCGTGGGCTTCTGCTTCATGCCCGGCTCGAAGCCGCCGCCCTGGATCATGAAGCCCGGGATGACGCGGTGGAACACGGTGCCGTCGTAGTGGCCGCTTTGCACGTACTCGACGAAGTTGCGCACGGTGTCGGGCGCCTTGTCGTCGTCGAGCTCGATCGTGATGTCGCCCTTGCTGGTCTGCAACTGGACGCGTTGGCTCATGTCATTTCTCCAGGGTGGCCTTGTTGATGGTGACCGGTTCGAGCGGCACGTCGCGGTGCATGCCCTTGGTGCCGGTGGGCACGGCGCGGATCTTGTCGACCACGTCCATGCCGGAGACGACCTTGCCGAACACCGCATAGCCGTTGCCGTCGGCCGACTGCGCTTTGTTCAGGAAGGCGTTGTCCTTCACGTTGATGAAGAACTGCGCGGTGGCCGAGTTCGGGTCCATCGTGCGCGCCATCGCGATCGTGCCACGCAGGTTGTCGAGCCCGTTGCCGCTCTCCAGCGGGATCGGCGCGCGCGTGGGCTTCTCCTTCATGTCCGCAGTCATGCCGCCGCCCTGGATCATGAAGTTGCTGATCACGCGGTGGAACACGGTGCCGTCGTACTGCCCGGCCTTGACGTACTCGACGAAGTTGGCCACGGTCTTGGGCGCCTTGGCCGCATCGAGCTCGACGACGATGTCGCCGGCCGAGGTGGCCAGCTTGACCTTCTGCGCGTGCGCGGCCAGGCCGGTGCCGCCGAGCGCCAGCGCGGTGGCGGCGAGCGCGACCCAGCGGGTCACGGATCGGTTCATGTGTTCACTCCTTGCAGGCAGACGAGAGAGGGCAGGTCAGGGTGCGGGGCGGCCGAGCAGCTGGCGCACCAGCTTCAGCTTGCCCGGCAGCGCGGCGTTGGCCGGCTCAAGCTGCTGCGCGCGCTGGTAGGCGCGCAGCGCCATCATCGCCAGCACGTCGCCGAGGTTCTCGTGCGCGGCGGCAAACGACGGATTGGCGCGCACCGCCTGGTCCAGCGCCGCCTTGGCGCGATCGTAGTCGCCCGCCGCGGCGTACAGCGCGGCAAGGTTGTTGTACGGCTCGGGCAGTTCGGGGTAGTCCTCGATCAGGCGCTGGAACACCTCGCTCGCCTCGGCCTCGCGCCGGCTTTCGGTCAGCAGCACGCCGCGCAGGAAGCGCATCGGCGCATCCTTGGGCTTGGCGGCGAGAAACTGCTCGGCGCGGGCGAGGGCGGGGCCGGTCTGCCCGGCGGCCTGCAGGCGCTGCACCTCGGCCAGCTCGTCGGCATGGGCGACGCCGACGGCCAGCATGCCGGCCAATGCGAGGCGCAGCAGCGCGGGCACGGGTGACTTCATTGGGGGGGATTGCACGGGCCGGCACGGCGGGGCCGCGCCGCTATACTGGCTCGCATTGTAGTCCAGCCCCCTCGTCCGGCCGCCATGGCGACGGCCGGTTCGCGAGCGCGGGAGCGCCCCTCTCCGTCCCACCGAACGCAGGCCGTGCCCCGGCGTGCGTGACCGCCCACCGGCCCATGACGCTGCGCATCCACAACACGCTCACGCGCGAGACCGAGACCTTCCAGCCCCTCGAACCCGGCCACGTGCGCATGTACGTGTGCGGGATCACCGTGTACGACCTGTGCCACGTCGGCCACGCCCGCTTCATGCTGGTGTTCGACATGGTGCAACGCTGGCTGAAGGCACTCGGCTACCGCGTGACCTACGTGCGCAACATCACCGACATCGACGACAAGATCATCAAGCGGGCCGTCGAGCGCGGCATCCCGATCCGCCAGCTGACCGAGGAGATGACGGCGGCGATGCACGAGGACATCGGCCGCCTCGGCATCGAGGCGCCGACGCACGAGCCGCGCGCCACCGACTACGTGCCGCAGATGCTCGCGATGATCGAGACGCTCGAGCGCCGCGGCCTGGCCTACCGGTCCGGCAACGGCGACGTCAACTACGCGGTGCGCAAGTTCCCGGGCTACGGCAAGCTCTCGGGCAAGTCGATCGACCAGCTGCGCGCCGGCGAACGGGTGGCGGTGCTGGAGGGCAAGGACGACCCGCTCGACTTCGTGCTGTGGAAGTCCGCCAAGGCCAGCGAGCCCGAGGACGCCAAGTGGGCCAGCCCCTTCGGCAGCGGCCGCCCGGGCTGGCACATCGAGTGCTCGGCGATGGGCTGCACGCTGCTGGGCGAGCAGTTCGACATCCACGGCGGCGGGCTGGACCTGATCTTCCCGCACCACGAGAACGAGATCGCGCAGAGCGAGGGCGCCAACGGCCGGCGCTTCGTCAACACCTGGATGCACAACGGCTTCCTGAACATCGACAACGTGAAGATGTCGAAGTCGCTGGGCAACTTCTTCACCATCCGCGACGTGCTGAAGCACCACGACGGCGAGACGCTGCGCTACTTCATGCTGCGCACGCACTACCGCAGCCCGTTCAACTTCAGCGACGCCAACCTCGACGACGCCAAGCACGCCCTGACGCGTCTCTACACCGCGCTGGACGGCGTGGCCGCCGACGCCGCGCCGGTGGACTGGGCGCAGCCGCAGGCGGCGGCCTTCCGCGCCGCGATGAACGACGACTTCAACACGCCGGTGGCCTTTGCGCAGCTGTTCGAGCTGGCCAACGAGCTGAACCGCACCCGCGCCCCGGCCACCGCCGCGCTGCTCAAGGGGCTGGGCGCGACGCTCGGCCTGCTGCAGCAGGCACCGCGCCGCTACCTGCAAGGCGGCACCGACGATGCCGCCGAGGCCTGGATCGCCGAGCGCATCGGGGCCCGCGCCGCGGCCAAGGCGGCGCGCGATTTCGCTCAGGCCGACGCGATCCGCCAGGAGCTCGCCGCCAAGGGCATCGTGCTGAAGGACGGACCCGCGGGCACGACCTGGGTGAAGGGCTGAGCGGTGGCGGCCGCCAAGAGCCCGGGGGCCACCCCCGACTACTGGGACGACGCGTGCAAGCACCTGGCGCGCCGCGACCGCGTGATGCGCAAGCTGATCCCCCGGTTCCCCGAAGGCCGGCTGCAGAGCCGCGGCGATGCGTTCACGACGCTGGCCCGTTCGATCGTCGGCCAGCAGATCTCGGTGAAGGCCGCCCAGTCGGTGTGGGACCGTTTCGCCGCGCTGATGCCCGAGCCGTCGACGCGGCTGCGGCCGGCCGCGGTGCTGGCGCTGGACGCGACGGCCGCGCGCGCGGCCGGGCTGTCGGCGCGCAAGGTCGAGTACCTGCTCGACCTGGCGCGGCACTTCGAGGCCGGCACCGTGCACGTGCGCCAGTGGCAGCAGATGGACGACGAGGCCATCGTCGAGGAGCTGGTGGCGATCCGCGGCATCGGCCGCTGGACGGCCGAGATGTTCCTGATCTTCCACCTGATGCGCCCGAACGTGCTGCCGCTGGACGACCTGGGCCTGCTCAAGGGCATCAGCCTGAACTACTTCAGCGGCGAGCCGGTGTCGCGCGCCGAGGCGCGCGAGGTGGGCGACGCCTGGGCGCCGTTCCGCTCGGTCGCCACCTGGTACATCTGGCGCAGCCTGGATCCGCTGCCGGTAGACTACTGAGTGCCCCATAAGAGACGGTCGGAGGGTTGCCGATGAGCAAGCGACATTTCCTGGACTTCGAGCAGCCGGTGGCCGAGCTCGAGACCAAGATCGAGGAGCTCCGCTACGTGCAGAGCGAATCCGCGGTCGACATCTCCGAGGAGATCGACCGCCTGTCCAAGAAGAGCCTGCAGCTCACCAAGGACATCTACGCCAGCCTGACGCCCTGGCAGGTGACGCAGATCGCGCGCCACCCGCAGCGGCCCTACACGCTGGACTACGTCAACGAGTGCTTCACCGAGTTCCAGGAACTGCACGGCGACCGGCACTTCGCCGACGACCAGTCCATCGTCGGCGGGCTGGCACGTTTCAACGGCCAGGCCTGCATGGTGATCGGCCACCAGAAGGGTCGCGACACGAAGGAGCGCGGGCTGCGCAACTTCGGCATGTCGCGCCCCGAGGGCTACCGCAAGGCGCTGCGCCTGATGAAGCTGGCCGAGAAGTTCGGCATCCCGGTGTTCACCTTCGTCGACACGCCGGGCGCCTACCCGGGCATCGGCGCCGAGGAGCGCGGCCAGTCCGAGGCGATCGGCCGCAACATCTACGAGATGGCGCAGCTCGAGGTGCCGATCATCTGCACGATCATCGGCGAGGGCGGCTCGGGCGGCGCACTGGCCATCAGCGTGGGCGACCAGACGCTGATGCTGCAGTACTCGATCTACTCGGTGATCTCGCCCGAGGGCTGCGCGTCGATCCTGTGGAAGACCGCCGAGCGCGCGTCCGACGCCGCCGAGGCGCTGGGCGTGACGGCGCACCGCCTGAAGGCGCTCGGCCTGGTGGACAAGATCGTCAACGAGCCTGTCGGCGGTGCCCACCGCGACCCGAAGCAGATGGCCTCGTTCCTCAAGCGCGGGCTCAACGACGCGCTGCGCCAGGTCAGCGACCTGAAACCCAAGGAGCTGCTGCAGCGCCGCTACGAGCGGCTGCAGGGCTACGGCCGCTACGCCGACAGCAAGGAGCGCTGATCCGCGCGCGCGACGGTGACCGATCGGTGCGTCGCCGTCGCCTGGAGCGGAGGCCGTGACTCGACGGCGCTGCTGCACGCCACGCTGAAGGCGGCCGCGTTGCTCGGGGTGCGCGTCGCCGCCTTGCACATCCACCACGGCCTGAGCCCGCACGCGGACGACTGGGTTCGCTCCTGCCAGCGGCAGGCCGGGCGCTGGCGCCGGCGCGGGCTGCCGCTGCTGCTGCGCGTCGAGCGACTGTCGGGTGCCCCGGCCGCCGGCGAGAGTGTCGAGGCCTGGGCCCGCGCGCAGCGCTACCAGGCCTTGCGCCGCCTGGCGGTGGAGCAGGGCGCCCGGATCGTGCTGCTGGCGCACCACCGCCGCGACCAGGCCGAGACCTTCCTGCTGCAGGCGCTGCGCGGCGCCGGCGTGGCCGGGCTGGCCGCGATGCCGGCCGGCCTCGACCGCAACGGGATGCTCTGGCTGCGTCCGTGGCTCGACCACACCGATGCCCAGATCGCGGCCTACGTGCGGCGCTACCGGCTGGGCCATGTCGAGGACGACAGCAATGCCGATCCGCGCCACGCCCGCAATCGGCTGCGCCTGCAGGTCTGGCCGGCGCTCAGTGCGGCCTTTCCGGGCGCGGAAGCCGCCCTGGCCGACAGCGCCGCCTGGTCCGGCGAGGCGGCGCAGTGCCTCCATGAACTCGCCCGGCTCGACCTGGCCGCCGCGCGCGACGGCGACGGCCTCGCCTGGCAAGCGCTGGCCACGCTCAGCGCCGCACGCCGCAGCAACGCGCTGCGCCACTGGCTGCTCGAGCGTACCGGCGTGCGCCCGCCGGCCTCGCTGATCGATCGCCTGGCGCGCGAGCTGGGCCCGCGCACCTCGGCGAGCTGGCCATTGCCGCAGGGTGAACTGCGGGCCTACCGCGGGCTCCTGGCGGTCCATGCCGGACCGGCCACGACCGAGGCCCCGGTCGCCTCACGCGAGCACGCCCTGTGCGTGGATGCGCCCGGCTTCTACCCGTTGCCGGGGTGGGGCGGTGGATTGTCGGTCCGGCCCGCGCCGCAGGGCGGGGTACCGCTCGCGTGGCTGGGCTGGCTCGAGCTGCGCGAACGCATCGGCGCCGAGCGCTTCCAGGCCGGGCCGGGTCGCCCGCCGCGCAGCCTGAAGAAGCAGTACCAGGCCGCCGGGGTACCGGCCTGGATGCGCGTCGGCCCGCTGCTCTACCGCGGCAGCCAGCTGCTGTTCGTGCCCGGCCTCGGCCTCGACGGGCGCGCGCTCGAGGCCCCCGGCCAGCCGCGCGTGCTGCTCGACTGGCAGCGGCTTCACTGAGCCGGCGAATCGGCGCGGCCGGCTAGAATTCGCGGTTCACGAACGCGGCGTGAACCGCTTCCAACCCCCGGACCGCGAGCATCCATGGCATTGATCGTTCACAAGTACGGCGGCACCTCGATGGGCTCGACGGAGCGCATCCGCAACGTCGCCAAGCGCGTCGCCAAATGGGCCCGCGCCGGGCACCAGATGGTGGTGGTGCCCTCGGCCATGAGCGGCGAGACGAACCGCCTGCTCGGCCTGGCGAAGGAGCTCTCGCCGGCCGCCACCACCCCCGAACTGCAGCGCGAGCTGGACATGATCGCCTCCACCGGCGAGCAGGTGTCGGTCGGCCTGCTGGCCATCGCGCTGCAGGCCGAGGGCATGCCCGCGGTGAGCTACACCGGCTGGCAGGTGCCGATCGAGACCGACAGTGCCTTCACGAAGGCACGCATCCAGCGCATCGACGACCAGCGCGTGCGCGCCGACCTGGCGGCGGGCAGGGTGGTGATCATCACCGGCTTCCAGGGCGTGGACGCCGGCAGCAACATCACCACGCTCGGCCGCGGCGGCTCGGACACCTCGGCCGTCGCGGTGGCCGCGGCGCTGAAGGCCGACGAGTGCCTGATCTACACCGACGTGGACGGCGTCTACACCACCGACCCGCGCATCGTCGAACAGGCGCGCCGGCTGCACACCATCAGCTTCGAGGAGATGCTGGAGATGGCCAGCCTCGGCTCGAAGGTGCTGCAGATCCGCTCGGTCGAATTCGCCGGCAAGTACCGCGTGCCGCTGCGCGTGCTCTCGAGCTTCACCCCGTGGGATATCCCGATCGACGAGGAAGCCTCGTCCGGCACCCTGATCACCTTCGAGGAAGACGTCAAGATGGAACAAGCCGTTGTCTCGGGCATCGCCTTCAACCGCGACGAGGCCAAGATCAGCCTGCTCGGCGTGCCCGACAGGCCGGGCATCGCCTTCTCGATCCTCGGGCCGGTGGCCGAGGCCAACATCGACGTCGACGTGATCATCCAGAACGTGTCGCACGACGGCAAGACCGACTTCTCGTTCACCGTGCACCGCAACGACTACGCGCGCACGATGGACCTGCTGAAGTCGGTGGTGGTGCCCAAGACGGGCGCTGCGGAGGTGACGGGCGACACCCGAATCTGCAAGGTCAGCATCGTCGGCATCGGCATGCGCTCGCATGTGGGCGTGGCCAGCCGCATGTTCCAGGCCCTCAGCAACGAGGGCATCAACATCCAGATGATCACCACCAGCGAGATCAAGACCAGCGTGGTGATCGACGAGAAGTACATGGAGCTGGCGGTGCGCGCCCTGCACAAGGCCTTCGACCTGGACCAGCCTGCCGCGGCCTGAGCCGGGAGCGATTACCGCTAGAATCGCACTCTTCGCCGGAGTCGTGACCGAGAGGCCGAAGGTGCTCCCCTGCTAAGGGAGTATGCGGGCAAAACCTGCATCGAGGGTTCGAATCCCTCCGACTCCGCCACACAGCTGTGCAGTTCAAGACGGGCCCTTCGGGGCCCGTCGCTGTTTGCGCTTCCCCGTTTGTCGGGCGTCCACGCGCTGCGGGCCGTCGCGCAGGTGGTGGCCGACGGCGCCGTGTCGCCGCAGGGGTCGAGCGTCTCAGTGAGCGCGCCTCGCACGGCGCCGGCGACGTGCCGCCGGCCGACGCCATGCCGGCCACGCCATCATGGCGTCGTCACCGGCGCGCCGTAGACGACGCCGCGCCCGACGGTGCTCATGTAGACCACCCCTTCGGTGTTCATGTCGCCGGCGACGAACTGCCCGTTACCGGGCCCGCCGAACTGGTGCGTGTCGTCGTTGATGCGGATCCAGCTCGCACCCGCGTCGGTCGAGCGGTAGATGCCGCGTTTGCCGCTGTCGACCGAGCCCCAGATGAACACGGTCGGATAACTCGCACCGCTCATCGTCTTGCCGAAGCCGACTGCGGCGCAGTAGTTCACCTTGGCCAGCTTGCTGAACGAGGCGCCCGAGTTCGTCGAGCGCGCCAGGCCGCCGCCGCGCAGCGCGACCCACACGTCGCCCTCGCGGCCGGGGGCGGCGCGCATCAGCGTCGCGCCCCAGTTGTCCAGCGTGCCGGCGGCGGCGAAGCTCGCGCCGCCGTCGGTGCTGACGAGCATCCGTCCCGCCCCGGGGTCGTAGGCGTAGAACTTGGCCGGGTTGACCGGGTCGGCCTCGGGCCGCGCGCCGTTGTTGCCCAGGCCCGTCACCTGCGTCCAGGTCGGGCTCGCGGCGGTGAAGTTCGTCGAGCGGTAGCTGACGTTGGCGTTGTTGACGGCGGTCGTGACCAGCAGGGTGCCGCCGTCGGCCGACAGCATGACCCAGTTGTTCGTCGTCGCCGGCGCGGTAACGGCCGACCAGGTCTGTCCGGTGTCGGACGAGCGGAAGATCTTGCCGCCTCCGGAGCGCACGACGACCTTGGTGTTCGCCGCCGCCACCGTCAGCCCGCTGGTCGAGCCGATGCGCGGCGTGTGGATCGGCGCGTAGACGTCGATGTCGGTGTGGCGGAAGCCGTCGTAGTCGCCGATCGTCGACAGCACCGGCCCGCCGGGCACGCTGACGAGGCCGAGCGGCACGGTTTCCTCCAGCCCGCGGACCGCGAAGGTCCAGGTCGTCGGCGTCGCATCGAGGTTGGTCGTCCGGAAGACGCCGTTGCCCGAGGTGACCCAGGCCGACTTCGTGTCGAACGGATCGAACTCGATGCTGCTCGCCCAGTGGATGCTGTTCTGGCCGATCCAGGTTACGCCGTCGTTGTCGAGCGCGAAGCCGCGCTGCACCACGTTGGTCCAGCTCGTGCCGCCGTTCGTGCTGAGCAGGAACTGATCGCCGTAGGCGCTGCCCTGCGAGGCCCAGCAGTTGATCGTCGACACAAGGATCCGCTGCGAGTTGTTCGGATCGACCGTCACGCCGGAGTAGCCGTTCGTGACGCCGGCCGGCGTCACCTTGGTCCAGCTGCCCGCGGCGACGTTGTACTTCCACACCGCGCCTTCGCTCATCGGCTCGGGCGGGTTCAGGCTGTCGGAGCCCGGGTGCGGGCCGGCGCCGTTCGCATAGGTGATGAACAGGTTGCCGTCGCCGGCGAAAACGGCGCGCTGCGGCAGGAGGTCCGCCGGCGCGTTGGCCACCGGCGTGAAGGTCGTGCCGGCGTCGTCGCTGCGGTAGAGGTTCGCGCCGACCGAGCCGTAGCGCGAGACGCCGACGAACAGCCGCTGCGCCGCGCCGTTCGCGACGCTGGTGGGGTCCAGCAGCACGAAGGCGATGCCGGCCTCGTTCGGCGTCGTGGTGACCGGCAGCGAGGCGAGGCGCATGAAGCTCGCGCCCGCGTCGGTGCTCCGGAACAGGCCGTTGTTGCGCGAGCCCGCATACACGACGTTGCTGTTGCCCGGGTCGACCTGCAGCTTCTCGCCGTTGCCGCGGCCCATGCCGTTGCCGTTGACGCGGAACTGCGCGCTGACGTCGGTGATGCGCGAGAAGGTCTTGCCGTAGTCCGTCGAGCGCATCACGACGGTCTTGCCATTGCTGAAGTACGGCGTGCCGGCGAGCACGTACAGCACCGCCGAGTCCTTCGGGTCGAGCGCGAGCGACTCGATGCCCATCAGGCCGACGTCGTCTTCCGACAGGAAGTCGTGCAGCGGCACCCAGCGGCCGGTGGCGTGCTCCCAGCGGTACGCGCCGCCGACATCGGTGCGGGCGTAGAACAGGTTGCGCTGCGTGCGGCTCGCGATCACCGCGGTGACGTAACCGCCGCCGCCCATCGCGAGGTTGCTCCAGCGGTAGCCGTTGGCCGGCGCGGGCGGAGGCGGCGGCGGCGGAGGGGGCGGCGGTGGCGGAGGCGGCGGAGGCGTGCCCGGTCCCGGCGCGGGGGCGCCGCCCCCCGCGGGTGGCGGTGGCGTGTCACCGCCGCCCCCACCGCCGCCGCAAGCGGTGAACAACACGGAGAGGGAGGCCAGTGCGGCCGAACGTCGCGTCAGTTTCATCGGTTCAGGGCTTCATCGATCGCCCGGGGGAAGAGGGTGGGCAGGCTCGTCGTGCCGGCGCGACCGTACATGCGCGCCTGCTGCAGAACATGATGATTCGGTGACGGCGGGTAAGGCGCCGTGTCCGTCCGAGCAGCGGTTCACGAACCGGCGTCGACCGTGCGCCAGCGCTCCGAGCACCGTCACTGCGTCAACGCGGCGATCTCCTAGGCGCTCAGCGCGCCCGCGTGGATGTGGAAGTCCTCGATGCGATCGTCGAACGGTGCGTCGCCCAGTTACGCCCGATCGGCATGGCCCAGCGCGCTTCGACGATCTGCGCCTCGTTAGCCGAACTGGTGCTCGGCCAGGATTCTTGCTATCCGCAAGAGTTTACATAATATACATCGTAGCGCATACAGCTCAGGAGCCTGTGCGGGCTTCCTCCGACGGCGGCACCCGGACCGCCGTCGGCTCGATGCCGAACATGCGCTTGTGTGTTCGTGCCAGGTGCGCCGAATCGGCGAAGCCTGCGTCATGGGCGGCCTCGGTCCACGAGGCACCGGCGGCCGCCGATTCGATGGCCACATTGATGCGCTGCCAGAGCACGTAGGCGCGGAACGAGCAGCCCGTCCGAACCGCGAAAAGATGGCGGAACCGGCTGGCAGACAGCGCCGCCGCCGCGGCGGCGTCGCCGAGGGTGATGCGCTCCCGGACATGCGCGCGGATGAACGCCAGCGCACGCGCCAGGCGCTCGTCGATCGAACGGTCGACCTCCGTCGTGGCCCCGCACAGCCGCGCCAGCACCTGCGCCGCGACGTCGACCATGGCCTCGCGCCGCGGTGTCGCATCGAACGCATCGAACAGGGTGTGCGCCGCTGCGCGGCCGTCCGCCTCGGGCAGCGCGGCGACGGCGTCGGCGCCGAAGCGCCCGGTCAGCGCGCGCCCGGCACGGCTCTCCGGCTCCACGAACAGGTGCGCCATCGGCTGGGGATCGGTGTCGAACTGATGTGGCCGGTGGCTCGGCACGAAGGCCGCATCGAACGCCTGCCAGGGCCCGTCGGCGTCCGTCCGGAACCGGAAGCGGCCCGCGGGAACCACCACGAGTTGATGGGCATGGTGTTCATGCCATTCGGTGCGCCCCTGCCCGCGGCCGATCCAGAGGCTGCCACCCGGCCAGAAGTAGATGCGCCCGGTCGACGCATTGGTACGGGACATCCACCCTGCCGGGCCGCCCGCCTCGGGCGCCTTGCCGCCGCGCGGCTTCGTCACCGCGGCGCCCCCTGCAAGTCAGCCGTTTCGTTCAAGTCCGTGCGCGCCCGGCTCCACAGAATCCTGCCCATCCCGAGTGCTTGATTGCGGAGTTGCACGATGAACCTTTCCCTTCGATTCGCCCGGCGCATACGCCCCTTCGTCCAGTACGAGCTCGACGCCGCCGCGCGCCACGAGTCCCGCGGCGAGTTCGCCTCGGCCTTTGTTCGCCTCGAGCGTGCCCATGTGCTCGGCCAGGCGTCGACCGTCGAGCACGTGCGCGTGCACTGGGCGATGTTCTGCTGGGCTCTGCGGCAACAGGTGACGGTCGAAGCCATCGGTCAGGCCTGGCGCATGGTCGGCGCCTTCACGAAGACCTGGCTCTGGGTGCCGCTCGGCAACACCGGCGGCAGCAATGTCAGCGGCTTCGAGCCGATGCCGATCGCGCCGGACCTGCAGCGCCTCATCGACCTGGCGCGCCGCTAGCCCCGGCCCGAAGCCGCTCCACCGCTGCGGCCGCCCGCCCTTCCCTTCGCCACAACAACGGATCTGCTCCCATGTTGCCTCGCATTCCCGCGGCGGTCGTCGCCGCCCTCGCCTCCACCCTTCTCGCCACGGCCTGCGCCGCCCCCCGGGACCTCGACCTGACTCTGCAGCACGCCAGCACGCAAGGCAAGTTCGTGGTCGGCCTGCAGCCCCCGTCCACCGGTCCGGCGGTCAACCAGATGCATGCCTGGCAGCTGCGGGTGACGACCCCCGACGGCACGCCGGTGTCGCACGCGGCGGTCAGCGTCGACGGCGGCATGCCGCAACACGGCCACGGCCTGCCGACCCGACCACGCGTGACGCGCGAACTCGGCCCCGGGGTCTACGCCCTCGAAGGCATGAAGTTCAGCATGACCGGCTGGTGGGACCTGCGGCTGACCATTGCGGCGGACGGCGTTGCCGACACGGCGGTGTTCAACATCGTCCTCACCGACGCCGGCCTACAGCGCCCAGTCGCGCCATGAGGCCGCGTCTGCCCGCGGTGGCGGGCCCGGCGCTCGCGCTGGTGGCCGGCGTGCTGGGCCTGGTGGCGGCGGCCTGGTCGGGGCCGGCCGACGAGCATCGCCACGACGGCTGGACCGCAGCCGAGAAGGCCACCCTCGCGTCGATGCAGCTGTCGCGCCTGGCCGAGCCGCCGGCCGACCCGTCGAACGCGGTCGAGGCGCGTGCCGAGGCCGTCGCGCTGGGCCGGCGCCTCTTTTCGGACACCCGGCTGTCGAGCAACGGCCAGGTGGCCTGTGCCACCTGCCATGACCCGGGCCGCGAGTTCCAGGACGGACGGCCGGTGGGCCAGGGCGTGGCGACGGGGCGCCGGCGCACGATGCCGATCGCCGCCGCGGGGCACGGACCGTGGCTGTTCTGGGACGGGCGCAAGGACAGCCTGTGGTCGCAGGCGCTCGGTCCGCTGGAAGACGCCGCCGAGCATGGCGCGAACCGCGTGCAGCTGGTGCGCGTGCTGCAGGCACATTACCGGGCCGAGTACGAGGCGCTGTTCGGCCCCTTCCCCTCGCTGCAGGGGCTGCCCGCTCGCGCCAGCCCGCTCGGCAGCCGCGACGAGCGCCTCGCCTGGCAGGCGATGCCGCCGGCGCAGCGCGAAGCCGTCAACCGCGTGTTCGCGAACCTGGGCAAGTCGATCGCGGCCTACGAGCGAACCATCCGCTACCCCGACGCACGTTTCGACCGCTACGTCGCCGCGGTGCTGCGGGGCGACACCGCGGGGCAGCAGGTGCTGTCGGCCCAGGAAGTGGACGGCCTGCGCGTCTTCATCGGCCCTGGCCAGTGCGCCACCTGCCACAACGGGCCGCTGCTGACCGACCAGCACTTCCACAACACCGGCGTGCCGCCGCGCGATCCGTCTCAGCCGGACCGCGGCCGCGCCCAGGCCGTGGCCGCTGTGCTGGCCGACGAGTTCAACTGCCGTGGGATCTACAGCGACACGCCGCGCGCATCCTGCTCGGAACTGGAGTTCCTGCCGACCGACGACCCGGCTATGGAGGGCGCATTCAAGACGCCCAGCCTGCGCCACGTCGCCGGCCGCGCGCCCTACATGCACGCCGGGCAGTTCGGCACGCTCGAGGAGGTCGTGGCGCACTACCGTCGCGCGCCAGCGGCTGCGACGGGGCAGTCGGAGCTGGTGCGTGGCGGCAGCGCTCGCGCCGATCGGATCCCGATCCGCCTGACGGACACGCAGGCGCGCGACCTGGTGGCATTCCTCCGCACCCTCGGCCCGGCACCGGCACCGTAGCACCGGGCGTGGCCCCGGGGGCGGTGCATCAGTCCTCGCGCACCAGCCGGGCCACGGCCCGCCGGGCCAGCGGCGCGACCAGCAGCACGGCCGGGAACGCCAGCAGCCACGAGGTGAGCCAGGCGCCGGCCCAGGCCAGCGCGAAGCCCGCGCCGATGCCCAGCGCTCGCACGGTAGCGATGCCCGAGACGAGCAGCGACATCAGGCCGGAGAGCAGCAGCCCGAACAGGACGGGGCCGAACTTGCGGGGAAACATGGTCGGGCCTCCCGCTCAGACCGGTGAGACCGGTGCTGCCAGGGGCCTGGCAGCAGGCACCGGCCCGGACATGCGCAGCAGGCTCTCGGCCACATGCCGGCCGAACATGCGCGCGGTCTTCACGTCGCCCGGCACGAAGGCATCGGCAGGCGCCGAATGTCCTGCCTGGGCCATCAGGCCCGACCAGGAGCCCAGCCGGTTGGCCGCCTCGTCGTAGGGCACGCCGTCGTGCTGCTCGGGCAGGATCGGGTTGCCGACCCACAGCATGCCGTGCTGCATGCTGAAGACGAACATGGAGAACAGCGTCGACTGCTTGTCGCCCGCCGGCAGCGATGACACGGTGAAGCCGGCCGCCAGCCGGCCCTTGAGCCGCTGGGTGCGCCACAGGCGACCGGTGGCGTCCATGAAGCTCTTGAACGGCGCGGAGACGCCGCCGAGGTAGGTCGGCGAGCCCAGGACGAAACCGTCGTAGGCGAGCAGGTCGTCGGGGGATCCGGCGATGGCCTCGGCGCGGACCAGGCCGACCTCGACGCCGGCGACGCTGCGTGCGCCCTGGCAGACCTGTCGGGCGATGAACTCGGTGTGCCCGTGGGCACTGTGGTAGACGATGGCGATCTTCTTCATGGTGTGGTGTCCGTGGTGGTGGAGTTGATGGCTGGCGGGCGCGCTCAGCCGCGCAGCGCGGCCAGCGCCGCCGCGGCGAGGTAGAGGCCAAGGCCGAACACGGCATGGTTGGCGGCGCTGCGCAGGCGGTTCGCCCACGGCGCGGGCGTCTTGGCCGCTGCGATGCCCGCCCCCATGGCCGGTTGCATCACCAGCCAGGGCGCTGCCAGCGTGGCCAGGCCGAACGCCAGCGCGGGGGCCGGCGTCGGCTGCTGAAGCCAGTCGCTGCCGGCCAGGCCCAGCATCAGCGCGGCATAGGCGATGCCGATGGCGTAGTGGGTGGCCCAGCCGAGCGCGAGCTCGGCCCGCAGCGGCGCCGCAGTGGCGATGCCCGGGTGCACGAACCGGCCGCGCCCCATGTGGCCGACCCAGCGGCCGATGAGCGCGAAGCTGGACGACGGCACGCCCAGCCGGGCCAGGGCCAGCAGCCAGAGATCCATGACGGCGGTGGCGCCGATGCCGAGCAGCACGGCGGGCAAGGGAAGGTCGGACAGGGGCATGAGGGTCCTCGATGGGTTGACGCGATGGCGAATGAGGACCACTATAGAAGTTGAAGTCAACTTCAAGTCAAGCGCCCATGGACATCTCCGAGGTGGCCCGGCGGTCCGGCGTCGCGGCCTCCGCGCTGCGCTACTACGAACGCAAGGGCCTCATCCGCTCGCTCGAGCGCGAGGGCGCACGGCGCAAGTTCGCGCCCGCGGTGCTCGATCAGCTGGCGCTCATCGCGCTCGGCCAGGCGGCCGGCTTCTCGCTCGACGAGATCGGCGCCATGTTCACGCCCGGCGGGGCGCCGAGCATCGACCGGGCCTTGCTCTCGGCCAAGGCCGACGAACTCGACCGCACGGTGAGGCGGCTGCAGGCGATGAGCGAAGGCTTGCGGCACGCGGCCGCCTGCCCGGCGCCCAGCCATGCCGAATGCCCCTCCTTCCAGCGCCTGCTGAAGGCGGCGGCCAGCGGTGCGCTGGAGCCCGGGGCGCAACGCCGCACGCCGCGGCGTCCGGGTCGCTGAGGGAGGGCCTTGCCACCGGCCCGTCGGACCGGCGCGCAAGTGCCGCGCGGTGCGCGGCGGCAGGTGTCAGCGGACGATGTCGCTGATGTCGCCGAGAGACTCCGGGAGGGAAGTCTCGAATTCGTGAGTCTCAGCCGGCTTCTCGTCGGCGGTGGTGCCGGGCGTCGGCTTGTCCAGCGGACGGCAGATGCGGCTGGCGAGCCGGTTCAGGCGGTCCGAGCGCTCGACCTGCGCCAGCACGGCCGACGGATCTAGCAGGAGCGCAAACGGATTGTTCGCGAGTTGAGCGGTTTGCATCGGCGGCCTCCCTGAGGCACTGGGATGGCTCGCAATCTACGCAGCCGGGACTGGCGCGCACAGACGATGCAGCGCCAATCGGCGTGTCGGAAACGCGCTGACAAAACGCGAATCGCGTGAACGAGTTGGCAGGTCTCAGCGCACCGTCCGCTGCAAGGCATCAGCGAGCTGGGCGCGGCCGGCCAGGCGGGCGAAATCCGCGGCGCTCAGGTTGCGCTCGTTGCGGCGCGTGGTGTCCGCGCCCTTGGCCAGCAGCAGGCGCACCGATTCCTCGCTGCCGTAGCGCGCCGCCATCATCAGCGGCGTCGACCCGTTCGGCGACGCTGCCTCGATCTCGGCGCCACGTGCCAGCAGCAGCTCGACGATGCGCGGGTTCGGCCCCGTGGCGGCGTAGTGCAGCGGCGCCCAGCCGGGCTGGTTCACCCTGGCGCCGCGCTGCAGCAGCTTCTCGCACCACTCGAGCTGGCCCTTGATGGCGGCCAGCATCAAGGCGCTCTCCCCGGCCTTGTTGAGCTGGTTCACGTCCAGCCCGGGCGTCTCGACCAGCGCCGTGAAGGCACGTGCCGAGTCGCGCTGGATCGCCACGTTGGCGGCCGGCTGGCCCTGGGGATCGACGCTGTTCGCGTCGAAACCCTGCGCGATGAGCGACTTGATCGTGCCTGGGTCGTCCCGGATCAGCGCCACGAAGAAGTCGTCGTAGGCGCTCGCCTGGGCGGAAGAAAAGCAAATCGCAGCAAATAGATAGACGATTTTCTTCATGTGATGGATTGCTTGTCTCGGTCAATCGATGGGGGCACGGCCGGCTGGGTGCGGCGGAACAGCCGCTCGAAGTTCCGGCTGGTCGCCTCGGCCACCTCGGCGACCTCGAGGCCCTTCAGCGCGGCGAGCTGCTTGGCCACGTAGGGCACATACGCCGGCGTGTTGATCTTGCCGCGGAACGGGACCGGTGCGAGGTACGGGCTGTCGGTCTCGATCAGGCAGCGCTCGAGCGGCACGAAGCGGGCTACCTCCTGCAGCTCGACCGCGTTGCGGAAGGTGAGAATGCCGGAGAAGGAGATGTAGAAGCCCTGGTCCAGCGCGGCGCGCGCCACGGCCAGGGTCTCGGTGAAGCAGTGGAACACCCCGCCGGCCTGCGCCCCGCCGTGCTCGCGCAGGATCGCCAGCGTGTCGTCGGAGGCACTACGGGTGTGGATCACGAGCGGCAGGCCGGTGGCCCGGGCGGCCTCGATGTGCACGCGGAAGCGCTCGCGCTGCCACGCCATGTCGGCGACGCTGCGGCCGTTGAGGCGGTAGTAGTCGAGCCCGGTCTCGCCGATGGCGACCACCTTGGCGCGTGCGGCCCGCTCGCACAGGTCGCCCGGCGTCGGTTCGGCCACACCCTCGTTGTCCGGGTGAACGCCGACCGTGCACCAGAAGTTGTCGTGCGCGACGGCCATGGCGTGCACGGTGTCGAATTCCTCGAGCGTCGTGCAGATGCACAGCGCGCGGTCCACCCCCGCGGCAGCCATGTCGGCGCGGATGTCCGCCAGGCGGCCGGCCAGTTCCGGAAAGCTCAGGTGGCAGTGGGAGTCGACGTACATGGGACACGCAGGAAAGGAGACGGCAGCCACGCCAACCGCGGGCCGCGCCGGCTCAGATCGTCTGGGTCGGCTTGGCCGAGGAGATCGACGTGCCGAGGATCTCCTCGATCTTCAGCTTCAGCACACGGGTCTTTTCGTCGGTCGGGAAACGCACGCCGACACCCTGGGTACGGCCGCCCGAGGCATTGGCCGGGGTGATCCAGCCGACCTTGCCGGCCACCGGGTAGCGCTGCGGGTCGTCGGGCAGCGACAGCAGCAGGTAGATGTCCTCGCCGAGCTTGTAGTCGCGCGTGGTCGGGACGAACAGGCCGCCGTCGGAGAACACCGGCATGTAGGCGGCGTACAGCGCACCCTTCTCGCGGAAGACCAGCTGGATGACGCTCGGCCGGGCACTGGCCGCCGATGGGGCGGCGCCGGACAGGGGGGGACGGCCGGGAGCCTCGCTCATGGCGTGCAGTTTAGCGAACGGCCGCGCCGGCCGTGCGCGGAACAGCACGGCGTCCGCATGCCATCTCGCCCTGCGTGACGAGTGCCTCGATCGCCAGGCCGGCGTTGAGCGGGTGCTCGGCATGGCGCGCCGCGCGCTGCAGCGCCGCCGACCAGCCGAGCAGCCCCTCGAGCGACGCCCCGCGCGGCAGCGACGCCGCCGGAAAGTAGCGCGGCACGCCGCCGAGCGCGTTCACGCTCAGGTCGTGGCAGAGCTTCTGCAGCGCGTCGATCGCCCGCGGCAGCGGCCAGCCGGCCAGCACGGCCGCGTCGCCCTGGGCGAGCGCCTGGGGCAGGCGTGTCCAGGTGGCCGCGTCCAGCCCGGTGCGTGCGGCCTCGAGCGCCTCGAGCGGCTGCCCGCCGCAGGCGGCCAGCAGCACCTCGGCCCCCGCGACGCCCTGCCCGGCCAGCCAGGCCGTGGCCTGATCGGCGGGCGGCAGCGGCAGCGCCATCGCCTGGCAGCGGCTGCGGATGGTCGGCAGCAGCGCCTCGGGCGTCGCGCAGGTCAGCACGAAGCGGGCGTCGCCGGCCGGCTCCTCGAGTGTCTTCAGCAGTGCGTTGGCGGCGACCGCGTTCATGCGCTCGGCCGGATGCAGCACCACCACCTTGCCGCGCCCGCGGGCCGGCGTCGTCTGGGCGAAGCCGACGGCGCCGCGCACCGCATCGACCTTGATCTCCTTGCTCGGCTGGCGCTTCTTGTCGCCGGCGGCGGCCTCGGCGCCCTCGCCGTTCGCGTCCTCGGTGCTCCAGCCGAGCGCGGCCTGCAGCGCCTCGGGCAGCAGCACGCGCAGGTCGGGGTGCGAACGTGCCTGCACCAGGCGGCAGCTGGCGCAGCGCCCGCAGGGCCGCGCCGCGGACCCCTCCTCGCACAGCCAGGCCTGCGCCAGCGTGAGGGCCAGGGGCCACTGCCCCACCCCCGCCGGCCCCTGCAGCAGGACGGCGTGGCCGCGCTGGGTCTGCAGCGCCTGGGTCAGCCACGGCCCGAGCCAGGGCAGCGGGAGCACGCCGTCCGGGCCTACCATCCGCGCGCCTCCAGGGCGGCCTCGATCTGCGCCCAGACCTGCTCGCGCGGCCGGTCGGACTCGATGCGCACGATGCGCTGCCGCGCGGCGGCGTGGCGCGCCGCATAGCCGGCGCGCACGCGCTCGAAGAAGGCCAGGTCCTCGCGTTCGAAGCGGTCGGCCGCACGCGCTGCGGCGCGGCGCCGCGCGGCTTCCTCGGCCGGCAGGTCGAGCCACAGGGTCAGGTCGGGCTGCAACGCGCCGTGCACCCAGGCCTCGAGCTGCACGAGCACCGCCGCATCGAAGCCGCGCCCGCCACCCTGGTAGGCGAAGGTCGCGTCGGTGAAGCGGTCGCAGACCACGGTCTCGCCGCGTGCCAGGGCCGGCTCGATCAGCGTCACGACATGGTCGCGGCGCGCGGCGAACACCAGCAGCGCCTCGGTCAGCGCATCCATCGGATCGCCCAGCACGCGTTCGCGCAGGCGCTCGGCCAGCGGCGTGCCGCCGGGCTCGCGGGTGCAGTGCACCGTGGCGCCGCGCGCGCGCAGCCGCTGCGCCAGCGTGTCCAGGTGGGTGGACTTGCCGGCCCCGTCGATGCCTTCGAAGGTGATGAAGCGACCCGCGCGGCCCGGGCCCATCAGCGGTTGCGCTGGTACTTGTTCACTGCCCGATTATGCTCGGCGAGGGTGTCGCTGAATTCGCTGGTGCCGTCGCCGCGCGCGACGAAGTAGAGCGCCTTGCCCGGGTCCGGCCGCACCGCCGCCAGCAGCGCTGCCTTGCCCGGCATCGCGATCGGCGTCGGCGGCAGGCCGGCCCGCAGGTAGGTGTTGTACGGGCCGTCGGTCTGCAGGTCGCGCTTGCGCAGGTTGCCGTCGAAGCTCTCGCCCAGGCCGTAGATCACCGTCGGGTCGGTCTGCAGCGGCATGCCGATGCGCAGGCGGTTGATGAACACCTGCGCCACGCGCCCGCGTTCGGCCGCCGCGCCGGTCTCCTTCTCGATGATCGAGGCCAGGATCAGCGCCTCGTCGGCGCTCTTCAGCGGCGTGTCCGGCGCGCGCTGCGCCCACGCGGCTTCGAGCCGCTGCTGCATCGCGCGCCCGGCGCGCCGCAGCACCGCCAGGTCGGGGCTGCCCTTGCTGTAGGCGTAAGTGTCCGGATGGAATCGGCCCTCGGGCGCGACGCCCGGCTGGCCGAGCGCGGCCATCACCTCGGCATCGCTCATGCCGGCGGTGGTCGGCTTCAGGGCCTCGGCGCGGGCGAGTTCGGCGCGGAACTGGCGGAAGGTCCAGCCTTCGATCAGGCGCACGGTGGCGAGCGTCTCGTCGCCGCGCACCATCTTTTCCAGCAGTGCGCGCGGCGTGGTGCCGGCCGTGATCTCGTAGCTGCCGGCGCGGATGCGGCGCGCCTGGCCGGACCAGCGGAACCATTCGTACAGCAGCAGCGGCGAGGCCTGCACGCCCGCGGCCACCCAGCCCTGCGCGATGTCGCGCGGCGAGGTGCCGGGCTCGATGGAGAGCTCGGCGCTCTCGCCGGCCAGCGGCAGCGGCTGCTGCAGCCACCACCACGCCGCACCGGCGGCCGCCCCGGCCAGCAGCACCACGAGCAGCAGCAACCGAAACAACCACTTCATCGGCGGCGGCGCAGCGGCCCGGGCACGGCACGGAACATGGGCGCTGATGATAATGGCCGCATGCACACGACCTCTTCGCCCTTCGACGGCGCGCTGCGCCTGCCGCGCTGGGGCGTGATCCGCGCCCGTGGCGCCGATGCCGCCGCCTTCCTGCACGGGCAGCTGACCAGCGACGTCGCCCAGCTCGGGCCGTCGCAGGCGCGCCTGGCGGGCTTCTGCTCGGCCAAGGGGCGCCTGCAGGCCAGCTTCTTGCTCTGGCGCGCCGGCCCGGACGAGGTGCTGCTCGCCTGCCATGCCGGCGTGCTGCCGGCGACGCTGAAGCGGTTGTCGATGTTCGTGCTGCGTGCCAAGTGCAAGCTCGACGACGCGAGCGCCGAGTGGCCGCTGCACGGCCTGGCCGGCCCCGCCGCGGCCGGCCTGCTGGTCGACACGCCGCCCTGGCAATGCCGCCTGTCCGGCGGCGCGACGCTGATCCGCCTGCCCGAGGTCGACGGCACGCCGCGGGCGTTGGCCGCCGGGCCGCTCGACACCTCCGCCCTGCCCGTGCTCGACGAGGCCGCGTGGCGCTGGCTGGAGGTGCTGTCCGGCGTGCCGCTCATCGAGCCGGCCACGGTGGACCAGTTCGTGCCGCAGATGATCAATCTCGAACTGCTCGGCGGCGTCGACTTCAAGAAGGGCTGCTACCCGGGCCAGGAGGTGGTCGCGCGCAGCCAGTACCGCGGCACGCTCAAGCGCCGCGCCTTCCTGTTCGACGTCGATGCCGACGCGCAGGCCGGGCAGGAGCTGTTCCACAGCGCCGATCCCGGCCAGCCGGCCGGCCTGGTGGCCAATGCCGCGCCGCGCCCGGACGGCGGCAGCTCGGTGCTGGCCGAGGTCAAGCTCGCGGCGCTCGACGGCGGCAGCCTGCACCTGGGCGCGCCCGGCGGCCCCATGCTGCGCCGCCGCGCGCTGCCCTACGCCGTGCCGCTGGACGCCGCCTTGCCCGCCTGAGCCGCGGCAGACGGCACGGAAAGACTTCACGCCCTGCCGACGACCCAGCGGCATGCGCGAGCTGTTCATCTACTATCGATCGCCTGTGGACCGCGAGGCCGAGGTGGTCGAGCGGGTCCGTCAGTTCCAGGCGCGGCTATGCCGTCGGCACCCGCAGCTCGTGGCCCGGCTCCTGCGCCGGCCCGAACTGCGCGACGGCCGGCACACCTGGATGGAGACCTACGCCCTTCCCACCATGCACAGCCCCGACGGCATCAGTGCCGAACTGCAGCGCGAGATCGACGCCGAGGCCACGAGCCTGGCGGACTGCATCGAGGGTGCACGCCACACCGAGGTGTTCATCGCATGTGCCTGGTAGCCCTGGCCATCGACATGGACCGGCGCTTCCCGCTGGTCATCGCCGCCAACCGAGACGAGTTCTTCGACCGGGCCGCTGCGCGCCTGGCCTGGTGGAGCCCGGCGCCGGACCTGCCCGCCATCCTCGGCGGCCGCGACCTGGAAGCCGGTGGCACCTGGCTCGGCCTGACCGCGGCCGGCCGGCTCGGCCTGCTGACCAACGTGCGCGACCCGAAGCGCCACGACGCCGATGCACCCTCGCGCGGGCGCATCGTCCCCGAGTGGCTGGCCGCGCGCGAACCGGTCGACCGCTTCTGGATGCGCACCGCGCTGGCCGGCTACAACGGCTTCAACCTGATCGCCGCGGACTTCCGCCTCGGCGAGTGCTACTGGGCCAGCAACGACGGCTCGCACCCGCAGCGGCTCGAGCGCGGCCTGTACGGCCTGTCCAACGCCGGGCTGGACACGCCCTGGCCCAAGGTGGAGACGCTCAAGTCCCAGCTCGGCGAGGTGCTTTCCGAGGCCGACTCGGTGGACCAACTGGCGCGCGAGCTGTTCGACGCGCTGGCCGACCGCGAACTGCCGCCGGACGTCGAACTGCCGGACACCGGCGTCGGCCTGGAGCGCGAACGGCAGCTCGCGCCGGTCTTCATCCGCACGCCCGACGGCCGCTACGGCACGCGCTGCTCGACGCTGGTGATCACCGAACGCGCCGGCCGCCACAACGTGACGCATGTGCTGGAGCGCACCCATTCGCCGCACGGCGGCGTGGCGCTGCTGCGCCGGGCGACGCTGAACCACTGGCCGCCGCGCTACGTGGCCGGCGAGCCGGTCCAGCCGGCCCAGGCCGGTGCCGTCTCGGAGGCGGAGATCGAGCCGGGTGCCGCGCCGATGCGCCGCACCCGCGTGCGCAGCCTGCTGCGGCCGGATTCGCGCCGCCGGCGCGGCAGCGCATCGCATCCCTGAGCCGCTACAGGAGCCGGACCATCTCGACGTGCGGGATGCCGGCCTCCTCGAACACCGGCCCGCGCGGGCTGAAGCCTGCACGGCTGTAGAAGCTCGCGGCGCTGGCCTGCGCATGCAGCAGCACCTCGCGATCGCCGCGCGCCTTCGCCTGCGCCATCAGCGCCTCCAGCATGGCGCGGCCCACGCCGCTGCCGCGCACCGCCTGGCTCACGGCCATGCGGCCGATCTTGGCCACGCCGGGCACGTGCGGCAGCAGCCGCCCGGTGCCCACGGCATGGCCGATGCGGTTGTAGGCCACCGCGTGCACCGCACCGGCGTCGGCCACGTCCCATTCCAGCTCGGCCGGGATCTTCTGCTCGTCGACGAACACCGCGGTGCGGATCGCCTGCGCGTCGCTGCCCAGCTCGCGCCAGTCGCCGACACGCACGTCCACCATCGGGCGGCCCGCCTCGAAGCCGGTGAGCACCTCGCGCAGCGCCGGCGGCACCGGCACCGCGGTCTGGCTGGCCGGGTCGGCGAACACGTAGACGAGCTCGCCGCCGACCAGCGCCTCGTCGGCACGGAACACGCCACCGCGAAACAGGATCGAGCTCTTGCCGATGCGCTCGCAGCGCAGGCCGACGTCGATCTGGTCGTCGTAGCGCGCCGAGCCGTGGTACTCGAGCGTAGCCTTGCGCACGTACAGGTCGCCGCCCAGCGCGTGCATGGTCGCCTCGTACGGCAGCGCCAGCGCGCGCCAGTAGCCGGCGATCGCCGTGTCCAGGTACATCAGATAGTGCGCGTTGAAGACGATCTTCTGCGCGTCGATCTCGGCCCAGCGCACACGCAGGCGCTCGAAGAAGCGGAACTCGCTGCGGTTCATGGCTCGAAGGCCCTCCTCAATGCCGCGCCGGCGAAGGCGTGGGCGGCGCGGGCCTCCTCGAGCACCCGCCCCATCTTGATGAAATCGTGCGTGACGCCGCGCACCAGGTCCAGCGCGACCGGCACGCCGGCGGCGCGCAGCCGGTCGGCGTAGGCCAGGCCCTCGTCGACCACCGGGTCGCATTCGGCCAGGATCACGACGGCCGCGGCGACACCCTCCAGCTCGGGCGCCTCGAGCGGCGCGAAGCGCCAGTCGTGGCGCTGCGCGCGGTCGATGTAGTGGTCGAAGAACCACTCGATCGTCGCCGCGTCGAGCAGGAAGCCGTTGGCGAACAGGCGGTGCGAGGCGCTGTCGGCCTGCGCCGCGGTGCCCGGCGTGATCAGCAGCTGCGCGCGCAGCGGCAGGCCGGCATCGCGCGCCAGCAGCGCGCCGACGGCGGCCAGCGTGCCGCCGGCGCTGTCGCCGCCGATGGCCAGGCGCTGCGGGTCCACACCCGGCAGCGCGCCCTGCGCGAGCCGGCGCAGCACGGCCCAGGTGTCGTCCACGGCCGCGGGGAAGCGGTGTTCGGGTGCGAGGCGGTAGTCGAGCGAGAGCACGCCCGCGCCGCTGTGCAGCGCAAGCTGCCGGCACAGGCTGTCGTGCGTGGCGAGCCCGCCGATCGTGAAGCCGCCGCCGTGCAGGTACAGCAAGGTGCCGCAGGGTGCCGGGCCCGGCAGGTAGTGGCGCGCGGCGAGCAGCGTGCCGTCCGCGCCGGGCAGCTCGAGCCGGTCGACGCGGTGCAGCGGCGCACGCGGCAGGTCCAGCACCTCGGCACCGAGCTCGTAGGCGGTGCGCGCCTGTTCGACGGTGAGCGCGTGGAACGGCGGGCGCTTCGCGCGCCGGATGCGCTCGAGCACGCCGGCCATGCGCGGGGTCAGCAGGTGGGCGTGCGGGTTCATCGGGGCGCGCAGTCTGCCACAGGCACAGAAGGTGCGAGAGAACCCAGCATGCCCGCGCCGGGGTGGCCAAGGGCCCTGGGCAAGGCGCGGCACGCCGCTCAGACTGGCCGTCTGGGCCAGTGGCGCAACGCGGCCCAGGGTCCTTGGGTACCCCGGCCCTACGGGTTGCCCCCGGGATCGCGCCCACTCGTCGTTGCAAATGCTCGACGTGTCACCCGACACGTCTGTGCTTTGCGCCTCGATTGGGCGCGTTCCCGGGGGCAACGCGGGCATGCTGGGTTCTCTCGCACCTTCTCACTACACTGCCCCGCCATGGCCCTGATCCTCTACCTCACGCAGATCCAGCTCGACTTCGGCGCGGTGCGCCTGCTGCCGCAGGAATGCGCGCGTGTCGGCATCAAGCGTCCGCTGGTCGTCAGCGATGCCGGCGTCAAGGCGGCCGGCGTGCTGGCGCAGGCGCTGCAGCCGCTCGCGCAGCTGCCCTATGCGGTGTTCGACCAGACACCCTCCAACCCCACCGAGGCGGCGGTGCGTGCGGCCACCGAGCTGTTCAAGGCGCACCGCTGCGACGGCCTGGTGGCCGTGGGCGGCGGCTCGAGCATCGACCTCGCCAAGGGCGTGGCGATCGCCGCCACGCACGAGGGTCCGCTGGCCGGCTACGCCACCATCGAGGGCGGCAGCACGAAGATCACCGAGCGCGTCGCGCCGCTGATCGCCGTGCCCACCACCGCGGGCACCGGCAGCGAGGTGGCACGCGGCGCGATCGTGATCGTCGACGACGGCCGCAAGCTCGGCTTCCACAGCTGGCATCTGCTGCCCAAGGCGGCGCTCTGCGACCCCGAGCTGACGCTCGGCCTGCCGCCGCTGCTGACCGCGGCCACCGGCATGGACGCGATCGCCCATTGCATGGAGACCTTCATGGCGCCGGCCGTCAACCCACCGGCCGACGGCATCGCGCTCGACGGCCTGGAGCGCGGCTGGGCCCACCTCGAGGCCGCCACGCGCGACGGCGGCGACCGCCAGGCGCGCTGGCACATGATGAGCGCGAGCATGCAGGGCGCGATGGCCTTCCAGAAGGGCCTGGGCTGCGTGCACAGCCTCAGCCACAGCCTGGGCGGCGTGAACCCGAAGCTGCACCACGGCACGCTGAACGCGCTGTTCCTGCCGGCGGTGGTGCGCTTCAATGCGAGCGCCGAGTCGATCATCCGGGAGCGCCGCCTGGCGCGCCTGGCGCATGCGATGGGGCTGCCCGGCTGCGACGACGCCGGCGACACGATCGCCGAGGCGATCCGCGCGAGGAACGCCGCCCTCGGGCTGCCCAGCGGCCTGGCCGCGCTGGGTGTGACGCCGGAGCTGTTCGAGCGCGTCATCGACGGCGCGCTGGCCGATCACTGCCACAAGACCAACCCGCGCCTGGCCACGCGCGAGGACTACCGCGCGATGCTCGAAGCCTCGATGTGAGTCACGGCGGCTAGAAGATCGAGTCGCGGTCGATGCCGGCGCGGATCATGCGCCGCTTCAGCTTGAGCAGTGCCTCCTGCTGGATCTGGCGGATGCGCTCGCGCGTCAGGCCGAGCCGCTCGGCCAGCACCTCGAGCGTCTCGGGCTCGCGGTCGCGCAGGCCGTAGCGGCCGGCCAGCACCTCGCGCTCGCGCTCGTTCAGCTCGTCGAGCCCGTTCTCGAGCAGCCGCTCGACCTCGTTGGACAGGGTCAGGCTCATCGGGTCGGACGAGCCGTCGTCGGCCACCGTGTCGAGCACCGACTCGGACGAGTTGTCCGACGGGTGCCGCTCCAGCGGCGCGTCCAGCGAGGTCGGCTGCTCGGCGAAGCGCAGCAGCTCGGTGACTTCGCGCACCGGGCGGCCGACCGCCGCGGCCACGTCTTCCACGCGCACCGGGCGTTCACCGTCGAGGCCGTCGTTGCCCTGCGACTCCAGCGCGCGGCGCGCCTTCAGCACCTGGTTCAGCTCGCGCACCACGTGCACCGGCAGGCGCACCAGGCGGGCCTGGTGCATGATGGCCCGCTCGATGTTCTGGCGAATCCACCACGAGGCATAGGTCGAGAAGCGGAAGCCGCGCTCGGGCTC
The DNA here is from genome assembly GCA_003265685.1 of Piscinibacter caeni. GTDB lineage: Bacteria > Pseudomonadota > Gammaproteobacteria > Burkholderiales > Burkholderiaceae_C > Piscinibacter > Piscinibacter caeni. The sequence goes on along the minus strand of QJOU01000074.1, from coordinate 14,755 downwards.
GAACTTGCCGATCGCGTGCATCAGCCCGAGGTTGCCCTCCTCGATCAGGTCGGTCATCGGCAGACCGCGGCCGAGGTAGTTCTTGGCGATGCTGACGACCAGCCGCAGGTTGTGCTCGATCATCATTTGGCGCGCCTCGAAGTCGCCCTGGCGGGCGCGCATCGCGGTGTCGTACTCCTGCTGCGGCGTCAGCAGCGGCGCGCGACGGATCTCGCGCAGGTAGGTCTGCAGCGTGTTGCCGACCTCGCCGTCGCCAGCAGCCAGTTCGATCGGCCGGCCGTCGGCGGGCGCGGCATCGGCCTCGCCGGCCGGCTCCTCGAGCGGCATCGGCTCGCTGTCGGACTCCAGCGAGGCCGACAGCGAGCCGTTGATCAGCGGGCCCGCGCCCGGGCCAACCGGACTCCCGTCGAGCGATGTGCGCTTCCTGGGCATGGTCCGGTTTCCCGCCGCATCGTCACCGCGCCGGCAACAGCCTGGCCGGATCGACCGGCTTGCCCTGCTTGCGGATCTCGAAGTGCAGCATCACGCGCTCGGCGTCGCTCGAGCCCATCTCGGCGATCTTCTGCCCGCGCCGCACGGCCTGGTCTTCCTTGACCAGCAGCGCCTGGTTGTGCGCGTAGGCGGTCAGGTAGGTGGCGTTGTGCTTGAGGATCACGAGGTTGCCGTAGCCGCGCAGGCCGGAACCGGCGTACACGACCCGGCCGTCGGCCGCGGCGAAGACCGGGTCGCCGGCCTTGCCCGCGATCGCCAGCCCCTTGCTCTTGCCTTCCTCGAAGCTGCCGATCACCGAGCCGGCGGCGGGCCACTGCCAGGCGAGGTCGTCGTCGCCTTCGCGTGCCGCGGCCGGCGCGGCGCTCACCGCCGGCGCGGGCGTGGCGGCCGGCGTCGGGGCGCCGCTGGCGGCCACCGGCGCGGGCTTGGCATCGAGCGGGCGCGTCTCGGCGCGCGCCGTCGACACGGGACGCGTCGACGCGCCGGCATCGCTGCCGGGCGGCACGACCCGCAGCACCTGCCCCACCTCGAGCACGTTCGGGTTGTCGAGGTTGTTCCACTTGACCAGATCCTTCCAGTTCTGGCCGGTCTCGAGCCCGACGCGGATCATCGTGTCGCCGGGCTTGACGGTGTAGTAGCCCGGCTTGCCGGCGTTCTCGGCGCCGGGCAGCACCTTGCCGGATTCGCCGGCCGGCAGCGCCGTGGCCGTGCCCGGCACCGGCACGACGGTCGGCGTGGCGTTCACGACCGGCGCGCGGGCGGGCGCGCGGTCTTCCACCGGCGCGTAGTTCTTGGTCGAGCCGCAAGCACCGAGCATCAGCAGCACGGCCACCAGCATGCCGGCCGCGCCGGCACGGCGCAGGTTGGGTCGAATCAGCAGGCCTTCTTCAGTCATGGATCATCCGGAGCGTCCGGATTTTAGGGGGACGAATTTGACGGCCTCGTGCACCTGATGCACGTAGCCGTCGGCGCGGCGATCGACCACCACCAGCACCTGGTCGCGCTGGCCGGGGCGCGCCAGCGGCGCCACCAGACGGCCACCGACGGCGAGCTGGTCCAGCCACGCTTGCGGCAAGGCCTCGCCGCCGGCCGCGGCAATGATGCTGTCGTACGGCGCGTTCGGCGCATGTCCCTGCATGCCGTCACCATACACCAGCCGCACACGGTCGAGTCGCAACGGGCCCAGCAGTTCGCGGGCCTTGTCGTGCAGCGCGCGCAGTCGCTCGATCGAGACCACGCGGCGCGCCTGCTGCGCCAGCAGCGCGGCCTGGTAGCCGCAGCCGGTGCCGATCTCGAGCACGCTGCCGAGCTGGCCGTGCGCACGCGCATTGGCGCCGGCATGCAGCAGCTCGAGCATGCGGGCCACCACGGACGGTTTGGAGATGGTCTGGCCGTGGCCGATCGGCAGGCTGGTGTCCTCGTAGGCCTGCGTCACCAGCGCCGCGTCGACGAAGGCGTGGCGCGGCACCGCCGCGAAGGCGTCGAGCACGGCGGCGCAGGTGACGCCGTCGCGGCGCAGCCGCGCCACCATGCGGGCGCGCACGTCGGCCGAATCGAGCCCCAGGCCCGCGGGGGCGCTGCGTCGCGCCGCATCGGCGTGCGCCTGCTGCACCGGCGCCTGCGGGCGCAACAGCGGCGCCGCGCGCGGCCGGGCCGGCCCGACCTTGTCCAGCCGCAGCGGAAAGCGCGGCGTGCGGCCGTCGCCGCCGCTCATGTCGAGGCCTTGCCGAGCCAGGCCTGCCAGGCGGGCAGCTGCGCGTGGTCCGTCAGGTCCACCTGCAGCGGCGTGATCGACACCTCGCCGCGCGCGGTGGCGTGGAAGTCGGTGCCCTCGCCCGCCTCGCGCGCATCGCCGGCGGGCCCGATCCAGTAGATCGTGTCGCCGCGCGGATTGGTCTGGCGGATCACCGGCTCGCTCGCGTGGCGCCGGCCGAGCCGGGTCACGCGGCGCGGCAGCGCATCCGCGTCGGCCCGGTTGGGGATGTTCACGTTCAGCAGCCAGGCCGCGCCCGGCGGCGGATCGCGCAGCACCTGCTCGATGACCGAGCGCGCCACGCGTGCCGCGGCGTCGAGGTGGGCCCAGCCCTTCTCGACCTGCGAGAACGCGATCGAGGGCACGCCGAACAGGAAACCCTCCATCGCCGCCGCGACGGTGCCGGAGTACAGCGTGTCGTCGCCCATGTTGGCGCCGTTGTTGATGCCCGAGACGACCAGGTCCGGGCGGTGCCCGAGCAGCCCGGTCAGCGCGACGTGCACGCAGTCCGAGGGCGTGCCGTTCACGTAGCGGAAGCTCTCGACCCGGTCGCCGTGCGGATGGCGGGCCGGGTAGACGGAGAGCGGCCGATTCAGCGTCAGCGAGTTCGAGGTGCCGCTGGCGTTCTGCTCCGGGGCCACCACGTCGAGCTGGCCGAGACCTTCGCAGGCCTGGATCAGCGCGGCGATGCCGGGCGCGAGGTAACCGTCGTCGTTGGCGATCAGGATGCGCATGAGCCGCATTGTAGGGAGCGCCTGCGTATCATCGCGCGCTGCCCGACCCGAGGAGCGCGCGATGTTTGCCTGGCTGTGCGAGAACCCGACCGGCCCCGAGTCGGTCAACTGGAAGGAACTGCCGACGCCCGAGCCGCGCGACGGCGAGGTGCGCGTGGCCATCCGGGCCGCGAGCCTGAACTTCCCCGACCTGCTGATCGTGCAGAACCGCTACCAGCTCAAGCCGCCGCTGCCCTTCGTGCCGGGCTCGGAGTTCGCCGGCGTGGTCGAGGCGGTGGGCGCCGGCGTGGCGCACCTGAAGCCGGGCGACGCGGTCGCCGCCTTCTCAGGAACCGGCGGCTTCGCGACCCAAGCCTGCGTGAGCGCGGCGGCCGTGCTGCCGCTGCCGGCGGGCGTTGCGTTCGACGATGCCGCCGCCTTCGTGCTGACCCACGGCACCACCCACCATGCGCTGCTGGACCGCGGCGCACTGCGTGCCGGCGAAACCCTGCTGGTGCTGGGCGCGGCCGGCGGCGTGGGCACCGCGGCGGTGCAGATCGGCAAGGCGGTCGGCGCCACCGTGATCGCGGCAGCCTCGAGTGCCGAGAAATGCGCGCTGTGCCGCTCGATCGGCGCCGACGCCACCATCGATTACAGCAGCGAGAACCTGCGCGAGCGCCTGAAGGCGCTGACCGGCGGCCGCGGGCCCGACGTGGTCTACGACCCGGTCGGTGGCGACCTGGCCGAGCCGGTGTTCCGCTCCATCGCCTGGCGCGGCCGCTACCTCGTGATCGGCTTCGCGCAGGGCGCGATTCCCAGCCTGCCGCTGAACCTGCCGCTGCTGAAGGGCGCCTCGCTGGTGGGGGTGTTCTGGGGCGAGTACGCGCGCCGCGAGCCGCAGGCCAACGCCCGCGCGCTGGGCGAACTGCTGCAGTGGTACCGCGAGGGCAAGGTGAAGCCGGTCATCGGACAGCGCTTGCCCATGACCGAGCTGCCGCAGGCCTACGCGCTGATGGGCAGCCGCCGGGTGCTCGGCAAGCTCGTGCTTGTCAATGCGTAACCCGTTCCGAAGGGGGACGGTTTCCGTGACGGAGTGCGCTAACATGCAACGCAGAATTCATGCTGGTTGGCAAGGTTGGGCGCATGGCGGTCAAGGTACTCATCGTCGAAGACAATCCGGTGGCGCGCAGCTTCCTCTGCCGCGTCGTGCGCGAGAGCTTCAGCGACGCGATCGCCATCACCGAGGCGGGTGACCTCGAGTCCGCGCGCCGGCACATCGGCCCGCTGAACCCGCAGCGCGAACCGGCCGACCCGTTCAAGCTGATCCTGGTCGACCTCGAACTGCCCGACGGCAACGGCATGGAGCTGCTCGGTGAGCTGGTCAAGTACCCGGCCACCAAGATCGTCACCACGCTGTACTCCGACGATGACCACCTCTTCCCGGCCCTGCAGTGCGGTGCCGACGGCTACCTGCTGAAGGAAGACCGCTTCGAGGTGCTGGTCGAGGAGCTGCAGAAGATCGTGCGCGGCCAGCCGCCGCTCTCGCCGGCCATCGCGCGCCGCCTGCTGACGCACTTCCGCCAGGGCGGCACCGACTCCGGCCCGATGCCGCTGAACTCCGGCTTCCAGAGCAGCCGCCCGGTGCCGATGGGCCGCGGTGCGCCGCTCGACCACGAGCGCCTCACACCGCGCGAGAGCGAGGTCCTCACCTACCTCAGCAAGGGCTTCACGATCAAGGAGATCGCGAACCTCATGGGCATCAAGTGGTTCACCGTCAACGACCACATCAAGTCCATCTACAAGAAGCTCAACGTCTCGAGCCGCGCCGAGGCGGCGGTGCTGGCGAGCAAGCAGGGACTGGTCTGAGCCTGTCCCGGCCGCCGTGGCAATCGATGCCGGCCCCTCCCGCGCCCCATCGTCCGCCGGCGGGGTGACCGGCCCCAACAGCAGCCTGGGCGGCGGCGACTCCCTTCTCGAATCGACCTTCGGCGAGCGGCTCGGCCTGTCGGCCGGCGTATCGACGCGCTGGATGGGCTGGCGGCTGCGCATGCTGGTGGTCTCGGCGCTGATCGGGTGCGTCGGGCTGTTCCTGCTGACGCGCGAGATGGCCGCGGTGCCCACCGTCGACGCGCAGTGGCGCGCCGACGCGGCCGGCCGCATCGTGCTGGCGCGCAGCAACGATCCGCTGCTCGCGCCACTGACCGGGCAGGTGCTCGTAGGCTTGCGCGCCGGCGCGCGCGACGTGCAGTTGCCTGACGCACTCCCGCTGCAGCGCTCGGCGCGCTGGCTGATCGACGACAGCGAGCGCGCGCGGCTGCAGGACCTGCACCGCCAGATCGACGCCGCCTTCGCCGAGCCGGCCGTGCGCTTCGCCTTCGCCGACGGGCGCAGCGTCGAACTGCACCCGATGCCCCGCGGCTTCACCGGGCTGCCGCCCACCTACTGGGTGCTGTGCGCGGTGGCGCTGCTGCTGCACCTGGTGGCCATGGTGGTGCTGATGGCCAAGCCGAACGGGCGCAACCTGCTGTATGCGTTGATGTCGCTCAGCCAGGCGGGCAACCTGGTGTTCATCGCCGTCGAGTCGACGCTCGATCTGCGCCTGCCCGGGTTGTTCGCGCGCTTCGACATGCCGCTGCGCGTGGCCTTCGACCTGTTCACCGCGGCGGCGATCGTCAACGCGGCGTGTTTCCACCCGCGCCGCCTGCCCGGCGCCACCGCGATGGCGCTGGCCGCCTGGAGCATTGCCGCCTTGCTGGCGCTGCTGGTGGGCAGCGGCTCGATCGAGCGCGGCTGGTGGTGGACGCAGCTGGCCATCGTCGCCTACGGGCTGGTGATGGTCTCGCTGATGAGCTGGTCCTACCAGATCGAGCCGCACCCGTTCGCCACGGTGCTGCGGCGCTTCGGCATCGTCACCATCGGCACCTGGCTGCTGCTGACCTTCTCGCTGGCTGCCGCGGTGCGCAACCCCGGCGTGCACCAGAACATCGCCTCGATCGGCTCGATGATCTGGTACGTCTTCTTCGCCTCGCTGCTGCTGCTGGTGCCGTTCCTGTCGCGCTCGCAGCAGATCATGCGCGAGTTCTCGCTGCTGGCCGCCGTCAGCACCGTGGCCACCTCGCTGGACCTGCTGTTCGTCGCGGTCTTCTCGCTCGGGCAGTTCGCCTCGCTGACGCTCTCGCTGTTCGTCTCGCTGGCGGTCTACTCCGGCGCGCGCCAGTGGATCCTCGACCAGTTGCTGGGCTCCAGCATGCTGACCACCGAGCGCATGTTCGAGCAGCTCTACCGCATCGCGCGCGAGGTCGAGGCACACCCGGAACGCACCGCCACGCTGCTGTCGCAGCTGCTGCGCGAGCTGTTCGAGCCGATGGAGGTGGTGCTGGTGGAACGCGCCACCTCGCAGACCCGCGTGTCGGGCGACGGCTCGACGCTGATGATCCCGGTGCCGCGACTGTCCGACAGCGAAGCGCCGGGCGGTTCGATCGTGATCCGCTTCGCGCAGCGCGGGCGGCGCCTGTTCACCTCGGAGGACGTGCGCCTGACCGAGCGCATCGTCGAGCAGCTGCGCCGCGCGGTCGCCTTCGACAAGGCGGTCGAGCAGGGCCGCAGCGAGGAGCGCGCGCGCCTCGCGCAGGACCTGCACGACGACATCGGCGCCCGGCTGCTGACGCTGATGTACAAGGCCCAGTCGCCCGAGATGGAGGAGTACGTCCGCCACACGCTGCAGGACCTCAAGACGCTGACGCGCGGCCTGGCGGCACCCAACCACCGCCTCTCCCACGCCGCCGCCGAATGGAAGGCCGACCTGACGCAGCGCCTGACGGCCGCGCATGTCGAACTCGGCTGGTCGTTCGAGTTCGACCAGGACATCCTGCTGACCGTGGTGCAGTGGTCGGCGCTGACGCGCGTGCTGCGCGAGCTGGTCAGCAATGCGATCGCGCATGCGCACGCGACGCGCGTCGACGTGGCCTTCGAGCTGCACCACGACCGGCTCGACCTGCACGTCACCGACAACGGCACCGGCCGCAATCCGCGCGCCTGGTCGCATGGTCTCGGCCTGGGCGGCGTGCGCAAGCGCGTCAAGCAGCTCGGCGGCGAGGTCGAGTGGCGCGAGGTGTCGCCGCAGGGCATCGGCTGCCGGGTGACGATCCGCGACCTGTCCGCGCGCGGCTGAGCCGGCACGGCCCGCAGGGCTTGCGCGATACTGCGCCCGACACGGCGCGTGCGGAGGATCAATGGGTGCTGCGATCGGTGCGATCGGCTTGATCGGCCTCGGGGCGATGGGTCGCGGCATGGCGGCGTCGCTGCGCCGCGCTGGCTTCCACGTGCACGTGCACGACGTGCGCGCCGCGGCGGCCGAGGCCTTCGCCGCAGACGGCGGCACCGCCTGCGCCAGCCCGGCCGCGCTGGCCGCCCACTGCGAGGTGATCGTCAGCGTGGTGGTCAACGCGGCGCAGACCGAGGCGGTGCTGTTCGGCGAGAACGGCGCCGCCGCGGCCATGCGCCCCGGCAGCCTGTTCGTGATGTGCTCGACGGTGGACCCGAACTGGTCGGTCACACTCGAGGCGCGCCTGGCCGAGCGCGGCCTGCTCTACCTCGACGCGCCGATCTCCGGCGGCGCCGCCAAGGCCGCTGCCGGTCAGATCACGATGATGACCGCCGGCCGACCCGAGGCCTATGCCAAGGCGGGCGGCGCGCTCGAGGCGATGGCCGCGCAGGTCTACCGGCTTGGCGAGCGCGCCGGCAACGGCAGCAAGGTGAAGATCATCAACCAGCTGCTGGCCGGCGTGCACATCGCCGCCGCGGCCGAGGCGATGGCGCTCGGCCTGCGCGAAGGCGTGGACGCGGCCGCGCTGTACGAGGTCATCACGCACAGCGCCGGCAACAGCTGGATGTTCGAGAACCGCATGGCGCACGTGCTGGCGGGCGACTACACGCCGCTGTCGGCGGTGGACATCTTCGTCAAGGACCTGGGCCTCGTGCTCGACACCGCGCGCGCCACCAAGTTCCCGCTGCCGCTGGCCTCCACCGCGCACCAGATGTTCATGCAGGCCTCCACCGCCGGCCACGCGCAGGAAGACGACAGCGCGGTGATCAAGATCTTCCCCGGCATCACGCTGCCGGAGCGCAAGGCATGAGCGACCGCCCTCTCCTGGGCTGCATCGCCGACGATTTCACCGGCGCCACCGACCTGGCCAACAACCTGGTGCGCGAGGGCATGCGCACGCTGCAGACCATCGGCGTGCCGGAGGGCGGCCTGGACGAGCCGGCCGATGCCATCGTGGTCGCGCTGAAGTCGCGCACCATCCCCGCCGCCGAGGCGGTGGCGCAGTCGCTGCAGGCGCTGCACTGGCTGCGCGAGCGTGGCGTGCGGCAGGTCTACTTCAAGGTCTGCTCGACCTTCGACTCGACGCCGCAGGGCAACATCGGCCCGGTCACCGAGGCGCTGCTCGATGCGCTCGGCAGCGATTTCACGATCGCCTGCCCCGCCTTCCCCGCCAACCAGCGCAGCGTGTTCCGCGGCCACCTGTTCGTCGGCGACCTGCTGCTGTCCGACAGCGGCATGCGCCACCACCCGCTGACCCCGATGACCGACGCCAACCTGGTGCGCGTGCTGCAGGCGCAGACGCGCCGCCGCGTCGGCCTGGTGCCCTGGGAGGTGGTGGCGCGCGGGCCGGCGGCGATCCGCGAGCGCTTCGAGGCGATGCGTGCGCAGGGCATCGGCATCGCGATCGTCGACGCCATCGCCGACGAGGACCTGCGCCGCATCGGCCCGGCACTGGACGGCATGCCGCTGGTGACCGCCGGCTCGGGCATCGCCATCGGGCTGCCGCAGAACTGGCGCGCGCGTGGCCTGCTCGGCGAAGCCGGCGGCGCGGACACGCTGCCCCCCGCCACGGGCGCACGGGCCATCGTCTCGGGCAGCTGTTCGGTGGCCACCAACGCGCAGGTGCGCGACTTCCTGGCGCGTGGCGGCACGGCCTGCGCCATCGACCCGCTCGCGCTCGCCCAGGGCCGCGACCTGGCCGCCGAGGCGCTGGCCACGCTCGTTCCGCGCCTGGGCGAGCGGCCGGTGCTGGCCTATGCCACTGCCGAGCCGCAACAGGTGCTGGCGGTGCAGCAGCAGCTCGGTGTCGAGCGCGCCGGCGCGCTGGTCGAGCAGGCCCTGGCACGCATCGCCGCCGGGCTGGTGGAGTCCGGCGTGCGGCAGCTGATCGTCGCCGGGGGCGAGACCAGCGGCGCGGTGGTGCAGGCGCTGGGCGTGCGCCAGCTGGCGATCGGCCCGCAGATCGATCCGGGCGTGCCCTGGACCGCCGCCCGCACGCCACGCGCCGGCGGCGACTGGCTGCACCTGGCCCTGAAGTCGGGCAACTTCGGCGGCACCGACTTCTTCAGCGACGCCTTCGACAGGTTGTGCTCATGAGCGACGCCGCGCTGCGCGAATCGATCTGCCTTGTCGGTGCCTCGCTGCACGCCCGCGGTTATGCCCACGCCACCGCCGGCAACATCAGCGCGCGCCACGGCGACGGTTTCCTGATCACGCCCACCGATGCCTGCCTCGGCACGCTGCAGCCTGAGCGGCTGGCCGCCGTCGATGCACAGGGCCTGCAGACCGGCGGCGACCGGGCCTCCAAGACGCTCGCGCTGCACCGGCGCATCTACGCCGCCGACCCGCAGGCCCGCTGCGTGATCCACACGCATGCGACGCACCTGGTCGCGCTCACGCTGGCCGGCGTCTGGCACGCGGACGACATCGTGCCGCCGATCACGCCGTACTTCGTGATGAAGGTCGGCCATGTGCCGCTCGTGCCCTACCACCGCCCCGGCGACCCGGCAGCAGCCGACCTCGTGGCCGCGCGCATCGAGTCGATGCGCGCCCACGGCACGCCGATCCGTGCCGTCATGCTGGAGCGGCTCGGGCCGGTCGTCTGGCACGAGAGCCCGCAGGCCGCCAGCGCGGTGCTCGAGGAGCTCGAGGAGACGGCCCGCCTGTGGCTGATGACACGGGCCGCGCCGCTGAGCGACGCGCAGATCGAGGAACTGCGCCGCCACTTCGACGCGCACTGGTGAGCGGGCAACAAAAAGGCCTCCTGCGCGGTGCGAGGAGGCCTGGCGGGCAGCGGCCGGGTCAGGCCGCGCGTGCGGTACGAGGGAAACCGGTGGGGTGGCTGATGGGACTCGAACCCACGACGACCAGAATCACAATCTGGGACTCTACCAACTGAGCTACAGCCACCGCCGAGCCGCAAATTATAGCGTCAAGCCATGCGGCGACGGCTCAGTTGGCGGCCGGCGAGCTGGCCGCCGCCGCGGCCGCTTCGGTGGTGCGGGCCCCGAGGCGCGTCTTCAACGCGGCGAAGTAGGCCTGCGACTCGGCATCGGCCCAGGCCTGCGCGTACTGCTGCTGCAGGCGCGCCGCGTCGCCGGTGGCCGGGTCGCGCGGCAGCACCTTCAGCAGCCGGATCACCGCATAGCCCTGCGCACCCAGATCGACCCCTTCGATCGCCGGCAGCTTCTCGGCACTCGCCCGCAGCGTGGCATCGACCACTTCGCGCGGCAGCTCGCGGGTCTGCGCCCGCGAGACCGTCAGCGCCGCGCCCGCGAGCGCGGTCTCCGGCGCCTTGCGCAGCTCGGCCAGGCGCACCTCGCCTTCCTTGCGCGCCAGGGCGGCAGCCTGCTCGGCGGCAACCCGGTCGCGCACCTGCGCCTTCACCTCGGCCAGGGCACGCTGGCGAGCCGGCTCGTGCTTGACGATGCGGCCCGACACCATCTGGCTCGGACCGGTCTCGACGGCCTCGGTGTTGCGCTTGTTGCGCACGGCGTCGTTGCCGAACAGCGCATCGAGGAACTTGGTGCTGGCCAGCGGGCCGGTCGCGCCGGGCTGCGGCACGCGCTGCACGGCACTGGCCGTGCGCAGCTGGAGCTTGAACTTGTCGGCAGCCGGCTTGAGGCTGTCGGACTGCTCGTACACCGTGTTGGTGAACTCCACCGCCACTTCCGAGAACTTGCGCTGCGCGAGCTGCTTGCGGATCTCGTCCTCGATGCCGGCGCGCACCTCCTCGAAGCTCTTCTTGTCGCCGCCGCGCGCCGCGGTCACCTGGATGATGTGGAAGCCGAAGTCGCTTTCCACCACGCCGCTGATCTCGCCCGGCTTCAGGCCGAAGGCGGTATCCTCGAAGGGCTTGACCATCGCGCCGCGGCCGAAGAAGTCGAGGTCGCCGCCGCGCTCCTTCGAGCCGGGGTCGTCGCTGTTCTTGCGCGCCAGCTCGGCGAACGAGGCCGGGTTCTTCTTCACCTCGGCGAGAAGCTTCTCGGCCTTCTCGCGCGCCTTGGCACGTTCGGCCTCGGGCAGGCTCTTCTCGGCCTTGACGAGGATGTGGCTGGCGCGGCGCTCGGCCGGCGTGCTGTAGCGGGCCTCGTTCTCGGTGTAGTACTTCTTCAGGTCCTCCTCGGGGACCTTGATGTCCTTCTTCAGCGCCTCCAGGTCGAGCACCAGGTACTCGATGTCGGCCTGCTCGGGCGCCTCGAACTCGGCGGCATGGGCCGGGTTCTTGTAGTAGGCCTCGATGTCGGCGTCGCTCGGGCTGACCTTGGCGAGGTAGTCCTTGGGCTCGAAGCGCTGCAGCTGGATCTCGCGCTGCTGCAGCAGCGAATCGAGCGCCGTACCGCTGCTGCCGGCCGGGCCGACCGCGGTGCCCGTGATGCCCTGCAGCACCTGGCGCATCGACAGCTCCTGGCGCAGCCGCTGCGCGAACTGCACCGACGACATGCCCTGCGCGGCCAGGAACTCCTTGCTGACGCTGCCGTCCGCGTTGCGCAGCTGGGCGAACTGCGGATCGGTCGCGAAGATGCGCTGCAGCCGGTCGTCGGTGGTCACGAGGTGCAGCTTGTCGGCCGCCGCCAGCATGGTGCGCTCGCGCACCAGCCCGTCGAGCACCTGCAGGCGCATCTCCGGGGTGTCGAGGAATTTCGGGTCGAGCCCGGGCATCTGGCGCCGCAGCCGTTCGACCTGGTCGCGCTGCGCGGCGTCCCACTCGGCCTTGGTGATGTTGTGGCCGTCGACCTTGGCCACCGTGGCCGCCTCTCCGCCGGTGAAGCGCGAGTAGCCCTGGATGCCGAAGAACACGAACGACGGGAAGATCAGCAGCACCAGCACGAACTGCAGCAGCCGGGTGTGCTTGCGGACGAAATCGAACATTGCCGGAGGCCTCGGGAAATGCGGGGTCCAGATGCGACAAAGGCGAACCTGGGTTCGCCTTGTGTTCTCTGGGTCGGGCGGGATTCTAGCGCACGGCCTGCGTGCTGCCGGCGGCTCCCGGCCGGGCCGGAGGGTGGTGGGTGCTGAGGGGTTCGAACCCCCGACCTACGCCTTGTAAGGGCGCCGCTCTGCCAGCTGAGCTAAGCACCCGCGTGAGGGGACCGGATCAGTTCAGCGCGTCGCGCAGCGCCTTGCCCGGGCGGAACTTCGGCACCTTGGCGGCCTTGATCTTGATCGTGGCGCCGGTGCGGGGGTTGCGTCCGCTGCGCGCAGCGCGCTTGCTGACGCTGAACGTGCCGAAGCCGACCAGCGAGACACTGTTGTTCTTCTTCAGCGTCGCCTTCACACCGCCGATCATGGCCTCCAGTGCGCGCGTGGCCGCCGCCTTGGAGATGTCTGCCTGACGCGCGATGTGCTCGATCAATTCCGACTTGTTCACGGGTCTACCCCCTCTCAAAAGGTGTCTCGAAGGAATTCGGTTGGGTGCATCGGACTGCATCCGTCCCGGTGCAGCCGGCTCGGGTCATTACAGCCCTGCCCCCTGCCACTGTCAAGCGAGGAGCGCGATTCTATGCGCAATCATTTGCATCCAACGGAGCGCACTGCGCTGCAGCAAGACGGCATCAGCGCACGACGAGTGCGACGCCCGTCACCGTCATCGCCATGCCCAGCAGCATCATGCCGGTGAAGGCCTCGCCGAACAGCAGCCAGGCGAGCAGCGCAGTGCACGGCGGCACGAGGTAGAGCAGGCTCGTGACCTGCGTCGCCGCACCGCGCTGGATCAGCAGGTACAGCAGCGAGCTGCCGCCCAGGGTCAGCGCCAGCACCGACCAGGCCAGCGCGCCGATCAGCTCCGGATGCCAGGTGATCGGCTCGGTCTCGAGCAGCGCCAGCGGCAGCGTGACGGCAAACGCGGCCAGCAGCTGCACCACGTTGGCCATGCGCACGTCGGCCACACGCACATGGGCCTTCTGGTACAGCGTGCCGACGGTGATGCTCAGCAGCGCGAACAGGGCCAGCGCGACGTTCAGCGGCGTCACCTCGCCGGTGCCGAGCTTGCGCCAGACCACCAGGGCCAGGCCGCCGAGCCCGAGCAGCAGGCCGAGCCACTGGCGCGCGCTCACCGCCCGCGCATCGCCGTGGCTCGCGCGCATGCTCAGCCACAGCGCGGTCAGCACCGGCTGCAGGCCCACCAGCAGCGCCACGGTGCCGGCGCCGATGCCCTGCTTGACGGCGGCCCACACGCCGCCGAGATAACCCGCGTGCATCAGCACGCCGCTGACCGACAGGTGCAGCCACTGGGGGCGCGTCGGCCAGGCCGGGCGCAGCAGCGCGAGCCAGGCGCCGAAGCACAGCACCGAGAGCGCGTAGCGCAGCGCCAGGAAGGACAGCGGCGGCGCATGCGGCATCGCGTAGCGTGCGACGATGAAGCCGGTGCTCCAGATCAGCACGAACACCCAGGGCATGGCCCGCAGCGGGGCCGAGGTCGGCACGGACAAGCTCAACGCACCTTGGCCCGGATCTCCGGCAACGCCTTCTGCAGGTAGTACACCATCGACCAGATGGTCAGCACCGCGGCCGCGTAGATCAGCAGCGTGCCCCACCAGTGCGTGTCGATCACGCCGAACAGGTGGCCGTCGAACAGCAGGAACGGGATCGCGACCATCTGCACCGTGGTCTTCAGCTTGCCGAGCATGTGCACGGCCACGCTGCGCGAGGCGCCGATCTGCGCCATCCACTCGCGCAGCGCCGAGATCGCGATCTCGCGCCCGATGATGACCAGCGCCACCAGTGCGTGCAGCCGGTTCAGGTGCACCAGCACCAGCAGCGCGGCGCAGACCAGGAACTTGTCGGCCACCGGGTCGAGGAAGGCGCCGAAGGACGAGGTCAGGTTCATGCGCCGCGCCAGCCAGCCGTCGGCCCAGTCGGTCAGCGCGACGACGACGAACAGCACGGTGGCCAGCAGGTTCTGCAGCCCCGGTTCGAGCTGCAGGTAGAAGACCCCGACGACCAGCGGAATCGCGACGATGCGCGCCCAGGTCAGCAGGGTCGGGAGATTGAAGAACATCGGCCTGATTGTGCCGAAGTTCTCCGCCGCGGCCGAGCGCGGGGATGCTGGCCTACAGCTGGCCCTCGGTCAGGGTGTCGAGTTGGAAGCGCCCGCTCTTGTCGACCAGCCAGGTGTCGGTGTACTTGACCGAGCCGAGCCGCGCCGGCGCCGGCAGCGGCGAGGCCTGGCGGATCATGTCGCGCACGCGCACCGTGACCTCGGGCGCGTGGCTCGGTGTGCGCAGCATGTTGACGGCGCGCACGTTGCCGTTCGAATCGAGCTCCGTCTCGACGACCACGATCGCGTACAGCAGGGGCGGCAGCTTGCCCTTGAAGATGCGCTCCGGGTAGGTGGCGTAGATGGCCCGGGCGCCGTCGACGCGGTAGGCCCGTGCATCGGTCGCCTGCGAGACCTTCGGGTTGGTGACGCGCGGCGCGGCCGCCGGTGCCGGCGCGGGCGCCGGGGCACGCGCCACCGGGGCGGCCGGCGCC
>KZ836122.1 GCA_003265685.1 Piscinibacter caeni | reverse complement strand
GCCAGGCCCGCGGGGGTCAACCGCCCCGCCGGAGCGCCCCTGCGGGCCGCGAATCCCGCCAGACCCGCCCGACCTCCCGGCAGCGCGGCCGTGACGGCGCTGCCGGCCGACGCCCGCGCCCCCGAACCCGCCGCGGCAACGCCGACGCGGGCAGAGCCCGAAACGATCCCGACGCCTGTCGCCCCGGAAGCCGGCGCGTCGGCGTCCACGGCGCCGACCGATCCCACCGCCCTGCGGGCCGACTGAACGCTCATGAACGTCGACACGGTCTTCACCCCCTTGCGCCTCAAGCTGGCGCTGATTGCGCTCCCGCTGCTGCTCGTCGGGTCCTACCTGTGGATCATTGCCGCCGATCGCTACGTGAGCGAGTCGACGGTCGCGCTGCAGCGCGCCGGCGGCGAGGCGCAGGCCTTGCCGGGCGCGGCCCTGCTGCTGGCGGGCCTGTCGCCGCCCTCGCGCGAGGAGACGCTCTACCTGAAGCAGTACATGCAGTCGCTCGCGCTGATCAAGACGCTCGATGCCCGGCTCGGGCTGCGCCAGCACTACGCGGCCCAGAAGCGCGACCTGCTGTTCCGCCTCGGCGAACGTGCGTCGCAGGAGGATTTCGTCGACTACTTCCGCAGCCGCGTCGACGTCGCGATGGACGACCTGTCGTCCACGCTGACGGTGCGCGCGCAGGCCTTCGACGCGGCGTTCGCCCAGCGCCTGAACCGGGAAATCCTCCTGGAGGCCGAGCGCTTCGTGAACGAGATGTCGCACAAGCAGGCGCGCGAGCAGCTCGCCTTCGCCGAGGGCGAGCTGGCGCGCGCCGCGGACAAGCTGCAGGCGGCCAAGGGCGAGGTGCTCGCTTTCCAGAGCAAGAACCGCTTCCTCGACCCGACCGTGCAGGCCCAGGCCAGCGGCTCGCTGGTGGCCGAGATGCAGGCCAGCGTGACACGCGCCGAGGCGGAGCTGCGCGGCCTGCGCAGCTTCCTCAACGACGACGCGTTCCAGGTCAAGGCGCTGAAGGCGCAGATCGCCGCGACGCAGGCGCAGCTCAACGAGGAACGCTCCCGCGCGACCGGGACGGGCCGGCAGAGCGAGCGCCTGGGTGCGCTGACGATCGAGTTCCAGGGGCTCCAGACCAAGGCCGAGTTCGCGCTCGACGCCTACAAGCTCGCGCTGGCCGCGGTCGAGAGCGGCCGCATCGACAGCCAGCGCAAGATCAAGAGCCTGGTGGTCATCGAGCCGGCCACCCTCGCGGAGACGCCCGAGTTCCCGCGCCGCTGGTACGACCTGGCGACGCTGCTGGTGTGCAGCCTGCTGATCTATGGCGTGGTTCGCCTCGTGCTCGCCACGATTCGCGAACATCAGGACTGATCTCATGAGAACGATCGAACGACTCCTTCGCGCCGGCCGCTCGGCCCTGATGCTTCCGCTGTTCCTGCTGGCCCTGACGGCGGCGGTGCAGGCCCAGGTCGCCGACCCCCTGAACACCGGCCCGCGCGGCCTGACCGACCTGCCGGCCCGCCGCGCGCCGCTGCCGGCGCCCGGCGCCGCCTCGACGGCACCCGCGCCGGCAACGACGCCCGCGGCGCGCCCGCCGCTCGCGCTGCCGCCCGACCCGGCCACCGCCGAGAAGCCGCTCGTGTTCGGCTCGCAGATCTTCACCGGCCGCTTCGGCAACGAGACCTTCTCCGGCTTCAACCCCGACTACCAGATCTCCGTGGGCGACCGGATCAGCGTGCGGATGTGGGGCGCATTCACCTTCGACGCGGTGCAGCCGGTGGACGCCAAGGGCAACCTGTTCATCCCCANGGGCGCATTCACCTTCGACGCGGTGCAGCCGGTGGACGCCAAGGGCAACCTGTTCATCCCCAACGTCGGGCCGGTGGCGGTGCTGGGGGTGCGCAACGCCGACCTGAACGCGCAGCTCGAGGCGCAGGTCAAGCGTACCTTCCGCGGCAACGTCGGCGTGTACGCCACGCTCGAGGCGGCCCAGCCCGTCAAGGTGTACGTCACCGGGTTCGTGCGCGCCCCGGGGCTGTACGGGGGCATGTCCTCGGACTCGGTGCTCTACTACCTGGACCGCGCCGGCGGGATCGACCCGGATCGCGGCAGCTACCTGAACGTCGAGGTCCGGCGCGGCAACCAGACTCGCGCCCGCGTCAACCTGTACGAGTTCCTGCTGTCCGGTCGCATCGACGCCCTGCAGCTGCAGGACGGCGACACGGTCGTGGTGCCGCCGCGCCGGCACTCGGTGCGCGTGGCCGGCGAGGTGGCCAATCCGTATGTCTTCGAGTTCGATCGGCCCACGCTGAGCGGCAACGAGTTGCTCGAGCTGGCCCGCCCGCGCCCGGGCGCCACGCACCTGAGCATCGAGCGCAGCATCGGCAGCGAGCGGCGCAGCGAATACCACGCGCTGGCCGATGCGGCCAAGGTCACGGTGCAGGACGGCGACGACGTGCTGGTCACCTCCGACCGCTATCCCGGCACGATCCTGGTCCGCGTCGAGGGCGCCCACCTCGGCGAACGCACGCTGGTGCTGCCGTACGGCGCGCGCCTGAAGGACGCGCTCGAGCGCATCCGGCCGGCGCCGCAGGCCCGGCTGGAGGCGGTCCAGCTGTTCCGCAAGTCGGTGGCGGCGCGCCAGAAGGAGCTGATCGAGACCTCGCTGCGCAGCCTCGAGACCTACGCGCTCACCGCCCGCTCGGCGACCAGCGAGGAAGCCGCGCTGCGGGGTCGCGAGGCGCAGCAGATCCTCGAGTTCATCGAGCGCGCCCGCCAGGTGCAGCCGCGCGGGCAGATCATCCTGGCACAGGGCAGCTCGGCCGGCGACACGCTGATGGAGAACGGCGACGTGCTGCGCGTGCCGGAGCAGAGCAACCTCGTGCTGGTCAGCGGCGAGGTGTTGTTCCCGAGCGCGCTGGTGTTCGAGGCCGGGTCGCGCGCCGAGGGATACGTGACGCGCGCCGGCGGCTATACCCAGGGCGCCGACCGCAACAAGCTGGTGGTGGTGCGCCAGGACGGCAGCGTGGCCGATGCCCAGTCTTCCGAGCCCCTGCCCGGAGACGAGATCATGGCCCTGCCGAAGATCGAGACCAAGAACATCGAGATCACGCGCGGCATCACGCAGATCGTCTACCAGATCGCGGTCGCCGCCAAGGTTCTGTTCGGGCTCTGAGTCGTGCTGCCCCCCTCGGCGGGGGGTGCTTGGGGCATATCCTTATAATTTCCGGTTCGGTCCTGTGGCTCCCGGCCCTTGCGCGATGGTCGGTCGACGAGCCGACCCCGCCGGCAACGGCGTCCGGAGGACGGATCGCAAGGCAAATCAGGCGGACAAGGACCGATGAACGTTCAAGACTTTTTCCGTGGCAGGACCGTCGTCGTGACCGGCGGCGTGGGCAGCGTCGGCAGCGAGATCGTCCGCCAGCTGCTGCAGTTCGACGTCAAGGAAGTGCGCGCGCTGGACAACAACGAGTCGGCGCTGTTCGATGCCGAGCACCAGTACGGCGCCGACCCGCGCTTCAAGGCCTACCAGGCCGACATCACCAACGAATGGGAGACGCTGCGGGTCTTCTCGGGCGCCGACCACGTGTTCCACACCGCGGCGCTGAAGCACGTGCCGTCGTGCGAACGCAGCCCGTTCAGCGCGATCGACACCAACATCATCGGCATCAAGTCGATCATCCGGGCGGCCCAGCTGAACCGGGTCCAGAAGGTGCTGTTCACGTCCTCGGACAAGGCGGTCAGCCCGACCAACGTGATGGGCGCGTCCAAGCTGCTCGGCGAGCGCCTGTTCATCGCCGCCAACCACATGTCGGTCGGCCCCGACAACGGCCTGGTCTTCTCCAACACCCGCTTCGGCAACGTGGCCGGCACGCGCGGCTCGGTGATCCCGCTGTTCTGCCGGCAGATCGAGCGCGGCGGGCCGGTCACGCTCACCGACGAGCGCATGACCCGCTTCATCATGAGCCTGGAGGAGGCGACCCAGCTGGTGATCGAAAGCATGGTGCATGCGCGCGGCGGGGAGACCTTCATCACCAAGATGCCCTCGCTGTGCGTCGCCGACCTGGCCCGGGTGATGATCGAGCTGGTCGCGCCGGTGTTCAGCCGCAACCCGCGCTCGATCGAGACCCGGGTGACCGGTGCGCGCCCGGGCGAGAAGCTGTGGGAGGAGCTCAGCACCGACGAGGAGAGCCGGCGCATCCTCGAAGGCGACCGCTACCTGTGCGTGCTGCCGTCGGCCAACGACATCCCCGCGGACATCGGCACGCGCTACAAGGCGCTCGGGCTCGAGCGCTCGTCCTGCGTCTACAACAGCGCCAACGAGCCGAAGATGACCGACGCGGAGATCCGGCGCTTCCTCCTGCGCGACGGCGTGCTGCCTGCCGACATCCTGCTCGCGCTGCGCAAGTCGCCGGGCCTGCTCGCGGCCTGATCGACCACCGATCCGGGCCGGGCATCCCGCCGCGTCGACCCCAGTTCGCGGCGGCGTCGGCCATACACACTTCTGCGGAGTTTCGGAATGAAAGTACTCGTTCTCGGCGGCGACGGCTACCTCGGCTGGCCGACGTCGATGCACCTGTCCGCCCACGGGCACGAGGTGATGGCGGTCGACAACTACCTGCGCCGGCGCCTGTCGCGCGAGGAGGACTCGGAGGCACTGTTCGAGGTGCCGAACCTGCATCGGCGCGCGCAGCTGTGGCAGGAGAAGTCCGGCAAGTCCATCGCTGTGCGCGTCGGCGACATCTGCGACTGGGACTTCCTGGCAGGGCTGTTCGGCGAGTTCCGCCCCGACGCGCTGATCCACTATGCCGAGCAGCCGTCGGCGCCCTACTCGATGAAGAACCGGGCGGCCGCCGGCCTGACGCTGCAGAACAACGTGATGGCCACCTTCAACGTGATCCAGGCCGTCCACGAGTTCGCCCCGGAATGCCACATCGTCAAGCTCGGCACGATGGGTGAGTACGGCACGCCGAACATCGACATCGAGGAAGGCTGGATCGACATCGAGCACAAGGGCCGCCGGCAGAAGTTCCTGTTCCCGCGGGCCGCGGGCAGCCTCTACCACACCACCAAGGTGCTCGACACCGACCTGCTGTGGTTCTACGTGCGCACCTGGGGCCTGCGCGTCACCGACCTGATGCAGGGCCCGGTCTACGGACTGGAGACCTACGAGAACCGCGGCGACGAGTCGCTCTACCCGTTCTTCAACTACGACGAGCTGTGGGGCACGGTCATCAACCGCTTCCTGGTGCAGGCCGTCGCGGGCTATCCGCTCACCGTCTACGGCAAGGGCGGCCAGACGCGCGGCTACCTGGACCTGCGCGACACCCTGCAGTGCCTGCGCCTGTCGGTCGAGCATCCGGCCCAGGCGGGCGAGCTGCGCATCTTCAACCAGTTCGTCGAGACGTTCTCCGTCAACACGCTGGCGGAGATGGTGCAGGCCTCGGGCAGGCGGCATGGGATCGAGGTCAAGGTCAACAACCTGCCGAACCCGCGCAAGGAGTTGGAGGAGCACTACTACAACCCGGCGCACACCGGCCTGCTCGAGCTGGGCCTGCAGCCGCACCGGCTCACGCCCGAACGCATGGACGAGATGCTGTCGGTCATCCAGCGCTACAAGGACCGCATCCGCACCGACTGCATCTTCCGCAACGTGCGCTGGAACCGCTGACCGGCCCCCGGTCGACGCTGCCCCGACGAGACGAACTCACTGGACGGCCATGGAGATGAAAGACGCGACGGTCGGCTTCGAGCCGCCGATGATCGACGTGCCCGTTCCGGGTGATGTCGGCGTGCCGGTCGAGGGACTCGCGCTGAACTCGCTGTACGCACTGAAGCTGCGCCTCGTGGCGGCAAACCCGGGCCAACGCGAAGGTCGGGTCCGACTCGAGTTCGGCCATGTTGATCGGACCGGGCGGTTCTGGCCCTTCGACGAACTCAAGCTCGAGTTGCCGGTCGTTTCCGACGATGACGCCGACTTCGCCCAGCGCGGGCGCTGGTACGAGCAGTTCGTGTTCTTCGCGACCGCAGAGAACATCAACGCGCTGCGCTGGCACGGCCCTGGTGATCGGGACGTGTCCACCATCGTGCGGGTGGCCAAGGTCGTCGTCCTGTACCCGCAATTCGAGTCGTTCCGCCACACGCTCGCGGTCATGGCCGAGCGGGAAACACGGTTGCACGGCAAGGCCTATCGGCCATTCCTGGGCATCGACGTCGCGACGAGCTATATCGACAAGCTGGAGAAGAACCTCACGCCCGCACCTCGCCGCATGCCCCAACTGCTCGGCACGCTGCAGGAACGCGACCTGCGGCCAGCGAGCCCACTGGTCGGGCTGGTCGGGGACGACATGCTGGCTGGGATGCTTGATTCGTCCTCTTCCTGCGTCAAACTCGCGCCGGAGAACATCGCGCTGGTACGCGAGAACCTGCTCGACCTGATCCTGATCCAGCGGCGGGCGGTCGGCATCGGACCGCAGTCGATGTCCGACGGTGCCGAATCGACCTACCTGGCAGACCTGTGCTCTGCGCTGTCCGAGACCCAGGTGCCGATCGCCGAACTGTCCGACACCCCCGGCGTGCCTGCGGGCGTGACGCTGCGCCCGCTGCGCAACAGTGGGCTGGACATCGAGGTGACGGGCTCGGAGTTCGAACTGTCTCGCTTCGAACCGATCCGCGGTAACCGCTGGAACAGCCGCAACATCGCCGTCCCCTGTGTCTCCGATCTTTACCAGTACGGCGAATTCCAGGAACTGACGAGCCGCCTGGTCGAGAACGGGTTCTCGCTGGTGCTCAGCGAGACGAATTTCGACCACGTTCCGGTGCGCACCTGGGAGCGCTTCGAGTCACCGCGGGTCAAGTCATTTGGGCGGCTGTCCCCACGAGCTCAAGCGGCCTTGTTCCAGAACTGCGGCTTCGTGCTCATCCCGGGACGCAGCCTTCGGCCCTTGGCGGACGTGGTCAACCTGTGCGCGATGGCACTGCAATGCGGCGCGTTGCCGATCGTCTTCGGCGACCCGTTGCCACCGCCGCTGGATCAGATCGCCGAGAGTGCCAGCAGCTTCGACAGCCTCTATGCCTACCTGTCGCAGTACAGCGCCGATCTGGTGCGCGAGCGGCACTGGGTCAAACGATTCCGCGAGTTCGTCGAGCGCGGCGCCCAGGGGCGCCTGCGTGAGGCGCTGCAGGACTTTGCCGCGGGCCGACGCATCGCCCGCGCGAGCGGCCTCCTTCCCTCGGCCGAGTTCATCTGCATCTCCAAGCGCCCCGAAAACCTGAACATCATTGCCGAGAACTACCGCCGGCAACGCTACGGCAACCTGGGCATTCACCTGATCTGGAACGTCCCGGCCGACATGGCGCAGCATTGCGTGGCCGAGACCGACCGGATGCAGTTGCCGAACGCGCGCGTCAGCGTGCTCGACGAGTCACACAACATCGGCAGCTGCCTGAACTACGGCCGCCGCCACTCGCTCGCCGACTACTGGTTCAAGTTCGACGACGACGACTACTACGGCGCCAACTACGTCGGCGACTCGGTCAACTACTACCGCTGGGTGGGCGCCGATGCAGTGGCCAAGCCGGCGGGATTCGTCCACTTCAAGCGCTCCCAGGAAGTGTTCGTGCGCAACCTGTCCGGCGTCGACCTGTGGCACCTGGCGCGTACCTTTCCGGTCCGACCGTACCTGTGCGGCGCCACGCTGAGCGGTCGAAGTCGATCCGAACTTCCGCTGTTCTCGACCAACTACCGCAACAGTTGCGACTCGAAGTGGATGGAGAGCCTGCCGGACAACAACTTCAGGATCTTCGCCACCGACCCGTTCAACCACGTCATCTTCCGGGGCGACGCGAGTTCACACACCTGGCAAGCTTCCGAAGAGATGCTGACGAACAACTCTCGGCTGCTGGCGAAGCGCTTCGTCGCGCCGACCTTCGATGCCGAGTAGGACCATCGGCGGCATGGCCACCTTCCCGGCGCGCGCGGCCACCTTGCGCACGGTGGTGGAGTCGATCGCCCGGCAGCTGGACGTGCTCTACCTCTACCTCAACGGCTATCACGAGGTGCCGTCGTGGCTGGGCGCTCTCGCGAATGTCCGCCCCTTGCTCGGCAAGGGCGCAGACGGCGACCTCAGCGCCACCGGCAAGCTCGCGTTCCTGCGGCACGAAACGTCCGGCATCTGCTTCACGCTCGACGACGACATTCTCTACCCGCCGGACTATGTCGAACGCATGGTGGGCCTGCGCGAGCGTCTTTGCTGCGGCGTGGCGCTGTGTGTGCACGGCTCGGTTCTCCCCGACCTGGCGTCCTGGTACTACGAGCGCAGCTGGCTGCACGACTCGGAGACTCCACTGCGGCATGCCACGCCGGTGAACCTGGCCGGCTCCGGCACGCTCTGTTTCTCGCTCGACGAAGTGCACCCGCCGTTCGAAGACTTCCTCGGCCCGGTGCAAGTGGATCTGGCGATGTCGAGGCGTCTCCTGGGCGCCGGCCAGCCGCTGCTGGCAGTACCACGCGAGGCGGGCTGGATCCGGTTCATGCCGCACGTCGGCATGACGCGTGCATTCAAGCGCAGCATCACCCAGCACACCTTGAGCTTGCGCGACAGTCCGGAACTGTCGTCCCGGCATGTGCGGCAGGTGTGCGCCGATTTCGTTGCCCGTCGCCCCCGCATGCCCGAACTGGCCGGGGTCGAGCAGTTCCTCGAACTGCTGGCTCCGCCCGACACCCGGACCGGTCGGACGCAGCCCTTCCCCGTCACACCCTATTTCATGACCAAGGCGGTGGAGTTCGCCGCGCTCTGGTTCGCCCGCTAGGCCACGCAACGCCATGAAAAAGCAGCTCTTTGTCCTCTGCCACTCGGACCGCGCCAGCGCCGGCGCCATCGAGGCGGCCATGAATGCCAGCCAGGTGCCGTCACTGGTGCCCACCGCCGACGCGAACAGCCAGAGCCTGTCATCGATACTCGAAGGCGTCCTGGCGACAGCAGGGCTCATGCCCGCGCACATGTTCCCGCGTGGCTGGGCAGCGACGCTGCAGCCGAGCTTCGACGCGGTGGTTTCGTTCTACATCGACAACCTGCTCGCCGGTCAGGCTCCTGCGTGCTACGTCAGCGCCAGCGCCAATGCCTTCTTCGTCGACGCCTGGCGGTCTCTGTGTGCACGCATGTCGGTAGCGGTGCGCTTCATCTACGTGCGCGACTTTTCGCGCCTGTACCTGCCCAGCACCGAGGCGCCGCTGACGACGGTCGATTTCAACGTCGCCCTGGCGATGCTGCGCCAGGCGGGTGCCGACGTGCTGTGCATGGAGCTCGACGAACTGCGCCTCGGTGAAGCCCTGCTCGCGCCGCTGATCAGCGGCTCGCGCAGCCCGGCGCAGCTGCCGGCCGCACAGGTGGCCGATGTGCTGCGCAGCGTGCCGGGCGTCCTGCGCCCGGAGCTGCCGGCGGAGATCGTGGCACTGCACCGCCTTTTTGCCGGACGGCGAAGAGGCATCGTCCTGACCGTGCCGGAGAACTCGCCCGAGCTCGCGTTGCTGGAGAGTTCGGCCCAGCCGCACACCGCCTTCCACATCTGGCTCGAGTCCGACAGCGCGCCGGCGACGACGCTGGCGCCGGCCCAGCCGCCGGCCATTGAACCGGCCGTGTCGCGGGCAACGTCCGAGATGGTGGCGTTGTTGTTGCGCAAGGAGCGCCAGATCGATGGGCTGATCCAGCAGATGCGTGAACAGGAAGCCGCTGCGGCCCTGCTGAAACCGGCGCGCGGGCGGCGGGTAGCCGCGGCGGAGGCGGGTGAGACGGCTGAGGCGCCGAAGGCCGGGGACGGCGCTGGCACGGCAAAGAAGCGGTCCATTCCCGAGCGTGCTTGGCGCAAGCTGAAAAGAATTGCCGCAAAGTTTCGGCCCGGCTCTGGTGCACCCCAACCGCCCAAGCGCGTTACAGGGTAACTTCCCCGTCACCACGGCTCGAAAGGAGCGTCTCATGTTGCGCAAGCTTTTCCTGGTACTCGGCCTGTCGGGCGCGCTCGCCTGCCCCGCGCTGTCGTTTGCGAGACCGTCGATGATGTTCGCGTCCGATTCGGATCCGGAGGCGGTCAATTTCGTGCGCGAAAAGTTCGGCGACGCGGACTACGTCGGCTCCAGGGTCGTCGACGTGTCAAAGCCGGGCAAGTCGGCGGTGTTCGTGTTGCCCGCCAGCGTGGACTCGGTGCGACATCACGCCCGCGCGGCATGCGGCACGAAGGGCGCTCCGACCGTGGTCATCTACGACCCCGAGCACTGGGAGGCGACGCCCGAAAGCGAACGCCGCGATCTCCCCGCCGCCATCGAGGCCGGCGCCGACGCCGTGCACGCGAGCGGATGCCGAAAGTTCGGCCTGGCACCGGACGGGGAGTTCATCGGACTGGTGCCCAAGGCGTGCAGCGCCACGCCCGGCGCGCTGGCGCGCAGCGTCAACTGGAAAAAGGTCGACGTGCTGGTGCTGCAGGCTCAGCGGCTGCTGGCCGAACGCTGCGGCGGTCGCGCCAACGTGGCCGCGTACAGCCGCTTCGTCGCCGAATGGTCGCGCATCGTGAAGGCGGTGAACCCGGACATCAAGGTGTTCTCCAGCCTGACCTTCCGCTACACGGACGCAGCGACCATGTCCGAAGCGATCCGCAAGAGCCGGCGCGACGTGGACGGTTACTACCTCGCCTACCCGTCGTCAGAGTCGGGCACCAAGTGCCAACACTGCCAGTCGTCCAACCTGAAGAGCGTGGTGGAAACGATCGGCTCCGGCCAGTGAACCCGCGAACGAATGCCTGAGAGTGCCGCGATCATGGACAGTCAACGCCCCATCCTCGTCACCGGCTCCGGACGCAGCGGCACCTCGCTGTGCATGTACTTCCTGGAGGCGCTGGGCGCGGTGATGTCGCCCGACATGATCCCGGCCAGCCCGCAGAACCCCGACGGCGGGCGCGAGGACACCGAGATCTTCCAGCTGCACCAGGCGCTGCAGCGGTCGCTGAACACCCACGCCTCGCTGCCGATGCCGCCACGCTGGCTCGAGCACGAGGCCGTTCAGCGCACCAAGCAGGCGCTGCGCAAGATCGTTGGCGAGCGCCTGCAGCTCGATCCCTCGCGCCCCTGGGCGGTGAAGGATCCGAACCTGGCTTACTTCCTGCCGCTGTGGACGCATCTGTTCAACGGCCTGAAGCAGGTTCCCGTCCACGTGCTGTGCATCCGCTCGCCGGAGGCGATGTGCCGCTCGA
This sequence comes from Piscinibacter caeni, assembly GCA_003265685.1. Lineage (GTDB taxonomy): Bacteria > Pseudomonadota > Gammaproteobacteria > Burkholderiales > Burkholderiaceae_C > Piscinibacter > Piscinibacter caeni. The sequence continues at coordinate 38,276 of KZ836122.1, read as the reverse complement.
TGGAGTCGCAGTACGGTATCGGGCCCGACGAGTCACTGATGGTCTGGATGCTGCGCAATGCCTACACGCTGCGGCACACCGGCGGCAACTGCCTGGTCGTCCACTACGAGGCCTGGGAGCAGGACGGGCTGGCCCAGCTCGCCCGCCTGGCTGCGCAGCTGCTGCCCGGCCAGGCGCATTCTCCCGACAGCCTGCGCGCCGTGCTCGAGCAGGTGTTCAAGCCGAGCCTGAACCGGGCCGGCGCCTCCGTGCTGGCGCCGACGGCCAACGCGGCGGCGCGGCGCTTCTACGAGGCGCTGCAACGGGTGCCCGGCGGCGCGATGGCCGGCCGCGAGGCCCTGCAGGCGGCCGAGGAGTGCCTCGCACAGATCGAGCAGTTCCGCGGGATGGCCACGGTGGCCCAGATGGCGCTGCGCCAGGCGGCGGGATTGCGCGCCGCAGGGCGAGAGGCGGGCGCGCGCAGTTCCGGCGCGTCCACCCCGGACGCCGCCAGCCCGGAACACCCCGGGCGACTGCGGCGCCAGCTTGCCGAGGCTCAACAGGCTCTTGCAGCCCTTCAGGAATCCAGCGCCCAGCGCACCGCCGACGCCGACAGCCTGCGCATCGCGTGCGACCAGCTGAGCAGCAAGCTGGGCGAGCAGAAGGCCATCAATGCGTCGATGGCCAGGCACGTGAAGCAGCTCGAAGCACGCATCATGGAGCAACGCGCGAGCCTCGACTCCGTACGCCGCACGTGGACAGCCTGAATCCCGCGGCCAGGTCGTGCGTCATTGACCGGACATCGCGTGCGCGCCAGAAGCAGCAGCGCCCCTGCGTGGTCTGGTTCACCGGCCTGTCGGGTGCCGGCAAGTCCACCTTGTCGGGCCTGGTCGACCGGCGCCTGTTCGAGCTCGGCCACCACACCTACCTGCTCGACGGCGACCACCTCCGGCGCGGCCTGAACCGGGACCTGGGCTTCACCGACGCCGATCGCGCCGAGAACATCCGCCGTGCCGCCGAGGTGGCGTGCCTGATGGCGGACGCCGGCCTGATCGTGCTGGCCGCGTTCATCTCGCCGTTCCGCGCCGAGCGGCGCCTGGTCCGCGAGCTGCTGCCCGCCGGCGAGTTCGTCGAGATATTCGTCGACGCCCCGCTGGCCGTCGCGGAGCAGCGTGATCCCAAGGGGCTGTACCGGAAGGCCCGCCGCGGCGAGCTGAAGCAGTTCACCGGTATCGACTCGCCCTACGAGCCGCCCGAGGCGCCGGACCTGCGCATCCCCACCGATCGCCTCACCGAGGAGCAGGGACGCGACGCCGTCCTGGCCCTGCTGGCCCGGCGCGGCATCATCCGCGCGCCCGCGCCGTGACGGCCCGGCCACCCGGAGGCCGGACGCGATAATCCCGGCCGGGCCCGCGACGGGCTCGATGCCTCGGATCCGACCGGCCCTCCCCCATGCTCCTGCGCGAACGGGCGCGACGCCTGGCTGGCACGCTGCGCCTGGCCCTGTTGGGCCCGCCCCTGCTGCGCCTGTTGCGGCTGCTGCGCCGCGGCCGCAGCACCGGTGCCGCCTACGTCGACCTGTGCCTGCAGCTCGGGCTGGCCACGCGCGCGCGCACGGCGCTGGCGACCGTGCCGGCGCCGGCGCGGCGTCCGTCGCTGGCCATCCGGCTGGCCGCGCTGTCGGGGCGGGTCGACGAGGCGCTGGCCCTGGCGCGCGCCCTCGCCGAGCGGCTGCCCGATGCGGACGTGCCGCGGCGCGAGGTCGACGCCACGATCGCCTGCATCGCGCCGCTGTCGGCGCAGGACGCTCTGGCGCTGATCCACGCCGACGGCCGGCCGCACGCCGCCGAGCCGGCGCTGCACCTGCAGCTCGGCGACAAGGCCGGCGCGGCGACGCTGCTCGCGGCGCGCGAGGCGTCGACCGATCCGCAGCAGTGGCTGCTGTGGGCCAACCTGCAGGGCACGCCGCTGCGCCAGCTCGAGGGACTCAACCGTTTCCTCGCGGCGCACGGCCTGGCCGCGGTCCGCCTGGACGATGTGGACCGGCCGCTGTCGGTGGCGAATCTGCGCGCCACCGTGCCGACCGGGCACGCGCCGGGCAACGGCGAGCTGCTCAGCGTCGTGATGACCTGCTACGACTGCGCACCGTACGTCGACGCCGCGCTGCGCTCGGTGCTCGGCCAGACCCATGCGCAGCTGGAACTGATCGCGGTGGACGACGGCAGCCGTGACGACACCTGGCCGCGCCTGCTGGCCGCGGCCGGCGCAGACCGGCGGGTTCGTCCGGTGCGCCTGCGTCGCAACGTCGGAACCTATGCCGCCAAGAACGTCGGCCTGGCACTGGCGCGCGGCACGGTGCTGGCCTTCCAGGACGCGGACGACTGGTCCTGTCCGGAGCGCTTCGCGTGGTGCCTGTCGCTGCTGCGCCAGCGGCCCTGGCTGCAGGCCGTCACCTGCGAGTACCTGCGCCTGCAGGACGACGGGCACTTCTGGTCCGGCCTGGTGTGGCCGCTGCAGCGCCGCACGCCCAACTCGGTGCTGTTCCGGCGCCGCGTGCTGGAGCGCATCGGTTTCTTCGACGAACACCGCTTCGGCTCGGACGGCGAGTTCGTCGGCCGGCTGCTCGCGAGCGTCGGCCCGCGCGGCCTGCATCGACTCGCGCGCCCGCTGATCATCGCGGCGCGCCGCGAGAACTCGCTGATGACGGCATCGGCGACCGGGCTGGACGCGCGCGGCCGTTCGCAGGCACGCGCCGACTTCCAGGAGGCCTGGACCGAGGCCCTGCTGCAGCGTGCGCTGGCCGGCGAGTCGCACTACCACGCCGCCGTGCTGGGCACGCCGGCACTGATCGCGGAAGCGCCGTGAGCCGACCGCGCGCGCAGACCGCGCTGCCCGGCCCGGGACCGACCACCCAAGGCCCGCCCCCACCCGATACCCAGGCGCTGCTGTTCGACCTCGGCGGCGTGCTCGTCGAGGTCGACTTCACACGCGCGCTGGAGGCCTGGGAACCGTTCTCTGCGCTCGGCATCGACGAACTGCGCCGCCGCTTCGCCTTCGACGAGGCCTACGCACGCCACGAACGCGGCGAGATCGGTGCGCCCACGTACTTCGCCCATCTGATAGACGCCCTGCAGCTGAGCGCCAGCGTCGAGCAGGTCGAGGCGGGCTGGAATTCGGTCTTCGCCGGCGAGATCGTCGAGACGCGCCAGCTGGTCGAGGCCGCGCGGCAGCGGCTGACCTGCTGCGCGTTCACCAACACCAACGCCAGCCACATGCGTGCCTGGTCGGCGCTGTACCCACGCGTGGTCTCGGCCTTCGACCGAATCTTCGCGTCGCACCAGATGGGGTTGCGCAAGCCCGAGCGCGCGGCCTTTGAGTACATTTGCCGCAGTCTGGGACTGCCCCCCGGATCGATCCTGTTCTTCGACGACCTGATCGAGAACGTGCAGGCGGCGCGTCAGGCGGGGCTGCAGGCGGTTTGGGTCCGCTCGCCGCGCGACGTCGCCGAGGCGCTGCATTCCGCGGGCATCGCCTAAACCTCCGCAGCCCCTCGCCAGGAGCCGCCCATGCCCACTCCCGAATTCATTCGCTCGCTGCGCGCCCGAGTCGGCCATGACCTGTTGCATGTTCCGACCGTCGGCGTGCTGGCCCGCGACGGCGACGGACGCATCCTGCTCGTGCAGGACCGCGAAGACGGGCAGTGGACCTGTCCCGGCGGCATCGTCGAACCCTTCGAACTGCCTGCCGACGCGGCCCTGCGCGAGGCCTGGGAGGAAACCGGCGTCGAGGTCCGCCTGACCGGCATCGTCGGCGTCTTCGGCGGCGAGCGCTGCGGCGGCACCTATGCCAACGGAGACCGGATCGCCTGGGTGGCCACCATCTTCGCGGCGCAGGTGGTGAGCGGCCGGCCCACGCCCGATGGCAGCGAGACCGCGGCCGCCCGCTTCATGTCGCCGGCGGAGATTGCCCGGGCCCCGCTCAAGCCGCACCTGGAGCTGTTCCTGGACGCACTGGCCTCCGGCCGGCACGGCTGTTTCCAGCCGCCGGCCTGGTCGCCTCGCGGCGCGCGGCCGGGCATGGAGAACACCCGGATCGAGGGCCGGTGAGACGGCTGCGCCCGGCGGGCCGTCGTGGCTCGATCCCCGCCTTGCGGGGGGCGACACCTTGGGTCCGGTCCAGATAATACGCACCGTCCGCATGGTCTCCCTACGCAGAGAATGAAGGTTCTCACCGTCTTCGGCACCCGGCCCGAAGCCATCAAGATGGCACCGCTGGTCAAGCACCTCGAGACGGTGGCCGGCATCGAGTCGCGCGTGTGCGTGACCGCCCAGCACCGGCAGATGCTGGACCAGGTGCTGGACCTGTTCGAGATCCGCCCCGACCACGACCTGGATCTGATGCGCCCCGGCCAGGACCTGACCTCGATCACCTGCGAGATCCTGCAATCGATCCGGCGCGTCTACGAGGCCGAGCGGCCCGACATCGTGCTGGTGCACGGCGACACGACGACCACCTTCGCCGCCTCGCTCGCCGCCTTCTACCAGCGCATCGCGGTCGGCCACGTCGAGGCGGGGCTGCGCACCGGCAACCTCTATTCGCCCTGGCCCGAGGAGGCGAACCGCCGCCTCACCGGTGCGCTGGCTCGGCTCCACTTCGCGCCGACAAGCACCTCGCGCGAGAACCTGCTGCGCGAGAACGTGCCCGACGAGCACATCGTCGTGACCGGGAACACGGTCATCGACGCCCTGCTGGCCGTGCGCAGCAAGCTGGAGCAGGCCGACGCGCTCCGCGCGTCGCTGGCAGGACAGTTCCCGTTCCTGCGCCCGGACGCCCCGCTGCTCCTGATCACCGGCCACCGGCGCGAGAACTTCGGCGGCGGCTTCGAGCGCATCTGCGCCGCGATCGCGCAGATCGCCCGGCGCCATCCGTCGCTGGACCTCGTCTATCCCGTGCACATGAACCCGAACGTGCGCGAGCCGGTCGGCCGGCTGCTCGGCGGCATCGACAACGTGCACCTGATCGAGCCGCTCGACTACCTGCCCTTCGTGTACCTGATGTCGCGCGCGACCGTGATCCTGACCGACTCGGGCGGCATCCAGGAGGAGGCCCCTTCGCTGGGCAAGCCGGTGCTGGTGATGCGCGACACCACCGAGCGCCCGGAGGCGGTGGCCGCCGGCACCGTGCGGCTGGTCGGCACCGACACGCAACGCATCGTCGACGGCGTGACCCGCCTGCTCGAGGACCCCGAGGACTACCGGCGCATGAGCGTCGCCCACAACCCCTACGGCGACGGCCGCGCCTGCATGCGCATTGCGGACGCCCTCCTTGCCAAGCTACCGCAACAATGAACCCGATCAGCAACAGCAACAAGATCCAGACCGTCTGCATGGTCGGCCTCGGCTACATCGGCCTGCCGACGGCGGCGATGTTCGCGGCCCGCCGGACCAAGGTGATCGGCGTCGACATCAACCAGCGTGCGGTCGACACCATCAACCAGGGCCGCATCCACATCGTCGAGCCCGAGCTGGACATGATCGTGCACAGCGCGGTCCACCAGGGCTGGTTGCGCGCGACCACGCGGCCGGAGCCGGCCGATGCATTCCTGATCGCCGTGCCCACGCCGTTCAAGGGCGACCACGAACCCGACACCAGCTACGTCGAGGCGGCGGCGCGCTCGATCGCGCCGGTGCTGCGCGCGGGCAACCTGGTGGTGCTGGAATCCACCTCGCCGGTGGGCACCACGGAACTGATGGTGCGCCAGCTCGCCGAGGCACGTCCCGACCTGCGTTTCCCGGTCGACGGCAACGACACCGAGGTCGACGTCTGCGTGGCCTACTGCCCCGAGCGCGTGCTGCCCGGCCAGGTGGTACGCGAATTGGTCGAGAACGACCGCATCATCGGCGGCCTGACGCCGCGCTGCGCCGAGCGCGCCACCGAGCTCTACCGCATCTTCGTCAAGGGCCAGCTGCTCGTGACCAACGCCCGCACCGCGGAGATGTGCAAGCTGACGGAGAACTCGTTCCGCGACGTCAACATCGCGTTTGCCAACGAGCTCTCGCTGATCTGCGACAAGCTCGACATCGACGTGTGGGAGCTGATCCGCCTGGCCAACCGCCATCCGCGCGTGAAGATCCTGCAGCCCGGGGCCGGCGTCGGCGGTCATTGCATCGCGGTCGACCCGTGGTTCATCGTCGACAAGACGCCGGCCGAGGCGCGCCTGATCCGCACCGCGCGCGACGTCAACGACGGCAAGCCCGCCTGGGTGATCGGCAAGGTCGCGCAGGCGGTCGAGAAACGGGCCCGCGAAGGACGCCAGGGTGAACCGACCGTGGCCCTGCTCGGCCTCGCCTTCAAGCCCAACATCGACGACCTGCGCGAGAGCCCGGCGCTGCACATCGCCGAGGCGCTGACGCGCTCGCTGCGCGCGCGCTTCCTGCTCGTGGAACCGAACGTCCAGGCGCTGCCGGGCAGCCTGGAAGGCCAGTCGCTGGTCGACCTGCCCAGCGCACTGGCCCAGGCCGACGTGGTGGTGGTGCTGGTGGCGCACCGTGAGTTCGGCGCCGTGCGTGCGGCGCTGCAGCCGCATCAGCTCGTGGTCGACGCCGTCGGCCTGCTCGGGCGCTGAGCGGCGCGGCGCTTCGGCGCCGGGATGTGCGTCAACGGCGTTCGGCGCCGCCCCAGGCGACGAACGCCGGGTTCTCGAAGCCGGGCTTGCCGTAGTGCAGCGGCGTGCCGTCCAGGCCGTCGACGCGTCCGCCGGCCGCGGCGAGCACGGCATGACCGGCCGCGGTGTCCCACTCCATCGTGCGGCCCTGGCGCGGGTACAGATCGGCCTCGCCTGCAGCCAGCAGGCAGAACTTCAGCGAGGAGCCGACCGAGCGCATGCCGGCCACGCGACGGCCCGCCAGGAACGAGTTGAGCGCCGCCCTGTCGCCGTGCGAGCGGCTGCACACCACCACCCACCCGTCGTGCGGTAACGCCCGCACCGCCAGCTGCCGGCGCGCGCCGGCCTGCTCGACCCAGGCGCCCACACCCCGGGCGCCTGCAAACAGCCGGTCCAGCGCGGGCGCGAACACCACCCCGAGCACCGGCAGGCCGTGCTGCACCAGCGCGATGTTGACGGTGAACTCGCCGTTGCGGGCGAGGAACTCGCGCGTGCCGTCCAGCGGATCGACCAGCCAGAATTCCGCGCCCACCGCCGGCGCGCCTTCTGCGGCACAGGCCTCCTCGGCGACCACCGTCACCCGCGGCGCGAGTTGCTTCAGCGCGGGCAAAATCACTGACTCGGCGCGCTGGTCGGCATCGGTGACTGGCGAGTCGTCGCCCTTGCGGCGGACGTCGCAGGGGCCCGCATAGCATTCCAGGATGACCGCGCCGGCCTCGCGCGCGATGCCGGCAACCTGCTCGAGAAGCTCGGCGAACCGGTGCGGCGAGAGTGTCATCGTGGGCGAAAGCGTCGCGTGGTGGGCGCGGCAGCCGGAACTCGAAAGTCCCACAGACTATCATCGCGCTCCCCGACCCGCCTCCCGATCCCCATGCCCCAGACGGCTGCTCGGCAGCGTGGACGTTACGAGACCGAGCCGGTACTGCAGCGGGTATGAGCGGAGGCGGCTACTACGTCACGCGCCACGTCGGCCCGTGGATGCGACCGCACCTGGACCGCTTCCTCGGCGCGCCGCTGCGCTACCAGCCCGTCGGCCGGCCCGGCCCGGGCGCGCTCGGCCTGGTCGGCTGGGGGCTGAAGGGCGTGTTCGCCGCCAGCGCCGCGTATGCGCAGCGCATCGGCATGACCTATGTCGCGGTCGAGGACGGCTTCCTGCGCTCCATCGAGCCGGGCGACGGCGCGACGGTGCTGAGCCTGTCGGTCGACCCGGTCGGCGTCTACTACGACGCGCGCCGGCCGTCGCGGCTCGAGCAGCTCGTCGCGCGCGGGGTCGACGCGGCGCAGCAGGCGCGCGCCCAGGCCCTCGCGCGCCAGTGGTGCGCGGCGCGCGTGTCGAAGTACAACCACGCCCGCGAGCTGCCGCCGCCGGTGCCCGGGCCGTTCGTGCTGGTGGTCGACCAGACCTTCGGCGACGCGTCCATCGCCTACGGACTGGCCGACGCGGCAAGCTTCACGCGCATGCTCGAGGCTGCGCTGGACGAGCACCCCGCGCTGCCGGTGGTGCTGAAGGTGCACCCGGACGTGATCGCCGGCCGCAAGCGGGCCCACTTCGGCGCGCTGTCGCCGGGCCAGGCGGCGCGTGTCACGCTGCTGGCCAGCGATTCGCATCCGCCGGCGCTGCTCGAGGCGGCGCAGGCGGTCTACGTGGTCACCTCGCAGATGGGCTTCGAGGCGCTGCTGTGGAGCAAGCCGGTGCGCTGCTTCGGCATGCCCTTCTATGCCGGCTGGGGGCTCACCGACGACCTGCTGCCCGCGCCCGCGCGCCGCGGCCCGGCCAGCCTGCCCGCGCTGGTGCATGCCGCGCTGATCGAGCACCCGCGTTACCTCGACCCCGAGACGCTCGAGCGCTGCGAACCCGAGCGCGCCATCGACTGGATGGCCTTGCAGCGCCGCCAGCGCGTGCGCTTCCCGGCGCAGGTGCAGGCGGTCGCCTTCTCCGAGTGGAAGAAGCCGATCGCACGCGCCTTCCTGGCCGGCAGCACGCTGCAGTTCGTCGACACGCCGCAGCCGCTCGGCGCGGCCGGCGCCCGCGCGGTGTGGGGCCGGCCGAAGGACGGCGACCCGGTGGCGGACACCGGCGGCACGCCGCTGCTGCGCGTCGAGGACGGCTTCCTGCGCTCGGTCGGCCTGGGCGCGAACTGGGTACAGCCGCTGTCCTGGGTGGTCGACGCGGTGGGCATGTACTACGACGCCACGCGGCCGTCGGCGCTGGAGCAGCTGCTCGAGCGCGGCGGCTTCGAGCCCGCCCTGCTCGAGCGGGCGCGTCTGCTGCGCGCGGCGATCGTCGCCTCCGGCGTGACCAAGTACAACGTCGGCGCCGGCGCCTGGCAGCGCCCGGCCTCCGGCAAACGCGTGGTGCTGGTGCCCGGCCAGGTGGAGAACGACGCCTCGATCGCCTACGGCGCGCCGGGTCTGCGGCGCAACCTCGAGCTGCTGCGCGCGGTGCGCGAGCGCCGGCCCGACGCCCACCTCGTCTACAAGCCCCACCCCGACGTGCTGGCCGGCAAGCGCCCGGGGGACGCGCATGCGGACGAGGCACGCCGCTGGTGCGACGAGATCGTCACCGATGTGCCGATGCACCGGCTGCTCGAGTCCGTCGACGAACTGCAGGTGCTGACCTCGCTGGCCGGCTTCGAGGCCCTGTTGCGCGGCAAGCCGGTGGTCTGCCACGGCCAGCCCTTCTACGCCGGCTGGGGCCTGACCGAAGACGTGCTGCCGCACCCGCGCCGCACGCGCCGCGCGAGCCTCGACGAGCTGGTGGCCGCCGCGTTGATCCTCTACCCGACCTACGTGAGCCGCCGCAGCGGCGCCTTCACCACGCCGGAGCGCGTGCTGCACGAACTGGCCCACTGGGCCGAGAGCGCGCCGCCGCCGGAGCGCCCGGTGCTGCGCGCGCTGCGGCAGGTCAAGCGATGGCGCGATCGGCTGCGACGTCGATGAGCGCCGGCGGCGCCTGCCGCACCAGCGACAGCCGCGCGGCGCGGAAATGCCTCAGCGCGATCTCGGCCGTGGCGTCGATGTCCTCGGCCGTGTAGGCCCAGGCGTCGCCGGGGGCCTGGTAGCAGCGCAGCACGGTGGCGCGCAACGCCTGCCCGGCCTCGCGGTCGCCCTCGCCGGCCAGCACCTCGGCCAGGCGCCGGCCGAAGTCGGCCCGGCTGGCCGTCACCAGGCTGGGCGCGTCGGCATAGAAGCTCGGCGCGAAGCAGATCACCCGCTCGCCGCGCACCAGCGACTCGAAGCCGACCGTCGAGTTGATGCACACCACCACCGGCCGCGCGCGCTGGAAGCGGCCCAGGTTGCCGCCGACCATGCGCGCGCCCTCGGGCAGGCGGTAGCGCGTTGCGTCCATCGGGTGGCGCTTGAACAGCAGCACCGCGTTCGGCGCGACGCGCGCCACCTCGGCGGCGAGGAAGTCAATGAAGGCCTGGTTGTTCTCGAACGGCGAATGCAGCACCAGCTGCGAATCGGTCTGCAGCTGCAGCGGCACGACGATCAGCGTGCGCCCCTTGCGCACGGGCAGCGCCTCGTCGCGCTCGCTGGCCAGGTGGTGTTCGGTCAGCCACTGCGCCCAGGCCAGGCGCAGGTAGGGCGCGACCGCGTAGCGCTTGTGCTGCATGCGCGCCCGGTCGGGCTGCAGCAGGCAGGCCAGCAGGTTGCGCAGCAGGAAGATCGCGAAGCGGGTCCGCAGCCAGGGCTCGGACGGCCGTGCGGCCAGCGGCGCGTCCTCCGCGATGCCGGTGATGCCGGGCAGCGCCTCGGCGCGCTTGAGGCTGAAGCGCGAGTTCAGGCCCAGCGTGCTGAGGCTGGAGGTCATGAGCCGGAACGCGCCGCGCTCGAAGTACAGGATCACAACGCCGAGCTCCTGCGCCGCCAGGCGCGCCGCCACCGAGAACGGCCGCGCGTCGGAGAACACCAGGCACAGCTCGATGCGCTCCTGCGCGAAGCGCTGCTTGAACCACTCCACCGCATGCGCGAACACCGCCATCGAGCGCGGGTCCTGCATCGGCGCCCAGGTGGCGTGCTCGAACTCCGGCGGCAGTTCGCGCAGGTGCTCCGACAGCCCCGGCCGCCAGACGATCGTCCGGTCGGCGCCGGTGTAGAGCCGGTAGGCCGGCGAGGACAGCAGCGCCACCACCTCGCCGCCGGTGCGCCGCGCCAGCACGCCGGCCAGCGCCTGGAAATGGCGGCTGTAGGCCGGGTCGACGTAGGCGATGTTCATGGAGCCGGAGATTGTCTCACTTCCACCACGGCGGACGGCTCCTGCGGCGGGTGGAGACGGTACTCGGGCACCGCCTCGGCCAGCCACTGCCGCACCTGCGCATCGCCGGCCGGGGCCTCGCCCGCCGCGCGGTCCAGCAGCGCGGCCACCGGCTCGACGCCGCCGCCCAGGCGCGCCAGGTGGATGCTCGGGATCGGCGTGGGCAGCGTCGCGTCGGCGTCGGCCAGCAGCTCCTCGTACAGCTTCTCGCCCGGGCGCAGGCCGGTGAAGACGATCTCGATCTCGTCGTCGCCGTGGCCGGAGAGCCGGATCATGTCGCGCGCCAGGTCGACGATGCGCACGGGCTCGCCCATGTCCAGCACCAGCACCTGGCCGCTCTCCCCGATCGCCGCCGCCTGCAGCACCAGTCGCGCCGCCTCGGGGATGGTCATGAAGTAGCGGATGATGTCCGGGTGGGTCACGGTGACCGGCCCGCCGCGCGCGATCTGCTCCTTGAACTTCGGGATCACGCTGCCGCTGGAGCCCAGCACGTTGCCGAAGCGCACCGCGATGAAGCGCGTGCCCGGGTGGCGCGGCGCGAGCAGGCCCATCGCCATCTCGGCAGCGCGCTTGGTGGCGCCCATCACGTTGGTCGGGTTGACGGCCTTGTCGGTGCTGATCAGCACGAAGCGTTCGGCCCCCGCCTCGGCCGCCGCCCGCGCGGCGAACCAGGTGCCCAGCGTGTTGTTGCGCAGCGCCGCCCAGGCGTTGTGCTGCTCCATCAGCGGCACGTGCTTGTAGGCCGCGGCATGGAACACCACCTGCGGGCGCCATTGCCCGAAGGTGGCGCGCAGGTGGGCCGGGTCGCGCACGTCGCCCACCAGGCGCACCAGCGGCAGGCCGGGGTGCGACTCACCGAGTTCCTGCTCGATCGTGTACAGGTTGTACTCGTTGAGCTCGTAGAGCACGAGGCGCGCCGGGCGGTAGCGCGCGATCTGCCGGCACAGCTCGGCGCCGATGCTGCCGCCCGCGCCGGTGACGAGCACGGTGCGGCCGGCCAGCGTCTCGCCGATGCCGGCTTCGTCCAGCACCACCGGTTCGCGGCCGAGCAGGTCTTCCGGCTCGATGTCGCGCACGCGCTGGCGCGTGCCTTCCTGCAGCTCGCTGGCGTTGGGCACGGTCAGCACCGGCAGCCGCGTCGGCAGCACCAGGTCGATCGCGCGGCGGCGCTGCGCGCGCGTGGCGGTCGGCATGGCGATCACCAGGTGCGTGATGCCGTGCAGCGCCGCCTGCTCGGCCACCGCGTCGAGCCGGCCCAGCACCGGGATGCCGCCGATGCGCGCGCCCTGCTTGACCGGGTCGTCGTCGAGCAGGCCGACGACGGTCCAGCCTTCGCCCGCGAAGCCGGCGATCAGGCGCCGCGCCGCGCCGCCGGCGCCGAGGATGAGCGCCCGGCGCGTCTCGGTGGCGCGGCCGGTGATGCGGCTGCGCATGTGCTCGTAGAGCATGCGGTAGGCCACGCGCACCAGCGTCAGCCCCATCAGCGTGACGAAGGGGTGCAGCGCCAGCACGGCGCGCGGCACGCCGCGCAGGCCCAGGCCGATCACCGCGACCGCGCCCACGGCGCCGGCCAGCGCGCAGGCCAGGCCGAGCCGCTTGATGTCGCCGAAGCCGGTGAAGCGCCACATGCCGCGCGGCACCGCGAAGGCCAGGAACACCGCCAGGTACAGCGCCACCAGGCCGGCCAGCACCGGAGTGTCATAGGCCGGCCGGGCCGAGACCCAGCGCTCGAAGCCGAGCCGGAACAGGTAGGTGGCGTTCCAGCACACCACGATCACCAGGCCGTCGATCGCGAGCGCGAACAGCTGCCGGTGCGGGCGGATGCGCGTGAGCAGGGTGTCGAGCGCGAGCCAGTTCATGACCCGCGCCCCCACACGGCGCACAGGGTGCGCCAGATGACCCCCAGGTCGCCGGCCAGCGAGGCCCGCTCGACGTAGTCAGCCGCCAGCGCCAGCTTGCGCGGCAGCACGACGTGCACGTACTCGTGCTCGGGGTCGGCGGCTCGCGCCAGCTGCGCGCTCTCGTCGCGGTAGGCGAGCGAGGCCGGGTCGGTGATGCCCGGGCGCACCGACAGCACCTTGTCGCGCAGCGCCGGCGGGTACAGCGCCACGTAGCGCGGCAGCTCGGGACGCGGGCCGACCAGGCTCATGTCGCCCACCAGCACGTCGATCAGCTGCGGCAGTTCGTCGAACTTGCTCGCACGCAGCCAGCGGCCTGCGCGCGTGATGCGCGGATCGTCGCCGATGGTGATCGGTGTGCCCGGCGCGCCGTCGCGCATGGTGCGGAACTTGTGGATGCGGAAGGTCCGCCCGGCGCGGCCCACGCGCTCCTGCCGGAAGAACACCGGGCCGGGCGAATCGAGCTTGACGACCAGCGCGATCAGCAGCAACAGCGGCGCCAGCAGCAGCAGTCCGAAGCCGGCGACCAGCACGTCGAACACCCGCTTGGCCATGCGAAGGATCAGATGACCTTCGCGCGCATCAGGTCGTTCGAGTTCAGCGCGCCGACCAGGTGCCCCTCGGCGTCGACCACCAGCACGCTGGTGATGCGGTGCAGCTCCATCAGGTCGGCCGCCTCGACGGCGAGGGCGTCGGCGCGAACGGTCCGGGGCGTGGGGTGCAGCACGTCGCCGGCGCGCAGCTCGCGCAGGTCGCGCCCGGCCTCGATCAGGCGGCGCAGGTCGCCGTCGGTGAAGATGCCCAGCACGCGGCGCTGTCCATCGACGATCGCGGTCGCGCCCAGGCCCTTGCGCGTCATCTCGCGCATCGTGTCGACGAGGCCGGTCTCGGGCGCCACCGCGGGCACCGCGTCGCCCAAGCGCATCACGTCGTGCACATGGGTCAGCAGCTTGCGGCCGAGCGCGCCGCCGGGGTGCGAGCGCGCGAAGTCCTCCTCGCGGAAGCCGCGCGCGTCGAGCAGCGCCACCGCGAGCGCATCGCCGAGCGCCATCTGCGCGGTGGTGCTGGCGGTGGGCGCGAGGTTCAGCGGGCAGGCCTCCTGGTCGACCGCGCACGAGAGCACCAGGTCGGCATGTCGTGCCAGCGTGCTCTCGGGCCGGCCGGTCATCGCGATCAGCGTGACCAGCAGGCGCTTGATCGCCGGCAGGATGGCGGCCAGCTCGTCGCTCTCGCCGGAGTTGGAGATGGCCAGCACCACGTCGCCGGCAGTGACCATGCCGAGGTCGCCGTGGCTCGCCTCGGCCGGGTGAACGAAGAGGGCTGGCGTGCCGGTGGAGGCGAGCGTCGCGGCGATCTTGCGGCCGACATGGCCGCTCTTGCCCATGCCCATCACGACCACCCGGCCGCGGCAGGCCAGGATGGCGCGCACCGCGGCGACGAAGGACGTACCGACGCGTGCCTTCAGGCCCTGCAGCGCGGCCGCCTCGATGTCGAGGGTACGGTGCGCGAGCGCGAGCAGCTGCGCAGCGTCGGGCGCGGCGGTGCTCGGTGCGGGGGCAATCGACATCTCTTTGGCTGAGCAGGACGATCGGGGATTCTAGGTCGCCAGAGTCCTCGCGTCGCACGCCGGATGAGCAGCTGCCGCAATGAACCGAGTGGACGTGGGCGAGGTGCGCACCCCAGCCACGCCGGCTCCGCACCTGCGCGACGGGCCATGGCCCCTTCGACCGCACGCGGGCGGTCGTGCGGTCACCACATCCCGGAGCGAAGATCTGTCGACGACGCCGACACGAGGAGCGACGACAAGGCTGCCCTGCAAAGTCTAGAGATCATCTAGAGATCAATGGGCGCGTTCTCGCAAGCGACTCCCAACGAAGCGAGCAGTCCCGGGATGGAGGCCGTTCCGAAGTCCGGATTCATGTGTCCGAAATCGTTCTGTATGTGCTGCTCGCGAGCCGACTTTTCATCGACGCCGAGCCGGAACGAACCCTTCGTGAACTCATGCTTGGTCTGCCAATCGTTCGTGATGGTCTCAGCCGGCTGACCAACAAATGTGATCCCTTGCTCCCGAAACTGGGCATTCATCAGCCCGATGACCTCCGAGTAGGTGAGCGAACCCGAATCGACGTTCATCGGTTCCGCACGAAGAGGGACAGGCGCAGCGACGATGGGAGCCGCAGTCTGTCCGCGGATGGTCGCTGCGATTCGGTAGTTGATCGAACGAACGTAGCGATCGTGAAGGACGGCGTTGATCACGGCCGACGACAGTCCATGCGGCAACCGAAGGCCGCGGAAGTGAAATTGCAGACCGTACAGGAGAAACGCGTCGTAGTCGCGGATCACGATGGACTGTCGTCCTCCGGACGTGAACACGAGGTCCGACCGAAGCGAGTCATTGGCGGGGACCAGCGCCCCGTCTTTAAGTTCGATCGCAGCAATTCTGTCCTTGGGCGAAGCAAAGAAGACCAGGTCGACCGACGGGTATCTGGGGCGAACAATGTCCCATCCGTTCTTGATCGCCCCGACAAAGGAGTTGCCTATGGCACAGATTCTCATCTTGAACCACCTGCAAACGCACCGAGCAACTCCTCCTCGCAGGCAACGTCATTGTCGGGTTCGGGCGCTCGAACCCCTGGCGTTGCCCGCTCGATTCCAAACTTCCTGGTGAGAGATCCGAAGAAGTTGTTCATGACATGCGCAACACCGACCGAGTGAACGCTTCGAAGGTTCGGCTCAAAGAACGATGCCCGGAACGGCGCAGCGTTGATGATTTCGTAGGACGGGAAGTAGTCGACAAATGGCAAGTCCCGCGCGAGCGATCCAGCGACAGCTCGCAGTATGGATTTTGATTCCATGGTGGCAACTAGCACATGGTTCCCCGACATGGTTGCCGTCAACGGCACGGGCGACACCGTGAGAACGAATCTCAGCTTCTGATTGACCGACCGGATGCTGCGCAGGGCTTCGGCCAGAGTCTTGCGGATGAAGTTGTAGTCCTGATTGACGAATCGGTGCTGTTCCGCCTTGAAACTGCCAGCCACCGTGCCCGGACACATTGGATACTCATAGCCCGCGTGGGAATGAAACCAGCTTTCCGTCAGGCCGAGGGTGAAGACGAAGATCTCCGATTCGGCCAGACAGCGGTAAAAACATTCAATGGCCAGCTTGCGTGAAGCGACCATCTCCGCCTTGGACGCAAACCCGTCCGGCTCGATATTGGGTCGGAACGGATCATAGAATCGGCCACCCTGCTCCCAGGCCTCGTCTGGTGGTTCAGCCTGTCCCAGCGCCCACTGAACCCATTGCTTGAGCAATGAAACAGTGTAGATGTTCCCCGTTCTTGCCGTGAATATGCCGTAGTTGAACCTCTTGGCAGTGGCATCCAACAGGCCGGCAGGCGCGGGTTCGGTCAGGAACCATGTGTAGCCTCGGGCCCGCAATGCCCTGCCGATGTGCTGAGCAAAGCAAGATCCAAAGGTCGCCACCTTCGTCGCTCGACGAATGCGAAACTTGGGGTCCCACAGTTCGTCGATGTCGAACATGCTCCGCTGTGCGACGGCAGGGGCCCAGAACTGCTTGGCGGGCAAGTGTTTGTAGGGGTGCATCAATACTCCTCGAAGCCATGAATTCGCGACAGCCCTCCGCCAGGGTGCACACTGTTCTGTGCCTGTTGGTCGGTAGCGGGCAGGTGCGTCGGGCGGATACTGAGCACCGGCACCCCATATGCGCCAGTCCGGATCATCGCATCGGCGATCGTCGGAATCGAGGCAGCCGCTCGCGCGCTGAGGCGGTGCTCGTGCAAGGCTGATTGCGATTCACGCATCGACCGGAGACCCCTTCGTGTTCACGGTACCCGCACCGGGCAGCAGTGCCGCGCGGGCGACCCGCGCCACGCGCTGCACGTCGGCCTCGCTCATGCGGGTGTGCAGCGGCAGGCTGAGCATGCGTTCGTACGCGTGCTGGCTGTGCGGGAACTGGTCCGGGCGCAGGCCGTAGCGATCGCGCCAGTAGGGCTGCAGGTGCAGCGGGATGTAGTGCACGCTGCAGCCGATGCCGGCGGCGTAGAGCGCCTCGATGAAGGCGTCGCGGGTGAGGCGCGCGCCGTCGGCCAGGCGCACCACGTACAGGTGCCAGGCATGCGTGTCGCCCGCCTCCGGCGGCGGCGGCAGCAGCAGCGGCAGCCCGGCCAGCGCCGCGTCGTAGGCCGCGGCCAGCGCGGCGCGGCGCTGCTGGAAGGCGCGCGCCCGCTTGAGCTGGTGCAGCCCGAGCGCCGAGGCGATGTCGGTCAGGTTGTACTTGAAGCCCGGCGCGACGATCTCGTAGTACCAGCTCGGCACCTTGGCGGTGAAGCGGTCGAAGGCGTCGCGGCTGATGCCGTGCAGCCGCATCACCTTGATGCGCCGGGCCAGCGCCTCGTCACGCGTGACCACCATGCCGCCCTCGCCGGTGGTGATGGTCTTGTTGGCGTAGAAGCTGAACACGGTCGCGTCCGAGTCCAGCGTGCCGACCAGTGCGCCGCGGTGCGTGGTGGGCAGCGCATGCGCCGCGTCCTCCACCACCTTCAGCCCGCGCGTGCGGGCCAGCGCGAGCAGCGCCGTCATGTCGGCGGCCCGGCCGGCGTAGTGCACCGGGATCACCGCCTTCGTGCGCGGCCCGATCGCGCGCTCGACCGCCGCCACGTCGATGCACAGCGTGGCCGGGTCGATGTCGACCAGCACCACGTCCGCGCCCAGGTAACGCACCACCTCGGCGGTGGCGGTGAAGGTGTGGGTGGTGGTGATCACCTCGTCGCCCGGGCCGATGCCGAGCGCCTCGAGAGCCAGGTGCAGCCCGGCGGTGGCGGAGTTGACCGCCATCGCGTGCAGCCCGGGCGCACCGAGGAAGGCGGCGAAGTCCTCCTCGAAGCGGCGTGTCTTCGGCCCGGTGGTGACCCAGCCGGAGCGCAGGGTGTCGACCACCTCGGCGATCTCTTCTTCGCCGATCTCCGGCAGCGCAAAGGGGAGGAAGGGTTCGGTCATGGCTTGGCGATCCAGGCCAGCAGGTGCGTGCGCAGCGCCGGCACGGTGTTGAAGGCAGTGTAGAGCGCCGGGTGCAGGCGCACGACGGCGCGCGCCAGCGGCGGCGCCAGCGTGACGCGGCGCGCCGTGAGGCGGCCATGCGGGAACAGCTGCCGCAGGCGTGCGAGCGGCACGCCGCGCACGTCCCGGTTGCGCGGATTGTCGACGGTGAAGTCGTACCAGAGCACGCCGCCGCCGGGCTTGAGCCAGCGCCACAGCGTGTCGGCCAGGCGCTGCTGGAAGGCAGCGTCGAGCAGCGAGGAGAAGACCGTCGAGACGAACACGATGTCCTGCGATGCCGCGGGCAGATCGACCGCCGTCGCATCGCCCGCGTGCAGCACGAGCGCCGCGGGCAGGCACTCGCGCGCCTGGGCGAAGCGCTCCGGCAGCAGCTCGATGCCGGTGAGGTGCTCGGCGCGGAAGCCGAAGCGCAGCAGTTCGAGCAGGTTGGCGCCGCTGCCGCAGCCCACCTCGACGAGGCGCAGCGTGGCGAAGTCCGGCAGGCCCACCGCCTCGGCGAGCGCGACGAACGCCCGCTGCCGCTCGTGCACCATCTGCCACACCTCGGGCCGCAGCAGGCTGTAGCGGCCGCTGTCGCTGCGGCGCGCGTAGCGTTCGGCGACGGCCCGGGCCTCGTCGTTCACGACACGGCCTCGATGAACTTCCGGGCCAGCACGGGGTAGCTGTGGTGCGCGAGCACGAAGGCGCGGCCGCGCTCGCCCATCGTGCGGCGCGCCCCGGCCGGCAGCGCGGCAAGCCGGCGCAGGCCGTCGGCCACCGCGGCCGCGTCCTCGGGCGCGACGGTCAGCCCGCAGCCGGCCTCGGCCACCGGGTCGTTGCCGGCCGCCACCGAATGCAGCACCGGGGCGCGCGCCATCATGTAGTCCATCAGCTTGTTCGGCGCGATGCCGAAGCGGTACAGCGGCTGGCGCTTCCAGCCGATGTAGGCGATGTCGAGGCCCGCCAGCAGCGCCGGGATCTGCGCCTTGGGGATCGGCTCGAACAGCGCGACGTGGGCAAGGCGCTCGTGTGCCACCCGCTGCGCCAGGCGCGCCTTCTCGTGGCCGCTGCCCACCAGCACGAAGGCGAAGGGCTCGTCCTTCAACGCGGCGGCGGCGTCGAGCAGCACGTCGAGCGCGTTCGGCTCGCCGTGCGAGCCGGCGTAGCCGACGATCGTGCGGCCCTGCGCCCGCTGCGCGGCCAGGTGCGCGGCCAGGGCCGGCGCGAGCGGCGCCGGTTCGCCGGCCCAGTCCTCCGGCACGATGCCGTTGGGCACGATGTGCAGCTTCGCCAGGTTCAGCCCGTGCGCCGCCAGGTGGTCCGCCACCTTGGGCAGCATCGAGACCACGCGGTCGGCGTCGCGGCAGGCATCGTCCTCGGCCTTCTGGCACAGGCGGATGAACGGGTGCGCGGGCGACATGCCGGAGAGCTCGATCGGCGAGGCCGGCCACAGGTCGTGGATCTCGTGCACCAGCCGTGCGCCGGCCAGCCGCGCGATGCGCCGCGCGACCCAGATGTCCATCGGGTAGGTGCTGGAGGCGATCACGACGTCCGGGCGGAAGCCGCGCGCCCAGTGGCCGGCCTGCCGCCAGAGCCGGCCGAGGAACACCGCGATGTTGATCACGCGGCCGACGCCGTTGCCGCGGTAGCGCGGCGTGGCCAGCCAGCGGTAGGCGATGCCGTCGATGATCTCGTCGCCCGCGGCGGGCTGCACGCTGCGCACGTGGGAAAACGTGGCGCCGACGATCTGCACCACATGCCCGGCACGCACCCACTCGCGCGCCAGGTAGTACGGCCGGTATTCCATGCCGTGGCGCGGCGAGCCGGCGTAGTGGTTGATCAGCAGCAGCCTCATGACGGCCGGCGCTCCAGCAGCTCGCGGTAGAGCTGCGCCATGCGGTCCATCTGCACGCGGCTCGACGCGCGCGCCTCGACGACGCGGCGGTTGTGCGCCCCCATCGCGGCGCGGCGCGCCGGGTCGTCGCGCAGTGCCTGCAGCGCGGCGGCGATGGCCGCGGGGTCGGCACCGTCGACGACGAGACCGCCCGCGTCGTTCACCCATTGCCGGTTGGCCGCCAGGTCCGACACCACGACCGGCAGGCCGCAGGCCATGGACTCGAGCAGCGACACCGAGGTGGCGTCGCTCGCCGGCACCGACACCGACACCTGGCAGGCTGCCAGCAGCGCCGGCAGCTGCACCGCGTCGACCTGGCCGTGCCAGACCACCGCCTCGTCCAGCCCGAGCCGCGCCACCTGCGCGCGCAGCGCCGCGGCGCCGCTGCCGGTGCCGAACAGGTGCAGCGTCGCCGCGCCGCCGGCACGCAGCCGCGCCAGCGCCTCGACGATCGCCTCGATGCGGTAGTTCGGCTCCCAGGCGCGCAGGCTGGCGACGTGGAAGCCGGTCGGCTGGCGTTCGGCCGGCGAGGGCCGGAAACGCTCGGTGTCGGCGCCCCAGAAGATCTCCTCGAGGCGCGCGGTCGGCCGGTAGGCGGCGATCGCATCGAGCACGTCGCGCGAATCGGCCGTGACCAGCGCGGCACGGCGCAGCATCCAGCCGGTCAGCGCGCGCACCAGCCGGCTCTCGCGCGGCGAGACCAGGATGTCCGAACCCCAGGCCGTCAGCACCAGCGGCCCGCGCCGGCCGGCCGCGGCCAGCATGCCGTAGGAGGTGAGGTAGTGGCCGTGCACCAGGTCGGGCGCGAGGGCCGCCAGCAGGCGCTGCACCGCCGGCACGCGGCCGAACCAGCCGAGCGGGCCGGCCGGCGGCAGCAGGTGCAGGTCGACACCGGGGATGGCCTGCGGCTCGGCGCTGATCACGCTGACGCGGAAGCCGCGTTCGACCATCGCCGTCGCCCAGCGCTGCAGGTGAATGCTCGGGGCATGGCCGAGCAGGCACAGATGGATCGTCACGCGCGCCGCCCCAGGCCCATCAGGTGCGTGCACGCCAGAGCGCTGGCATCCAGCAGGGCGAGCGCCCCCGGCACGCGCCGAACCCGCGCCGCGATGCCGATGTCGCTGGTCAGCCTGCGCCAGCGCCAGGCCACGCCCGGGAACAGCGCCTCCACCTCGCTGCGCGGCACGGCGCGGAAATGCGGGTCGCGCGCGCGGGTGCGGAAGGCGTCGTACCAGAGCAGCCAGCCGCCCGGGCGCAGCACGCGCTGCATCTCGGCGGCGCTCGCGCGGCGCGCCGCGGGGTCGACGATCGAGCTGAACACCACGTTCTGCGTCACCAGATCGAAGCAGGCACCGGGAAACGGCAGCGCGGTGCCGCTGCCCTGCACCAGCAGCGCCGGGCTGGTGCCGCGTGCCACGCGCAGCCGCTCGTGCATCAGGTCGATGCCGACCAGCGCCTGCCCGCGCACGCCCCAGCGCAGCAGGCTGGTGAACTCGAGGCCGAAGCCGCAGCCGACGTCGAGCACACGCAGCGCGGCGGGGTCGACGCCCGCCCCGGCCAACAGCTGCAGCGCGACGCGCTCGCGCTCCTGCGCCACGTGCAGCACGGCCGGGTTGCGCAGCGACCAGAAGCCGGTCAGCGCCGCGCTCGCATCGCGCTCGCGGTAGCGCGCGGCGGCCCGCTCCAGCTCAGCCACGGCGGCGTTCCGCGCAGCGGTGCAGGAACACCGCCAGCTGCGCCGTCAGCGCGCGGCGCTCGAACAGCTCGGGCGCCGCCCCGGAGGGCACGGCGCCGTAGCCCCCACCGAGCGCGGCGGCCAGCGCCCCGGCGATGCCGGCCACGTCGCCCTCCTCGGCCACGCGGCTGGCGGCATGGGCACGCAGCAGCTGCGCGGCGTCGCCGTCCTTCGGGCCGATCAGCAGCACCGGGCGGCGCGCGCGCAGGTACTCGAACACCTTGCCCGACAGCACGCCGCGCGCCGCGGCGCCGCCGCCGATGATCAGCAGCAGCAGGTCGGCGCCCTGCATCTCGGCCACCGCCTGGTGGTGCTCGACGTAGCCGCAGCGCTCCAGCACGCCCGGGTGCACCGCGGCGAACTCGGCCAGCATGGTCTCGAAGCGTGCGCCGACCAGGCCCACGAGGCGCAGCCGCAGGCGCTGCGCGAGGGCGGGCTGCGCCGTCAGCAGGCGGTCGGCCGCCAGCAGCAGCGGCAGCGGCGACTGGTGGCCGTAGAGCGTGCCGGCATGCACGACGCGGAAGCGGCCCGGTTCGGCCGGCGCTGGCTCGACGGAGGCGAAATCCGCCTCGTCGTAGCCGTTCGGGATCAGCGCCACCTCGCGGCGCCCGCCGAGCCGGGCGGCGAGCACGCGCTGCAGCGTCGGCGTCACCGTCACGACGCCGGCCGCACTCTCGAGCAGCCGGGTCTCGAGCGCGCGGTCGGCGGCGCGGCGCCAGGCCGGCGCGGCGTAGGCCGGGTTGTCGGTCCACAGGTCGCGCCAGTCGGCCACCCAGGGCAGGCCGAGCTCGCGCGCCAGGCGCGCCGCGAGCCGGTGCGAGGAGACCGGCGGCGCGCTGCTGAAGATCAGCTCCAGGCCCTGCTCGCGCACCAGGCGATTCGCCACCGCGTAGGCGCGGCGCGCCCAGCCGGCCTGAGCGTCGGGCCATTGCAGGCTGCCCCAGGCGGCCAGCGCGGCATCACGCCAGGCCGGGCGTGATGCCGCTGCAGCGGGAGCGGCCGCCGGGGCAGCGGCCGAAGAGGCGACCGCGTGCCGCCGCACCAGGCGCTGCAGCAGCGGCGTGTGGGCCACGCGCTCGACCCGAACCTCGGGCGGGACCTCGGCCAGCAGCGAGTCGTCGCGTGTGTAGCCCGGGTCGTCCCCGGCCAGCACGCTCAGCTGCACGCCCTCGGCGCCGAGGTACTTGCTGAACTTCAGCGCGCGCTGCACGCCCGCCCCGCCCATCGGCGGGTAGTAGTGGCTCAGCAGCAAGACTTTCATGACCGGCGCACCAGCACCCAGTAGTCGCAGTACGGCAGCGGCGTGAAGGCCTCGGTGGCGAAGCCCTGCGCGGAAAGCGCGGCCTCGACCAGCGCGCGGGTCACCGTGCCGTCGCCGATCTCCCAGCAGTGGTTCGGGTCGATCCAGATGCGCCGGCGCACGAAGCGGTTGTAGGCCTCGGACAGGCTCGTCGTGCCGAACGGGAAGCGCCAGGTGCGCAGCCGCTGCCGCGGCGTGACGACCAGCAGGTGGCCCTTGCGGTGCGGCACGGTCAGGAACAGCCGGCCGCCGGGCTTGAGCACCGCCGCGAGCTGCGCGAGCGCACGCGGGAAGTCGGCGAACGGCAGGTGCTCCAGCACCTCGGTGCAGACCGCGGCGTCGAAGCTGCCCGCCAGCTGCGGCTGCGGCTCGAGCAGGTTGCCCAGCACCTCGGGCTTCAGGTGCGGGTTCAGGTCCATCACCGTGTAGCCGCCCACGAAGGGCTCGAGGCAGCGGCGCAGCACGCCATCGCCGGTGCCGACCTCGAACACCGCGCCCTCGCTGCCGACCCGCGCGAGCAGGTCCTTGAGCACGTGGAAGTGGCGCGTCCAGGTGAAGAAGTCCAGCCCGGCGAGGTACTGCCTTTGCGTCAGCGTGAATTGATCGGGCGTGCTCATCGGCCGCGCATTGTCAGGGCAGGATGCTGCGTGCGATCGAGCCCGGCCGCGCCAGGTCGAGCCCGAGATAGAGCGCCGCGGCCAGCAGCACCGCACCGAGCATCAGCACGGCGGAGGGCTGCGCCTGCGCGGCAGCCCCGGCGAGCGGCAGCGCGGCCAGCAGCGCCCCGGCGCTGATGCGCCCGACCCCGGCCCAGGGGAAGCGCCAGGGCAGCACCGCATGCGCCAGCCGCGCGGCCAGGGCGGCCATCAGCAGGTTGGCCGTCGCCACCGCGGCCGCGGCGCCGGTGGCGCCCAAGTGCGGCGCGAGCAGCAGGTTCAGTCCGGCGTTGACCGCGGTCGCCAGCACGGCCAGGCCGAGCACCTGGCCGCTCCGGCCGTCGAGCAGCAGCGCGTAGAGCAGGATCTGGTAGACGCCGAAGGCCACCACCGAGACGCCCAGCGCCGCGAACAGCGACCGCGGCGCGCCGTAATGCGCCGTGGTGAGAAGCGGCAGGCCCCAGGGCCCGGCCAGCGTGATCAGCAGCGCGGTCGGCACGCAGAAGAACAGGTAGGCCTGCAGCGAACGCGCCATCAGGTCGGACGCCTTGTCGACCTTGCCGGCCTGCCAGTGCCGCGCCAGCACCGGGAACAGCGTGAAGCCGAGCACCGTGTGGAACAGCGTCGGGATGTTGGCAAGCGACTGCGCGGCCGCGTAGACCGCCAGGCCGCGCAGGTCCAGCGTGCGCAGCAGCAGGTAGCGGTCCAGCACCGCGTTCAGCGCGGTGAAGCCGGCCAGCGCCACCAGCGGCACGGCGAAGCGCAGCAGCTCGCGCAGGTCCGTCGCGGCCGCGCGGCCGGCGCCGGCGCCGCCGAGCTGCGCGCGCGACAGCACCAGCACGGCCGCGCCGTACAGCGCCTGCAGCAGCGCGAAGCGCGTCAGCCAGTCGACCAGCGGCGGCTCGCCGCCCCCCACCAGCACCAGCAGCGCGCCGTAGCGCACCAGGCTGCGGCCGATCAGCACGCCGGCCACGCGCCCCATGCGGCCGGCCGCGCGCAGCCAGGCGATGCCGAACTCGATCGCCGCATCGGCGGCCACCCAGACCAGCAGCGCCGGCAGCAGCGCCCGCGCGGCCGCGTCGCCGTAGACCCAGCCGGCCACCGCGGCGCCGCCCGCCAGCACGGCGCCGGCGGCGACGACATAGAGTCCGCCGGCGATGCCGCCCAGCCGGTCGAAGAAGCGCCGCGCCGCGCCGGCGCCTGCGCCGCCCGAGAAGCTGCGCACGATCGCGGTCGGGAAGGCGAACAGCACCAGCGGCACCAGCAGCCCGGCGCTGACCGCGGTCTGCGTCCAGGCACCGAAGTCCTGCGGCGCGATCATGCGCGTCAGGAACGGCAGCATCAGGAAGGCGAGCAGGCGGTCGAGGCCGACCGCGAGCGCGTACAGCGCGGTGTCCCCGCGCAGCCCTTTCAGGCCGAACGCAGACACGCGGCCAGCGCCTCGACGACGCGGTCCTGCTGCGCTTCGGCGAGGTCCGCGCTCATCGGCAGGCTCATCACGCGCTGCGCGGCGCGCGCGGCCTGCGGGCAGGCCTCGGCCGGCGCGTAGGCCGCATAGGCCGCCTGGTGATGCAGCGGCTTCGGGTAGTGCACTGCGGTCGGGATGCCCAGTGCCTGCAGCGCCGCCTGCACCCGCGGCCGGTCGTCGACGAACACGGTGTACTGGCCCCACACGCATTCCCGCTCCGGCCGCACCGCGAGCAGCTCCACGCCGAGTTCGCCGAGCAGCCGGTGGTAGCGCGCGCCGAGCTCGCGCCGGCGCTGCAGCTCCCACTCGAAGCGCTCGAGCTTGGCCAGCACCACGGCGCACTGCAGGGTGTCCATGCGCCCGCCGACGCCGAGCCTCGTGTGCGTGTAGCGCGCGCTCTGGCCGTGCACGCGGATCTCGCGGCAGGCCTGCGCGAGCGCATCGTCGCTGGTGAACACGGCCCCGCCGTCGCCGTAGCAGCCGAGCGGCTTGCTCGGGAAGAAGCTGGTGCAGCCGAACGTAGACAGGTTGCAGCTCTTCGCGCCGCGGTAGGTGGCGCCGAAGCTCTGCGCCGCGTCCTCGATCACCGCCAGGCCATGGCGCGCGGCGATCGCGTTCAGCGCGTCCATGTCGGCGGTCTGGCCATACAGGCTGACCGGCATGATCGCCCGGGTGCGCGGCGTGATCGCGGCCTCGACGCGCGTGGCGTCGAGGTTGCAGGTGTCGGGCTCGATGTCGACGAACACCGGCCGGCCGCCCAGCAGCACGATCATCTCGGCCGTGGCGGCGAAGGTGAACGGCGAGGTGATCACCTCGTCGCCGGGCCGCAGGTCCAGCGCCATCAGCGCGATCAGCAGCGCCTCGGTGCCGCTGGCGACGGTGATGCAGTGCTTCGCGCCGGTCCAGGCGGCCAGGCGCTCCTCGAGCTCCTTGACCTCCGGGCCCATGATGTACTGACCGTGGTCGAGCACGGCCTGCATGCGCGCGCCGATGCGCTCCTTCAGCGCCGCGTACTGGGCCTTCAGGTCGGTGAACTCCAGCTTGCCGGTCATGCGCCCTCCGGAGCGAGCGAGCAGACGCCGCCGCGCAGCAGGTAACACTCGCCGGTGGCCGGGCAACGCGCCTCGGCGTCACCCGCCAGCGGCAGCGCGAGGCGCTCGCCATGGCGGCTCATCCAGCCGGCCTGGCGCGCCGGCACGCCGAGCATCAGCGCGAAGTCGGGCACGTCGCGGTTGACCACCGCGCCGGCGCCGACGAAGGCAAACGCGCCGATCGTCACGCCGCAGACGATCGTGCAGTTGGCGCCCAGCGTCGCGCCGCGCTTCACGAGCGTGCGGCGGTACTCGGCCTTGCGCGGCACCGCGGCGCGCGGGTTGTAGACGTTGGTGAACACCATGCTCGGGCCGCAGAACACCTCGTCCTCGAGCGTGACCGCGTCGTAGACCGACACGTTGTTCTGGATCTTCACGTCGCGGCCGATGACGACATCGTTGCCGACGTAGACGTTCTGCCCGAACGAGCAGCGTGCGCCGATACGCGCCCCGGCGCTGATGTGCACGAAGTGCCAGACGCGGCAGTCGTCGCCGAGCAGCGCGCCCTCGTCGACGATGGCCGACGGGTGGATGGTCGTGGGCATGGCTCTAGTACGAGAGCGGCAGGTTCACCCGCCGCCCGTCGCGCGCCGACAGGTACATCGCGATCAGCAGCTCGAGCGACTTCAGGCCCTCGCGGCCGTCGGTCTCGGGCTCGGCCTCGCCGCGCAGCGTGTTGATCACGTTGTCGTAGTAGAGCGGGTGGCCGAAGCCGTAGACCGAGCTGGTCTGGTAGCTCGCCTCGTCGATCTCGCGGTCCATCTCGTGCGGCGTGTCGAAGGTCCAGTGCTCGATCTTGTTGACCGCCACGCCGCCGATGCGCACGGAGCCGCGCTCGCCCAGCAGCGTGATCGAGCCCTCCAGGTTCTTCGGCCAGGTGAGCATGGTCACGTTGAGCGTGCCCATCGCGCCGTTGCGCCAGCGCAGCGCGGCCACGCCGGTGTCCTCCACCTCGATGCGGCGCGCCAGCGTGCCGGTGTAGGCCATCACGCTCTCCACCGGGCCGACGATCCAGTCCAGCAGGTCGACGTAGTGGCTGGCCTGGTTCATGAACGCACCGCCGTCGAACTCCCAGGTGCCGCGCCAGGCCGCGCTGTCGTAGTAGGCCTGCGGGCGCGTCCAGAACACGTTGACGGCCACGCTGTAGAGCCGGCCGAAGCGGCCCTCGGCCACGGCGCGCTTGAGCAGCTGCAGCGTGCGGTTGCGCCGGTTCTGCTTGACCACGAAGAGGCGCACGCCGGCCTCGTCGCAGGCACGCACCATCGCCAGGCCGTCGCTCCAGCGCGTGGCCATCGGCTTCTCGGTCATCACGTCGCGGCCGCTCTTCGCGATCTCGATCGCCTGGCCGGGGTGCAGGCCGCTGGGCGTGGTGAGGATGACGCAGTCGGCCGTGGTGGCGGCCAGCAAGGAGGTCAGATCCGCGTGGCCGCGCGCGCCGGTGCGCTCGACGGCGGCCGCGAGCGCGGCCGGGTCGACATCGCACAGGTCCACCAGCTCGCAGCGCGCCGCGTGCGCCTTGATCGCCTCGAAGTGGTTGGCCGCGATGCGCCCGCAGCCGACCAGCGCGAAACGGATCTTCCGGTCGGTGATGGGCGCGCGGCGTACGTGCATGGGTGTGGGATGGGCGAAACAGGCGATTTTACGAGATGGAACAACGCCTAAAATCGCGCGCCGAAGCGAAGAACACCATGGCCGACGACCGCCCCACGACCCCGACCGACGACAACCAGCTGATCGCCGAACGCCGCGAGAAACTCGCCGCGATCCGCGCCCACGCCAAGAAGCACGGCACGGCCGCCTTTCCGAACGACTTCAAGCCCAGGCACCGCAGCGCCGACCTGCAGCGCCAGTACGGCGGCGTGCCGAACGAGGCGCTCGAACCGCAGGCCGTGCAGGTGTGTGTGGCCGGGCGCATGATGCTCAAGCGCATCATGGGCAAGGCCAGCTTCGCGACGCTGCAGGACGCCTCCGGCCGCATCCAGCTGCGCGCCACGGTCGACCACCTCGGCGCCGACGCCTACGAGGCCTTCAAGCACTGGGACCTGGGCGACATCCTCGGCGCCGAGGGCACGCTGATGCGCACCCGCACCGGCGAGCTGACGATCACCGTCACGTCGCTGCGCCTGCTCACCAAGAGCCTGCGCCCGCTGCCGGACAAGTTCCACGGCATGACCGACCAGGAACAGAAGTACCGCCAGCGCTACGTCGACCTGATGACCGACGAGGAGGCGCGGCTGCGCTTCATGGCGCGCAGCAAGGCGGTGGCCTCGATCCGCGGCTACATGGTCGAGCACGGCTTCCTCGAGGTCGAGACGCCGATGCTGCACCCGATCCCCGGCGGCGCGAACGCGAAGCCCTTCGTCACCCACCACAACGCGCTCGACCAGGACATGTTCCTGCGCATCGCGCCCGAGCTGTACCTGAAGCGCCTGGTGGTGGGCGGCTTCGAGCGTGTGTTCGAGATCAACCGCAACTTCCGCAACGAAGGCATCAGCGTCCGGCACAACCCGGAGTTCACGATGATGGAGTTCTATGCGGCCTACTGGAACCATCACGACCTGATGGACTTCACCGAGGGCGTGCTGCGCCATGCCGCGCGCATGGCCACCGGCTCGGCCACGCTGACCTACGCCGGCCGGCCAGTGGACCTGGACAAGCCCTTCGCCCGGCTGTCGGTCAAGGACGCACTGGTCGCGCACGCCGGCCTGACGGCCGAGCAGGCGGTCGACGCGGCGTTCATCCACGCGAGGCTGAAGTCGCTCGGCGAGGAGCCGCCGGCGCACTGGAGCCTGCCCGAGCTGCAGTTCGGCCTGTTCGAGGCCGCGGTGGAAGAGCAGCTCTGGGACCCGACCTTCATCATCGACTACCCGGTCGAGGTGAGCCCGCTGGCGCGCGCCTCCGACACCAACCCGGCCATCACCGAGCGCTTCGAGCTGTTCATCACCGGGCGCGAATACGCCAACGGCTTCTCCGAGCTGAACGACGCCGAGGACCAGGCGGCGCGTTTCCAGGCCCAGGTGGCCAACAAGGAGGCCGGCGACGAGGAGGCGATGTACTACGACGCCGACTTCATCCGCGCGCTCGAGTACGGCATGCCGCCCACCGGCGGCTGCGGCATCGGCATCGACCGGCTGATCATGCTGCTGACCGACAGCCCGAGCATCCGCGACGTGATCCTGTTCCCCTCGCTGCGCAAAGAGTCCTGACATGGCCGCACGGCTGGCGACGCTGGAGGAGGTCGAGACGGCCGTCTGGCGCGAGCTCGGGGCCTGCGCCACCGACAAGGCGCACCCCTGGCGCACCTGCGTGCTCGCCACCGTCGACGGCGAGCGGGCCGACGCGCGCCTGATCGTGATCCGCGAGGTCGATGCGCGCCAGAAGCAGCTGCTCTTCTACACCGACGAGCGCGCCGGCAAGGTGCGCCAGCTGCTGAACCGGCCGATGGGCACGATGGTGATGTGGTCGCAGCCGCTGGGCTGGCAGCTGCGCTGCCGGGTGCGGCTGGCGGTGGAGATGTCCGGCCTGGCCGCCTCGTCGCGCTGGGCCCGCATCAAGCTCTCGCCGGCCGCGCAGGACTACCTCTCCCCGCTGCCGCCCGGCGCGCCGATCGATGCGCTGGCGCCGCCCACGCACGGCACCGTCAAGCGCGACTACTTTGCGGTGATCGACGCCACCGTCGACGCACTCGACTGGCTCGAGCTGCACCCGCAGGGCCACCGGCGCGCGATCTTCGACGCGCAGGGAGCGCGCTGGGTGCAGCCCTGACGCAGGGTCCGCGCCGGCCGGCTCAGCCCGCGCTGCGCGGCCGGGGCCGGAGCGCTCTCCTGCGGAATCGGTCGTTCTATCGGGTGGCCGCGGCCCCGTTCGCGGCGAGAAAGCGTTCGGCCAGCAGCACCCAGAACGCGCTGCCGATGCCGATGTTGGCGTCGTTGAAGTCGTAGCCCGGGTTGTGGACCATGCAGCTCCCGACGCCCGCGCCTTCGTCCGTGCCGTTGCCGATCAGCAGGTAGCTGCCGGGCACGCGCTCGAGCATGAAGGCGAAGTCCTCGCTGCCGGTCAGCGGCGGTCCCTGCAGCGTGACCTTGGCCTCGCCGACGAGTTCGACCGCCACGGCGCGCGCGAAGGCGGTCTCGGCCGGCGCGTTGACGAGCACCGCGTAACCCGGCCGCCAGTCGACCTGCGCCGCCACGCCGAAGCTCTCGGCCTGCGCTGTCACGAGGGCCTTGACGCGCCGCTCGATCGTGGCGCGCACCTCGCGGTCGAGCGCGCGCACGCTCAGCTCCAGCGTGGCCGAGGCCGGGATGACGTTGTTGGCCTTGCCGGCATGCAGCGCTCCGACGGTGAGCACCGCGGCGTGCAGCGGATCGATGTTGCGCGAGACGACGGTCTGCAGCGCCATCACGATGCTCGCCGCCGCGACGACCGGATCGGCGGCGTGGTGCGGCATGGCGCCGTGGCCGCCGAAGCCGGTCAGCGTGATCGTGGCGTAGTCCGACGAGGCCATCGCCGCGCCTTCGCGCAGCACGAAGCGGCCCTGCTCGATGCCGGGCATGTTGTGCATGGCGAACACGGCATCGCAGGGGAAGCGCTCGAACAGGCCGTCCGCCATCATGCGCAGCGCGCCGCCGCCGCCCTCCTCGGCCGGCTGGAAGATCAGGTGCAGCGTGCCGTCGAACGAGCCCTGTTCGGCGAGGTGGCGCGCCGCGGCCAGCAGCATGGCCGTGTGGCCGTCGTGGCCGCAGGCGTGCATCACGCCGGCTCGCTCGCTTGCCCACGCGGCGCCGCTGGCCTCGGTGATCGGCAGCGCATCCATGTCGGCGCGCAGGCCCAGGCGTCGGGTGCCCTGCCCCCGCACCAGCGTGCCGACCACGCCGGTGCCGCCGATGCCGCGCTCGACGCTGTAGCCCCAGCCCTCGAGCTTGTCGGCCACCAGCGCGGCGGTGCGGTGCTCCTCGAAGGCCAGCTCCGGGTGGCGGTGGATGTCGCGGCGCAGGCTGATGAACTCGCCGGCGCGGGCCTGCAAGGCGTGCAGCAGGTAGGTCACGCGCGGCTCACTGCGGCTGCAGGTTGATCTGCCTGGCGATCGCGCGATAGCGCGCGGTCTCGGCCTCGAAGAACCGGGCCGACTCCTCCAGCGTCATCGGCGCCGAGGCGACCTGGGTCTGGGCCGCGAGCTGCGCGCGCACCGACGGATCCTGCAGCGAGCGGCCGATCGCGGCATGCAGGCGCACCACCACGTCCTCGGGCGCGTTCTTCGGCACCATGTAGCCGGTCCAGATCTTGTACGCGAAGTTCTTCAGCGACTGGCTCTCGCCGGCCGTCGGCACGTTCTTCAGCAGCTCCGAGCGCTGCGCGCCGAGCTGGCCGATCACCTTCAGCCGCCCCTGCTCGGCCAGCGCACCCATCGCCGCGCTGTAGACCAGCACCGCGAAGTCGACCTGGCCGCCGCCGATGTCCTGCAGCAGCGGCGCGTTGCCCTTGTAGGGCACGTGCGCCAGCTTGACGCCGGTGGCCGCCTGCACGTTCTCCAGGATCAGGTGGTAGAGCGAGCCCATGCCCACGCTGCCGTAGGTCAGCGGCTTGTCGGCCGACTTGCGGGCCAGCGCGATCAGCTCGTCGACGCTGTTGACCGGCAGGTCCTTGCGCGTCACGAACACCATCACCGCATCGGCCACGGGGTGCACCAGGCGGAAGTCCTCCGTCTTCAGCTTCACCGCGGCATTGGCCAGCGGCGACAGGATCACCTCGTTGGGCGAGCCCTGGAAGACGTAGTAGCCGTCGGCGGGCGCCGCCAGCACCTTCTGCGCCGCCAGCGCGCCGCTGACGCCGCCCAGGTTCTCGACCAGCACCTGCTGCCCCAGCTCCTTGCCGAGCGGGTTGAAGAAGATGCGCGCGATCGCGTCCGACGGGCCACCCGCCGGGTACGGGACCATCAGGTTGACCGGCTTGGTCGGGTACGCCTGCGCACCGGCCAGGCCGGCGCCGAGCAGGAGGCCGACCGGGAGAAGCAAGGACCGTAGACGCTCGAGCAGGGACATGGGGAACTCCTTGAAGGGCAGGCCGGGCATGGCCGAGGCGGGTGGGCGAAGTCAATGTAGGAGCGGGCCAATCCAAAGTCCAATGCATTGTTCTTTGGATTACGATGAGTTCCAGGCACAGTCTTGCCATTCCCGGCCATGACCCTCGTCCAGCTCCGCCACCTGATCTCGCTGGCCCAGACGGGCTCGTTCAGCCGGTCTGCCGCGGCGCTGTTCCTCACCCAGCCCGCACTGAGCCGAAGCATCCGTGCGCTCGAGGACGAACTCGGCCAGCCGCTGTTCGACCGCATCGGCCGCCGCAGCGAACTCACGCCGTTCGGGCGCGAGGCCGTCGAGCGGGCGCGCGAACTCGTGCTGGCCGCCGACGACCTGCGCGACAGCGGCCGCCTCAGCGGTGACGCGCAGGAAGGTGTCCTGCGCATCGGCATGGGCTCGGGCCCGGGCGCGATGCTGATGACGCCGCTGCTGCTGAAGATGGCGCAGGAGCGGCCCCGCCTGCGCGTCGAGATCGCGCGTGCCGGCACCGAACTGCTGGTGCAGGCGCTGCGCGAGCGCGCCCTGGATGCGCTGGTCGTCGACGCACGCTCGCTGCGGCCGGCGCCGGACCTGAACGCGCAGTTCATGCACGACATGCGGGGGGCCTTCATGGTCCGCCCGGGGCATCCGCTGGCGCGGCGGCGCGGCGGTCCGGGCTTCGAGGACCTGCTGCGCTATCCGATCGCCTCGACGCCCCTGTCGGACGAGGTCGCCCGCATCCTGGTCGAGCGCTACGGGCCGCGCGCGCACCCGGCCGAATGCGTGACGCTGCGCTGCGAAGAGCTGCCCAGCCTGGTCGAGGTGGCGCGGCAAAGCGACACAGTGCTGCTGGCCATCCGCGCGGCGGCGCCCGATCTCGTCGAGCTGAAGATGCAGCCGGCACTCGCGGCCAGCGCACGCTTCGGCCTCGTCACGCTGCGGCGGCGAACCGCACCGCCGGGGCTGGCCGTCGTTCGCGCGCTGATGGCGCAGTTGCTGACCGACCCGCTGCCGCGCTAGCGCGGGGCGCCGGCGGCGCGCTGCAGTTCGGCGTCGAGCCAGGGCACCGCGCCATCGAAGGCCTGGGCCACGGCCTGCGACAGGGCCGCCACCGCGGCCGCCGAGTCGGCCCGCTGCGCCGGCACCGCGGCCTCGAAGCTGCGCCGCGCCACGCGCGTGCGGCTGCGCCGGTCGAACAGCTCGAGCGTGAGGGCGATGCGGCCGGTGCCGGGCTCGCTGGCCAGGTCGTGCACCACGGCATCGACGCCGAGCTGCAGCAGCCAGTCGCTGCGCAGCGGCTCGCCGGCCAGGCCCACGGCGCCGGCCAGCCCGCTGGCCTCGAGCCGGCGCTGCAGCAGGCGCGGCAGCGCGCGCACCGGGCGCTCGGTCCAGCTGGCGAGCTGGTAGAAGGCGAATTCGCCCGGGCGGCGCGAGTAGGCGATCGCGGTGGTGTCGCCCAGCGCATCGGCCGGCACGGCCTGGATCACGAGGGCGGGCACGAGCGGCTGCTCGCGCCGCGCCGGCAGCGCGCCCGCCGCATCGCGCAGCGCGAACTGCGTGTCCAGCGCGGCCTCGTTGCCGATGCCCACCGACACGCAGCCACCGAGGCCCGCCAGCGCCGCCAGCCCGCCGAGCAGCAGCGTGCGCCTCACCGCTTCTCCCCCGGCCCGAGCTGGGCCTTGCCGGGCCCGAGCAGCGCGGCACGCGGGTCGCGCAGCCGGTCGACCACCCGGGACGCGGCCTCGATGCTCAGGCGCAGTTCGCCGACCGCGGCGCCGAGCTGGTCGTCCAGCCCGGCGGCGCTGGTCTCGAAGCGCTTGACCGTGCTGGCCACCTGCTCCTGCACCGCGACGCTGGTGCTGGCCACCTGCTGCAGCGCGCGGCGCGCGTCCTCGAGCGTGCGCTGGGTCTCGACCAGCGCCTCGTCCAGGCGCGCGCCGTCGCGCTCCACCACCGCGGCGATGCGCTCGCCGGAGGCCCCCAGCCGCGTCGACGCCGCACCCACCTCGCCGGCCGCGCGGCCCACCTGCGCGAGCGCGCGGTCGAGCGTGGCCAGGCGCTCGTTCAGCCCGTCGGACAGGCGCCGCACGCTGTCCACCGTGTCGCGCAGCGCAGCGCGGTTGTCGGCATTGAGCAGCTGATTGATGTTGGTCAGCGCCAGCGCGGCCATCTCGCCGACCTTGTTGACGCGGCCGGCGATCTCGTCCAGGTCGGAGCGCCCCTCGGCGATGACCGGGAAGTCCTCGCCCTCGGGCACGGCGGTCAGCGGCGTGCCGATCGGCTCGCGCGTGACCAGCGCGATCGCCGCGATGCCGGTGACGAAGTTGCGCGTCACCACCGCCTCGGTGTTGCTCAGCACCGGCGCGCGTCGGTCCACGCGGACCACGACGCGCACGCGGTTGAAGCGTTCGTCGGACAGCGCGTAGTCGTCGACCCGGCCGACCTTGATGCCGCGCAGCGTGACGTCGGCGCCGACCTGCAGGCCGTCGAGCGCCTGGCGCTCGAAGTGGATCGCATAGCGGCGGTAGTCGTTGCCGCGCGCCGGGTCGTTGAGCCAGACCAGCGCGCCCACCAGCGCGGCGGCCAGCACCAGTACCGCGGCACCGACCCAGGTGTAGCGCGCCTCAGCTTCCATCGCGGACCATTGTACGAACCGAGAAGTACTCGCGCAGCCACGGATCGTCCACGCGCATCACCTCGGGCACCGGGCCGTCGGCCAGCACCTTGCCGCGCGCCAGCACGATCAGGCGGTCCACCACGGTCAGCAGCGTGTCGAGGTCGTGCGTGACGAGGAAGACGGTCAGCCCGAGGTCGTCGACCAGCGAGCGCACCAGGCGGTCGAAGGCGCGCGCGGTGATCGGGTCCAGCCCCGAGGTCGGTTCGTCGAGGAACAGCACCTCGGGCTCGAGCGCGATGGCGCGCGCAATCGCGGCGCGCTTGCGCATGCCGCCGGAGAGCTCGCTCGGCCGCTTGGCGCCGGCCTCCAGCGGCAGCCCGGCCTGGCGCAGGCGCAGGCCCACCAGCGCCTCGATGGTCGGCGTGGACAGCGTGGTGTGCTCGTGCAGCGGCACCGCGACGTTCTGCGCCACCGAGAGCGAGGAGAACAGCGCGCCGTCCTGGAACATCATGCCGAAGCGCTGGCGCAGCGTGTCGAGTTCGTCGGGCGCGGCGGACCAGACGTCCTGCCCGAACAGGCGCACGCCCCCGGCCGTCGGCCGCTGCAGCCCGATGATCTCGCGCAGCAGCACCGACTTGCCGGTGCCGCTGGCGCCGATCAGCCCGACCAGCGTGCCGCGCCCGACACCGAAGCTCACGCCGTCGTGCACCGTCTGTGCACCGAAGCGCGTGACGATGCCGTCGACCTCGATCACCGGCGCGGTGGCCTCGCCCATCACAGCCCCATCGCCTGGAGCACGATAGCGAACGCCGCGTCCAGCAGGATCACCGCGACGATGCTCTGCACCACCGTCGAGGTGGTGGCCGTGCCAACGGCGCGGGTGTCGCGCTCGACCGTCATGCCCATGTGCGTGCCGATCAGCGCGATGGCCAGCGCGAACACCGGCGCCTTGACCAGGCCGATGACCACGTGGCGCAGGTCGAGCGCCTCGCGCAGCCGGGCCAGGAAGGCGGCCGGCGTCAGGTCCAGCATGGGCTGGGCGATCGCCATCGCGCCGACCAGGCTCATCACGTCGCCGACGAACACCAGCAGCGGCAAGGTGATCGCAAGTGCCAGCACGCGCGGCAGTACCAGCACCTGCGCAGGCGACAGGCCGAGCGTGCGGATCGCGTCGGTCTCCTCGGTCAGCTTCATCGCGCCGAGCTGCGCGGTGAAGGCCGCGCCCGAGCGGCCGGCGACGATCACCGCCACGATGATGGGCGCGAACTCACGCGTCGCGCCGATGCCCACGCCGTCGACGACGAAGATGTTGGCGCCGTACTTGCTCGCCTGCAGGCCGAGCAGGTAGGCGATCACGATGCCGATCAGCAGC
Source organism: Piscinibacter caeni (assembly GCA_003265685.1). Lineage (GTDB taxonomy): Bacteria > Pseudomonadota > Gammaproteobacteria > Burkholderiales > Burkholderiaceae_C > Piscinibacter > Piscinibacter caeni. The sequence continues at coordinate 2,234 of KZ836122.1, read as the reverse complement.
GTCACCAGCGCCACCACCGGCAGCGCGTTCAGCCCGGTCTGCTCGATCTGCACGGTCAGCTCGCGCAGGCGCAGCCGGCCGGGCCGGCGCAGCACCTCGCCGGCGGCGACAACGGTCGCGCCGAGGAAGTTCAGGTGTCCGTGCAGCAGGTGCAGCACGTAGGCGGCGACCTCGCCGACCCAGGCCAGCACGCCGATGCGCGGCGGCGTCGGCGGGGGCGTGCCATCGGCCTCGAGGTGCTCGCGCACGCGTTCGAGCACCCGCGCCTGCGCCGGCGCCAGGCCGAGCGGCGGCTGCAGCGGCGCGCCGCCGCGCCGCAGCGCGCGCAGCAGCACCAGTGCCGCGGCGCTGTCGAGCTCGGTGAGCGCGCTGCCGTCCACGCGCGTGCCCTCGGGCAGCGTCAGCGCGGCCAGCGCGGCGTCGATCTCGGCCAGGCTCGACATGCGCCAGGCCCCGGCCAGCTTCAGCAGCGCGCCGTCCGGCGCCTGCACCAGCTCGAACCAGGGCGCGCCGGCCATCGTTCGGGTGCTCAGCGCTGCTTGAACGCCGGCTTGCGCTTGTTGACGAAGGCGTCCATGCCTTCCTTCTGGTCCTCGCTGGCGAACAGCGCGTGGAACATGCGGCGCTCGAACATCATGCCGTCGGCCAGCGTGCCCTCGTAGGCGCGGTTGACGCATTCCTTGGCCATCATCACGCTCGGCCCGCTGAACTCGCAGATCTGCGCGGCCGCGGCCAGCGCGGTGTCGAGCAGTTCGGCAGCCGGCACGATGCGCGAGACGAGCCCGGCGCGCTCGGCCTCGGCCGCGTCCATCATGCGCGCGGTCAGCACCAAGTCCATCGCCTTGGCCTTGCCCACCGCGCGCGGCAGGCGCTGCGTGCCGCCGGCGCCGGGGATGATGCCGAGCTTGATCTCGGGCTGGCCGAACTTCGCGGTGTCGGCGGCGATCAGCATGTCGCACATCATCGCCAGCTCGCAGCCGCCGCCCAGCGCGAAACCGGCCACCGCGGCGATCACCGGCTTGCGGATGCTGCGCAGCTGCTCCCAGTTGCGCGTGATGTAGTCGCTCTTGTAGACGTCCATGAAGGACCAGCTCGCCATCGCGCCGATGTCGGCACCGGCGGCGAAGGCCTTCTCGCTGCCGGTGATCACGATGCAGCCGATACCCTCGTCGGCGTCGAAGCCCTTCAGCGCGGCGCCCAGCTCGTCCATCAGCGCGTCGTTCAGCGCGTTGAGCTGCTTGGGGCGGTTCAGCGTGATCAGCGCAGTGCGGCGCGCACCGCTGCCGCGCACTTCGGTCAGGATGTTCTCGTAGCTCATCGTCGATCTCCTTGGCGACGACGGACTATACGGGTCGAGGCGGTTCAGGGCGCGCCCAGCTCGGGCTTGCGCGCCAGCACCAGGTCGACGAAGGTCTCGGCGTCCTGCTGGATGCGGATGCGCGCCGGCAGGTAGCGCAGCGTCGGCGCGAACCAGATCTCGGCCACCAGCTCGCCGCCGGGGCGCGACATGCGGCGCGGCTTCAGGTGGAACGCGTCGACCGCGCCGAACAGCGTGTACACCGGCTCCTCGCCCAGCACGTCGAAGGTCCAGCGGTCGACGCTGCGCGGCAGCGCGAGCGGGAATTCGACCCGGCCGCCCTCACGCAGCAGCTCGGGGCGCGTCGTGAACAGCCACGACAGCTGCACGAACTGGCTGGCGGCGTCCTGCATGCCGGGCGTGCGCTCGCGGCGCCGGCCGTCGGGCAGCACCACCACGTCGGGCTCGAAACGCAGGGTCAGGCGGCGCCGGTCGCGGAAGGCCTGCTTGGTGTCCTCGTCGTAGCGCTCGGGCACGAGGCCCTGTTCGGTGAGCGCGCCGGCGCTGGTGGAGCGGCGCGTCAGCAGCGGCGCGAACGGCAGGCCGACGGTGATGTCCACGTGCACCTCGTAGCGCTGGCCGAGCCTGATCCACTCGACCTGGGCGTCGCCGTGCACCTCGCCGCGCACGTTGCCGCTCAGCTTGTAGCTCAGGCGCGTGGCGCCGGGCCACTCGAAGGCCGGGGCGGAGGCGGCCGGCTCGGCGGCAGGAGCAGCCTCGGCCAGCGCAGGCGCCGGCTCGGAGGCAGCTGGCGGGGCCGGCTCCGCCACGGTCGCCTCGGCCGGCGGAGTCGGTGGGGGAGCTGGCGGTTCGGGCTCGGGCTCGGGCTCCGGCTCCGGTTCGCGCGCCGGCGGCGGCTGCGCCACGGCCGGGGCCG
>KZ836121.1:39006-49790 GCA_003265685.1 Piscinibacter caeni | reverse complement strand
GGCCTCGAGCGCGGCGCTGCCGCCGCCGCCTGCCTGCTCGACCGGCGGCGGCATCGCCCCGCGCATCAGCATGCCGGCGCCGGCCGCCAGCGCGGCAGCGGCGAGCACGCCGCCGACCAGCCAGGGTGTGCGCGGAGAGGTCGTGGGCACGGCGCCCGGTGCGATCTCGGTGGACATGGTGTTCTCCTTGTTCCTGCAACGACGAACGCGCATTGGAGCCGAGCCGAGGACGCCGGCTCCCCGGCACCAGCGCATCAGTCGTAACGGTCTGTGCAACAGTAAGCGCAGGCTTACAGGAGCGAGGAGAGGGAACGGCGAACCTGTGCGGTGTCCTGTCCGCTGCGTGCCGACCAGTCTGAAAGTTGGTCTTCACCAACTTTGCCGACGTTGAAGTAGGTCGCCTCCGGGTGGGCGATGTAGAAGCCGCTGACGCTGGCCGCCGGGGTCATCGCCAGGCTCTCGGTCAGCCCCATGCCGATGTCGGCGCAGCCGAGCACGCGGAACAGGTCGCGCTTGACGGTGTGGTCGGGGCAGGCCGGATAACCCGGCGCGGGGCGGATGCCGCGGTACTTCTCGGCGATCAGCTCCGGGTTGGAGAGCGCCTCATCCGGCGCGTAGCCCCAGAACTCGGTGCGCACGCGCTGGTGCAGCCGTTCGGCGAAGGCCTCGGCGAGGCGATCCGCCAGCGCCTTGAGCATGATGGCGCTGTAGTCGTCGTGGTCGTCGAGAAACTGCTTCTCCTTGCGGTCCACGCCAATGCCGGCGGTCACGGCGAACAGGCCGATGTGATCGGCCACGCCCGAGCCCCTGGGCGCGATGAAGTCGGCCAGGCAGCGGTTCGGCCGTTTCACGCCGTCGACGACCGGGCGCTCGGTCTGCATGCGCAGGCCGCGCCAGGTCATCAGCACCTCGGTGCGTGATTCGTCGGCGTAGATCTCGATGTCGTCGTCGTTCACCGTATTGGCCGGGTACAGGCCGACCGCGCCGTGCGCCGTCAGCCAACGCCCCTCGACCAGCCGGCGCAGCATGCGCTGGCCGTCGGAGAGCACGCGGCGCGCCGACTCGCCGACGATCTCGTCGGTCAGGATGGCCGGGTACGGGCCGGCCAGGTCCCAGGTCTGAAAGAACGGGCCCCAGTCGATGCAGTGGGCGAGCTCCGCCAGGTCCTGGTTGCGCAGCAGGCGGCGGCCGGTGAATTTCGGCTGCGGCGCCTGGTAGCCCGACCAGTCGATCGGCGTCTTGTTGGCGCGCGCCTCGGCCAGCGAGACCAGCGGCGTGGCCTTCTTGTTGGCGTGCTGGTCGCGCACGCGCACGTAGTCGGCCTTCAGCTCGGCGATGAAGGCGGCCGCCCTGCCGTCGGACAGCAGGTCGGAGCACACGCCCACCGAGCGGCTCGCGTCGGGCACGTAGACGACCGGGCCCTCGTAGTGCGGCGCGATCTTCACCGCGGTGTGCACCCGGCTGGTGGTGGCGCCGCCGATCAGCAGCGGGATCTTCTTCATGCGGAAGAACTCGTCGCGCTGCATCTCGGCCGCGACATGCTGCATTTCCTCGAGGCTGGGCGTGATCAGGCCGGACAGGCCGACGATGTCGGCGCCCTCGACCTTGGCCCGCGCCAGGATGTCCTGGCACGGCACCATCACGCCCATGTTGACGACCTCGAAGTTGTTGCACTGGAGCACGACGGTGACGATGTTCTTGCCGATGTCGTGCACATCGCCCTTGACGGTGGCGATGACGATCTTGCCCTTGGCCTTCACGTCCCCGCCGGCATCGGCCAGGGCCTTCTTCTCGGCCTCGATGTAGGGCAGCAGGTGGGCCACCGCCTGCTTCATCACGCGCGCGCTCTTCACCACCTGCGGCAGGAACATCTTGCCGGCGCCGAACAGGTCGCCGACGATGTTCATGCCGTCCATCAGCGGCCCTTCGATCACGTGCAGCGGCCGGCCGCCGCCGGCCTCGATGGCGCGCCAGCATTCCTCGGTGTCGGCGACGATGAAGTCGGTGATGCCGTGCACCAGCGCATGGCTCAGGCGCTGCTCGACCGGCTGCGCGCGCCAGGCCAGGCGCGCCGAGTCGTCCTTGGCCGCGCCCTTGGCACGCTCGGCGATCTCGACCAGGCGCTCGCCCGCATCCTTGCGGCGGTTCAGCACCACGTCCTCGACGCGCTCGCGCAGCTCCGGATCGAGCTCGTCGTAGACGCCGATCATCCCGGCATTGACGATGCCCATGTCCATGCCGGCCTGGATGGCGTGGTAGAGGAACACGGTGTGGATCGCCTCGCGCACCGGGTCGTTGCCGCGGAAGCTGAAGCTCACGTTGCTGACCCCGCCGCTGACCTTGGCCCCGGGCAGGTTCTGCTTGATCCAGCGCGTGGCCTCGATGAAGTCGACCGCGTAGTTGTCGTGCTCCTCGATGCCCGTCGCGATGGCGAAGATGTTGGGGTCGAAGATGATGTCCTCGGGCGGGAAGCCGACCTCGTCGACGAGGATGCGGTAGGCCCGCGCGCAGATCTCGATCTTGCGCCGGTAGGTGTCGGCCTGGCCCTGCTCGTCGAAGGCCATCACCACGGTGGCCGCGCCGTAGCGGCGCACCAGGGTGGCCTGGCGCTTGAAGGCCTCGACACCCTCCTTCAGCGAGATCGAGTTGACGATGCCCTTGCCCTGGATGCACTGCAGGCCGGCCTCGATCACCTCCCACTTCGACGAGTCGATCATGATCGGCACGCGCGCGATCTCGGGCTCGCCGGCGATGAGGTTCAGGAAGCGCACCATCGCGGCCTTGCTGTCGAGCATGGCCTCGTCCATGTTGATGTCGATGACCTGCGCGCCGTTCTCGACCTGCTGGCGCGCCACCGACAGCGCCTGCTCGAACTCGCCGGCGAGGATCAGGCGCGCGAAGGCCTTCGAGCCGGTCACGTTGGTGCGCTCGCCGATGTTGACGAACAGCGTGCCCGCGCCGATCTCCACAGGCTCGAGACCGGAGAGCTTCATCGGCGGGACGGTGGTGGTGGAGGCAGTCATCGCGGCAACCAGGTGAAGGGCCGCGGCTCACCGCGACCTGTTGTCGGGTGAGCGCCGTTGTCTGCGGCGCCGGGGCGCCACCCTGCCCGAGCCTGGCGACCTGGCGGTCGTCGCAACGCTCCTCGGGCAGGCGGGAATTGTACGGTTACCCTTTATCCCGCAGGGCTCTTGAAGGCGGCCGGCCCTTCCGCTGCAATCGCGGCATGCGCCACGAATCGCGACTTTCCCTCGTTCCCCTGGCCGCCGCGCTGCTGCTGGCCGCCTGCAGCACGCCGGTGGCGCCCCCGCCCAACGTGCCGCCGCCGGTGGCGCCCGCCGGGCCCGCGGCCGCCGCGCCGGCGGCGCCAGTGCAAGCGGCCGCGCCCACCGGTGCGTGGACCTGGTCGCCCGAGATGGACAACGCCGCCAACCGCCTGCGCGGCGCGCTGCGCGGGGTGGACGTGGTGCAGACCACCGATCAGCGCCTGTGGCTCAGCGTGCCGGGCGAAGACGCCTTCGCACTCGGCCGCGCGGCGGTGAAACCGGCTGCCGGGGCATGGCTCGACGAGGTGGCGCGCTCGCTGAAGGACCTGCCCCGTGCCGAGGTGCAGATCGTCGGCGCGCCCGATGCCAAGGGCGCCGGCGGCACCGCGCTGGCGCTGGACCGTGCCTCGAGCGCACGCGACTGGATGGTGATGCGCGGCGTGCCGGCACGCCGCGTGGCCGTCTCGGCGCAGGCGCAGAAATCGGCCAAGACGCCGGTGCCGAACCGGCTCGAGATCCTGATCGGCGAACGCAGCGCGGTGGCCAGCCGCTGATCAGGCGGCCTGGGGCAGCAGCTTCGCGCCGCAGCAGCGCGGCTGGTAGCGCCCGACGCGCTGGGCGATCTGCGCGATGTGCGCCGGCGTCGTGCCGCAGCAGCCCCCGGCGATGTTCAGGAAGCCGGCCTTGGCGAACTCCTCCAGCAGCCCGGCGGTGATCTCCGGCGTCTCGTCGAAGCCGGTCTCGCTCATCGGGTTGGGCAGCCCGGCGTTCGGGTAGCAGCTGACGAAGGTGTCGCCGGCGATGCGCGCCAGTTCCTCGATGTAGGGCCGCATCAGCGCCGCGCCGAGCGCGCAGTTCAGGCCCACGGCGAGCGGCCGCGCATGACGCACGCTGTGCCAGAAGCCGCCCACCGTCTGGCCCGAGAGTATGCGCCCGGAGGCATCGGTCACGGTGCCGGAGACGATCACCGGCAGGCGCTCGCCGGTCTCCTCCATCAGCTCGTCGAGCGCGAAGATCGCCGCCTTGGCATTGAGCGTGTCGAACACGGTCTCGACCAGGAACAGGTCGGCCCCGCCCTCGAGCAGCCCGCTGGCCTGCTCGCGGTAGGCCGCGCGCAGTTCGTCGAACGTGACATTGCGCGCCGCCGGGTCGTTGACGTCCGGGCTGATGCTTGCAGTGCGCGGGGTCGGCCCCAGCGCGCCGGCCACGAAGCGCGGCTTGTCCGGCGTGGAGAAGCGGTCGCAGGCGGCGCGCGCGAGCCGCGCGGCTGCGACGTTCATCTCGTGCGCCAGGTCGCCGAGGCCGTAGTCGTCCTGGGCGATGCGCGTGGCGCCGAAGGTGTTGGTCTCGACGATGTCGGCGCCCGCCTCGAGGTACTGCGCGTGGATCTGCTCGATCACGTCGGGCCGGGTGAACTGCAGCAGCTCGTTGTTGCCCTTCAGGTCCTTCGGGTGGTCCTTGAAGCGCTCGCCGCGGTAGTCGGCCTCGCCCAGCTTGCAGCGCTGGATCATCGTGCCCATCGCCCCGTCGAGCACGACGATGCGTTCGGCGAGGATGCGCGGCAGCGCCGCGGCGCGGGTGTAGTTCGGCTGGCTCATGCGCGGATTATCCGCGCCGTGTCAATGCAGCGTGGCCGGCTTGGTTTCCTCGAACAGCGAGGCGCGGAATTCCATCGCGCGCGGGCCGTCGTCGTTCATCGCCCACAGCGCCAGCGCCTTGGCCGACATCGGCTTGGCGAACAGGTAGCCCTGCAGTTCGTCGCAGCCCAGCGACCGCAGGATCTGCGCCTGCGCCTCGGTCTCCACGCCCTCGGCCACCACCTTGCGGCCGAGCGCCTGCGCCAGCTTGACCACCGCGTCGACCACGGCGCGCGCGTCGGCGCTGGTCTCCAGGTCGAGCACGAAGCTGCGGTCGATCTTCAGCTCCTCGGCCGGCAGCCTGCGCAGCATCGCGAAGTTGCAGTAGCCGGTGCCGAAGTCGTCGATCGAGATGTGCACGCCGACCTTGGCCAGCTGCTCGAAGAACTGGCGCGTGCCTTCGGCGTCTTCCATCGCCACCGACTCGGTCACCTCGCAGGTCATCAGCTGCGGGTTGACCTGGTGGCGCTGCAGCGCCGCGCCGATGCGCTCGGCCAGGTCGCGCTGGCGCAGCTGGTGCACCGAGAGGTTGATCGCCACGCGCATGCGCAGGCCCTGGTCGCGCCACTCGCGTGCCTGGCGGCAGGCCTCGTCGATGACCCACTGGCCGATCGTGCCGATCAGGCCGTGGCGCTCGGCGACCGGGATGAACAGCGCCGGGCTGACCATGCCGCGCTTCGGGTGGTGCCAGCGCAGCAGCGCCTCGGCGCCGGTGATCGCGCCGCTGGGCCCATGCACCTTGGGCTGGAAGACGAGTTCGAACTGGCGCGCCGCCACCGCCGCGCGCAGGTCGCGCAGCAGTTCGACCTGCTCGCGCGGGTCGCCCAGCATGCCGGGCTCGAAGAACGCGAAGGTCGCGCCGCCGTGGCGCTTGGCGTAACGCGCCGCCGCCTCGGCATGGCCCATCGCGTCGCTGGTGGCCGCGCCGCGCGGGCACATCGCGATGCCGATCGAGCAGCTGCTCGGGATCGGCCGGCCCTCGATCTCGCAGGGCTCGGCCACCGCCGCCAGCAGCTGCTGGGCCACCGCCGCGGCGGCATCGCGGTCGATGTCCGGCCACAGCAGCACGACGAACTCGTCGCCGCCCACGCGCGCCACCTCGCCGCGCGCGGCGACCGCCTCGCGCACGCGCCCGGCCTGCTGCTGCAGCAGCAGGTCGCCGACGCGGCGCCCGAACGAATCGTTGACCGGCTTGAAGTTGTCCAGCCCGAGGAACAGCACCGCCATGGTCTGGCGCTCGCGCTCGGCGCGGCGCCCGGCCGCGTCGAGCCGGCGGTCGAAGTCGACCCGGTTCGGCAGGCGCGTCAGCGCGTCGGTGCGCGCCGCCTCCTCGATGTGGGCGACGGCGGCCTGCAGGGCGGCGCGCATGCGCGACTCCATCACCGACAGCAGCAGCAGCACGCTCAGCAGCGCGCCGCCCGCCACGCCGGCCAGCAGGGCCAGCGTGCCGGCGCCGGCATGGTGTTCGTTCAGCGAGACGCTTCCCAGCGACACCTCGACCGACTGCAGCAGCAGCCGGTGGCCGCCCAGCAGCGCCAGCCCCCCCAGCAGCGCCGCAGCGCCCCGGCGCAGCATGGACGGCAGGCGGCCGGTGCGGGCGAGCAGGCCGCCAGCGCAGGCTGCCAACGCCACCGTGCCGAAGGCGAGCAGCACACCGAGCGGCGCCCAGCGTGGCGCCGGTGCGAGCTGCAGGTCGGCGACGTAGAGGACCTGGCTGCCGGTCCAGGCCGCCGCCCAGAGCAGGGCCGCCAGCACGCCGCCGGCCACGCGTGTGCCGGTCGCCCAGGCCACGCGCAGCGCGATGGCCGAACCGGCCACGCCGAGCAGCACGCCGAGCGCGCTCAGGGCGCCGCCCGATCCCAGCGCCACCGGCAGCGCCGGCCCGGCCAGGGTGATGAAGTGCAGCGCCGCGGCGCCGGTGCCCATCGACAGCGCCGCCGCGGCCAGCCACAGGCCGGCGGCGCGCCCCGTCGTGTGCGGCACGCGGCGCACCAGGTCCACCGTCACCCACACGGCCAGCGCGGCCAGCGCGGCCGCGGTCGCGTCGAGCAGGGGACGGAATTGCCAGGGAACGATGGGGTCGGGCGTCACGAGGTCGCGGGGAGGCGCAAACAGGGCTGCACCGGCCTATCGGCCCGGGGCCCGTCGCACTTGAGCGCGCCGGGCGGCGCGCCGTGCGCTTGGTCACGCGCCGCGCATGAAACCGATGCCGCGGCGCTGCCGCACCTCAGGCTTGACACGGTGCTCGGCCTCGAGCTGGGCGAGGAATTCGTCCGGTCCGAAGCGCTCGCCCAGCACGTCGACCTGGCGCCGCACCGCGGCGAAGTCGCCCGGCGCGAGCTGGTCCAGCGCCAGCAGCCGGGCGCGCTGCTCGGCGTTCAGCGCGGCGGCGTCGCCGTCCAGCGCCTCGGTGACGAACATGCGCTCGCGCTGCGCCGGCTCGAGCGGCTTGAAGGCGATCTTGAAGGTGAAGCGGCGCAGCGCCGCCTCGTCCAGCTCGTGGAACAGGTTGGTGGTGCAGATGAAGACGCCGGCGAAGCGCTCCATGCCCTGCAGCATCTCGTTGACCTCGCTGAGCTCGTAGTGGCGCTCGGCCATGCGGCGGCTGCGCAGGAAGCTGTCGGCCTCGTCGAGCAGCAGCACCGCCTGCTCGGCCTCGGCCGCCTCGAACATGCGCGCCATGTTCTGCTCGGTCTCGCCGACGAACTTGCTGGCGATGTCGCTCGCCTGGCGGATCATCAGCGGACGCTGCAGCTCGGCGGCGATGTGCTCGGCCAGCGCCGTCTTGCCGGTGCCCGGCGGGCCGTGGAAACACAGTGTGCCGAAGCCCTTGCGGCGCAGCGCCTCGACGATGCGCGGCACCGGGAAGCGCGATTCGGTGTTGACCAGCGACAGGTCGTACTGCGTCACCACCCGGCGCGCGCCGCGCTCCTCGCGGGCCTGGCCGAGCGCCTTGTCGGCATTGCCGAGCTGGCGCTCGATCAGCGCCTCGGCATCGAGCGTGCCGCCGCCGGCCAGGCGCGCGAACTTGACCGCGGTGCGCACCTGCGCCGGCGTCAGCCCGCGGCGCTCCGCGAGCCGCGCGGCGAAGCGCTCGCCCACCTGCACGCCGCCCAGCGCGCGCCTCACCAGCGCCTCGCGCGCGCCCGGCGGCGGGCTCTTCAGCTCGAGGTGGTACTGGAAGCGGCGCCGGAACGCCAGGTCGATCTGCTCGATGCGGTTGGTGACCCAGATCACCGGCACCGGGTTGGTCTCGAGGATCTGGTTCACCCAGGCCTTGCCCGACACGCTGCCCGAGGGCTGGCCCTCGCCGAGATCGAGCCGTGCCATCAGCTGCGCGGTGTCGGTGGAGATCGGCGGGAACACGTCCTCCACCTCGTCGAACAGCAGTGCCACCTGCGGGCTGCCCTTGAGGAACACCTGGCTGATCTGCAGCGAACGGTAGCGGTCCCGGCCGGACAGCGAGTTGCCGTCGCGGTCGGCGTATTCCACCTCGTAGAGCTGCAGGCCGCCGGCGCGTGCGGCCACCTTGGCCAGCTCGGTCTTGCCGGTGCCCGGCGGGCCGTAGAGCAGGATGTTGACCCCCGGCTCGCGGCATGCCACCGCGTTGCGCAACAGCGCGCTCATCATGCGCAGGTCGTCGGCGATGTAGTCGAAGTCGCCCTCGACCAGCTCGCTCGGGGCGGCCGGGCGGGTGAACACCGCCATCAGGTCGGACGGGCCGCGGTACTCGCGCATCAGCACCGGCGGCAGCTGCTCGCTGACCTTCATCAGGTCGGCCAGGTCGGTAATGTTGTGCTCGGAGATCAGGTTCTCGACCATGCCGGTGCGCTCGAGCCGCGAGCCGGCGCGCAGCGCCTCCGCCACCTCGGCCTCGTCGACGCCGGCCACGCGGGCGATCGCCGCGTAGGCCTCCTGCGCGTTGCTGACCTTGAACTCGACCAGCAGGCCGCGCAGGTCGCGCTGGTAGCGCGCCAGCGTTCCGTAGAGCAGCAGGGCACGCTCGGCCGGGTTGAGCTGCAGCAGGCCGGCCAGCGCGTCGATGTTCTTCTCGACCAGCGTGGATTCCTTCTTCAGGCTGCGCTCCAGCCAGTCGGCGGTGGCGCCGAGCACGGCCAGCAGGTCCTTCGGGGCATCCTTGACATATTCGTCGAGGTAGAAGAACAGCGAGCCTTCCTCGTACGGCCCGCGCCACTGGCCGTGGCGGGCCATGAAGGCCGTGTCGTCGAGCGCCTCGTGGCCGCGCCAGTGCTCGTTGCCGCGGCAGCGGTTGGCGAGGAAAGCACGCAGCCGCGCCAGCACGCTGGCCGGCCAGACCAGGTGCTTGCCGGTCAGCGCGAGCAGGCTGTTCCAGTCGCGCCGGGGGTTGAAGCGCGCGACGTTGCGCATCGTCAGCGCCAGCACGAAGTGCGAGCACATGCGGTCGAGCACCGGCGCATCGAGCAGGCCGGGCGACAGTACGGGCCGGCTCTCGCCGGCCGGGCGGCTGCGCGTCTTCCCCATTGCTTGGGCACCCCCATCGGGTCGGGGGCATCTTGGCGCAGCACGCCGCACCGGACAAGCCCCCGCGGGCCGCGGGGACTGGGCGCGTTTTCCCTCAGCCGCGGGTCACGGCAGGGTCAGTGCAGGACCAGGGGCTGCGCCATCACGCCGGCGAAGCCGGCGATCAGCGCGTCCATCTCCTCTTCGCTCGGATCGTTCTCGACCAGGGCCTGCACCTCGGTCTTGAAGCGCTCGGCCAGCGCCCCCTGGATGAAGATCTCCTTGCGCGCGAACTTGTCGACGATCTCGTAGCCGCCGCGCGAGAGCGCCGGCGCGGCCGCCTCTTCGATGTCGATCCGGACCACCGCGAAACTGTCGGAGTTGTAGAGCATCTGCATGGTGAACCTCGCTGATCCCCACCTGCGGGCGCCCAAGCAGGATTCAAGCCGGGTTGTCCCGCAGACGCGTCGTCAGCGCAGGCGCAGCTCGAACACCTCCTCGTCGCCGCTTTGCTGCGTCGCCCGCAGCGGCAGGTAGTGGCGCGCCGGGTCGAGCCAGACCTCGACGCGGGTGTCGTAGGGCCCGCGCGGCTCGCGCCGCAGGTGCAGCGCGGGCACCGCGCCGGAGCGGGTCGGCACCGGCTCCATGCCCAGCACCTCGACGGTCCAGGTCGCCACGTCGCCGCGCGCGCCGACCACCTGCAGCACGATGCGCTGCCCGGCGGCGCGACGCGCCGGGTCGGCGGCGACGATGCCCGGCAGCTGCACCATCCAGCTCAGCCGGTCCTGCACGCCCGCGAACAGCGGCAGCTCGTGGGTGGGGCCGGAGAAGCTGATGCGTCCGACGTCACGCCGGAAGTTGGCCGCCTGCATGGCGCGCCGCGCCCGCTGGTCGGTGAAGCGCTCGGGCGCCAGGCCGCGGGCATCGAGCCGGCCGCGGCTGACCTGCGTCAGCACGCGCAGGCCCAGCACGGTGCCGTCGAGCTGCAGCTCGTAGCGGGCGCCGTCCGGGCGCCACGCCAGCGTGCCGGTGCCGCTGAGCATGCCGCGGCGAAGCTCGTAGTCCAGGGTCAGCGGCGGCGGCAGCAGCACCTTGTAGAGCGGCGGCGCCTCGCCGCTCGGCGGCGTGTCGGGGGCGGCGGAGGCGGCGGCCGGGGCCATCGGCGCCATCGGTGCCATCGGTGCCGGTTCGCTCGCCGCCGGCTCCTCGGCCGGGGCTGCGGCCGGCACGGCGGTGTCGGCTGCCGCGGCGGCCTCGGCCTGCGAGGCGGCCGGCTCCGGCGCGATGGCGGCCGGTTCGGCGGGCGCGGCCACGGGCGCTTCGGCGGCCGGCGCCTCCGGCACGGCCGGCAGGCGACGCACCGGCGCGGGCGCCACCGGTTCCGGCCGCTGGAGGACCG
>KZ836121.1:18014-38953 GCA_003265685.1 Piscinibacter caeni | reverse complement strand
GCCGCTGGAGGACCGGCCCCGCGGCCGGCGCCGTGGCGGTGGGATCGGGCGCGGGCGCTGCCGGCCAACTCACGCTGCGCACCTGCACCGGCACCGGCACGGGCGGCCCGGGCGGCGCGCCCGGCCCGAGCGGGACGCCGCCGAGCAGCAGCGCGTGCAGCAGCAGCGCCAGCAGCACGGCCACGCCCAGGCCGGCCGGGCGCAGCGCTTCAGGCCGCGCCGGCGCCAACGGCCCCTCCGCCGCCTGCCCCGACAATGACACCCATCGTCATCCGCAGATCCTGCTTCCCCGCATGAAACTCGCCAGCTACCACGACGGCTCGCGCGACGGCCAGCTCGTCGTCGTCTCGCGCGACCTCTCCACCGCCCACTATGCCAGCGGCATCGCCGGCCGGCTGCAGCAGGTGCTGGACGACTGGAACTTCCTGTCGCCGCAGCTCGAGGACCTGTACCTGACGCTGAACCACGGCAAGGCCCGCCACGCCTTCCCGTTCGAACCGAAACGCTGCCTGGCGCCTCTGCCGCGCGCCTACCAGTGGGCCGACGGCTCGGCCTACCTGAACCATGTCGAACTGGTCCGCAAGGCGCGCGGCGCCGAGATGCCCGAGAGCTTCCGCACCGATCCGCTGATGTACCAGGGCGGCAGCGACGACCTGCTCGGCCCCTGCGCCGACATCCCCTGCGTCGACCCGGCCTGGGGCGTGGACTTCGAGGCCGAGCTGGCCGTGGTCACCGGCGACGTGCCGCTCGGGAGCACGCCCGAGGCCGCCCTCGAAGGCGTGCGCCTGCTGATGCTGGTCAACGACGTCTCGCTGCGCCACCTGATCCCCGCGGAGCTGGCCAAGGGCTTCGGCTTCCTGCAGAGCAAGCCGGCCACCGCCTTCGGCCCGGTGGCGGTGACGCCCGACGAACTCGGTAACGCCTGGCAGGGCGGCCGGGTGCACCTGAACGTGGAGATCGCGTGGAACGGCCGGCGCGTCGGCCTGGTCGACGCCGGGCCGGAGATGCACTTCCACTTCGGCGCGCTGATCGCCCACCTGGCCAAGACGCGCAACGTGCGCGCCGGCAGCATCGTCGGCGGCGGCACGGTCAGCAACCGCGACGCGACACGCGGTTACGCCTGCATCGCCGAGAAGCGCGCGCTCGAGACCATCGACGGCGGCGAGCCCCGCACCGACTTCCTGCAGCCTGGCGACACGGTGCGCATCGAGGTCAGGGGCGGCGACGGGCAGAGCGTGTTCGGGGCGATCGAGCAGCAGGTGGTGGCGCCTCAGGCGTCGTAGACGGTGTCCAGCGAGCGGAAGCCCTTGACCTCGATCGGGTTGCCGGAGGGGTCGCGGAAGAACATGGTCCACTGCTCGCCCGGCTGGCCCTCGAAACGGACCTGAGGCTCGAGCACGAAACGTGTGCCGGCGGCGCGCAGCCGCGCGGCCAGCGCCTGCCAGTCCGACAACTCGAGCACCAGGCCGAGGTGCGGCATCGGCACCCGGTGCTCGCCCACCAGGCCGGTGTCGGTGGTGGCGAACGGCGTGCCCAGGTGCAGCGAGAGCTGGTGGCCGAAGAAGTCGAAGTCGACCCAGGTGGCCGTGCTGCGCCCCTCGCGGCAGCCGAGCACGCCGCCGTAGAAGGCACGCGCGGCGTCCAGGTCGTGCACGTGGTAGGCGAGGTGGAACAGGCTCTTCATCGTCGCTGCCGGCGGGGTCGGTCGTTCCATGGCATCGTAAGCGCATGTCCGCCGAACTGCCGCGCACCTTCAAGGTCGTCACCGTCTGGCTGCTGGTCGGCCTCGCGCTGTTCCTCGGCGTGCAGTGGTGGCTGCACCGGGCCGCGCAGGCGCGCTTCACGGCCGGTGCCGACGTGATCGAGATCCGGCGCGGGCCGGACGGGCACTACCACTGGCCCGGGCGCATCAACGACCAGGACGTCGAGTTCCTGGTCGACACTGGCGCCACCGGCACGGCGATCCCCACCCAGCTGGCGCGTGAACTGGGCCTCGAGAGCCTCGGGCAGGTCAGCTCGAGCACGGCCGGCGGCGTGGTCACCGGCGACGTCGTGCGCGCCGACATCGCACTGCGCGGCGGCGTGACGGCCCAGCGACTGCGCGTCATCGCGCTGCCCGGCCTGGCCGATCGCCCCTTGCTCGGCATGGACGTTCTCGGGCGCCTGCACTGGCAGCAGCGCGACGGCGTGCTGCGCATCGACCTGCGATCGATCCGTTCCTGAGGGTCCGTCGGCCGCGCGATTGAGCGCGCTCAACCCGACCCCTAGTCCTAGGGTTTGTGGCTGCCTGACACGAGGCCTACAACCCGCGGACCGTGATCGATGCCGCACTTTCCTTCGTGGCCGGCCAGGTCAACGCCCACCTGCTGAAGCGCACCGGGGCCGAGCTGGGTGCGGTTGCGATCGGTCCGCTGGTGGACGACCGCGGCAACTGGACGGTGCCGCAGGACACCACGCGGCTGACGCTGTTCCAGATCGACGAGGAGCGCACGCTGCGCGAGCAGTTGCCCGAGCGCACGCTGGTCGGCGGCCGCGAGGTGCTGCTGCCGCCGCCGCTGAAGCTGAACCTCGTCGTGCTGTTCGCCGGCCGCTTCCAGCAGTACGACCAGGCGCTGCGCACGCTCTCGCACATCCTCGCGTTCTTCCAGGCGCGACCCCTGTTCACGCCGTCGGACAGCCCGGCCCTGCCGGCCGGCCTGGAACGCGTGGCGATGGACCTGGTCAGCTACGGCCCCGAACAGCTCAACCAGATGTGGGCCTGCCTGGGCGCCAAGCACCTGCCCTCGGTGGTGTACCGGCTGCGCATGGTGGTGCTGCAGGACGTCGAGCCGTCCGGCACCGGCATGCCGATCACGACGATCGCGACCACGCTGCAAGGCCGGTGACATGTCAAGGATCCGCTTCCGGACGCTGTGGGAAATCGAAGTCAGCCACGCGTTCCACGGCGGCACCTGCGATGCGCTGGCTTTCATCGTCCCGCCTTCGACGGAACGCGCGCTGGCCGGCGCGCACGCGCTGGTGCGCGAGCGCGACGGGCGGCTGCACGTGCTGATCGAGCTGGACGAGGCCGACCAGCCGCGCCCCGGCCTCGCCGGCCAGACGCTGCTGTTCGGCCTGCGCCCGCGCGAGCCCTCGTTCGAGCTGATCACGCCGCCGCTGGGCATCGCCGCGGGCGACACGGCCCTGTGGGACAACGCCGCCGACGCCGACACGCTCGACGGCCCGAGCCCGGTGCAGATCGCCGGCGAGCGCCTGCGCATCGCGGCGCGCTCGAGCGAACGCCCCCTGACGCTGCGCCTCTTCGCAGCCGACGGCACGCTGCACGCGAGCACCGTGCTGGCGGCCGGCCGCGGCGCGTGGGACCTGCCCGGCCTGTTCGGCCGCAGCCGCTGGCGCGTGGAGGAACAGGGCGCGGGCGCGCCCGTCAGCCACACGCTGTGGGTCGAGCCCGAGCTGCTCGGCGCCTGGGGCGTGCTGGCGCTGACGGTCGCGCCGGCGCATGTCGCGGCCGGCCGGACCTTCACGCTGGCCTTCGCGGCCCGCAGCGAGACGCTGCGCTACTACGTCGTGGCGAACCGCTTCGCCGAGGCCGACTTCGAACAGATCCAGGTGCTGGACAGCGGTTTCGGCGCCGAGGCACGGCCGCCGATCCTGTTCGACCGGCTGCTGCCGGCCGACTTCGGCGCCGGCCACCTCAGCCCGCAATTGCTCGACCCCGCCGGCAGCGCGCGCATCGCGCTGTTCCAGGCGCGAAGCGCCGTCGCGCGCAGCGCGCGCGGCCCGTCGGGCCTGACCCTGCAACGCAACGGCGACGTGCTGATCGGCAGCCTGCCGCAGCCCGGCGCCGAGCGCCACGACGCGCAGTTCGTCGTCCACCTGAGCCAGTCCTGAGAGGAGGCCCCGCGCCATGCCCACCTACCGAACCCCGGACGTCTACGTCGAAGAGATCTCGGTCTTCCCGCCCTCGGTGGCCGAGGTGGAGACGGCGATCCCCGCGTTCATCGGCTACACCGAGCGCGCGCGCAAGGTGCTGACCAACGACCTGCGCAACGTGCCGACCAAGATCTTCAACTTCGCCGAGTACGAGCGCCTGTACGGCGCCCCCGACGCACCGGACATCGCGGTGGCGCTGGCGCCCGAGGGCACCGGCTTCGTGCCCACGGTGACGCCGCCGACACCGACCTACCTGCTCTGGTACGCCGTCAAGATGTTCTTCGACAACGGTGGCGGCAAGTGCTACATCGTCTCGGTCGGCAGCTACGCCGACGCCATCGACATCGCCGACCTGACCACCGGCCTCGAGGCCGTGGCGCTCGAGGACGAGCCGACCCTGCTGGTCTGCCCCGAGGCCGTGCAGCTCGGCGCCACCGGCTACGACACGATGGCGCAGAACATGCTCGTGCAGTGCGGCACGCTGAAGGACCGCTTCGCGATCCTCGACCTGTTCGGCGGCGGCGCCGCCACGCCGCAGGACCCGGCCACGCTGACCGCCAACCGCGCGCGGGTCGGCAACAACCACCTGAAGTACGGCGCGCTGTACTACCCCTTCCTGCGCTCGCGCTTCAACCACTACGTGCTGCCCGACGAGAGCAACGTCAACGTGACCGTGGGGGTCGCCGCCGCGGTGACGCTGGCCGCACTGGGCGACCCGGCCGCGCCGACCACGCTGAACACCGCCGCCTACAACGCCGCCAAGGCCGCGCTGCTCGACCACTACGTCGTCGTGCCGCCCAGCGGCGCGGTGGCCGGCGTGTACGCCGCCACCGACACCGCGCGCGGCGTCTGGAAGGCGCCGGCCAACGTCGGGCTGGCCGACGTGGTCGAGCCCGTGGTTCGCCTGGACAACGCGCGCCAGGACGAGTTGAACGTCGACGCCACCACCGGCAAGTCGATCAACGCGATCCGCGCCTTCGCCGGCAAGGGCACGTTGGTGTGGGGCGCGCGCACGCTGGCCGGCAACGACAACGAGTGGCGCTACGTCTCGGTGCGGCGCTTCTTCAACATGGTCGAGGAGTCGGTCAAGAAGAGCACCTACTGGGCCGTGTTCGAGCCGAACGACGCGAACACCTGGGTCAAGGTGCGCGGGATGATCGAGAACTACCTGACGCAGAAATGGCGCGAAGGCGCGCTCGCCGGCGCCACCACCAAGGACGCCTTCTTCGTGCGCTGCGGCCTGGGCGTGACGATGAACGCGCTGGACATCCTCGAAGGCCGCATGAACGTCGAGATCGGCATGGCCGCGGTGCGGCCGGCCGAATTCATCATCCTCAAGTTCTCGCACAAGCTGCAGACGAGCTGACCAGGAGAAGAGCACATGCCCCAGCAATATCCCCTGCCCGCCTTCCACTTCACGGTCCAGTGGGGCGGCACGCGCATCGGCTTCTCCGAGGTCAGCGGCCTCACCCAGGAGAACCAGGTCATCGAGTACCGCGACGGCTCGTTCCCCGAGTATTCGTCGATCAAGATGCCCGGGCTGCGCAAGTTCAGCAACGTCACGCTCAAGCGCGGCATCGTCAAGGCCGACAACGACTTCTTCAAGTGGCTCTCGACCATCAAGCTGAACCAGGTCGAGCGCCGCGACGTGGTGGTCTCGCTGCTCAACGAGAACCACGAGCCGGTGATGACCTGGAAGGTGCACAACGCCTTCCCGGTCAAGGTCGAGGGCCCGGGTCTGAAGGCCAGCGGCAACGAGGTGGCGATCGAGTCGATCGAGATCGCCCACGAGGGGCTCGAGCTGCAGAACGAGTAGCCCTCCGCCACCGCGCCGCGCCATGTTCACGCCGCCCGTCGGCTTCCACTTCAAGGTGGAGGTGCTCGGCCTCACGCCGGTGGCCGACGACCTGCGCTTCGTCGAGGTCGGCGGGCTGGCGCTCGAGGTGGCCACCGAGGAGATGCCCGAAGGCGGCGAGAACCGCTTCGTGCAGCGTTACCCCGGCCGCGCCAAGTACGGCGACCTGGTGCTCAAGCGCGGCCTGCTCAAGGGCAGCGAGGTGTGGAACTGGGCGCGCCAGTGCGTCGAGGAGCTCGACGTGGCGCCGAAGGACGTCGACGTCACGCTGCTGAACGAAGCGCACGAGCCGCTGATGAGCTGGCACCTGGTCGGCGCGTACCCGGTGAAGTGGTCGGTGTCGGACTTCAACGCGACGGTCAACAGCGTCGTCGTCGAGACGCTGACGCTGGCCTACCGCCATTTCCGCATCGACCGCAACTGAATTGAATCGAAAGGGGGCCCCGATGCCGGTGTTCGTCGACGAGGTGGTGATCAACCTGGAGGTGCGCAACAACCCGCCCGCCGGCAGCGCCCCTGCGTCACCGGTCGGCGCTGCGGACGACAAGCAGGCGCTGATCGCCGAGTGCGTCGAGCGGGTGCTCGAGATCCTGCGCGAGCGCGAGGAGCCCTGATGGCCAGCGGCCGCCTCGAGAAGCTGCTGGTGCAGGCCTACTCGACCCCCGACCACGCCGAGAGCAGCCTTGTCGACACTTTCGAGGCCTACGTCAACCCGAGCGAGCTGACGCTGGCCTACGAGATGGAGTACGACAGCGCGCAGGGCTCGGGTACCACCGGCAGCCGGATGGACTTCAAGCAGGTCAAGCCGGGCGACCTGACGCTCAACTTCTTCCTCGACGGCACTGGCGCGAACGGCGTCAAGATCGACGTGCAGCAGCAGGTCGAGAAGTTCCAGGCCGTCACCGGCTACAACGGCGACATCCACCGGCCGAACTGGCTCAAGGTGGCCTGGGGCACGCTGCAGGTCAAGCGCTGCGTGCTCAAGAGCGCGTCGATCGCCTACAAGCTCTTCAAGGCCGACGGCACGCCGCTGCGCGCGACCATCGCCGCCACCTTCGTCGATGCGGTGGAGGACCAGACCCGCGTCGCGCAGGCGCAGGATTCCTCGCCCGACCTGACCCATGTGCGCGTGCTCGAGGCCGGCGAGACGCTGGCCGGCCTGTGCGAGCGCCTCTACGGCGACCCGGCGCTGTACGCCAAGGTGGCGCGCGCGAACGACCTGGACAGCCCGCGCCAGCTCCGGCCCGGCACGCGCGTGCGTTTCCCACCGCTCGAGAAATGACACGATGCCCGCCGAACGCACCCTGCCGATCAGCGCCGAGCACCGCGAGTTCACCGTCAAGGTGAACGGCGAGGCGGTGCGGCGCGAGGCGGCGCTTGCCGGGCTGTCGATCGTCGCGGCGGCGAACCGTGTCGCCTCGGCCCGGCTGCACTATGTCGACGGCGATGCGGCCGGCGGCAGCTTCCCGCTGTCCAGCGGCGATCTCTTCGTGCCCGGTGCCGAGGTGGAGATCCTGGCCGGCAGCCGGCGCGATGCGACACCCGTGTTCAAGGGCATCGTCGTGCGACAGCGCCTGCGCGTGCGCGAATCGGCCTCGCCGCTGCTGGTGGTCGACTGCCGGCATGCGGCGACGCGGCTGACGCTGCTGCGCCGCAGCGCCAACTTCTTCGAGCAGACCGACAGCGACGCGATCCAGTCGCTGCTCGATGCGGCCGGGCTCGATGCCGAGGTCGAGGCGACCACGGTGACGCATGCGCAGCTCGTGCAGCACGACTGCAGCGACTGGGATTTCGTGCTCGCGCGCGCCGCCGCCAACGGGCTGGTGGTGCACACCCGCGCCGGTGCGCTGGCGCTGCGCAAACCGGCGCTCGGTGAACCCGTCGCCGAGCTGCAGTACGGCGCCACCGTGCTCGCGTTCGACGGCGAGATCGATGCACGCCGGCAGTCGCAGCAGGTGCAGGCGGCGAGCTGGAGCGCCGCCGAGCAGGCCGTGCACACCGAGGACGGCGAGGCCGGCAGTTTCGACCCGCCCGGCAACTTCACGGCCGACGAGCTGGCCGGTGCCGCAGGCGCCACGGCGCGCGTGCTGCACCACGCCGCGCTGCCCGACGCCGAGGCCGCGGCGCTGGCGAGTGCGCAATGGCAGCGTGCCGTCGCCGACCTCGCCGGCGGCCGGCTCGAGTGCCACGGCATCGCGAGCGTGCTGCCCGGCGACACCGTGCGCCTCGCGGGCCTGGGCGATCGGTTCAACGGCGACGCGCTGGTCAGCGGCGTGCGCCACGAGTTCGACACGAGCAAGGGCTGGAAGACGCACCTCCAGTTCGGCGGCCTGGCCGATGACGCCGAGTTGCGCCAGCGGCTGCAGGCGCACCGCACCGCGGCGCTGCTGGCGCCGGTGGCCGGGCTGCAGGCCGGCGTCGTGACCGACAACGAGGACCCGGCCGGCGAGTTCCGCGTGCGCGTGCGGCTGCCGCTGGTCGACGCGGGCGACGATGGGCTGTGGGCACGCGTCGCGACGCTGGACGCCGGCGCCGAGCGCGGAAGCTTCTTCCGCCCCGAGATCGGCGACGAGGTGCTGGTCGGTTTCCTCGACGACGACCCGCGCGCGCCGGTCATCCTCGGCATGCTGCACGGCAGCGCCAAGGCCGCGCCGCTTTCGCCCAGCAACGACAACCACCAGAAGGGCTTCACCAGCCGCAGCGGCATCACGCTGCTGTTCGACGACGAGAAGAAGTCGCTCACGCTCGCCACGCCCGGCGGCAACAAGCTGCTGCTCGACGACGACGGCCAGGGCCTCACGATCGAAGACCAGCATGGCAACCGCATCGTCACCAGTTCATCGGGCGTCACGATCGAGAGCGCGACCGCCTTGACGATCAAGGCCGGCACCGAGCTGAAGCTCGAGGGCACGGCCAGTACCGACGTGAAGAGCAGCGGCGTGGTCAAGGTCGCCGGCGCAACGCTGCAGCTCGGGTGAAACGCATGGCCGACGTCCCCAACTTCCTCGGCCGCGGCTTCGGTTTCCCGCCCAGCTTCGCGGGCGGGCAGGTGCGCATGGCGGCCGACGAGCAGGACATCCACGAGAGCCTGCAGATCCTGTTCGGCACGCGGCCGGGCGAGCGCGTGCTGCAGCCGAAGTTCGGGCTCGACCTCACGCCGCTGCTGTTCGAGCCCCTGTCGACCACGCTGCGCACGCTGCTGGAGGACCGCATCGCCACCGCGCTGCTGATCCACGAGCCGCGCATCCGCGTGCTCGCGCTGGCCGTCGACGATTCGCTCGCGCTCGAAGGCCTGCTGCAGATCCGGCTCGAGTACGCGGTGCGCAGCACCAACAGCCGCTTCAACCTCGTCTACCCGTACTACCTGGGTGACGCCAACGAGCTGCGCGACCGGGTCGCGCCGACGAAATGAAGCCCCCAAGCTCACTGCGTTCGCTGCCCCCCGAGGGGGCACCAGTGCCCTTCGGGCGGCCGGGCGGGCACTGCTGATGGCCGGCCAGGACATCATCGCCGCCGTCACCGCCGCTGCCGGCACCGCCCAGCCGGAGCGCGACGATGCGCGGCTGCGCCCCGCGCACGCGCCGCTGGACGAACGCGACACGGCCGCGCTGCTGCAGGCGCTGCGCGCGCTGGCCCCGCTGATCCGCCACCACCCGCTCGACCCGGCGCAGCCTGCGGGCGACTGGGCGGCCTACTTCCCGGAAGGGGATGCCGCGGCGCTGGCGGCGCTGGTCGGGCGCACGGACGGCGGCGTGGCGCCGCACCACGCGCTGCTGATCGCCTTCCTGAGGCTGCTGGCGCAGCCGCAGGCGCTGCTGAACCGCTTCACCGCCGAGCACCTTCGGTTCCAGATGCAGCGCGTGCTCGGCTTCGTGCCGCGGCCGGCCACGCCCGACCACGCGCAACTCGTGCTCGAGCTGAAGAAGGGCGCCGCGGCGCTGGCAGTCACGCCGGCGATGCGCTTCACGGCCGGCAAGGATGCACACCAGGTCGAGCAGCTGTTCGCGCCGCTGCGCGACACGGTGATCGGCCCGGGCCGGGTGGCCCGTCTGGCCGGCATCGCGCGGGTCGGTGCGCGGCTGCATTTCGCGCCGGTGGCGAACTCCGCCGACGGCCTGGGCGCGCCGCTGTCCGGCACGCTGCCGCAATGGCCGCCCTTCGACGGCCGCTCTTGGCCGGCCGCGCCGGTGGGCTTCGCGGTCGCCTCGCCGCTGCTGCGCCTGGCCGAGGGCGAGCGCCGCATCCAGCTGCGCCTGCAGCTGGCCGGCTGGCCGGCCGGGCTCGCGGCGAGCGACTTCGCGGCGGCCTTCGAGGCCCACCTGAGCGGCCCGAAAGGCTGGCTCGGCCCGCTCGTGCTGACAGGCTCGCTGGCCGGCGACCGGCTCACGCTCACCGCGGAGCTGCCCGCCGCACTCGGACCGGTGGTCGACCACGACCCGGCCGTGCACCTGCAGCCCTACCCCGCCGCGCTGCCGGTGCTGCAATGCCTGCTCAAGCCGACGGCGGCGCTGAGCCATGCCGACCTGGCCGGGCTGCAGGTCCGGCGCGCGCAGCTGGTGGTGCGCGCCCGTGGGCTGCGCGGCCTGGCGCTGGAGAACGACGACACGGCGCTCGACCCGAAGAAGGCCTTCCTGCCGTTCGGCGCGCAGCCGGTCAAGGGCGCGCGCTTCCATGTCGGCTGCCCGGAAGCGCTGTCCAAGCGGCTCGTCTCGCTGTCGATCAGGCTCACCTGGCAGGGCGCGCCGCCGGACCTGCACGCCTGGTACGAGAACTACTCGAAGCGCTCGCAGTTCAGCAACGGCGTCGGCGCCACGCTGAGCTGGATCGACCCCGCCGGCGCCACGCACCACTCGGGCACCGTCACCTTGCTGCCGCGCCTGGCCGGTCCGACCACGCTGACGATCGACGGCACCGGCTCGGCCAGCGCCTACTCGCCCGGCGCACAGGTGCAGGCGCTGCAGTGGAGCGGCAGCGCGGTCGCGCAGACGCTGGCGGGCAGCCTCGGACTGGCGCAGCCGGTGTGGATGACGGCCGTGCCGCTGGCGGTCGGTTTCGCCGGCGCGTTCGCCTCGCCGCCCCCGGCCGCGACGCCGCGTGCCGGCTTCGTGACCATCGCGCTGGTCGAGGACCTGCTGCACGGCGACTTCCGGCGCGAGTCGCTGCAGCTGGCCACGCCGCCCACGCTCGGCGCAACGGACTTCGCCCCGAAGTTCCTCAACGAACCCTACACGCCCAAGGTGCAGGAGATCACGCTCGACTACGAGGCGGCGAGCGACGACAGCCGGCTCGACGATCCGGCCGTCGCGGCCTTCACCGACACCGAGCTGCAGTTCTTCCAGGTCGATGCGCTCGGCCCGGCGCGCGAGCACCGCTGGCTCGCCGCGGCGCGCCCCTGGGCGCCGCAGGACGGCGTCGCGCTGCTGCCGCCGCATGCCGACGCCGGCGAGCTGCTGATCGGCCTGCAGGGCCTGGCGGCGGGCGATTCGGTCAGCCTGCTGCTGCAGGTGGCCGAGGGCAGCGCCGACCCGCTGGCCAGCGCGCAGACGCTGCGCTGGTCGGTGCTCGCCGACAACGCCTGGCGCGCGCTGGGCCCCGGCGAACTCGCGCTCGACACCACGCGCCAGCTGCGCGGCAGCGGCCTCGTCGAGGTGGTGCTGCCGCGCGAGACGACCGTCACGAACACGCGTGCGCCGGCCGGCCTGGTGTGGCTGCGCGCGGCGATCCCGGCGCAGCCGCGCGCCGCCTGCAACGTGATCGGCGTGTACGCCAACGCCATCGAGGTGGTGTTCTCCGACCAGGGCAACGACCCGCAGCGCCTGGCCACGGCGCTGCCGGCCGGCAGCATCACGAAGATGAAGGCGCCGCCGGCCGCGCTGAAGAGCGTGGCGCAGCCCTATGCAAGCTTCGGCGGCGCGCTGGTCGAGGACGACGCCGCGCTGGCGCGCCGCGCCGCCGAGCGGCTGCGCCATCGCCAGCGCGCCGTCACGGGCTGGGACGTCGAGCGCCTGGTGCTGCAGGCCTTTCCCTCGGTGTGGCGCGCCAAGTGCATCCCGCACGCGAGCGACAGCTCCTGGCTGGCGGCTGGCCACGTGAGCGTGATCGTCGTGCCCGACCTGCACGCGAGCAACGCCGGCGACCCGCTGCAGCCGCGCGTCGACCTGGACACGCTGACGCAGATCCACGCGCACCTGGCCGCACGCGGTGCGCCACAGACGCAGTGGCATGTGCGCAACCCGGCCTACCGCGCGGTGCTGTGCGACTTCAAGCTGCGGCTGCGCCCCGGCTTCGGCTTCAACTTCTACGCGCCGCAGACCGACCTGGCGCTGCGCCGCGCCCTGTCGCCCTGGGCCTTCGAGGGCGGCGCACCGGTCGGCTTCGGCGCCGGGGTGCGGCGCTCGGCGCTGCTCGACCTGGTCGAGGCGCTGCCCTGGGTCGACTTCGTCACCGACTTCCGCCTCACGCTCGAAGGCAGCCACGAGGACCGCGACGAGATCGTGCCCGACGCGCCCGACGTGATTCTCGTCAGCGCCGCCGCGCACCGCATCGTGGAGCTGGTCGATGGCTGACCTGCTGCCGCCGATCTCGCCGCTGCCCGACCCCGAGCCGGCACTGAACGTGCGCGCGCTGTTCGACGAGGGCCTGTCCGAAGTACGTCGTCTCGGCCGCACAGGGTGGACCGACCACAACACGCACGACCCGGGCATCACGATGCTCGAGCTGGCCTGCTATGCGCTGACCGACCTGGCCTACCGGCACCTGCTGCCGATCGAGGACCGCCTCGCCGCCGGCGGCGCCGCGCAGTTCCACGCGCCGGCCGCGGTGCTGCCCAACCGCGCCTTCACCGAACTCGACTGGCGCCGCCGCCTGATCGACCTGCCCGGCGTGAAGAACGCCTGGCTCGAGCCGGTCACCGACGTGCTGCTCTATGCCGACCTGCGCCGCAAGGAGCTGCGCCGCGCGCCGCCGCCCGACCACGCCGACTGGCGCAGCGTGCCGCTGGCCGGGCTGTACCGCGTGCGCGTGGAGTTCATGGACGGCATCGGCACCCAGGCGCAGCGCGACGAGGTGCTGCGCGCGGTGCGCGGTGCGGTCGAAGCCTCGCGCAACCTGTGCGAGGACGTGATCGAGATCGCCGCCGTGCGCCACCAGTACTTCGCCCTGTGCGCCGACGTCGATCTGTCCGGCGACGTCGACGCGGCGGACGCGGCGGCGCGGATCCTGTTCGCGGTCGCCGAGGTGCTGGCGCCGCCGGTGCCCGGCCACGATCTGGCGGCGCTGCGCTCGCGTGGCCTCGCGCTGCCCGACGTGCTCGAGGGCCCGCTGCCCGAGCACGGCTTCATCGACGCGAACGAGCTGTGCGCCGCCGCGCTGCCGAGCGAGATCCGCCTGTCCGACGTGATCGGCGCCGCCGCCGACGTGCCCGGCGTGCGCTCGCTGCGCGAGCTGCGCCTGAACGCCGTGCAGCGCAGCGACGGCAGCGACACCGACGCGGACCCGCCGCCCACGCTGGCCGACGCCGTGCCGCCGGCCAACCCCTGGCGCGTGCCGGTGCTGCCGGGCCGGCTGCCGCGCCTGTCGCTGCAGCACGGCCGGCTGGTGCTGAGCCAGCGTGGGCTGCCGGTGCTGGGCTTCAACGTCGGCGCGATGCCGGGCCCGGTCGCCACCCGACTGGCCGCGCTGCACGCGGCGGCGCGGCAGCGCGACGAGTTGCCGGTCAACAGCACGCTGCCCGGCCCGCCGCCGGGCCGTGCGCGGGCGCTGGCCGACTGGGTCTCGTTCCAGCGCGACTTCCCCGCGCTGTACGGCATCGGCGAGGCGGGCCTGTCCGAGCGCGCCACGCCGCAGCGCCGCGCGCAGGCGCTGCAGCTGCAGGGCTGGCTGCTGTTCTTCGACCAGCTGATGGCCGACCAGCTCAAGCTGCTCGCGCAGGCCCCGCAGCGGCTCTCGGTCGCACCGGCCGCGCTGCAGGCGGTGGCGGCCGCGTTCGCGCCGACCGCGCCGGTGCGGCCGCATGTGCTGGCCGCGCAGGTGGTCGACAGCATCGTGGCGCACGCGCAGCTCTACCCCGCGGGTGTGACGGCGCAGCAGCTCGCCGATGCCGTCGAGTCGCGTACCGAGGCCGAGGCGCGCCAGCTGCGCCTGCTCGACCACCTGCTGGCGCGGGTCGGCGAGGACTTCGCGGACTACGCGGCCGCGATGGCCAGTGCCTTCGGCCACGACGCGGCGCGCCGGATCGGCGACACCTGCCGCTTCCTCGAAGACGTGGCGCAGCTCTCGCACGACCGCGCCGGTGCCTTCGTGCAGCGGCCGGAGACGCGCGAGCAGGTGTGGAACACCACCAACGTCTCCGGCGTCGAGCGCCGGCTGGCGCGGCTGCTCGGCATCGCGGACTTCACGCGGCGCAACCTCGCGCTCGTCAGCCACGACACCTACAACGAGGTCGACGCGGTGCCCGACGCCACCGACGAGTACCGCTTCCGCGTCCGCCATGCGGTGACGAACGCGATCCTGCTGTCGTCCAGCACACGCTACCCGACGCCCGAGGCGGCACGCGCCGAGATGGTGCTGGCCATCGCCGCCGGCCAGCGCGCCGAGGGCTACGCACGCCGCACCGACAGCCTGGGGCGGCACTACTTCAACGTGGTCAGCGAGACCGGCGAGGTGCTGGCCCGGCGCATCCACTACTACGACGACCCGGCCGAGATGGAGCGGGAGATCGCCGAGCTGCAGCGCTACCTGCTCGACCATTACAGCGGCGAAGGCCTGTACGTCGTCGAGCACATCCTGCTGCGCCCGCTCGAAGCGGACGACCCGCTGATGCCGATCTGCAGCGATGCCGGCTGCGACGACTGCGACCCGCTCGACCCGTATTCGTACCGCGCGCACGTGGTGCTGCCGGCCTATGCCGGGCGCTTCCAGGACTTCGGCTTCCGCCAGTTCGTCGAGCAGACGATCCGCCGCGAGATGCCGGCGCACGTGCTGCCCACCGTGTGCTGGGTCGGGCCGGACGACATGGCGGTGTTCGAGGCCGCCTGGCGCAACTTCCTCGAGCTGCACGCCGGCTTCGCCGAGGCCGGCCGGCGCGAGCGGCTGCAGGCGCTGATCGACGCGCTGGTCGGCGTGAAGAACGTCTACCCGAGCCGCGCGCTGTTCGACTGCACCGGCGACGAGACGAAGCCGCCGTTCATCCTCGGCAAGACCGCGCTGGGCCGCGGCCCGGCCGACCGCTGAACACCGAACGCTGACAGGAGACCGCCATGGCCGACCCCCTCCAGGTCCACAGCAGCCTCGACACGCTGGCCGACCACTACGCCGTGTTCGAGCCCGACCAGGTGCTCACGCATGGCCAGCTCAACAGCGTGGCCGATTTCCTGGGCGACCAGATGCGGCTCTCGCGCGTCGCGCTGGCCGGCGTCGGGTTGATTGCCGGGCTGCATGTCTCGCGCAGCGGCGCGGGCGTGCAGGTGACGCGCGGCCTGGGCCTGAGCACCGACGGCGACCTGCTGATGCTCCCCGCCGACACGACCTACGACCGCTTCCGCCCCTACGACAGCACCGCGCCGGTGTACCGGCCGTTCTACCGCGGCACCGCATCCGACGGCACGCCGACCGACATGCTGCCGCTGGCCGAGCTGGTGCCGGTGGGCGAGAGCGACGTGCTGGCGCGCCCGCTGGCCGACCTGCCCGGGGGCCTGGCCGGCCAGGCCGTGCTGCTGCTGATGGAGACGGTGGTCAACGACCCCGACCTGTGCACCGGCGTCGACTGCGACAACCTCGGCCGCGACGCGCTGCACCGCCAGCGTGTGCTGCTGATCCGCCGCGAGGATGCGCAGGCGCTGCTCGACGCCCGGCCGCTGCGGCCGGCGGCCGAGCGAGCCCAGGTGCTGGAGGCGCTGGGCATGCGCCGGCCCGTGCTGGCGCGCGACGTCGCCAACACGACGCTGCTCAACCGGCGCTTGCGCGACGCCGCGCAGGCCTCGCTGAACGAGCTGCTGCGTGTGCTGCCGACGCTGGCCGCGGCCTGCCCCGAGGTGCTGGTGCAGGTGTTCGGCAGCGACCCGGTGCCGCGCTGGAGCGCCACGCTGCGTGCGCACCTGGCCCGCTTCGGCGACGAGACGAACGGCCTGCAGGTCTGGTACGGCTTCGTTAAGGACCTGATCCACCAGTGGAACGAGTTGCGCGAGGCGCTGCTCGACGACGACGCGGTGCTGCTGCCGCCGGTGGCCGCGTTCCCGAAGCACCTGCTGCTCGGTGCGCTCGACGCGCCGCGCGAGCAGCGCAGCGGCCTCTACCCCTCGCCGCTGGACGCGAAGGCGCGCGAGGCCTCGGCGCACGCACGTTTCCTCGCCTGGAAGCTCGACACGCTGGTCGCCAGCTTCGCGCTGCCGGCCGACATCACGCTGCGCATCACGCCCAGCCGCGGCGACGCCGCGCCGCTGGAGGAGCGCGCGATCCCCTGGCACTACCGCTCGCTGGAGGCGGCGCCCATCCACGTTGCCTGGAACTTCCGCCGCTCGGCACGGCGCCAGCAGGCGCTCAACCTCGGCTACCGAGCGGCCGCCTGGGCCGCCGCGGCGCCCGTGCGCGAGCCACTCGCCTACGGCATCGCGGCGCACGACTTCTTCCGCATTGAAGGGCACCTCGGCCGCACGCTGGCGGAGGTGAGCGCCGAGCTGCGCCGCGAGATCGCGAGCCACAACCTGCCCTTCCAGGTGCAGGAGGTGCTGCTGAACAACGACAAGCGGCTGATCCTGCGCCGCCCGCCGATGCGCTACACGCCGCTGCACTCGCTGCACTACCTGGTGCGGCAGGACGTGGCCTGGCGCCTGGACGAGAGCACCAGCTTCTCGGCGACCTACCTGAAGGACGTCGGCGACGCCGTGACCTCCGGGCAGGTGCCCTCGACCACCGAGACCGGCGCGTCGGTGCTGTCGCTCGCACGTGGCGCCTCCGAGGCGGTGGTGGGCACCAAGACACGCGCCCAGCCGGTGCTCGGCGCGAGCAGATACAGCAGCTACAAGGCCGAGGTGGGCGGCAGCGGCGCGGCCTGGAAATCGAGCTACGCCACCTCGCTGGAGGCGGTGAGCAGCAGCCGCGCGAACCTCGGCCACGTCTCGCGCGCCGATTTCGTCTCGCCGTTCGATTCGCTCATCAACAGCAACCAGCCGCACTGGATCGACTGGCTCGACGACCTGATCCAGGCGCAGGACGACCGCGCCGACGACAAGCTGCTGTTCACCCGCTTCGTGCAGGACCATCCGGGGCTGGATTGCCTCGGCGGCGTCTGGCGCGGCGGCACCTTCGTGCTGGTGTACGACGACACCGGCCGCGTGGTGGCCGACTTCACGCTGCCCTACCCGGCCGCCGAGCCGGAGGAGGACGAGCCCGCCGAGCCGCCGCTCTCGCGCCCGCCGTACCGGCCGCCGTTCACGGTGGGCGGCGGCATCCGCGTGGTGCGCCCGCTCGACCTGAAGGTGCACGACCGCGTGCTGCTCGAACGCCAGCAGTTCCAGATCGACCTCGACAAGCAGACCGCCAACATCACCGGCCTGGTGCAGGGCGCCTTCGTGCCGAGCAACGCGGTCGATCCGCGCGTGAAGGGCAGCGGCCTGCTCGAGTCGGGCGACCTGTACCTCGACTTCACCGCCAAGGACATGGCCGGCAAGCGCGACCGCGTCAAGGCACTGCAGGAGCTGGTGGCCGAACCCTCGCTGCCGGCCGAGACGCGCACCCAGGTCGAGCGCGAGCTGGGCCGGGCGCAGGCCGAGCTGGCCGACTCGGTGGCGCTGGTCACCGAGCGCGTCGTCACCGGCAAGGTCGATGTGTCCGGGGGCACCGGCTCGGCGCTGTCGCAGCAGCTCGGTTCCAGCGTCGCGCTGATCCAGGATGCCGGCGCCAAGGCTTCGCTGAACAGCAAGCTCGACCAGTTCGCCGGCCAGGCCACCGCGCCGCAGGCGGCGCTGATCGGCAACCTGCGCAAGGTCGGCCGCTTCTAGGCCGGGCACGATGGCCGAGCTGCACCGCGTGCGCACCCTGCGCTGGCAGGCGCGCGCCGGTGACGCGGCGGCGGCCTTTGCGCTGCGCCACGCACTGCACGAGCGCAGCGACGCGCTGGAGGCGGCGCTGGCGCGTGCCTTCGACCGCGTCGCGCCGCCCGGCGAGGTGTGGCGGCTGCCGAGGCTGGAGCTGCAGTTGCAGCTGGACGGTGCCGACGCGCTCGACGAAAGCTTCGATGCACGGCTCGAGGAGGCGCTGGTGCAGGCGCTGCGCGCGGCGCGGCCGGCGGCGGGCGCGCCGGGACGGCTGGATCGGGCGCGCGATGACGAGCAGCCAACGGAGACGGGTCAGGTCGTGCCCGCGGCCGAGGCGGCGCGCGAGGCCCTGCGCAGCTACCTCGCCAGCGGCCTGCTGCCCTGGGCCTGGCAGGGCGCGGGCCCGCCGACGGCATTGCAGGAGGCGGCGCAGGAAGCGGCCCTGGCGGCGCTTGCCGACGTCGCACTGCGCGAGGCCCTGCTGCCGCCCGGCGGCTTCAGCGCGCGGCTCGGCGCGCTGCTGCGCTGGATCGCGCTGATCGATGCCGGGCTGCGCCGGCGCTGGGTGGAATCGCATCGGCCGCAGGCGCCGCTGGGGTCGCTGGGGTCGCCGCGCGCAGCGTGGGCCGACGGATCGGCGCAAGGGCATGACTCGCTGCTCGAGTGGCAGGCCGCCTGGCTCGCCTGGCCCGACGACGCTGCGCCCGCGCCGGCGGCCGACGATCGGCGCGCGCTGCAGCGCTGGCTCGCGCAGCGACGCACCGGGCCCGCGGGCGACACGCGCGTCGACGGGATGCTCGCGGCGGTCGGCGACGTGTCGCCGGAAACATTGATCGAACGCCGCGCCGACACGCCGCCCGACACGGCTGCTGCCGCGGCGCCGACAGACCCGTCGTCGCCCTCGCCACGCACCCCGCCACCCACCACGGCCGACAGCGCGCCTGCCCTGCTGGTGCCGCTCGCCGGCCTGGTGCTGCTGCACCCCTACCTGCCGCGCCTGCTCGCCGGCTGCGGCGTGATCGAGCCCGGCGCCCGCGCCATCCCCGACGCGCAGCTCCCGCGCGGCCTCGCGCTGCTGCACGCGCTGGCCTGCGGGCCGATCGAGGCCGCCGAGCACCGGCTGCCGCTGGCCAAGCTGCTGCTCGGCCGCGACCCTGCCGAGCCGCTCAGCGCGGCCTTGCCGGCGCTGAACGAGGCCGAGCAGGACGAGGTCGACGCCGTGCTCGCCGCCTGCCGCGAACACTGGAGCGCGCTGCGCGGCAGCGGCGACGACACGCTGCGCCTGTCGTTCCTGCAGCGCCGCGGCCTGCTGACGCGGGCCGACGGCGCCTGGCAGCTGCGCCTGCAGGGCGAGGCCTTCGACGTGCTGCTCGGCCTGCTGCCCTGGTCGATCGGCATCGTGCGGCTGCCGTGGATGCCGCAGCCGCTGTTCGTCGACTGGCCCCCGCCGTGAAACCCGACGACCCGCACGCCACGCTGGCCGGCGACGCCGCGCTGCTCGACGCCGAGCTCGAGTGGCTGGCGCGGGCGCTCGAGCTGCGCCTGCAGCATTACTTCCACGCCGACCGGCCAGGCTCGCCGCCGCTGCCCGGCACACTCGCGCCCGCCCCGCCGCTGGAGGGCCAGCCCGGGCCCTACGCTGCGACGCTGCGGCGCCTGCAGCTCGATCCGGCCGAACGCCTGCTGCTCGTGCTCGCGCTCGCGCCCACGCTGCGCCCGCAGCTGCTGGACGTGCTGGCCACCGTCAACCCGACCACGCAGCGCGCCTACACCGAGTTCGGCACGTTCGCCGGCGCAGGCGGCGTGGTGCTGCCGACGGTCGAGACCGCGTGTTTCCTGCTCGCCGGCGACGACCTGGGCGAACGCCTGCAGGCGCTGCAGCGCCTCGCCCCGCAGCGCCGCCTGCTCGGCGAGGGCCTGCTGCTGTGGGAAGCGCCGGGCGCCGATGCGGCCGGCACCGACGGCCTGCGCGGCGTGCTGCGCCCCTCGCCCGCGCTGCTCGCGCAGGCCCTGCCCGGCCTGGCCTGGACCACGCCAACCGAGCGCCAGGCGCTCGCGACCCGCGTGCACACCGGGCTCGCCTGGGCCGACCTGGTGCTGCCCGCGGCGACGCTCGCGCAGCTCGAGGACATCGGCCTGTGGCTCGCACACGGGCCGCGCCTGCTGGCCGACTGGGGCTTCGGCCAGCGCATCGGCCCCGGCTACGTCGCGCTGTTCCACGGCCCGCCCGGCACCGGCAAGACTCTGTCGGCCTGCCTGCTGGCGCAGCGCTGTGGCCGCGAGGTGCATCGCGTCGATCTCTCGCTCGTCGTTTCCAAGTACATCGGCGAGACCGAGCGCAACCTGGCGCGCCTGTTCGACGCCGCCGAGCGCGAGGGCTGGATCCTGTTCTTCGACGAGGCGGATGCCCTGTTCGGCAAGCGCACCGGCGTCAGCGACGCGCACGACCGTTATGCGAACCAGGAGGTGAGCTACCTGCTGCAGCGCATCGAGGCCTTCGCCGGCGTGGTGATCCTGGCGTCGAACCTGCGCCACAACATCGACGATGCCTTCCTGCGCCGCTTCCACTCGGTGGTGCACTTCCCGCTGCCGAAGGCGCCCGAGCGGCTGCGCCTGTGGCGCGAGGCGATCCCGAAGAGCGTGCAGCTCGACCCGGCGCTCGACCTGCCGCGCCTGGCGCAGCAGCACGAGCTGGCCGGCGGCACCATCGTCAACGTGCTGCGCTACGCCTGCCTGCGCGCGCTGGCGCGCGGCGAGGCGCTGCTGCGCGCGGACGACGTCGACGAAGGCGTGCGCCGCGAGTTGCTGAAGGAAGGGCGGGCGTTGTGAGCGGGCGGGCCCGGCGCCGGGCCGCTCCCAAGCGGGCCCGCATCCCCACGGGGGATCGCCCGGCGTACCCGCCGGGCGAGGGGTCGTCATGACGGCGGCGCAGACCGCCCGCATGGTGCTGCGTGCGCCCGAGGCGCACACGCCGGTGGCGATTCGCCGGCCGACACCGGCGGTGCGGGCGGCGCAGGCCGCGGCCGCGGTGCGTGTCTCGCAGCCTTCGGAGCCGGCCGAGCGCGAGGCCGAACGGGTCGCGCGCCGCGTGGTCGCGCTGCCGCCGGGCGCGCGTTCGC
>KZ836121.1:0-17985 GCA_003265685.1 Piscinibacter caeni | reverse complement strand
CGCGTTCGCCGCAGGCGCGGCGCTTCGCGGCGGTGCTGCCGCCCGCCGCCTCGGACGTGCCCGCGGCGCTCGGCCTCGGCAGCTCGGCCGGTACGCCGCTGCCCACGCCCGTGCGGCGCGACATGGAAGGCCGCTTCGGTGCCGACTTCGCGCCGGTGCGTATGCACACCGGCGACGGCGCGGCGCGCGCCAGCCGGCGCCTGAACGCGGCCGCGTTCACGGTCGGGCGCGACGTGTTCTTCGGCCGCGGCCGCTTCCAGCCCGAGCAGCGCGGCGGACAACAACTGCTCGCGCACGAACTCGCGCACACCATCCAGCAGCGCGGCGCCACGCAGCCGCGCGGCGTGATGCGCAGCGTCGACACCACGGTGCACGAGCGCAGCAGCCCGCGCGTGCAGCGCCTGGGCATCCAGGACGCGCTCGACTACTTCGCCGAGCACGCGGCCTGGCTGCCCGGCTTCACGATGCTGACCTTCCTGCTCGGCTTCAACCCGATCAGCCTGCGCGCGGTGCCGCGCACCGCGGCCAACCTGCTGCGCGCGCTGATCCAGCTGCTGCCCGGCGGACCGCTGATCACGCAGGCGCTGGACAACCACGGCATCGTCGACCGCGTGGCCACCTGGGCCGAGGGGCAGCTCTCGGCGCTGGGCGACGTCGGCGCGTCGATCCGCCAGTCGGTGGACGAGTTCCTCGACGGCCTGTCGTGGACCGACATCTTCGACCTGGGCGGCGTCTGGGCGCGCGCCAGGCGCATCGTCACCGGGCCGATCGACCGCATCATCGCCTTCGGCAGCAGCCTGATCGGCGGCATCGTCGAGTTCGTCAAGGACGCGATCCTGCGCCCGATCGCCGGCCTCGTGGCCAACACCCGCGGCTACCCGCTGCTCAAGGCCGTGCTCGGCTTCGACCCGATCACCGGCGACGCGGTGCCGCGCGACGCGAGCACGCTGATCGGCGGCTTCATGACGCTGATCGGCCAGCAGGAGGTGTGGGAGAACATCCAGCGCGGCAACGCGGTGGCGCGCGCCTGGGCCTGGTTCCAGGGCGCGCTCGCCGGGCTGATGGGTTTCGTGACGCAGATCCCGACGCTGTTCCTGAACGCCTTCCGCGCGCTCGAGCTGGTGGACATCGTGCTCGTGCCGCGCGCCTTCGCGAAGATCGTCGGCGTGTTCGGCAGCTTCGCCGGGCAGTTCATCAGCTGGGCCGGCGGCACGGTGCTGAGCCTGCTGGAGATCATCTTCTCGGTCGTCGCGCCCGGTGCGATGGGCTACCTGCGCCGCGCGGCGGGCGCGCTGCAGTCGATCTTCCGCAACCCGATCGGCTTCGTGATGAACCTGGTGCGCGCGGCCAAGGCCGGCTTCCAGCGCTTCGCCGGCAACTTCCTGCGCCACCTGCAGGCCGGGCTGATCGCCTGGCTGACCGGCTCGCTGCCGGGCATCTACATCCCGCGCGGCTTCAACCTGCCGGAGATCCTGAAGTTCGTGCTCTCGGTGCTCGGCCTGAGCTGGGCGAACATCCGCGGCAAGCTGGTGCGCGCGGTCGGCGACACGGCGGTGCGGGCGATGGAGACCGGCTTCGAGCTGGTGGTCACGCTGGTGCGCGACGGCCCGGCGGCGGCCTGGGAGCAGTTGCGCGAGTCGCTCGCCAACCTGCGCTCGATGGTCATCGACGGCATCGTCGACATGGTGGTCAACTTCGTCGTCACGCGCGCGGTGCCGCGGCTGGTGGCGATGTTCATACCGGGCGCGGGCTTCATCACCGCGATCATCTCGATCTACGAGACGATCATGACCTTCGTGAACCAGCTGTCGCGCATCGCGCAGGTGGTGCGCAGCTTCCTCGACTCGATCATGGCGATCGCCGGCGGCGCGATCGACGCCGCCGCGGGGCGCGTCGAGTCGACGCTCGCCAACCTGCTGACGCTGGCCATCAACTTCCTGGCCGGCTTCGCCGGGCTCGGCCGCGTGGCCGACCGCGTGCGCGCGATCATCGAGCGCATCCGCGCGCCGATCGACCGGGCGCTCGACCGCGTCGTGGCGTGGATCGTCTCGATGGCGCGCCGGCTCGGGCGCTTCGTCGCGCAGGCGGGGGTGCCGAACGATCCCGGCGAGCGCCTGCGGCTGGCGGTGCGGGCGGCCGGCACGGCAGCGCGCGCGCTGCGCGGCCGGGTCAGCGCGCCGCTGCTGCAGCCCGCGCTCGCCGCGATCCGCACGCGCTACGGGCTGCAGCGCATCGAACCCTTCGAACGCGGCGGCCAGTGGTGGGTGCGCGCGGCGATCAACCCGGAGATTGCCGAGACCACCGGCGTGCCGTCGGCGCTGGTCGGGCCCGACGGCCGAACGCCGGCGCGCGACTACACGCCCGCCGGCGGCGGCGCCCGCGCGGTGGAGGGGCCGAACGTCGACCCGCTGCTGGCCAAGCTGCGCCAGGCGGTGCAGACCTTCACGCTGTGGACGACGCGCGGTTCCGCACGCTCGCGCAGCCGCGTGCAGCAGATGCTGCGCCTGCTCGAGACCGCGCGCGACGCGACCCAGAGCCTGTCCGAAGACCGGGGCCGCGGCGTGCCGCTGGCCACGCTGCAGCCGCGCCTGCAGGCGCTGCAGGCGCAGCTGCAGGCCATCCAGGGCCTGGATCCGCGCTATCGCCTGATCTCGATCGGCGCGCTGGCCCTGACGCTGACCGACGCGCGCCAGCAGATGCCGCCGGTGGCGGTGCCGCCGTGGAACGTGCACCCGGGCTACCCGCCGGCGGAGTACACGCGGCAGTTGCGTGACCAGCAGGACGGCATCAACGCCATGCTGGCCATCCAGTGGCAGCAGAACCGCGCGCAGTACCTGACGGGCGGCCGCTCCGCCGAGGGCGAGCGCATGCAGCGGACGTTCCAGCGGCGCACCGGCAACCTGCCCGGCACCGCGGCGCCGCACAACCCCGACCAGATCGGCGCCGGATTCCCCGATCCCACCGGCCTGCCGGCGGACACGCTGGTCAACAGCCACATCGGCTCGCAATGGGGCAGCCGGGTGGGCGTCATCGACAATGCCGTGAATGCGATCGAACCGCTGGAACTCGGCGTCACGCAGATGAACGTCGTGCTGCGCATCTGATGGACCCCGTCGCCTTCGCGGCCGTTTACGGCACCCCGGCGCCGCACAGTGCGGCGGCGCCGGGCATGCTCGGCCTGCCCGACACCCCGGCCCTGCGCTGCCTCGACGACACCCGGCTGCGCGGCGTCTTCGCGGGCGGCCTGTTGTCCATCGCCTCGCGGCGCGAGAACGGCGGCGACCTCGGGCCGTGGTCGCGCCACCTGCCGCGCGGTGCACGCCTGCTGGCCAGCAGCGCGTTCGGGTTCCTGTTCGCGACCACCGGATCGGACCTGTGGGTGATCGACCCGCATGCCGGGCAGGTCGTCGAGTCCGACATCCCGCTGGCGGAACTGCCCGAGGTGGTGTGCGAGCCGGCGTTGCGCGAGGACTTCCTGCGCGAGCCGCTGTTCCGGCGCTGGCACGCGCTGGACGGCGGCGACCTGATCGACCAGTGGCTGTGCCCCACGCCGGTGCCGGCACTCGGCGGATCGTGGACCGTCGAGTCGCTGCGCCGCACCGACCCGGCCTTCTTCCTGTCGTTCACCGCGCAGCTCTTTGCCGACGACGGCCCGGAGGCGGTGCAGGTCCGGCGCCTGGCAGGCTCCTGATCGACCGCCCCGGGTCGGGCGCTAAGCTTGGCGGCATGAAGTCCAGACTGTGGCGTCGAGCCGCGGCCGCGCTCGCGCTTCTCTGGCGTGGCCTCGCGCCGGCCCAGCCGGCCCCCGACTGCCCGCCCCCCGCCGCGCCGCCCAGCATCGAGATGGCCGCCGAGGGCCTGCGCCAGGCGCGCGACCGCGGCTTCCTGTGGCGCATCGAGAAGGACGGGCACGCCTCGTACCTCTACGGCACCCTGCACGTGGCCCGGCGCGACTGGATGTTCCCCGGCCCGCGCGTGCGCGAGGCGCTCGGCGCGAGCGACACGCTGGCGCTCGAGCTCGACCTGCTCGACCCGCAGACCGCGCAGCGCATGGCCGAAGGCATGGAGTCCGCCGGCGGCGCGCCGCTGCCGGCCGCGCTGCAGCGCCGCCTCGAGCGCCGCGCGCACGACGACTGCGCCGACCCGGCGGTGTTCGGCCGGCTCGGGCCGGAGATGAAGATCGCCGCGTTGACCATGCTGGCCGCGCGCCGCCAGGGCCTGGAGGCGATCTACGGCGTCGACCTGTTCCTGGCCGGATGGGCGCGCAGCCAGGGCCAGCGCGTGGTCGGGCTGGAGACGCCGCAGGAACAGCTGCAGGCGATCGGCGGTGGCCCGCCCGGCGACCTGGTCGCGCTGCTGGACAGCGGCCTGCGCGAGCTCGACTCGGGGCGCGCGCAGGCGATGCTCGCGCGCCTGGCCCAGCTGTGGGCCGACGGCGACCTGGCCACGCTCGCCGCCTACCCCGAGTGGTGCCAGTGCCTCGGCACGCCGGCCGAGGCGGCGGCGATGCGCCGCCTGCTCGACGAGCGCAACCCGGTGCTGGCGCAGCGCGTCGACGCGCTGCACGCGGCCGGCGCGCGGGTGTTCGCCGCGGTCGGCAGCCTGCACATGATCGGCGCGCAGGGCGTGCCCGCGCTGCTGGCGCAGCGCGGCTACCGCGTGGAGCGCATCGTGTTCGAGCCCACCGCGCTGGACCTGCGCGCGCTGTGGGACTTCGCCGACCCGGCGCGCTCCGAGCAGCGTTTCCGCGCCGCGCTGCAGCGCGCCGGCGGCGACGCGGCGCTGGTGCTGCAGACCCAGATCGCGCGCACCTTCGGCCTGCGCCGCCGCTTCGACGAAGGCCACGCGCTTCTCGACGGCCTGGCCGGTGCCCTGCCCGGCGCCGGCGCCGAGCCGCGCGTGCGCGCGCTGCTCGAGCGCGGCCGGCTGTGGCGCTCGGGCGGCGCGCCGGAACGCGCCCGGCCGCTGTTCGAGCAGGCCCTGGAGCAGGCCGACGCAGCCCGGCTGCCCGAACTGGCGATCGACGCGATGCACATGGTCGCGCTGGTCGAGCCCGACCCGGCGCTGCAGATCGACTGGGACCGGCGCGCACTGGAGCGCGCACGCGGCAGCACCGACCCGCGTGCGCGGCGCTGGGAGGCCTCGCTGGCGCACAACCTCGGCATGGCGCTGATGGACGCCGGCCGCCCGGCCGAGGCGCTGGAGAGCTTGCGCCACGCGCTGGCCGCGCGCGAGCGCGAGGGCGACCGCCCCGAGATCCGCGTGGCGCGCTGGGCGGTGGCCTGGGCGCTGCGCCGGCTCGGCCGGCATGCCGAGGCGCTCGACATCCTGCAGCCGCTGGCGCGCGAGCTGGCGGCCGACGGCGCGCACGACGGCTGGGTCTGCGAGGAGCTGGGCGAGAACCTGCTCGCGCTCGGCCGCCCGGCCGAGGCGCGGCCGTGGTTCGCGCAGGCGCATGCGCTGCTGTCCGGGCAGCCGCCGCCGCAGCGGCCGGACGACACGCGGCTGGCGCGGCTGCTCGAGCTGTCGCGCTGAGCCTCCCGCGATCGCACGACCGGGCGCAAAATGCCTGCGCATCCCAGAACCACACCCAGAGGAGACACCATGGCCGACGCCGCCAACTTCACCAAGCTCGTCCCCGGCTTCGACTTCCTGCAGGGGCTGGTCAAGAACGCCGGGGCCGCGCTGCCCAACATCGGCCAGTGGGTCGCGCCGACGCTCAACCCCGAGGAGCTGGAGAAGCGCATCGAGGAGCTGCGCACGGTGCAGTTCTGGCTGGAGCAGAACGCCCGCATGCTCGGCGCCACCATCCAGGCGCTCGAGGTGCAGCGCATGACGCTGTCGACGCTGAAGACGATGAACGTGCAGATGGAGGACCTGCGCGAATCGCTGCAGATCCGCATGCCCGCGCCGGCCGAGGCGGCGCCTAGGCCGGCCGCTGCGGCCGCAGCGGCCGAGCCGGCGGCGGCCAAGCGCAAGCCGGCGCCGGCGCGCAAGGCGGCCGCCGGCAAGGCGGAGGCCCCCGGCGTGGTCGACCCGATGCAGTGGTGGGGAGCGCTGACCAAGCAGTTCACCCAGCTCGCCACCAGCGCGATGAAGGACAGCGCCAGCGACGCCGCGAAGAACCTGGCCGGCGCGATGGTCAAGCAGAGCGTCGACGCCGCCGGCCAGACGCTCAAGAAGGCCGCCGGCATGCCGGCCGCGGTGGCGCGCAAGGCGGCCGGCAAGGCCGCGCCGCGCAAGCGCGCCACGGCCGCGGGGAGCTGAGGCACGCACGATGCAGCCCTTCCTGCAGGCCCATGCGACGCACCCCGACTGGCGCCTCGCGCTGGCGATGGTGCAGCCGCAGCTCGAGGCACAGCGCCGCGCGCGCGGCGCGGGCTGGACGCCGACGCTGGGCTGGGTCTACCTGACCGACCATTACGCCGCCCAGGCCGAGGCGCTGCTGGCCGAGTTGCGCAGGCACTGGCCGGGCGTGGCCTGGGTCGGTTGCGTGGGCATCGGGGTGGCGGCCAGCGGCGTCGAGTACGTCGACGAGCCGGCGCTGTCGCTGATGCTGGCCGACCTGCCGGTGTCGGACTTCCGGCTCTTCTCCGGCACCCGGCCGCTGGGCGGCTTCGCCGCGCACACCGCGCTCGTGCACGCCGACCCCGGCACGCCGGACCTGCCCGAGCTGCTGGCCGACCTGAGCGGCAAGACCGACAGCGGCTACCTGTTCGGCGGGCTGGCCTCCTCGCGCAGCCGCACCGTGACCATCGCCGACGCGGTGCTGCAGGGCGGCCTGTCGGGCGTCGCCTTCGGCCCCGCGGTGGCGCTGGTGTCGCGTGTCACCCAGGGCTGCCAGCCGATCGGCCCGCGCCGCAGCGTCACCGCGGTGCAGCAGAACGTGGTGACGCAGCTCGACGGCCAGCCGGCGCTGGATTGCCTGCTGGCCGACCTCGGCCTGCCCGGGCGCGACCCGCGCGAGGCGCTGCCGCAGATCCGCCGCACGCTGGTGGGCCTGTCGGACCCGGCCGACGGCGCCGATGGCCTGGCGCGCCTGGGCGCGTTCGGCCCCGACACCCGGGTGCGCCACCTGATCGGGCTGGACCCGGCGCACCGCGGCATCGCCATCGCCGAAGCGCCCGAGGAGGGCCAGCGGCTCGCCTTCTGCCAGCGCCACACCGAGGCGGCGCGGCGCGACCTGGTGCGCATCTGCGCCGAGATCCGCGAGGAGCTGGCCCCCGCGCACGAGCCGGCGCTGCTGCAGGGCGGCGCGGGCGAGCCGGCCGCGGCCACGGTGCGCGGCGCGGTCTACGTCAGCTGCTCGGGCCGCGGCGGGCCGCATTTCGGCGCGCCCTCGGCCGAGCTGCAGATCGTGCGCCGCGCGCTCGGCGACGTGCCGTTGGTCGGCTTCTTCGCCAACGGCGAGATCGCGCGCCACCACCTGTACGGCTACACCGGCGTGCTGACGGTGTTCACCGCGCCGCGCTGAACACCCGCATCGGCGTCGCCCCGGCGCGCCCACGCTACAGTCGGCTCCGCGCCCCGGAGACAAGCGATGAACGCACCGACCACGATGCCCGCCGAGCTCGGCCCCGCCAGCGGCCCGGCGACGAACGACCGCGCCGCCCGGCGCGCCCGGGTGGTGGCCGAACTGGGCCCGCTGCTGCCGCCGCACGCGCTGCTGTGGCACAGCGAGGACACCGTGCCCTACGAATGCGACGGGCTGACCGCCTACCGCCAGCAGCCGCTGGTGGTGGCCCTGCCCGAGAACGAGGAGCAGGTGGCCGCGGTGCTGCGCACCTGCCACCGCCTCGGCGTGCCGGTGGTGGCGCGCGGGGCCGGCACCGGGCTGTCGGGCGGCGCGCTGCCGCACAAGCTGGGCGTGACGCTGAGCCTGGCGAAGTTCAATCGCATCCTCAAGCTCGACCCGCATGCCCGCACGGCGCGCGTGCAGTGCGGCGTGCGCAACCTGGCGATCAGCGAGGCCGCGGCGCCGCACGGCCTGTACTACGCGCCCGATCCGTCGAGCCAGATCGCCTGCACCATCGGCGGCAACGTGGCCGAGAACTCCGGCGGCGTGCACTGCCTGAAGTACGGGCTGACGATCCACAACGTGCTGCGCGTGCGCGGCTACACGGTCGAGGGCGAGCTGGTCGAGTTCGGCTCCGAGGCGCTCGACGCCGCCGGGCTCGACCTGATGAGCGTGCTGGTCGGCAGCGAGGGCATGCTGGCGGTGATCACCGAGGTCACCGTCAAGCTCGTGCCCAAGCCGAAGCTGGCG
This sequence comes from Piscinibacter caeni, assembly GCA_003265685.1. Classification (GTDB taxonomy): domain Bacteria; phylum Pseudomonadota; class Gammaproteobacteria; order Burkholderiales; family Burkholderiaceae_C; genus Piscinibacter; species Piscinibacter caeni. The sequence continues at coordinate 9,719 of KZ836121.1, read as the reverse complement.
CGCTGCATCATGGCCAGCTTCGACGACATCCGCAAAGCCGGCGCCGCGGTGGCCGACGTGATCGGCGCCGGCATCATCCCCGCCGGCCTGGAGATGATGGACAAGCCGATGACCGCCGCGGTCGAGGACTACGTGCACGCCGGCTACGACCTCACGGCCGAGGCCATACTGCTGTGCGAGAGCGACGGCACGCCCGAGGAGGTGGAGGAGGAGATCGGCCGCATGGTCGAGGTGCTGAAGGCCAGCGGCGCGACCGGCATCGCGGTGAGCGAGAACGAGGCGCAGCGCCTGAAGTTCTGGAGCGGGCGCAAGAACGCCTTCCCCGCCTCGGGCCGCATCAGCCCCGACTACATGTGCATGGACTCGACCATCCCGCGCAAGCGCCTGGCCGACATCCTGCTGGCCATCCAGGAGATGGAGAAGAAGTACGACCTGCGCTGCGCCAACGTCTTCCACGCCGGCGACGGCAACCTGCACCCGCTGATCCTGTTCGACGCCAACGACCCCGACCAGCTGCACCGCTGCGAGCTGTTCGGCGCCGACATCCTCGAGACCAGCGTGCGCCTGGGCGGCACGGTGACGGGCGAGCATGGCGTGGGCGTCGAGAAGCTCAGCTCGATGTGCGTGCAGTTCGCGCCCGCCGAGCGCGAGCAGATGCTCGCCCTCAAGCGCGCCTTCGACCCGCAGGAACTGCTCAACCCCGGCAAGGTGATCCCGACGCTGCACCGCTGCGCGGAGTACGGGAAGATGCACGTTTCGCGCGGCCTGCTGCCGTTTGCCGACATCCCCCGTTTCTGAGCATGAACGATCCCGCGTTGCAGATCCTGGTGGACCGCGTGCTGAGTGCCCAGGCCGCGGGCGCGCAGCTCGACATCCGTGGCGGCGGCACCAAGGCCTTCTACGGCGAGACGCCGGTCGGCGAGCCGCTGGACACGCGCATCCTGGAAGGCATCTCGAGCTACGAGCCGACCGAGCTGGTGGTCACCGCGCGCTGCGGCACCGCGCTCGCCAAGCTGGAGGCCACGCTGGCCGAGAAAGGCCAGTGCCTGCCCTTCGAGCCGCCGCACTTCGCGCCCGGCGCCACGGTCGGCGGCATGGTCGCCGCCGGGCTGGCCGGCCCGGCCCGCGCGGCGGTCGGCTCGGTGCGCGACTACGTGCTCGGCGCCACCTTGCTCAACGGCCGCGGCGAGGTGCTCAGCTTCGGCGGCCAGGTGATGAAGAACGTGGCCGGCTACGACGTCGCGCGCCTGCTGGCCGGCTCGCTGGGCACGCTGGGCGTGATCCTCGAGGTCTCGCTGAAGGTGCTGCCGGTGGCCCCGGCCACCGCCACGCTGCGCTTCTCGATGGACCAGGCGCAGGCGCTGGACCGGCTCAACGCCTGGGGCGGCCAGCCGCTGCCGATCAACGCCAGCGCCTGGTGGGACGGCACCCTGCTCGTGCGCCTGCGCGGCGCCTTCGCGGCGGTGCAGTCGGCCATCGCGACGCTCGGCGGCGAACTCATCGAGCCGGGCCATGCCGCGCCGTTCTGGGACGGCCTGCGCGACCAGAACGACGAGTTCTTCGGCAAGGCGGCCGCGGCGGTCGAGGGCGGCGCGAGCCTGTGGCGCATCGCGGTGCCGCAGACCGCCGAGCCGCTGCGCCTGCCCGGCGAGCAGCTGATCGAATGGGGCGGCGCGCAGCGCTGGCTGTGCAGCCCGATCGCTGCGGCCGCGGTGCGCGATGCGGCGGCCAAGGCGGGCGGCCACGCGACGCTGTTCCGCGCCAAGGACAAGTCACCCGGCGTGTTCGCCCCGCTGAAGGCGCCGCTGGACCGCATCCACCGCGAGCTGAAGAAAGCCTTCGACCCGTCGGGCGTGTTCAACGCGGGCCGGCTCTACCCCGGCCTCTGACACCATGCTCGTGATCAGGGGGCTCGCCTGGCTGCTGCTGGCCCAGTCGCTCGGCGAGGCGCTCGCGCGGCTGGCCGGGCTAAAGTTGCCCGGCCCGGTGATCGGGCTGCTGCTGATGCTCGCGGCGCTGTCCGTCGAGGCGGTGCGCACGCCGGTGGCCGCGGCGGCCGACACGCTGCTGGCCCACCTCTCGCTGCTGTTCGTGCCGGTCGGCGTGGGCGTGATGACGCACCTCACGCTGCTCGCGCAGTACGGGCTGCGCATGCTGCTGGTGATCGTGGCCTCCACCTTCGTCGGCCTGGCCGTCACGGCGCTGGTGCTGCGCGCGGCGCTGCGGGAGCGCGGCCGATGAACGAGGTCGTCGAGCTGTGGGTCTACCTGTCGGCCACACCGCTGTTCGGGCTGACGGCCACGCTGGTCACCTACGTGCTGGCGCAGGCGCTGTACCAGCGCGCCGGCCAGGCGCCCTGGGCCAACCCGGTGCTGTGGACCGTGCTGATGCTGGCCACCCTGCTGACGCTGACCGCGACGCCCTACCCGAGCTACTTCTCCGGCGCGCAGTTCATCCATTTCCTGCTCGGGCCCGCGGTGGTGGCGCTCGCCTGGCCGCTGTGGCAGCGCCGGCACGAGCTGCGCGCACGCGCAGCGGCGCTGCTGGCGGCCGCGCTGGCCGGCGGCGCGGCGGCGGCCGGCAGTGCGGTGGCGCTCGGCTGGGCGCTCGGGCTGCCCGGCGAGGTGCTGCGCTCGCTCGCGCCCAAGTCGGTGACGGCGCCGGTGGCCATGGGCATCGCCGAATCGCTCGGCGGCATCCCCGCGCTGGCCGCGGTGTTCGCGGTGCTGACCGGCCTGGCCGGCGCGATCGGCGCCAAGTACCTGTTCGACGCGCTGCACATCGCCCGGCACGAAGTGCGCGGCTTCGCGCTCGGCACCGCCTCGCACGGCATCGGCGCCGCGCGGGCGATGCAGGTTCACCCGGACGCCGGCGCCTACGCCGGCCTCGCGCTCGGCCTGCAGGCGGTGCTCGCCGCGCTGCTGATGCCGCTGCTGGCCCACTTCTTCTGACCCGTCGTCCACCATGCAGACCACGCTCGCGCCCGAGTTCCAGAACACGCCCGAAGGCCGTGAGGCCGAGGCCATCCTGCGCAAGTGCGTGCACTGCGGCTTCTGCACCGCCACCTGCCCGACCTACCAGCTGCTGGGCGACGAGCTGGACGGCCCGCGCGGCCGCATCTACCTGATGAAGCAGGTGCTCGAGGGCAAGCCGGTCACGCGCAGTACGCAGCAGCACCTGGACCGCTGCCTGACCTGCCGCAACTGCGAGAGCACCTGCCCGAGCGGCGTGCAGTACGGGCGCCTAGTGGACATCGGCCGCCACATCGTCGAGCAGCGCGTCGAGCGCCCGGCGCAGGAGAAGGCGCTGCGCTGGATGCTCAAGGAGGGCCTCACCTCGCCCGCCTTCAAGCCCGCGCTGGCGCTCGGCCGGCTGGCGCGGCCCTTCCTGCCCGCGGCGCTGAAGGCCAAGGTGCCGGCCGCGGCGGGCGAACGCGCGCACCGCTGGCCGACCCGCACGCACCCGCGCAAGGTGCTGCTGCTGATGGGTTGCGTGCAGCCGGCGATGATGCCCAACGTCAACAGCGCCACCGCGCGCGTGCTCGACGCCGCCGGCATCCAGACCCTGGTGGCCGACGGCGCCGGCTGCTGCGGCGCGCTGCGCGCCCACCTGGCCGACCACGCCGGCGGCCTGGCCGACATGCGCCGCAACATCGACGCCTGGTGGCCGCTGGTCTCGGCCGGCACGGTGGAGGCGATCGTGATGAACGCCTCGGCCTGCGGCGCGCAGGTCAAGGACTACGGCCACGCGCTGCGCGACGACCCGGCCTACGCCGAACGCGCGGCGCGCATCTCTGCGCTCACGCGCGATCTCTCCGAGCTGCTGCCCGACCTCGTCCCGAAACTCAAGCCGCGCCTGCAGCGCCGCGGCCTGGCGCAGATCGCCTTCCACCCGCCCTGCACGCTGCAGCACGGCCAGCAGCTGCGCGGCGGCGTCGAGGCCGGCCTGGCCGAGCTCGGCTTCGACGTCAAGCTGGCCGCCAGCGAGGCGCACCTGTGCTGCGGCTCCGCCGGCACCTACTCGGTGCTGCAGCCCGAGCTCTCGACCCAGCTGCGCGACCGCAAGCTCGCGAACCTCTCGCCGCTGCAGCCGCAGGTGATCGCCTCGGCCAACATCGGCTGCATCCAGCACCTGCAGTCCGGCACGCAGACGCCGGTGAAGCACTGGGTCGAAATCGTGGACGAATGCCTGGCCTGAACAGCTGCTCACCATCGGCCACGCGCGCTTAAGGCAGGGCTAACCCGCCCTGCCGAGCATGCCCCCATCGAACACGGCGCCGCGTCGGCGCCTGCGGGAGCGTGCATGGCGATGGCCTGTCGAGACGAGGAACCCCGGCCCGTGCCGGCGCCGGGCACGCTGCGCCTGCACGGGCGCGACGACGCGCAGCGCGCCGACGTCGAGCAGTTCATCCGCTCCGTCTACGCCGAGCGCTTCGGCGCCGTGCTGCGCCGCTTCGCGCCGCAGCTGGTGAGCCTGCGCGATGCCGACGGGCGCATCACCGCGGCCGCCGGCTACCGCAGCGCGGGCAGCGAGCCGCTGTTCCTGGAGCGCTACCTCGACGAGCCGGTGCAGGCCGCGCTGGCCCGCCATGCCGGCGAGGCACCGGCGCGTGCCGGCATCGTCGAGGTCGGCCACCTCGCGGCGGCGCGCGCCGGCGAAGGCCGGCGCCTGATCCTGCTGCTCGGCCCGCACCTGGCGGCGCAGGGCTGCCAGTGGGTGGTGAGCACGCTGACCGAGGAGCTGCGCGCGCTGTTCGTGCGCATCGGCGTGACGCCGCTGGCGCTCGGCCGCGCCGACGCGGCCATGCTCGGCGCCGAGGCGGCCGACTGGGGCGACTACTACGAGCACCGCCCGGTGGTGCTGGCCGGCCACCTGCCGCCCGCGCTGCGCCGGCTGGCGCGCCGCATCGCGCAGGAGCAGGCCGCATGACGCAGGCGGTGCTGGAGGCGCTGCAGCGCCATGCCGGGCAGGTGGTGCTGGAAGACGGCAAGCGCGACTGGCGCGCCGCCGAGCTGCTGGCCGAAGTCGAGGCCCTGGCCGCGCGCCTGCACGCGGGCCGCGTGCGCGTGCTCGCAACGCTACTGGACAACGGCGTGCCCTGGATCGTCGCCGAGCTCGCCGCCGCGCAGGCCGGCTGTGTGCACCTGCCGCTGCCGGGCTTCTTCACCCCCGCGCAGCTGCGCCACGCGCTGCAGACCGCCGGGGCCGATGCGCTGCTGCTCGCCCCCGCCCATGCCGCCGCCTTCGCCCCGCTGCCGGCCGCGGAGTGCCCCGTGGCCGGCACGCCGCTCGCCTGGCTGCGCCTGCCGGCGGCGCCGGTGGCGCTGCCCCCCGGCACCGTGAAGCTCACGTTCACCTCCGGCACGACCGGCACGCCCAAGGGCGTGTGCCTCGGCGCCGCGGCGCAGCAGGCGGTGGCCGATGGCCTGGCGCAGGCGACCGCGCCGCTTTCCATCACGCGCCACCTGAGCGCACTGCCCTACGCGCTGCTGCTGGAGAACATCGCCGGCGTGCTGGCCCCGCTGACCCAGGGCGCGACGACGATCGCGCTGCCGCTGGCCGAGATCGGTCTCACCGGCGCGTCCTCGTTCGACCCGGCGCGCCTGCACGACAGCGTCGAGCGTTTCCAGCCGCACAGCCTGATCCTGCTGCCGCAGATGCTGCGCGCCTGGGTCGGCTGGCTGCGCGCCAGCCAGCGCCGCGCGCCGGAATCGCTGCGCCTGGTCGCGGTGGGCGGCGCGGCAGTCGGCGCCCCGCTGATCGAGGCCGCGCAGGCGCTCGGCATCCCGGCCTGCGAGGGCTACGGCCTGTCCGAGGCCGCCTCGGTGCAGACGCTCAACCTGCCCGGCGCGCAGCGCCCCGGCTCGGCTGGCCGCGTGCTGCCGCATGCGCGCCTGCGCATCGCCGCCGACGGCGAGATCGAGGTCGGCGGCAGCCTGTTCCTCGGCTACCTGGGCGAGGCCGCGCCGGTGCCGGCCTGGTGGGGCAGCGGCGACCTCGGCCATGTCGACGCCGACGGCTTCGTGCACGTGCACGGGCGCAAGAAGCAGGTGCTGATCACCGCCTACGGCCGCAACGTCAGCCCGGAATGGGTCGAGACCACGCTGCGCGGCGACGACGCGGTGGCGCAGGCGGTGGTGTTCGGCGACGGCGAGCCGGCGCTGAGCGCCGTGCTCTGGCCGACCCGCGAGGGCCTGCCCGACGCGGCGCTGCAGGCCGCGGTGGCGCGGGCCAACGCGCAGCTGCCCGACTACGCGCGGGTGCAGCACTGGTGCCGTGCGCTGCGTCCCTTCGATGCCGCCGGCGGCCTGGCCACGCCGAACGGCCGGCCGCGCCGTGCGGCCATTCTTTCCCTGCATGCGGCCGCGCTCGGCCTCGCCGCGCCGGCCCTGGAGACCCCATGAGCAACACCCACTTCTTCCAGCGCCTGCTGCGCGACACCGAGGCGGCGCGTGCCGGCCTGGTGGCGGCCCCGATCATCCAGGGCTGCCTGTCCGGGCGCGTCTCGCTGCCGAGCTACGTTGCCTTCCTGACCGAGGCCTACCACCATGTGCGCCACACGGTGCCGCTGCTGCGCACCTGCCGGGCCGCGCTGCCGGCGCGCCATGCGCCCTGGCTGGGCCCGGCGCTCGACGAGTACGTCGAGGAGGAGCAGGGCCACGACGAGTGGATCCTGGACGACCTCGCCGCCTGCGGGGCCGACGCCGAGGCGGTGCGCCACGGACGGCCCGGCCACGCCACCGAGGTGATGGTGGCCTACGCCTACGACACCATCGCGCGCGGCAACCCGCTCGGCTTCCTCGGCATGGTGCATGTGCTCGAGGGCACCAGCGTCGCGCTCGCGCTGCAGGCGGCCGACCAGATCCAGGCGCACCTGCGCCTGCCCGACCGCGCCTTCAGCTACCTGCGCTCGCACGGCACGCTGGACCGCGAGCACACCGCCCATTTCGCGCTGCTGATGGACCGCATCGAGGACCCGGCCGACCAGGCCGCGATCGTGCACGCGGCGCGCGCCTTCTACCGCCTCTACGGCGATGTGTTCCGCAGCCTGCCGCTGCCCGAGCCCGAGGAGGCCGTGGCATGAAGGCCGCCGATGCCCGCGTGCTGCTGACCGGCGCCACCGGCGGCATCGGCCAGGCCGCGGCGGCCGAGCTGCTGGCGCGGGGTGCCGCCGTGCTGCTGACCGGACGCTCGCCGGGCCGGCTCGCCGCGCTGGCGCGCCGCCTGGGCGACAGCGCCGAGCGGCGCGCGCGGGTGCACTGGCATGCGGCCGACCTGGACGCCCCGGCCGCGCTGGCCGGGCTGTGCGAGGCCGCGGTGCAATGGCAGGCCAACGTGCTGGTGAACAACGCCGGCGTGCCGAGCTTCGGCCGGCTCGAGGCGCTCGGCGCCGAGCACCTCGAGCAGGTGCTGCACACCAACCTGGTGGTGCCGATGCGGCTGACGCAGGCGCTGCTGCCCTGGCTGCGCAGCCGCCCGGCGGCCCAGGTGATCCAGGTCGGCTCGGTGCTGGGCCGGATCGGGCTGCCCGGCTACAGCGTCTACTGCGCCAGCAAGTTCGGCCTGCGCGGCTTTGCCGAGGCGCTGCGGCGCGAGCTGCGCGGCAGCACCGTGCGCGTGCAGTACCTCGGCCCGCGCAGCACCCGCACCGGCTTCAACGACGTCCGCGTCGACGCCTACAACCGCGCCACCGGCACCGCGGTGGATGACCCGCAGCGCGTCGCCGTGGCGCTGGCCGAGCTGCTCGAGAGCGGTGCGGCCGAACGTTTTCTCGGCTGGCCCGAGAAGCTGGCGGTGCGCGTCGGCGCGCTGGTGCCCACGCTGCTCGACGGTGCCTTCGACAAGCACCGCGCCAGCCTGCCCCCTTCCATGGAGACCTCGTCATGATCCGCCGCCTCGCCCTGCTCCTGCTGCTGCTCGCCCCGACCTTCGGCCGCGCCGGCCCGCTCGAGGACGGCCTCGTCGTGCTGCAGCACGACTGGGAGCTGATCCGCTACCAGACCCCCGCGGCCGAGCGCGAGAAGCGCTTCGAGGCGCTGGCCGCGAAGGCGCACGAGTTCAGCGAGGCGAACCCGCAGCGCAGCGAGCCGCTGGTATGGGAAGGCATCATCGTCAGCTCCTGGGCCGGCGAGAAGGGCGGGCTGGGCGCGCTCTCGCTGGTCAAGAAGGCCAAGGCGCTGTACGAGAACGCGATCCGCCTCGACGCCAACGCACTCGACGGCTCGGCGCTGAACAGCCTCGGGGTGCTGTACTACAAGGTGCCGGGCTGGCCGATCGGCTTCGGCGACAAGGACAAGGCGCGTGAGCTGCTCGGCCGGGCGCTGCAGCTCAACCCGAACGGCATCGACCCGAACTTCTTCTACGGCGAGTTCCTGCTCGAGACCGGCAAGCCCGCCGAGGCCACCACCTACCTCGAGCGCGCCCTCGCCGCAGCGCCGCGCCCGGGCCGCCAGGTGGCCGACACCGGCCGGCGCGAGGAGGCCCGCGCGCTGCTCGAGAAGGCACGCGCGGCGCGTTGATCCGACACCACCACCCCCCGGCGTTGTTGCTGATACTCGGGTAGGAGATTGCCCCTAGCATGGTCGCAAGACCATGGACCTCACCTGCCACCTCGACGCGCATGTCGGCAGCACCGCGAGCTTCTCGCTGCATCGCGCGACCCACCTGCCGGACGGGGCTGCCGTCCTGGTCAAGCTGAGCCGGGGCGACGCGGCCGATGCCCGGCGGCGCCGGGCCGAGTTCGAGCTGCTGCGCCGGCTGGACGACCCCGGCATCGCGCGGCCGCAGGCGCTGACCGACAGCCCGGCCGGGCTGATGATGGTGTTTGCGCCGCTGCCCGGCGTCCTGCTGGAGACGTTGATCGACGCGGCACCGGTCGCGCCGGCGCTGTTCCTGAGCCTCGCGCAACAGATGGCGCGCACGCTGGCCGCGCTGCATGCCCAGCGCCTGATTGCCTGGGACCTGCGGCCGGCGCACTGGCTGGTGGATCCGGCTCAGCAGCGCATCTGGCTGATCGACGCGAGCCGGGCGGTGCCCGACACCGTCGGCCTGATCGCACCGCCGCCGGAGCCCGACACCGACTGGCCCGGCCTGTCACCCGAGCAGACCGGCCGGCTCGACGGGCCGGTCGATGCACGCAGCGACTTCTACGCGCTCGGCGTCGTGTTCTACCGCATGCTGTGCGGCGCGCCGCCGTTCGTCGCCCACGATCCGCTCGAGTGGGCCCACTGCCACACGGCGCGCCAGCCGGCCTCGCCCGCCGAGCGCTCGCCCGGGGTGCCGCAGGGCCTGTCGGCGCTCGTGATGAAGCTGCTCGCCAAGCCGCCCGAGGAGCGTTACCGCAGCGCGCAGGGCCTGCTGGCCGACCTGGCGCAGGCCGATGCCGCCTGGCAGGCGCAGGGCCGCGTCGAACCCTTCGCGCTCGGCACGCGCGACGGCAGTGAGCGCCTGCAGTGGCCGCACCGGCTCTACGGGCGGGCGGCCGAGACGGCGGCGCTGCAGCGGGCGCTCGACACCGCCGCCACCCGGAAGCGGCCCGCGCTGGCGACGATCCGCGGTCCCGCCGGGACGGGCAAGTCGGCGCTCGCGGGCAGCCTGCGCGAGGCGGTCGCGCAGCGCGGCGGCATGCTGATCGCCGCCCGGTTCGACCCGTCCGCCCGGGATCGCCCGCAGGCCGCCTGGCGCGATGCCCTGCAGCAGCTCGTGCCGCCGCTGCTGGC
>QJOU01000068.1 GCA_003265685.1 Piscinibacter caeni | reverse complement strand
CCGGCCGAGCTGGCGGCGCGCGCCCATGCCGCGCGCGCCGTCGGGCATCAGCGCGGGCAGCGCCAGCCGCGTGGCCAGCGCGGCGCCGAGCAGCCCGGCGATCGAGAACACGCCGAGCTGGGCCAGGCCGGGGAAGCCGGAGAACAGCAGCGCCGCGAAGCCGCACACCGAGGTCAGCAGGCCGAGCCGCACGGTCGGCCAGCCGCTGGCCAGCCAGCGGCGCCAGCCCAGCCCGTCCTGGCCGCGGGTCTGGATCAGGTAGTAGATCGCGTAGTCGACCGCCTCGCCGATCAGCGTCGAGCCGAAGCCGAGCGTCACGCCGTGCACGTGGCCGAAGGCCAGGCTGACCGCCGCGATGCCGGCCAGCACGCCGCTGGCCACCGGGATCAGCGCTACCAGCAGCGCGGCCGGCGAGGCGAAGGCGAGCACCAGCAGCGCCCCCATCAGCAGCGTGCCGGCGGCGGCCAGCCAGTGCACCTCGCGTTCGATCTGCGCCCGGCTGTCGACCGCGAAGCGCGGCGTGCCGCTGAGCAGCAGCGTCAACCCGTCGCGCGCCAGCGGCGCGAACTCGCTGCGGATGCGCTCGATCGCCAGTGCCTGGGCGTCCAGGTCCGCACCCGGGGCGCGCACGATGGCCAGCAGCAGCGCCCGCCCGCCCTGGCGCGCCACCCACACGCCCTGCTCGCTGCGCGGCGCGCGTGCCGGGATCAGGCCTTCGGCGATGCGCAGCGTCTCGCCGGTCGGGTCGCGGTCGAGCAGCGGGCGCACCATCGCGCCGGCCGGCGTGCCGAGCAGCGAGACCGTCTCGTCGATCGCGTCGCGCAGGCCGGCGGGGCCGAAGCGCTCCGGCCCCACCGCCGGGCTGAGCGCGTAGCGGCGCTCGAACAGCCACTGGCCGGCCTCGGACCAGGCGTCGTTCTCGCCGTTGCTCACCTGCTCGAACAGGCCGCTCTCGCGCAGCGCGGCGGCCAGCGCGCGCGAGGCGGCGGCGCGCTGCGTGGCGTCGCCGCCCTCGATGCCCAGCATCAGCGTGCGCGCCGGCAGGCCGCTCCTGAGCTGCTCGATCAGCGCGCGCTGGCGCGGCTCGGTGCCGTCGGGCAGGAAGGCGCTCAGGTCGGCGGTGAAGCTGGTGCGGGTGATCTGCAGCAGCGCCGCCAGCACCAGCGCCCCCCACAGCAGCAGGCGCGCGGCGCGCTGGCGCCCGCTCAGCGGCGCGCCGGTCATTTGGGCGCGGGTGTCAGCGGATCGACCAGCATCAGCGAGCGGTCGCCATTGGCCAGCCGGATCTCGACGCTGCGCACGTCCGCGCCGCTGCCGGCGATCTCGAGCACGCGCACCTGCGCGGCCAGGCCGGCGTCGAGCGGGCGCAGCGCGAGCGTCCACTTGTCCGCGTTGCCGCTGACGCCGGGCTGGAAGTGGCGCTTCAGCGTGCGCGCGTCGCCGGTCAGCGTGCCGCGCATCGCGTCGGCCAGCGCGCCCAGCTCGGGCAACGCGTCCAGCGCCACCTGGCGCGTGCGGCCGCCGCGCCGCAGCACGGCGATGTCGCCCTGCACCTCCATCGACTCGGGGCGCGGCTCGGTGGTGTAGCGGGCGAAGCGGTCCGGTGCGGTGAAGCTGAGCGTGCCGCGCGAGCGCAGCGGCGGGCCGTCCAGCCCGGCGACGAAACGCTCCTCGGTGAAACGCGCCTCGCCGCCGCTGCGCCGCGCCAGCAGCGCCATCAGGGCGTCGAGGTCGAAGGCCGCGGCCGGCGCCGCGGCGGGCAGCAGCAGCAGCGCGGCCAGCAGGCGGCGCCGCTCAGGCCGCATGGTCCTCGCGCCAGAAGTCATGGAAGTTGAACCAGTTGGTGGGCGCCTCGCGGCACAGCGCCTCGAGCCGGGCGACGTAGGCCTGCTGCGCCTCGTGCACCAGGCGCGCCCGCGCGGCCGGGTCGGCGGGCGGGTCGCGGAAGTCGGCCAGCGTCTCGAAGCGCACATCGTAGCGACGCCCGCCGCGGTACAGCGCGACCATGAAGATGACGCGCCGGCGCAGCAGCAGCGCCAGGCGCAGCGGGCCGTCGTCGAAGGGCGCGGGCACGCCGAGGAAGGGCAGCCGCACCAGCGTGTCGCGTGCGGCGGGGCCGCCCGGGGCGGCGCCCGCGTCGAGGTAGCGGTCGCCGAGCAGGCCGGCGAGGCCGCCGCCGTCGAGCCAGTCGCGGATCGCCAGCGTCGAGCCGGGCCGGCCGATGGCGATCACGTCGAGCTTCGCCTGCGGCGCCAGCGCCTGCAGCACGCCCTGGATCAGGCGCGCGTTGTCGGGGTACATGACCATCGCCACGCGCATGCCCGGGCGGGCTTCGCCGACCGCGTGCAGCGCCTCGAAGCTGCCCAGGTGCGCGCCGAGCAGGAAGGCGCCGCGGCCCTCGGCCAGCGTGGCGTCGACCAGTTCGCCGCCGTGCACCTGCAGGTCGAACACGTCGGTGCGGCCGCGCACGAACCAGACCCGGTCCAGCACCACCGAGGCGAACGCATGCAGGTGCCGGTAGACCTCGTGCCAGTGCGCCGGGCGGCCCAGCACGCGGCCGAGGTAACGCGCCGAATGGCGCCGCGCGGCCGGGGCGAAGCAGAGGAAGTAGAGCGTGATCGGGTGCAGGATCCAGCGCGCCACGCGCCGGCCCAGGTGCACCGCGATCCAGGCCATCAGGCGCAGCGTGGCCTGGTTGCTGCGCTCCGGGGCGCTGTGCCAGTCGGGCGTGTCGGCCATGGTCGCCGCCGGTTTCATGCCGCCGTGCCCGCCGAGAGCCGGCCGCGGGCCACGCAGGTCGGCCCGCGCCGCACCTCGAAGGCCAGCGCGCTGCCCTGCTCGCGCAGCAGCACGCGCAAGGCGCTGCCCGGGCCGACCGGGGCGAGGAACTTGATCTCGTCGATGACCGGCGTGGCGCCCAGACGCGCCTGCAGCGCCGGGCGCGCGGCCAGCGCCTGCAGCACCAGGTCGAGCAGCGCCACGCCGGGCAGCACCGGCTGGCCCGGGAAGTGGCCCTCGAACGCCGGGTGGTCGGCCGGCACCTCGAAGCGTGTCTCGCCGTCGAGCTGCGCCCGCGCGAACTCGTCCAGCGTGCGCGCGCCGAGCTTGCCGGTGGCCTCGCGCGGCAGCGCGTCGACGTGGATCACGCGGCGCGGCACGAAGGCCGGCTCGAGCCGCTCGCGCAGCGCCTGGATCACCTGCGCCTCGCCCAGGGTGGGCGCGACGACGAAGGCCACCGGCCGCGTCACGCCGTCGGCCTGCTCGGGGGGCATCCAGAACGCACCGTCGTCCACGCCCTCGATGCGGTTGAGGTGGAAGTTCAGGTGCGCCAGCGAGCTGCGCTTGCCGGCCACGTGGATCAGGTCGTTGGCGCGCCCGAGCAGGCGGAAGCGCCGCTCGTCCTGCAGCTCGAGCACGTCGGCCAGCGGGGTCGGTTCGGTGACGTGGCCGCCCGCCACCAGGAAACGTTCGGCCTCGCCCTCGCCCTCGCGCCACAGGTGCAGCGCGCCGAGCGTGGTCCAGGTCGGGCCGTCGGTGGTGCGGCGCGCCGCCACCTGGCCGGCCTCGGTGCAGCCGTAGATCTCCACCAGTCGCGCGTCGAGGGCCTGCTCGGCCTGCGCGGCCAGCTGCGGCGACAGCGGCGCGGTGGCCGACAGCACCAGCGCGGCCGGCGGCAGCGCCACGCCGGCCAGCAGCAGCGCCTTCAGGTGGAACGGCGTGGTGACCAGCGCACGCGGCGCGGGCAGGCGGGCCAGCTCGGCGGCGATGTCGGCCGGGTAGAACGGCCGCCCGGCGTCGAAGGCCGCGCCGCCCAGCAGCGCCAGCAGCACGCTCGACTCGAGGCCGTAGCTGTGCTGCGCCGGCACGGTGGCCAGGACGTTCAGCCCGGCGATCGAGTCGCGACCGAGCAGCTCGGCCAGGCGCTGCGCCTCGGCGCCGATGTTGGCCACCAGCGGCCCCCAGCGCTTGACATGCGGCTGCGGCGGGCCGGTCGAGCCCGAGGTCAGCAGGCAGACGGCCTCCAGGTCCGCGGCGAGCCGGGGCACCTCGCGGGCCGGGGCGAGGCCGGCCGGGCGGACCACGGCGAGCGTCGGCAGACCGGCCGCAGACTCGGCCGGGTCGTCGTGCAGCACCACGATGCGGCCGTCGCTGCCGAGCTGCTGCAGCGTCTCGGGCAGCGCGTTGGGCGGCATCAGGCTGGTCTGCCCGCGCAGCAGCGCGGCGGCCAGGCCGAGGGCGAACAGGTAGCGGTCGCGGCACAGGTTGACCGGCCGTGCGCCGGACGGCAGGCGCTCGGCCAGCCATTGCGCCTCGGCGATGAACTGCGCGGCGCTGGCCGGCGCGCCGGCGCACCAGGCGAGCGGCGCGTCCAGGTCGCGCGGCACGAGCAGCGGGAAGGTCGTGCTCATCGGCCCCCGCTCGCGCGCGTGGCGCCGAGTTCGCGGTAGGCCCGCACCGCCTGCACCAGCGAGGCGCGCTCGAATTCGGGGTGGCGCCAGCGCCGCAGCAGGTGCTCGCCGACGAAGAAGCTGCCGGCCGCCAGCGGCGTCAGCAGGTTGCCGAACAGCGACCACCAGTGCCACGGCGCCAGTGCGTAGACGGCCAGCGAGAGCACGATCATCGCCACGAAGTAAGCCGCCCACAGCCCGGTGAGCCGGCGCGTGTAGGCGCGCATCGCGGGCGTGAACTCGCGGTGGATGCGCTGCGCCAGCGCGGTGATCAGCGGCGTCCGGCCTTCGCGCAGCGTGCTGCCGAACAGCCAGGCGAGCGCCGCATGCACGCCGGCATGCTGCAGCACGTAGAGATGGTTCATGTCGCCGCCGCGGCCGGCCAGCGTGAGGGCGGCAAGCAGGCCCGCCAGCAGCGCGCCGGCCAGCAGCAGCAGGCGCCGCCCGGGCTGCAGCCCCGCCGCCACCAGCATCACCAGCAGCGGCGCGAACAGCGCGGCTGCGGTCAGCGGATGGCCGGGCGCATGCGCCATCAGCCCGTGGCACAGCAGGGCATACGCCGCCAGGGCCGCCAGCGTTGCCGCCAGGCGCCAGATCGGCATCCGGCCCCTACTTCGTCCGGTGCTGCGCGACGTGGGCCGCCAGGCTGCGCAGCGAGCTGAAGATGACCTCGTTGTTCTCGTCTTCCGAGCGCAGCTGGAAGCCGTAGCGCTGCGAGATCTCGAGGGCGACTTCGAGGATGTCGATCGAGTCCAGGCCCAGCCCGTCGCCGAACAGCGGCGCGGTCGGATCGATGTCGGCCGCCGCCGTCTCGAGGTTCAGCGCCCGGACGAACAGCTCCGCCAGCTCGCGCTCGAGCCCGCCCGCGTCGGCGACAGGGGCCACGGCGGCGGCGGAAACGGGTTGCGGCGAAGTCACGGGGCTCTCCCTGTAATGCTTGGGGCAGTGCTGCCCGACGACGCGCGATTGTAGTGGCGCCCCCGTCACGGCCCGGCCGCGCGGGCGTGGTTCAAGTCACGTCGACGAAGGGCCGCACCGCGGCCAGCAGGCGCTCGACGTAGGGCCCCTTCTCGCCCACCGGCGCGGCGTAGTGCAGTGCCGCCGCCGCGGCCTCCTCGCCGGCCTTGCGCAGCATCATCCAGGCGGCCAGGTACTGCGCGGCGAGGCAGCCGCCGGCGGTGGCGATCGGGCCGCGCGCGTGGAACGGCGCATCGACGACCCGCACGCCGGCCTCCACCACCCACGGCTTGCTGGTCAGGTCGGTGCAGGCCGGCAGGTCGGCCAGCAGGCCGAGCCGGGCCATCAGCAGCACGCCGGAGCATTGCCCGGCGATCAGCTGGCGCAGCGGGTCGAGCTGCAGGCGGTCGAGCAGCGCGCTGTTCTGCGCGATCGCGCGCGTGTAGATGCCGCTGCCGAAGACCACCGCGTCGGCCTCGCTGGCGAACTCGAGCGGGCGCTGCGCCTGCACCGTCACCCCGTTCATCGAGGTGACGTGCGAGGTCGGGCTGGTGATCTCGGCCTTCCAGCCCTGCGCGCCCAGGCGGTTCAGCAGCCCGAGCGCGATGAACGAGTCGAGCTCGTTGAAGCCGTCGAAGGTCAGGATCGCGACCTTCACCGCATCATTCTTCCAGCAACGACCGGAGCATCCAGGCCGTTTTTTCGTGCACGTCCAGGCGCTGGGTCAGCAGGTCGGCCGTCGGCTGGTCGTCGGCCTTGGCGGCCAGCGGGAACACGCTGCGCGCCGTGCGCGCCACCGCCTCGTGGCCGTCGACCAGGATCTTCACCATCTCCAGGGCCTTGGGCGGCTTGGCCGGCGCGTCCTTGATCGAGGCGAGCGAGCCGAACTGCGCGTACGAGCCCGGCGCCGCATGCCCCAGCGAGCGGATGCGCTCGGCGATCGGGTCGACCGCGTTCCACAGCTCGGTGTACTGGGCCATGAACATCGCGTGCAGCGTGTTGAACATCGGCCCGGTGACGTTCCAGTGGAAGTTGTGCGTCGTCAGGTAGAGGGTGTAGGTGTCGGCCAGCAGCCTGGAGAGCCCGCCGGCGATCGCCGCGCGGTCCTTCTCGCCGATGCCGATGTCGATCGCCGTGCCGGCGGTCTTGCTCTTCTTTGCCATCGAGGCTCCAGTGCGTGGGGAAGGACGGTGGCGACACTGTAGCCGAGCGCCGCGCTCGGCGGATTCGGCGCAGGTCACGCCGGCCGGGCCTGCAAGGGCTCGTGTCAGAATGAAAACGCATCAGACCCGAGGGGGCATTCGTCGCCGTGATCCCGCATTTCCGCCGATGGGCGAGTCGTACAGCCTGGGTCGGCGCGCTGCTGCTGGGATTCGCCGCGCCCGTGCACGCCGCGGAAATCACCATCGGCGTGATCGCCGAGCTCAGCGGCGCCGGCGCCAGCTACGGACGCGCGCTGGTGCAGGGCGCCGAGATGGCGGTGCGCGACGTCAACGCCGCCGGCGGCGTGGACGGCAAGACGCTGCGCCTGCTGGTCGTCGACGGCGCCACCAACCCGGCGCGCTCGGCCGTCGCGATGCGCCGGCTGGTCGTCTCCGACGTGCAGCTCGTGGTCGGCGGCTGGGGCAGCGCGCAGGTGCTGGCCAACCTGGAGGTGGCCGAGCAGGCCGGCATGCCCTACATCGTCGTCGGCGCCACGCACCCGGACATCACCACCCGGCTCAACCGCTGGACCTTCCGCGTGATCCAGACCGATGCGGTGCAGGCCGAGGTGCTCGCGCAGGCGGTGCTCGGGCGGCTCGGCGCGCGCCGCATCGCGGTGATCGCCGACGGCAATGCCTACGGCGTGGGCAGCCGCGACGTGTTCCTGCAGGCGCTCGAACGCGCCGGCGTGCCGCCCGTGACGGTGCACACCTTCCAGCCCGGCGACGCCGAGTTCGGTGCCGCACTGGCGCGGATCAAGGCGGCCGACCCCGACGTGCTGGCCGTGTTCGCCACGCTGCCGGCGGCGGCGCGCCTGCTGAACCAGGCGCGTGCGGCCGGCCTCCGCGCCCGCTTCGTCGGCACCGGCGGGCTGGCCAACGACGCGCTGCTCGAGCAGGCGCCGCAGTCCGCCGAGGGCACGCTGATCACCGGCTTCTTCAACGAGGAGGTTGACGCCGAGGCGGCCGCCTGGGCGGAGCGCTTCCAGCGCGAGTTCGCCGGCAGCTCGCCGCGGCCCAGCCCGGTGCTGGCGGCCTGGCAGTACCGCGCGATCCGCGACATCGCCGTGCCCTGCCTGAAGCAGGCGGGCACGCGGCGGCTGCCGCTGCGCGAGTGCCTGGCGACCTGGCGTGGCCGGCTTTTCGGCGTGCCCGGCGAGGTGTACTTCGATGCCACCCAGCAGCTCGTGCAGCCGCCGCTGCTGACCGAGGTGCGCGGCGGCGCCTTCCGGCTTCTTCGGGAGCGGCGCTGAGCATGGCGGCGCCGCTCCCGCGCACCGTGCCGCGCTGGCCGCTGCCGGTGGGCGTCGGCTTGCTGGTGCTGGCGCTGATCGGCTTTGCCGGGCTGACGCTGCACGGCGCGCGTGAGCAGACCCTGGCGCAGGCCACCGCCGACCTGCAGCGCGCGGCCCGCATGCTGGCGGAGAACAGCCAGCGTGTCCTCTTCAGCGCCGACCTGCTGATCGCCTCGGTCGACGACCAGCTGGGGCTGGCCACGCTGACCCGCGCCGCCGACTTCACCGCCCGATGCGAGGGGCAGACGGTGCACCAGTCGCTGCGCGACCGGGTGGTGGGCGCGCCCGACGTGGATGGCCTGGTCCTGATCGGCGCCGACGGCCGCCTGCTGAACACCTCGCGCCTGTGGCCGCCGCCGCCGCTGGACCTGACCGACCGCGACTACTACCGCGTCCTGCGCGAGCGCCCCGAGCGCTCGCTGGTCATCACCGAGGCCGGCGCGAACCGCGCCACCGGGCTGGAGACCCTGTTCCTGGTGCGCAGCGTCGCCGGGGCGGACGGCGCGCTGATCGGCCTGGTGCAGGCGGCGATCTCGGTCGACCGGCTGCGCCGGCTCTACACCACCGTGCTGCGCGACGAGGCCATGCAGGTGACGCTGCTGCGCCGCGATGGCCGGCCGCTGATCGGGCAGGCGGGCGCGCCCGCCCCGGCGCCCGAGGCACTGCAGGCCTTCCTGGCCGAGACGATGTCGCGCACCGAGCAGGCCACGCTGCGCCTGACGGCCGAGCAGGCCGGCGGCCCGGCGCAGCTCGTCGCCGCGCAGGCGGTGCGCGGCTACCCGCTGGTGCTGGTGGTGACGGTGCCGGAGGCGGTGGTGTTCGCCCCCTGGTGGCGCCAGGTGCAGCCGCTGGCCTGGTTCACCGCCGGCACGGTGGCGCTGGCCCTGCTGCTGGGGGCGCTGCTGCGGCGCCAGTGGCGCCTGCAGTCGCAGGCCGACGAGGGCGAGCGCCTGCGCCGCCTCAACGAGGAGCTCGACCAGCGCGTGCAGGAGCGCACCGCCGCCCTGCAGGCGGCCAAGGAGGACGCCGAGCGCGCCAACCGCGCCAAGTCGGAGTTCCTGTCGCGCATGTCGCACGAGCTGCGCACGCCGCTGAACGCGGTGCTCGGCTTCGCCCAGCTGCTCGAGGGCGACCGCGAGCAACCGCTGTCGACGCGCCAGCTCGATTTCGTCGGCTACATCCGGCGCGCCGGCAGCCACCTGCTGGAGCTGATCGGCGAGGTGCTCGACCTGGCGCGCGTGGAGTCCGGCAAGATGACCGTCAGCCGCGAGCCGGTGCTGGTGGCGCCGCTGCTCGACGAGTGCCTGAGCCTGATCCGGCCGCACGCCAGCGCGCGCCACATCCGCGTCGACGCGGTCGGCGTCGACCCGCACGTCTGCGTGCTGGCCGACCGCATGCGCCTGCGCCAGGTGCTGCTGAACCTGCTGTCCAACGCCGTCAAGTACAACCGCGACGGCGGCTTCGTCGAGCTGCGCTGCGAGCCGCGCGGCACGCAGCAGCGCCTGCTCGTGCGCGACAGCGGCTCCGGGCTGGACGCCGGGCAGCAGGCGCGCCTGTTCGTGCCGTTCGAGCGCCTCGGCGCCGAGCGCACCCATGCCGAGGGCACCGGCATCGGGCTGGCGCTGAGCAAGCGCCTGGTGGAGCTGATGCACGGCACGATCGGCGTGGCGAGCGAGCCCGGCCAGGGCTGCGAGTTCTGGGTGCAGCTCGAGTCGACCGAGCCGGCGCCGGCGCCGCCGCCGCTCGATGCGCAGGCCGGCGCCGCCGCCGCGGCTCACGGCGGGCCGCGCCGGCGCGTGCTGTGCATCGAGGACAACCCGCTGAACCTGCAGCTGATCCAGCAGATCCTGGCGCGCCGCAGCGACGTCGAGGTGCTCAGCGCCGAGCATCCCGAACAGGGCCTGGCGCTGGCGCAGGCGCAGCGGCCGCACCTGATCCTGCTGGACATCCACCTGCCCGGCGTGGACGGCTACGCGGTGATGGACCGGCTGCGCGAGGACCCGCAGACGCGCGCCATCCCGGTGATCGCCATCAGCGCCAACGCGATGCCCGCCGACCTGGCGCGCGGCGAGGCGGCCGGCTTCGCGGCCTACCTGACCAAGCCGGTGGACATCACGCGGCTCATGCGGCTGCTCGACCGCCTGCTCCGTCCGTCAGCCGCCTGACGCCGGCCAGCGGGCAGGCGTAGATCGCATTGCGCAGCGCGGCGATCGCCTCGTAGCGGGTGAAGGTGCGGCGCCACACCAGCACGACACGGCGCGTGGGCACCGGCGCGCTGAAGCGGATGTACTTCACGTGCGGCTGCGCCTCCTTGGGCACCGAGAGCTGCGGCACGACCGTCACGCCCATGCCCGAGGCGACCATGTACTTGATGGTCTCCAGCGAGCTGCCCTCGAAGCTCTTGCGGATGCCTTCGGCGTCGCTGGAGAAGCGCGCGTACTCCGGGCAGACCTCGAGCACGTGGTCGCGGAAGCAGTGCCCGGTGCCCAGCAGCAGCATGGTCTCGTTCTTCAGCTCCTCGGCGGTGACGCTCTTGCGCTTGGCCAGCGGGTGCTGGCTCGGCACCGCGGCGAGGAAGGGCTCGTCGTAGAGCGGCGCCACCGCCAGGCCGGCGTCGGGAAAGGGCTCGGCCATGATGGCCGCGTCGAGCTCGCCGGTGCGCAGCATCTCCAGCAGCTTGGCGGTGAAGTTCTCCTGGATGATCAGCGGCATCTGCGGCACACGCTCGATCGCCTGCTTGACCAGGTCGGGCAGCAGGTACGGACCGATGGTGTAGATCACGCCCAGCCGCAATGGGCCGGAGACCGGATCCTTGCCGCGCTTGGCGATCTCCTTGATCGCCGCGGCCTGCTCGATGACCGATTGCGCCTGGCGCACGATCTCCTGCCCGAGCGGGGTGACGCTGACCTCGCTGGCGCCGCGCTCGAAGATCTTGACGTCGAGCTCCTCCTCGAGCTTCTTGATCGCCACGCTGAGCGTGGGCTGCGAGACGAAGCAGGCCTCGGCCGCACGGCCGAAATGCTTCTCCCGCGCGACGGCGACGATGTAGCGCAGTTCGGTGAGCGTCATGGCCGCGCAGTATCGCAGCCGGGCCGCGCGGCCCGGCTAGGACTTCGCCGGACGCTGCATCGCCTCGAGCCGGGCCAGGTCCAGGGCGTCGACGAACTTCTTCAGCGAGGCCGGATCGACCCCGTCGCCGCGCGCCTCGACGATCACGCCGTTGGGCAGGATGACCGTCACCTCGCCGTGCGAGCCGTCCTTGCGGTACTGCTCGCGCACCGTGCGCGTGCCCTGCTTGTAGACCTTCTCGACCTGGCCGTCGGTCTCGCGGTCCACCGTCATGTTGGCCCAGCCGGCCACCCCGGCCAGGCCGGCCAGGCTGCCCATGTCGGTGATGCTCAGCTCGACGCGCCGGTCGCCGCCGGCATAACGCCCGCGCGCCGACGAGCTGGCCAGGCCCATCGCCGCGTTGTTCTGAGCCTCGAAGCTCTCGCGCGCCAGCCCGCCGAGCGATTCGGGCAGCAGCGCCTTCAGCTCGGCCGCCGGGATCGGCTGGCCGCCGGCGCCGCCGACCGCGCCCATCATCTCGCCCAGCGCCTTGCCGGCACCCTCGCTGTCGCCGCGCTTCTGCGCCTGCTCCATGCGCTTGCCGGCCTCCTCCATGCGGCGCGCCATCTCCTCCATCTTGCTGCCGTCGATGCGCACCTCGCCGCCGGGCACCTTCAGCGCCACGTCGGGCTGCGCGCCCCAGCCGCCGAAGCCCATGTGCCGCCCCGGCAGCGCCGTCGCGGTCAGCGCCGAGAGCACCAGCATCGCGACGAAGCCGATCACCACCACCACCGCCGTGTAGGCGACCGACTTCTCCGGCGGGTTGCGCATCAGCACCGGCAGGCCGAGGTAGATCAGGTAGATCGAGTACAGCGAGGCCAGCAGGCCCAGCACCGAGAGCATCGGCAGCAGGCTGAACACGCCGCCGACGAAGCCGGCCGTGCTGCCGTAGGCGACCAGCTTGAGCGCCGCGATCGGGTTCTTGGTGCCGCCGAAGCTCGGCGCCAGCGCGTCGACGAGCAGCGCCAGCAGGTACACCACGCCCAGCGACAGCGCGTAGCTCAGCACCATGTGGCCGAGCCCGGCGAACAGCGGCACGCGGAAGCCGAAGCCGAAGCCGCCGACGCCGATGATGGACAGCCCGATGAAGGCCGCCACCGGCGGGATGGCGGCGACGATCAGCAGCCAGTTCTGGTAGATGGAGGAGACGGTGGCCGGCTCGGCGGCGATCGCCGGCCAGGTGTCCTTGGGTTTGAGCAGGATGTCCTGCACGCGCTGGATCAGATTCATGGGCGTGGCCCTCGATTCGGTTGGAAGGGGGCGCCGCTACCTGCCTCGTGAGCGCCTGCGCAGCGGCCGCGCATCCTAGCTTGGCGCGCGCGGCCGGGCACCCCCCGGATTCACGCCTTGAGGTACTCCGAGCGCTGGCCCAGCCAGCGCGCCACGTGGCGCTCGGCGGCCTGCGGATCCTGCGCCAGCAGGCGCTCGGCGGCCCGGCGCGCGGCGCGCACCAGCGGCTCGTCCAGCGCCAGGTCGGCGAAGCGCAGCAGCGGCGCGCCGGACTGGCGTGCGCCGAGGAACTCCCCCGGGCCGCGGATGTCCAGGTCGCGCCGCGCGATCTCGAAGCCGTCGGTCGTTTCGAGCATGGCCTTCAGGCGCGCCTTGGCGGTGTCCGACAGCGGCGTGCCGTACAGCAGCACGCAGACGCTCGCCTGCGCGCCGCGCCCGACGCGGCCGCGCAGCTGGTGCAGCTGGCTGAGGCCGAAGCGCTCGGCATGCTCGACCACCATCAGCGAGGCGTTGGGCACGTCCACGCCGACCTCGATCACCGTGGTCGAGACCAGCACCGCCATCTGCCCGCCGGAAAACAGCGACATCACGGCCGCCTTCTCGGCCGGCGGCATGCGGCCGTGCAGCAGGCCGACCATGCACCCGGGCAGCGCCGCGCACAGCTGCTGGTGCGTGGCGGTGGCGTTCTGCAGGTCGAGCTTCTCGCTCTCCTCGATCAGCGGGCAGACCCAGTAGACCTGCCGGCCGGCCGCCACCTCGTCGCGGATGCGCGCGACCACCGCGTCGCGCCGGGTGTCGGCGAACAGCTTGGTCACCACCGGCGTGCGGCCGGGCGGCAGCTCGTCGATGGTGCTGATGTCGAGGTCGGCGAACAGCGTCATCGCCAGCGTGCGCGGGATCGGCGTGGCGCTCATCATCAGCGTGTGCGGCTCGAGCGGCCCGTCCTCCAGCTTCGAGCGCAGGGCCAGGCGCTGCTGCACGCCGAAGCGGTGCTGCTCGTCGATGATCGCGAGGCCGAGGCGCCGGAACGCCACCTGGTCCTGGATCACGGCATGCGTGCCGACCACCAGCGCCGCCTCGCCCGAGGCGATCTGCTCGAGCATCGCGCGCCGCTGCCGGCCCTGGCGGCTGCCGGTCAGCCAGGCGACGCGGATGCCCAGCGGCTCGAGCCAGCCGACCAGCTTGCGCAGGTGCTGCTCGGCCAGGATCTCGGTGGGCGCCATCAGCGCGCACTGCCAGCCGGCTTCGATCGCGACGGCCGCGGCGAGCGCCGCCACCACCGTCTTGCCCGAGCCGACGTCGCCCTGCAGCAGGCGCTGCATCGGCTGGGCGCGGGCCAGGTCGGCGGCGATTTCCTCGGCCACGCGGCGCTGCGCCGCGGTCAGCGCAAACGGCAGCGCGGCCAGCAGGCGCTCCTGCAGCCCGCCGGCGCGCAGCGGGAAAACCGGCGCGCGCTGTGCCTCGCGCGCGCGCCGCGCCTGCAGCTGCGAGAGCTGCTGGGCCAGCAGCTCGTCGAACTTCAGGCGCTGCCAGGCCGGGTGGCTGCGGTCCTCGAGCGTCTCGACGCCGACCTCGCGCGCCGGGTGGTGCAGGAACTGCAGCGCCTCGCGCAGCGGCATCAGCCCGGCCGGTGCCAGGCCCGGCGGCAGCAGCTCGGCCAGGTCGGCGCGCGCCAGGCCGGAGGCCACCGCCTTGCGCAGGTAGGCCTGCGGCAGCTGGGCGCTGGCCGGGTAGACCGGCGTCAGCGCGGTGGGCAGCGGCTCACCCTCCTGCACCACGCGCACCGCCGGGTGCACCATCTCCTGGCCGAGGAAGCCGCCGCGCACCTCGCCGCGCACGCGCAGCCGCGCGCCCGGCGCCCAGGCCTTCTGCTGCGCCGGGTAGAAGTGCAGGAAACGCAGCACCAGCGTGTCGCGCCCGTCGGCGAGCGTCACCACGAGCTGGCGGCGCGGGCGCAGCAGCACGCGGCTGTCGCTGACCGTGCCTTCCACCTGCGCCGTCGTGCCCTCGCGCAGCGTGGCGATCGGCGCCAGCCGCGTCTCGTCCTCGTAGCGCAGCGGCAGGTGCAGCGCGAGGTCGATGTCGCGCACCAGGCCGAGCTTCTCCAGCGCCTTCTGCGGGCCGGACTTGCTCGGTGTCTTGGCACTGGCCTCGGGCATGCGGGCGATTCTCGCCGCGCGGTCGGGCGTGACGCCCTGCCGCGGTTCGTGGCGCGCCGCACGCACACGCACGACATTTCGCATCCGGTTGCATCCGGCGCGGGGAAAGCGCTTCGGATGGCCCCACAATCGCGCCCGTTCCCTGCGTCCCCGCCGCCGCCATGCGCTTCGTCACCCGTGTCGCCATCGTCCTCGCCGCCGTGATCGCCTTCAGCGTGCTCGCCGCGCTGGCCTGGGACAAGTCGGACGCACGGGCCCAGCAGGCACCGGCGCTGCCCGGCGCCCAGCGCTGACCGGCGTGACCGGGTCGACGCGGGCCTGGACGCTCGCGGATTTCGACTTCGAGCTGCCCCCCGAGCTGATCGCCCAGCACCCGGCCGCCGAGCGCAGCGCCTCGCGGCTGCTCGACGGCCGTGCCGCCGTGCCGGTCGACCGGGTGTTCCGCGAGCTGCCGGGGCTGCTCGAGCCGGGCGACCTGCTGGTCTTCAACGACACGCGCGTGATCAAGGCGCGCCTGCTCGGCCGCAAGGCCAGCGGCGGCGCGGTGGAGGCGCTGGTCGAGCGGGTGCTGCCCGGCCACGAGGTGCTGGCGCACCTGCGCGCCAGCAAGTCGCCCAAGGCCGGCGCGCTGCTGCGCTTCGCCGAGGCCTTCGAGGCCGAGGTGCTCGGCCGCGGCGGCCCGGAGGATTCGCTGTTCCGCCTGCGCCTGCCCGCGGATCCGTTCGTGCTGCTCGAGCGCCACGGCCACGTGCCGCTGCCGCCCTACATCACGCACGCCGACGACGCCGAGGACGAGCGGCGCTACCAGACCGTGTTCGCCGCGCGGCCCGGCGCGGTGGCGGCCCCGACCGCGGCGCTGCACTTCGACGAGCCGCTGCTGGCGGCGCTGGCCGCGCGCGGCGTCGCGCGTGCCCACGTCACGCTGCACGTGGGCGCCGGCACCTTCCAGCCGGTGCGCCACGAAACCATCGCCGAGCACCGCATGCACAGCGAGTGGTACGAGGTGGGCGCGGCCACGGTGGCGGCGATCGAGCGCACGCGCGCGGCCGGGGGGCGCGTCGTCGCCGTGGGCACCACGACGCTGCGTGCGCTCGAGTCGGCGGCGCTGTCCGGCACGCTCGAGCCCGGCAGCCGCGAGACCGACATCTTCATCACGCCGGGCTTCCGCTTCCGCGTGGTCGACCGGCTGATCACCAACTTCCACCTGCCGCGCAGCACGCTGCTGATGCTGGTCAGCGCGTTCGCCGGCCACGCGCGCATCCGCGCGCTCTACGCGCATGCGTTGCACGAGCGCTACCGCTTCTTCAGCTACGGTGACGCGATGCTGCTGTCGCGCGACGACACGCCCGCCGCTGCGCCCTGACACAGCGCTGCTCCAGCCTGGCAATTTGCCGGTGGTGGTTGATGGCCGTCAACGGAGGCCCTGCCTGCCTTCCTAGGATGGCCGCGAAATCAACCGGGAAGGAGTGTCCATGAAGACCGCATTGATCGCCCTGCTCGCTGCGTTGCCGCTGGCCTCGACGGCCGCCGGCAGCGACGACGCGATGATGAAGCTCGCCGCCACCAGCGGCTGCCTGACCTGCCACCAGGTCGAGCCCGGCGGCAAGGGGCCGGACGGCCTGCCGCCGGTGGGCCCGGCCTGGCGCGAGGTGTCGCTCAAGTACCGCGGCACGCAAGGCGCTGCGGACCAGCTGACGCACGTCGTCATGACCGGCTCGAATCCGTACGACAGCCACTGGAAGGGCAAGGCCAGCGGCCTGGCGATGCCGCCCAACGCGGTGGCGATCAAGGAGGCCGACGCGAAGCAGCTGGTCGGCTGGATCCTCGCCCTCGGGCCGGCGAAGAAGTAGCCCGCCGCGGCGGCGCTTTTCCGGCCCTGGCCGCGCCGGCCGGCCGGTAGCCTTGCGCCATGCTGCCCGCGTCGCTGCCCGGCCTCGTGCGCCCGTTCCTCGCCGCGGGGCGCTGCGCCGCGCTGGCCGGGCTGGCGGCGCTGCTGGTGCCCACGGCCGCCGGCGCGGCCGATGCGGATGGCACGGCCGACGACCTGGCGGAGGTGCTGTCCCAGCCGGTGGCCGGTGCATCGCGCCTGGTGGCGCCCGCCAAGGTCGACCAGGACGCTTCCGAAGCGCCCAGCCTCGTCTACGTGCGCACCGGCGGCGAGATCCGCGCCCAGGGCTACCGCACGCTGGCCGAGGTGCTGGAGAGCCTGCCCGGCGTGCACCTGCGCCAGGACCGCGCCTACACCTACGTCGGCGTGCGCGGCGTCGAGCGGCCGGGCGACTACTCGTCGCGCCTGCTTCTGCTGATCGACGGCGCGCGGGTCAACGAGGCGATCTACGACTCGGCCACCGCCGGGCGCGAGTTCCCGCTCGACGTCGGACTGATCGACCGCGTCGAGTTCATTCCCGGCCCCGGCTCGGCGCTGTACGGCACGAACGCGGTGCTGGGCGTGGTCAACATCGTCACGCGCGGGCCCTCGCAACTGCCCGGGGCGGCCGCGACGTTCGAACTGGGATCGGGCGCGCGGCGCAAGTTCGGCGCCACCTGGGGCGGCGACCTCGGACCGACCCGCGTGCTGCTCGGCATCGCGTCCGAGCGCGCGCGTGGCCAAGCCAGCCTGTACTTCCCCGGCTACGACGACCCGTCGAGCCATCACGGCTGGGCGATCGGCCGCGACGGCGAGCGCAACGACAAGCTGTTCGCCAAGGCGGGCTGGGGCGGCTGGAGCCTGACGGCCGTGCTTTCCGAGCGGCTGAAGGACGACCCGACCGGCGCCTACGGCGTGCTGTTCAACGAGCGCAGCGACTCGCTGGACCGCTACGGCCTCGCCGATCTGTCCTACGTCCAGCGGCTGAACGACGCGCAGGAGGTGCATGCGCGGCTCGGCCTGGGTGTCTACGCCTACCGCGGCTTCGGCCTGTACGAGCCGGCGGACGCCCCGGTGCCCGGGGTCACCCGTGCCGATGCGCGCTGGATCGCCGGCGAGCTGCGCCACGTCTGGAGCGGCTGGCGCGGGCACCGCCTGCTGATCGGGCTGGAGTTCCAGCGCAACACGCGGCAGAGCCTGTACGCGGCCGATCTGGACCCGGCACCGCAGGTCTACACCGACACCACGATGCGCTCGGAGCGCTACGCGCTGTTCGTCAACGACGAGTGGCAGCCCGCGCCGCGCTGGCGGCTCAACCTCGGCGCACGCGTCGACCGTCAGCTCGACGGCCACACGGCGGCCTCGCCGCGGATCGCCGCGCTGTGGTCGGCCGCGCCGGCGTGGACGCTCAAGCTGCAGCGCGGCAGCGCCTTCCGCGAGCCCAATGCCTCGGAGACCGGCTACCAGGACGGCGGGCAGGTGGTCGGCACCACGCTGCGTGCCGAATCGCTGCGCTCGAGCGAATTGACGGCGCTGTGGCGCCCGTCCGCCGGTTTCGACGCCAGCCTGACCTGGTACCGGCTCGACCTGAGCGACTCGATCAACTTCGTCGACCTGCCCGGCGGCCAGCAGGTCTACGCCAACACCGGCAGCGCGCGCGCCAGCGGCGTCGAACTCGAGGCCGGCCTGCAGGCCGGCCGACTGTTGCGCCTGCGCGGCAGCTGGTCCGGCCAGCGCACCCGCGACCTGACCACCGGCGCCGTGCTGAGCGACGCACCGCGCTCGCTGGCCAAGCTGACAGCCACCCTGTCCGGCCCCTGGCCGGGCGCCACGCTCGGGCTGAACCTGCTGCGGGTCGGCGAGCGCCGCACGCTGGCCGGGGCGGCGCTCGACCCGTCCCTGCGCCTGAACGCGCAGCTCACGCTCGCCCCGCTCGGGCAGCCCTGGTCCGTCGCGCTGGGCCTGTACAACCTGGCCAACACGCGCTACGCCGACCCGGCCGGCCCGGAACACCGCGACGACTCCCTGGCGCAGGACGGCCGCAGTGCGCGCCTGCAGCTGGGCTGGAGCTTCTGACATGCGCGCCCGCTGGCTGCGCCGCCTGTCCGTGACCCTGGCGGCGGCCGCCTGCGTCGCGCAGGCCCAGGCGCCGGCCAGCGAGGCCGAGGCCAAGGCCAAGTTCGCCGTCACGCTGGCACGCTTCGTCCAGTGGCCGGCCGGGGCCTTCGCCGCCGAGGGCGCGCCGCTGCGCCTGTGCGTGCTGCAGGACAGCCCGGCGGTGGCGGCGGCCTTCGCCAGCCAGCGCGGCGTGCCGGTGGCCGGGCGGCCGCTGACCGTCAGCCTGCTGGGCCCGGGCGCACCGACCGCCTGCGACCTGCTGTTCGTCGACGGCAGCGCGGCGCGCTCCTACGCCGTCGCCGCGGGCGAGGCGCCGATGCTGACCATCGGCGCGCTCGACGGCTTCCTGTCGCGTGGCGGCATGGTCGAGCTGGTCAACGTCAACGACGCGCTGCGCTTCGACGTCAACCTCAAGGCGCTGCGCACCGCCCACCTCGGCCTGTCGGCCCAGGTGCTGAAGCTGGCCCGGCAGGTGCGCGAATGAAGGCCGCGTTGCAGCGCCGCGTGGCCACGCTGTCGCTGCAGCGGCGCCTCACCTGGCTGGTGGCGCTGTGCGCCGGGCTGACCGCCGCGCTCGGCATGGTCGCGGTGGCCTGCACCGGCTGGTGGCTGCAGCAGGAGCGCGCGCGCGAGGATTCTCACGAGGTGGTGCTGACCCTGGCCTACGCGCTGCAGGCCTCGCTCGCCTTCGACGACGCCAAGGGCGTGGCCGACACGCTTGCGATGCTGCGCGCGCGGCCGGAGATCGTCGGCGCCTGGGTGCAGGACGCACGCGGCCGCGAGGTCGGACGCTACGGCAGCGCCGCGCCGCCGGAGCGCGACGGGCCCGGCGGCGGCCTGGCCAGCGGGCGCCTGACGGCCAGCCAGGACGTGGTGCTCGACGGCGTGACGATCGGCCGGGTGACCATCACCAACGAGCTGTCGCGCCTGTGGGCGACGCTGCTGCTGGCGGTCGGCGCGATGGGCGTGGCCAGCCTGCTCGGCTTCGCCGCGACGGTGCTGGTGGCGCGCCGGCTGGCGGGGGCCATCACGCGCCCGGTGACGCAGCTGGCGCAGGTGGCCGGGCAGATGGCGGCCGACCCGGCGCATGCCCGCCCGCTGGCGCGCGGCGGCGGGCTGGAGGTCGGCGCCGCGGTCGACGCCTTCAACCGCATGCTCGACGAGATCGCCAAGCGCGACCGCGCCCTGCTCGACGCCAACCGCGCGCTCGAGCGCCGCGTGGCCGAACGCACCGAGGCGCTGCGCCACGAGAAGGAACGGGCCGAGGCCGCCTCGGTGGCCAAGACACGGTTCCTCGCCAACATGAGCCACGAGCTGCGCACGCCGCTGAACGCGGTGATCGGCGCGGCCCAGCTGATGCAGGGCCAGGAGGCGCAGCCGCCGGGCCAGGCGCACCTGGTGGAGGTGATCCGCCAGAGCGGTCTGAACCTGCTCGGCCTGATCGAGAACGTGCTCGATCTGGCGCGCATCGAGACCGGCGCGCTCGAGCTCGCGCCGGAGGACTTCAACCTGCTCGACTGCACCGAGGCCGCAGCGGCCACCGCGGCGGTGCCGGCGCGCCTGAAGGGCCTGCAGATGGCGGTGATCGTCGACCCGGCGCTGCCGCTGTGGCGCCACGGCGACCCGCTGCGCCTGCGCCAGGTGCTGCTCAACCTGCTGGGCAACGCCGTCAAGTTCACGCTGCGCGGCGAGGTGGTGCTGCGCGTGGAGGCCGGTTCGCGTCCCGGCGCGCTGCGCATCGTGGTCAGCGACACCGGCATCGGCATCGGCGAGGGTTCGCTGGAGCAGGTGTTCAAGCCCTTCCGCCAGGCCGACGACGGCGCCAACCGGCGCTTCGGCGGCAGCGGGCTGGGGCTGGCCATCGCACGCCAGCTGGTCGAGGCGATGGGCGGGCGCATCGGCGTGCGCAGCCGGCTCGGCGCGGGCTCGACCTTCGGTATCGAGCTCGACCTGCCGGATGCCCGGGTGCTGCCGCCCGCGCCCGAGCCGCTGCGCCAGACCGTGCTGTTCCACGAGCCGCACGAGGCCGGTGCCGCCGCGCTGCAGGCCCAGCTGGCGCGCCTGGGCTGCCGTGCGCAACGCTGCCGCACGCCGGCCGAACTCGCCCAGGCGCTCGCCGCGGACCCGGCGAGCGCCCCGTGGGTGCTGGTGGCGCTGGACGACGCGCAGGCCGCCGACATGCTGGCCGCGGCGGCCGTGCGGCTGGACCCGCGGCGCGTGATCGGCCTGTCCGGCGGCGAATCGCCCGGGGTGCAGGCGCTGCGCGAGCGCTTCGGCATCGCGCGCACCATCGTCAAGCCGGTGCTGCGCTCGGCGCTGGTCAGCCGGCTGGGCGCGGCGCCGGCGCCGCGGTTGCCCGTTGGGTCGGCCGGATCGGTCGATGCGGGCGAGGCCCACGCGCCGCACGTGCTGGTGGTCGAGGACGACCGGGTCAACCAGGCGATCGTCTGCGCCATGCTGCGCCACGCGGGTTTCCAGGCCAGCACGGCCGACGACGGCGCCCAGGCGCTCGCCCTGCTGGCCGCCGAGGCCTACGACCTGGTGCTGATGGACTGGCAGATGCCCGACATGGACGGCCTCGAGGTCACGCGGCGCCTGCGCGCCGGGGCCGCCGGACGGCATGGCAAGACCGTGCCGATCGTCGCGCTGACGGCCAACGCCTTCGTCGAGGACCGCGCCGCCTGCCTGGCCGCGGGCATGAACGACTTCCTGACCAAGCCGGTGCTGGCCGCGAGCCTGGAGGCCAGCGTGGCGCGCTGGACGGCGCACGCGCGCCGCGCCCCGGAGGCGCCGCCCTCGCTGTTCGGCGACCTGCAAGTGCTGCCCTGACGCACGCGGCGACAATCGCCGCATGCTCGAATTCGAACTGCTCCGCACCGAAGGGCTGGCGCGCCGCGGGCGACTGCGGCTCAACCACGGCGTTGTCGAGACGCCCGTGTTCATGCCGGTGGGCACCTACGGCACCGTCAAGGGCGTGCTGCCCGCCTCTCTCGAGGCGATGGGCGCGCAGATCATCCTCGGCAACACCTTCCACCTCTGGTTGCGCCCGGGGCTGGAGGTGCTGCGCGCCTTCGGCGGGCTGCACCGCTTCGAGGGCTGGACCAAGCCGATCCTGACCGACAGCGGCGGCTTCCAGGTCTGGTCGCTCGGCGAGATGCGCAAGATCAGCGAGGAGGGCGTCAGGTTCGCCTCGCCGGTCAACGGCGACAAGCTGTTCCTCACGCCCGAGGTCAGCATGCAGATCCAGCGCGTGCTGAACAGCGACATCGTGATGCAGTTCGACGAGTGCACGCCCTACGAGACCGCGGGCCACGTGACCACCGAGAAGGAGGCGCGCGCCTCGATGGAACTCAGCCTGCGCTGGGCGGCGCGCTCGAAGGCCGAGTTCGCGCGGCTGGAGAACCCGAATGCGCTGTTCGGCATCGTGCAGGGCGGCATGTTCGAGCACCTGCGCGAGGAGTCGCTGGCCGCGCTGGTCGAACTCGACCTGCCCGGCTACGCGGTCGGCGGCGTGAGCGTGGGCGAGCCCAAGGAGGACATGCGCCGCATCGTCGCGCACACGCCGCACCGCCTGCCGGCCGCCAAGCCGCGCTACCTGATGGGCGTGGGCACGCCGGAAGACCTGGTCGAGGGCGTGGCCGCCAGTGTGGACATGTTCGACTGCGTGATGCCGACCCGCAACGCGCGCAACGGCCACCTCTTCACCCGCTTCGGCGACCTGCGCCTGCGCAACGCACGCTACCGCAGCGACCCGCTGCCCATCGACGAGACCTGCCGCTGCCACACCTGCGCGAACTTCAGCCGCGCCTACCTGCACCACCTGGACCGCTGCGGCGAGATGCTCGGGCCCATGCTGGCCAGCATCCACAACCTGCACTACTACGTGAACCTGATGCGCGAGGTGCGCGAGGCGCTGGACGCCGGCACGTTCGCCGCGTTCGCGCAGCGCTTCGCGGCCGACCGGGCCCGCGGCATCGGTTGACGCCGGTCAGCGCGGCGACGCGGCGGCGCGGCCAAGATGCCGCGCCATGGACACCTCCCCCGCCCCCCACGACGCCGACGTGCTCGTGATCGGCGCCGGCCCGAGCGGGCTGGCCCTGGCGCTCGCGCTGGCCGAGGCCGGCCTGCGCAGCGTCGTGTTCGACGGCCAGGACGAGGCCACGCTGGCCGACCCGGCGCCCGACGGCCGCGACATCGCGCTGACGCACCGTGGCCAGGCGATCCTGCGCCGGCTCGGCCTGTGGGATGCGTTCCCGCCCGAGGAGGTGGCGCCGCTGGTGCGCGCGACGGTCTACAACGCGGCCGACCCGGCACCGCTGCGCTTCGACCCGGTCGGCTCGGGCGAGTCCGAGCTCGGGCACCTCGTCGCCAACCACGTGATCCGGCGTGTCAGCTGGGCCGCTGCGCGGCAGCGCGAGGGCATCGCGCTGCAGCCGTCGACCCAGGTCACGTCGCTGCGGCTCGAGGCCGACGCCGCGGTCGTGCAGGCACGCGCGGCCGACGGCCAGGAGCGCTGCTGGCGCGCGCCGTTGCTGGTGGCCGCGGACAGCCGCTTCTCGGCCGCGCGCCGCCAGGCCGGCATCGGCGCGGCCATGCGCGACTTCGGGCGCAGCGTGATCGTCTGCCGCATGGCGCACGAGCGGCCGAACGAGGGCGTCGCGCAGGAGTGTTTCCACGCGGGCCACACGCTCGCGGTGCTGCCGATGAACGGCGGCTGCAGCTCGATCGTCGTCACCGTGCCGGCCGATCGCGCCGCGGCGATGATGGCCTGGCCGGAAGCCGAGTTCGTCGCCTGGGTGCAGGCGCGCCTGCGCGGCCGCCTTGGCGCGATGACGCTGCAGGGCGTGCGCCACCTCTATCCGCTGGTGGCGGTGTATGCGCAGCGTTTCGTCGCGCCGCGCTTCGCGCTGGTCGGCGACGCGGCGGTGGGCATGCACCCGGTCACTGCGCACGGCTACAACTTCGCGCTCTACGGCGTCGAGGTGCTGGCGCAGCAGCTCGTGCAGGCGCGCCGCGCCGGGCGCGACCTCGGCCGCCTCGAGACGCTGCTGCCCTACGAAACGCGCCACCGGCGCGAGACGCTGCCGATCTACCTCGGCACCAACGCGATCGTCGGCCTGTTCACCGACGACCGCGCGCCGGCCCGGCTGCTGCGCAGCGCGGTGCTCCGCGTGGCGGACCGGCTGGGCCCGCTGAAGAGCGTGATCACGAAGCGGCTCACAGACCGAGGTCAGGCATTGGCGGCCTGAGCCCGGCGTCGACCGGCTCGGCCAGCAGCGCCGCGACCCGTTCGCGCAGCAGGGCCGGGCTCACCTGCGCGGCCGGCACGGGCGTGCCGGCGCGCAGCGCCACCGGGCTGAATAGGCCGCGGCGGAACGGCTTGCTCATCGCGTCGCCCTCGATGCGCGAGAAGAACGAGCCCCACAGGTTGTGCAGTGCGAGCGGCACCACCGGCACCGGGTTGGCCTCGAGCAGCTTCATCACGCCGCCCTTGAACTCGCCGAGGCTGCCGTCGCGCGTGATCGCGCCTTCGGGGAAGATGCACAGCAGGTCTCCCGCGTCGAGCACCGCGCGGGCGCGCTCGAAGGCACGCGCGTAGGTGGCCGGGTCCTCCTTCTGCGGCGCGATCGGGATCGCCTTGGCGAGCCGGAACAGCGCGCCGAGCACCGGGATGCGGAAGATGCGGTGATCCATGGTGAAGGCGATCGGCCGCGGGCTGGCCGCCATCAGCAGCACCGCGTCGACGAAGCTGACGTGGTTGCACACCAGGATCGCCGCACCCTCGGCGGGGAGGTGCTCGTCGCCGCGCACGCGAAAGCGGTACACGAGGTGCGTGGCCACCCAGGCGACGAAGCGCAGCAGGTACTCCGGCACGAGCAGGAAGATGTAGCCCGCGACGAGCACGTTCAGCAGCCCGGTGATCAGGAACAGCTGCGGCACCGTGGCGCCGGCCTTCAGCAGCAGCGCCGCCATGCCGGCGCTGGCGATCATGAAGAGGGCGTTGAGGATGTTGTTGGCCGCGATGATGCGCGAGCGGTGGCTGGCCGGCGCGCGCAGCTGGATCAGCGCGTACATCGGCACGCTGTAGAGCCCGGCGAACAGCGCGAGCAGCAGCAGGTCGGCCAGCACGCGCCAGTGCGCGCCGACGGCGGCGAACTGCCCCAGCGTCAGCGCGGCCTCGCCGTGCGCGAGCCCGCGCGAGGCGAAGTACAGGTCGATCGCGAACACGCTCATGCCCAGCGCGCCCAGCGGCACCAGGCCGATCTCGACATGCCGGCGCGAGAGCGTCTCGCACAGCAGCGAGCCGATCGCGATGCCCACCGAGAACACCACCAGCAGCAGCGAGGCGACCTGCTCGTTGCCGCCCAGCACGTCCTTCGCGAAGGCGGGGAACTGGGTCAGGAACACCGCGCCGAAGAACCACATCCACGAGATGCCCAGCAGCGAGCGGAACACGACGAGCTGGCCATGCGCGAGCCGCAGGTTGCGCCAGGTCTCGGTGAGCGGGTTCCAGTTGATCGCCAGCGCCGGGTCGGTGGCCGGCGCGCTCGGCACGAACTGCGCCGCCACGCGCCCGAGCAGCGCCACGCCCAGGCAGCTCCAGGCCACCACCGTGGGCCCGGTGCCCGGCAGCGCGATCAGCAGCCCGCCGGCCACGTTGCCCAGCAGGATGGCGACGAAGGTGCCCATCTCGACCATGCCGTTGCCGCCGGTCAGCTCGCGCTCGGCCAGGTGCTGGGGCAGGTAGGCGTACTTGACCGGGCCGAACAGCGTCGAGTGCAGGCCGAGCAGGAAGGTGCACGCGAGCAGCGACGGCACGTGGCGCTGCGTGAAGCCGTACAGCGCGACGACCATGATCACGATCTCGAGCGTCTTCACGAGCCGGATCAGGCGCGCCTTGTCGAACTTGTCGGCCAGCTGCCCGCTCGTCGCCGAGAACAGCAGGAAGGGCAGGATGAACAGCGCCGCGATCAGCTGCACCACCAGCGCCGGCGCGAGCCCGCCGGCCGCGCCCGTGCCGTAGGTGACCAGCACCGTGAAGGCGAACTTGAACAGGTTGTCGTTGCCGGCGCCGAGGAACTGGGTCCAGAAGAACGGCGCGAAGCGGCGCTGCGCCAGCAGCGCGAACTGGTTGGGATGCGGTTGGCTCACTGGATCACCTGCGCCGGGCTGCCGAGACCGCTGCGATTCAACCACGCGAACACCGAGTCGACGGTGACGGTCTCGATGCGGTCCGCGAAGCGCTTCTCGTTCGGGTGGTCGTCGAAGGCGACGTTGGCACGCGCCACGCGGGCGCCCAGGCGCGTCAGCGGCCCGAGGCGCAGCGTGCTCGGCTCGTAGCCCTGCAGGCGCAGCCAGGCCTGGGCCCGCGTGCGGTCGGCCGCGGCGGGCTCGGCGGCCAGCGCGATCGTCTCCAGCGCCCATTGGTTGGACTGCTGGTAGCGCTGCGCCCAGGGGTAGGCCACCATGCTGTAGTCGCGCTGGTGCAGGCGGGCCACGCGGGCGTCGTCGCGCAGCAGCGGCAGCAGCCGCGCCTGCAGCGCAGGCTCGGGCACCACGAGACCGGCGCGGTACTCGAAGGGGTCGTCGAGGAAGAACTCGCCCAGCCCCTGGCGGTACAGCGCCGCCTGTGCACTGCCGCAGTCGTTGAGCTTGTGCACCACGCGCCAGTGCCCGCCGTCGCGATAGGCGAAGCCGAGGTGCGACCAGGCCAGGCCGTGGCGGCGCAGGTCCTGGCCGGCACGCGCCAGCACGACCACCTGCGCGCCGCTGGCCTCGAGAGCCTGCACCGTGCGTTCGGCCAGCACCAGACCACGTTGCACGGAGTCGAGGGTCGGCGGCTGCGCCTCGCAGGACCGCCCGGCCTGCGCGCTGCCCAGCGCGACGGCCAGCAGCAGCGCGATCGCGGCGCGCCTCACGGGGTGATGCGGCGGTGGCTCAGCAGCGCCAGCCCGCGTTCGTTCGGCACCAGGGCCAGCACGCGGCCGGCCTGCGACAGCAGCCAGCCGGAGGCGACCGCGGTGACCACCAGCGTGCTGCCGGCGGCCACCGAGGCCTGGCCGGCCAGGTGCACGCTGGCGCGCGAGCCGTCGGCGGCGCGCTCGAGCACCCAGGTCGTGCCGTCGGCCGAGGCCTGCACGGCGACGACGGTCAGTTCGGTGGCGCCGGCCACCAGCAGCGAGGTGGCCGTGGCGGACAGGGCCACCGGCAGCACCGAGGCTTCGCTCGCCTCGGAGGCGTCGGCGGCCCGGGCGGCGTGCAGGCTCAAGGCCAGCGCGAGGCCGGCCAGCAGGCCGCGCAGGCGGGGGTTCGGGGACAGGGTCATGGGGCGTGATGAAGTGGACAGGCCCCCATGTTCCGGTGTGGCGGATGCGGTAGCCACCCCCTCCCGGGAGGGTTGCAGCGGATGCCGCCGGCGGTATCTCATCGCGGTACCGCAGTCGCTGCCTCCCGCATGAGCACCACCCAGGACCTGGTCACCGCCCTGAAGGCGGAGCTGAAAGCCGCCGGCATCACCTACGCCCAGCTGGCCGCGCAGCTCGGCATGGCCGAATCGAGCATCAAGCGCATCTTCGCGCGCGGCGACATGCCGCTGTCGCGGGTGGACGAGGTGCTGCGCGTGCTGAAGATGGACTTCGCCGACCTGGCGCGCATCGTGGCCGACACGCGCCCGCTGCGCACCGAGCTGACGCACGAGCAGGAGGCCGCGGTGATCGCCGACCGCAAGCTGCTGCTGGTGGCGATCTGCGCGCTCAGCCACTGGACCTACGAGCAGATCGTCGCCACCTACACGCTGACCGAGGCCGAGTGCGTGAAGTACCTGCTGATGCTCGACCGGCTCGAGGTGATCGAGCTGCGGCCGCTGAACCGCTACCGGCTCAAGCTGGCCAAGGGCTTCCGCTGGCGGCCGGACGGGCCGGTGATGAAGTACTTCCGCGAGCATGTCGCGGGGGACTACTTCAGCGGCGGCTTCGACGGCGAGGGCGAGATGCTGATGCTGGTGCACGGGCAGATCGGCCGCAGCCTGGCCGACACCTTCGTCGAGCGGCTGCAGCGCCTCGGGCAGGACTTCG
This sequence comes from Piscinibacter caeni, assembly GCA_003265685.1. Lineage (GTDB taxonomy): Bacteria > Pseudomonadota > Gammaproteobacteria > Burkholderiales > Burkholderiaceae_C > Piscinibacter > Piscinibacter caeni. Next base: position 26,006 of record QJOU01000068.1, on the reverse strand, counting down.
CCCAGCAGCACCTGGCCGACCAGAAGCTGCCGGCCAGCCAGAAGCGGCCCTACACGCTGATGGTGGGGCTGCGCTCCTGGCTGTTCGCCGCGTTCCGCGATCTCAAGCGCGAGCCCGGATGGCCTTGAATGACGGCCCCTCGGCCGGCGCAATACGCCGTCCGATCCCCCGCGGGGATGCGGGCCGGCCTGGGGCGGCCCGGCGCTCGGCCCGCGTCAGCCTTGTTCCGCGCGGATCTCGATGCGCCGCGGCCGGGCGCGCTCGAGCTTGGGCAGGCGCAGCGTCAGCACGCCGTCGCGCAGGCTGGCGTCGATGCGGGTGCTGTCGAGTTCGCGGCTGAGCGTGAAGCTGCGCAGGTAGCGGCCGGCGCGGCGTTCCATGTACAGCGGCTCGAGCGCGGCCGGCTCGCCGAGGCGGATCGGCGCCTCCAGCGTCAGCGTGTCGCCGTCGACACGCACCGACAGCGCATCGCGTGCCGCACCGGGCAGGTCGGCAGTCAGCGTGATGCCGCTCTCGTCCTCGACGATGTTCACCGGCGGCGTCAGCGCCGGGATCTCGGCGGTCGGGGCCGGCTCGCGCGAGGGGATGTCCTGGGTGCTCATGACGGTTCTCCTGGCGATCTCGTGGCGATGTGGGGGATCAGGCGGCGTCGCGCACTTCGATGCGGCGCGGGCGCGAGGCTTCGCGCTTGGCCACCCGCACGCGCAGCACGCCGTCGCGGTAGCTGGCGTCGACCCGGTCGGGGTCGGCCTCGTCGGGCAGCGCGATGACACGGCGGAAGCTGCCCTCGGGGCGCTCGCGCGCATAGACGTTCAGCTTGGCGCCGGGCTCGGGGGCCGGCAGGCGGCGCTCGCCGGCGATCGTCAGCAGGCCTTTCTCGACCGACAGCTCGACCTTGGCCGGGTCGATGCCGGGGGCGAAGGCATAGATCTCGATCGCCTCGGGCGTGCTGCCGATGTTGACCGGCGGGAAGCTGCCGCGCTCGACGGCACGGATGCTGGAGGTGGGGCTGCGCGCGCCGAGCAGGCGGTCCATCTGACGCTGCAGCGATTCGACCTCGGCGAACAGGTCGCCGGGCAGGTTCCACAGGGACGGGTACATGGCGGTCGCTCCTTTCTCGCGGTCGCGGCATCGCCGCGCGCTCGGGAAAGTAGGGTCGCCGCCGCGACCTTCAAGGGCCGCGGGCCGCGCGGCTTCAGCGGCGCCGCAGCGTGGTGGCCGCCGGCCCGGCAGCCGCGGCGATCGCGGCCGGCGCGGCGCCCGGCGCGCGCAGCTCGGCCAGCAGCGGGCTGTTCAGCCGGGCGGCCAGCGTGCGCACGGTCTGCGAGCGGTCGTGCGGCAAGGCACGGTCGGGGTCGGCGCCATGGGCCAGCAGCCAGGCGACGGTCTCGCGCTGCAGCGCCGGATCGGGCATGAAGGACGGCGTCAGCACGCGCGCCAGCGGCACCCAGGGCAGCTGGTTGCTGCCGCTCGGCGGGGCGCGGTTGGCCAGGCTGGGCACACGCTGCAGCCACCAGTCGAGCGCGGCGAAGTCGCCGCTGCGCAGGGCCTCCTCGAAGCCGCCGGGCAGCTGGCCGTCGTAGGCGCCCAGTGCGGCGCCGGCGGTGTGGCCGCGCGCCTCGAGCGTGCGCGCCAGCGGCGAGTGCAGGTGGCTCGGGTGCAGCGCGCCCAGTGCGCCGAAGGCCAGCACGCCGGGCGGCAGCTGGTCTTGCGCGACCCAGTCGTCGAGCACGCGGTCGAGGCCGGCGGCGCGCGCATTCGGGCAGCTCAGCGCACGCACCACGTCGTGGTGCAGGGCGCGGGCATCGGCCTGCGCGACCCAGCGCAGCGCCTGCAGCTCGGCCGGCGTGGCGCGCGCGAAATCCGGGCAGGGATGTGCCTGGGCCAGGGCCACCCAGGGCGGCGTGGCGCAGGACTCGGGCGCGGCGCCCTTGGCGATCAGCTCGGGCAGCACCGGCCAGAAGGCCGGCTCGCGGGTGGCGAGGGTCAGCGGGCAGATCGGCAGGCCGCTGGCGCGCACGTCCTCGGCCTTCAGGCTGCCGGCCACGAACGCACCGCATCGCTGCTGCAGCGCGCGCTCGACGCTGTTGAGCTTGAAGCAGGAGGTCGGGTCGCCCTCGGTGATCTTGTCGTAGACGTGCATCACGACCAGGGTGGTCGTGCAGCCGCTGCCGAGCACGGCCGTCAGGCCCAGGGCCAGCGCGGCGAGGAGGCGGGGCAGCGGTTTCATGGCGGCGTCAGCATCAAGATCCGTGCCCCGGCCGAAACTGACAGGACTGGTCGGCTCTTCGTAAGCGGGTGTTGCACATCGCGGGGTGGCGCGACCTGACCGGCTGGCCTAGGCTCTCGGCCCGTCCGTCGAACAGGAGGCCGGGATGCGCATCGTGCTGGGGATCGCTCTGTGGGCGCTTGCTTCGGTGCTGGCCGCACAGGAGCGGGCCGTCACCAAGCAGGTGGTGGTGGCCGCGCCGATCGAGGCCGTGTGGCAGGCCTGGACCACCCGCGCGGGCATCGTCTCGTTCATGGCCCCGGCGGCCGAGATCGACGCGCGGGTCGGCGGGGCCTTCCACATCCACTTCAACCCCTACGGCGAACCGGGCCAGAAAGGCGCCGACGACATGCGCTACATGGCGCTGCAGCCGCCGAGCATGCTCAGCTTCGACTGGAACGCGCCGCCGCACCTGGCGCAGGTGCGCCAGCAGCGCACCTTCGTCGTCGTGCGCCTGAAGGCGCTGGCGCCCGATGCCACGCAGGTCACGCTCACCCATACCGGATGGGGCGACGGCGGTGAGTGGGACCTCACCTACAGCTACTTCGACCGGGCCTGGGGCACGGTGCTCGGCAACCTGCGCCAGCGCTTCGAGCAGGGGCCGAAGGACTGGACCGAGTGGCTCGCCCGGATGCGCGCGCCGGCGGCTTCGGCCGCCGCGCCGAAGTGACACGGCGGTTGACGTTTTGCGCCGGTGGGCGGCCGCTCAGGCCGTTTTGTGTTCGAGCTGGTAACTGGCGCTCGGGACCTGGCCGAGCTGCTCGACCAGGTAGGGCAGGCAGGGCGCGAGCGTGTCGTGCAGCGTGTGCGGCGGGTTGATCACGAACAGCCCGCTGCCGGCCAGGCCGAAGCCCTTCGCATCCGGCCGCGCGACCGTCAGGCGGGCATGCAGCCAGCGCTTGCCGGCCAGCGCCTGAAGCCGGCGCGGCAGCTCGGCCGCTTCGACCTTGCTCACCTGCGGGTACCACACCAGGTACACACCCTCGGCGAAGCGCTGCAGCGCGTCGCGCAGCGTGGCGACCACGCGCGCGTAGTCGCCGTTGGTCTCGTAGCTCGGGTCCAGCAGCACCACGCCGCGGCGCGAGCTCGGCGGCAGCTGACCCTTCAGCCCGTCGAAGCCGTCCGCATGGTGCACCTCGACGCCCTTCTGCTGCCCGAGGTAGGCGTTGAGGATGCGGTGGTCGGTGGGATGCAGCTCGAACAGGCGCAGCTGGTCGCCCGGCCGGCGCAGCAGGTGCGCCAGCGCCGGCGAGCCGGGGTACTGGGCGAGCCGGCCGTCGGGGTTGAACTGGCGCACCAGCGCGACCAGGTCTTCCAGCGCCGGCGGCAGGTCGCTGCGCTGCCACAGCCGCCCGATGCCCTGCACGTACTCGCCCTTCTTCTGCGCGTAGCGGCCTTCCAGCGAGTAGCCGCCGGCGCCGGCGTGGGTGTCGACGAAGCGGTAGGGCTTGTCCTTCAGCGCCATGTACCGCAGCACCTGGACCAGCACGAGGTGCTTGAGCACGTCGGCATGGTTGCCGGCATGGAAGGCGTGGCGGTAGGCGAGCATCGGATCGGCCGGCGGAAAAGGGCCGCAGTATCGCGCCGAACCCTTGACCGCCCGCACCACGGGCCTTGGCGCCGGCCGCTAGAGTGCCGTCCTCGACCTCTTCCCTCGCAGCCCATGCATCCGCTGTTCACCCCCTTCCGCGCCGGCGACATCGCGCTGGCCAACCGCATCGTGATGGCCCCGCTGACGCGCAACCGCGCGCTGCCGGGCCAGCTGCCCGGGCCGCTGCAGGTGGAGTACTACCGCCAGCGCGCCAGTGCCGGGCTGATCGTCACCGAGGCTTCGCAGATCTCGCCCGAGGGCCAGGGCTACCTCGACACGCCCGGTATCCACAGCGACGCCCAGGTGGCCGGCTGGCGCCGTGTCACCGAGGCGGTGCACGCGGCCGGCGGGCGCATCGTGATCCAGCTCTGGCACGTCGGGCGCATCTCGCATGTCTCGCTGCAGCCGGGCGCGCAGAGCCCGGTGTCCTCGACCGCGCGCGCCGCGGCCACCAAGACCTTCACGAAGAAGGGCTTCGAACCCGTCTCCGCCCCGCGCGCGCTGCGCACCGACGAGCTGCCGCGCATCGTGGCCGACTACCGCCATGCGGCCCGGCAGGCGATGGCCGCCGGCTTCGACGGCGTGGAGGTGCACGGCGCGAACGGCTACCTGCTCGAGCAGTTCCTGCGCGACAGCATCAACGACCGCAGCGACGCCTACGGCGGCCCGATCGCGAACCGCGCGCGCCTGATGGTCGAGGTGATGCAGGCGGTGTGCGAGGAGATCGGTGCGGCGCGCACCGGCCTGCGCCTGTCGCCGGTGACGCCGGCCAACGACGCCGGGCAGGACAGCGACGCTCAGGCGCTCTACGGCCATGTCGTCGAGCGGCTCGCGCCGCTGAAGCTGGCCTACCTGCACCTGATCGAAGGCGCGACCGGTGGCGACCGGCAGATCGCGCCGTTCGACTACGCGGCGCTGCGCGCGGTCTACAAGCGCGCCCACCCGGCCGGGGCCTGGATGGTCAACAACGGCTACGACGCCGCGCTGGCCCAGGCGGTGGTCGAGCGCGGCGAGGCCGACCTGGTTGCCTTCGGACGGCCCTTCATCGCCAACCCGGACCTGGTGCGCCGGCTGCGCGAGCACTTGCCGTGGAACGCGCTGCAGCGCGAGACGCTGTATGGCGGTAGCGCGGCCGGTTACACCGACTACCCGGCGCTGCCCGACGCGGTGGCGGTCTGAGCGTCAGCGGCGTCAGGCCGCGCGCCCGGCGCTGCGCGCGCGAAACAGCTCGGTGATGCCGACCTCGCGCGGGCCGGGCACGAGCTCGAAGGCCTCGCCCGCGCGCAGCGTGCCGGGTGTGCGCACCGCCAAGTAGAAGCCGCACCAGGCGTTGGCCTGCATCAGCTTGACGGCCTGGGCGAAGCCCATCGCCGCTCCGAACTTGAAGCAGGGAAAGCGCGGCTCGCTGACCGCCAGCTCGCAGTCCGCAAAGCGCAGCACGTCGCCGACCCAGGCCTGCGACTCGAGCAGGCCCTCGATCGTCAGGTTCTCGCCCAGCAGGCCGAAGGGCGGCGCGTCGTCCCAGCCGGCCACGCGCGCCTGGGCGCGCACGGTCTGCCAGAACGGGTAATGCTCGTGCGGGTAGGCATACACCGCCTTGGCGAGACCGCCGTGCACGGACAGGTCGGCCTGTTCGTCGCCCTCGAGCCCGAGCGGGCGCACCGCCACCGGGCCGTCGACCGGCCGCTTGCCGATCGCGCTCGCCACCGGCCGGCCGCCGATCTCCAGCGTCTGTGCCCGCGCGACGTTGACGCTCAGCAGCCGGCCACCCATCGCGAACCCGGCGCGTCAGGCGGGTGGGCGGTAGTGGCGCAGCGCCGCCACCACCTGGCGGCCGCGCGGCCCGGCGATCCAGCCCACGAACATCTTGCCGGCCGGGTGGTTGACGCGGAACGAGCGCATCGCGTGCACCGGGACGGCCAGCGCGGTGTCGCCTTCGACCAGGATGGTCAGCGGCTTGCCGCCCTGCAGTGCCCAGACGGCGCGGTCCACCAGCGCGTAGGCGCCCTGCTGGCGCGCCTGCTGCAGCAGCGTGGCGGCCGGGACCTGCACGTACCAGGGCGCGGCCGGGGCCACCCGGGCCGAGCGCCACAGCGCCAGTTCGGCCGCGTGCGCGCCCGAGCCGTCGCCGGGCGTCAGGAACTGCACGCTGCCGGGCACGCCGAGTGCGGCCTCGCGGAGCTTGGCGAACGCCTCGGCCGCGTCGCTCATGCGCGCGATGCCGGCCGGATCGAAGCTCTTGGGCGTGGGCGCCGGGCCCACGATCACGTAGGTGCCTGCCGCGACGGCGCGGCGGTCGTGCACCAGGCCCTGCTTCTCCAGCCTGGCCTCGGCCTCGGGGGCATTGGTCAGCGCGACGTCGAGTTCGCCGCGCTCGAGCGCCTCCAGCGTCGGCAGCGACGGGCCGGGCACGTACTGGAACACCACGCCCGTGTCGCCGAGAAAGGCCTTCTGGAGCGCGATCGCGAGGCCGGATTCGAGCAGCGCCGGATCGACGCCGACCCGCAGCGGATCCTTCATCGAGCGTTTCTGCTGCGCGAACGCCGGCCCGAGGGCCAGGGCGGCCGGGCACAGCAGCAGGTGGCGGCGGCGGAGCGGGGCGGTCAGCACGGCGCGATGGTAGCGCCGGGTCGCCGCGGGCCGTGCCGGGCCGTCCGCGCGGCGTGACATCGGCCACGTCGGCGCCCGTGGCCTGAGCCGGATCAAGGCGGGGGTGCATCAAACTATTCCGGATCTGCATGACCCCCGGGATTCCGGTGGTTACCTCGCCATTACACTGAGACCACAATGCTCTTCACCTGCCTTCGCAGGAGAGAACGCGGGCCGTGATCCGGCCCTTCGGGTAACCCGCCGTAACCCCGCGGCGGCGCGATGGCAGCCAGGACAGCGCGGCATTGGGCAAGCCGGTGCGCGCCGGCCCCCGGCAGGGCCGGTTTGCCCAATCCCGATTTCCCAAACTTGTCAGATTGGATCTGCGATGAATCGTCCCGTGCTGGAAGGGGTGCGCCTGAACGCGCCCGCCTACGTCCGCCATGCGCGCCTGCTGTCCTGGGTGGCCGAGATGGCGGCGCTGACCGAAGCGAAGGACGTGTACTGGTGTGACGGCAGCCAGGCCGAGTACGACCGGCTCTGCGCCCAGCTGGTGGCTGCCGGCACGATGAAGAAGCTCAACCCCGAGCTGCGCCCCAACAGCTACCTCGCGCTGTCCGACCCGAGCGACGTGGCGCGGGTCGAGGACCGCACCTTCATCTGCAGCGCGCGCAAGGAGGATGCCGGCCCGACCAACCACTGGGTCGACCCGGCCGAGATGCGCGCCACGCTGCAGACCGGGCCGAACGCGCTGTTCCGCGGCGCGATGCGCGGCCGCACGATGTACGTGGTGCCCTTCAGCATGGGGCCGATCGGCTCGCCGATCGCGCACATCGGCGTCGAGCTGAGCGACAGCGCGTACGTGGCCGTCAACATGAAGATCATGACGCGCATGGGCCGCGCCGTGCTCGATGCGCTGGGCAGCGACGGCTTCTTCGTGCCGGCCGTGCACACCGTGGGCGCGCCCCTCGAGCCGGGCCGCAAGGACGTGGCCTGGCCCTGCAACCAGACCAAGTACATCGTCCACTACCCCGAGACGCAGGAGATCTGGAGCTACGGCTCGGGCTACGGCGGCAACGCGTTGCTGGGCAAGAAGTGCTTCGCGCTGCGTATCGCCTCGGCGATGGGGCGCGACCAGGGCTGGCTCGCCGAGCACATGCTGATCCTCGGCGTCACCTCGCCCGAGGGTCGCAAGCACCATGTGGCGGCGGCCTTCCCGAGCGCCTGCGGCAAGACCAACTTCGCGATGCTGATCCCGCCGGCCGGCCTGAACGGCTGGAAGATCACCACCATCGGCGACGACATCGCCTGGATCAAGCCGCATGCCGACGGCCGGCTCTACGCCATCAATCCGGAGGCGGGTTACTTCGGCGTCGCGCCGGGCACCAACCACAAGACGAACGAGAACTGCATGGCCAGCCTGCAGCGCGACGTGATCTTCACGAACGTCGCGCTGACCGACGACGGCGACGTCTGGTGGGAAGGCATGACCGACACCCCGCCGGCCCACCTGATCGACTGGCAGGGCAAGGACTGGACGCCGGCGCTGGCCAAGGAGACCGGCGCCAAGGCTGCGCACCCGAACGCCCGCTTCACGGTGGCGGCCACCAACAACCCGGCGCTCGACCCGGCCTGGGACGACCCGTCCGGCGTGCCGATCGATGCCTTCATCTTCGGCGGCCGCCGCTCGACCACCGTGCCGCTGGTCACCGAGGCGCGCGACTGGGTCGAGGGCGTCTACATGGCCGCCACCATGGGCTCGGAAACCACCGCCGCGGCGGCCGGTGCGCAGGGCGTGGTGCGCCGCGACCCGTTCGCGATGCTGCCCTTCACCGGCTACAACATGAGCGACTACTTCCAGCACTGGCTGGACCTGGGCGCCAGGCTGAAGGCCGACGGCCACGCGCTGCCGAAGATCTTCTGCGTCAACTGGTTCCGCAAGGGCCCGGACGGCAAGTTCGTCTGGCCCGGCTACGGCGACAACATGCGCGTGCTCAAGTGGATCGTGCAGCGCGTGGACGGCATCGGCCACGGCGAGGAGCATGTGTTCGGCGTCACGCCCAACTTCGAGGACCTGGACTGGACCGGCCTCGCATTCACCCGCGAGCAGTTCGAGCAGGTGACGCGCATCGACGCGCAGGAGTGGCACTCCGAGATGGGCCTGCACGGCGAGCTGTTCAGCCAGCTCGCCTACCACCTGCCGGCCGAACTGCAGGCCACCAAGGCGCGCATCGAGCAGCGGCTGGCGGCCGGCTGAGGCGCGTTTCGCCGCCCAAGACAAAAGGCCGGCAGATGCCGGCCTTTGTCATGCGGGGTCGGCCTTCGCTCAGGGGCGGCTGGCGGCGGCGCGCAGGTCGGCCGCGTAGCTCGGCTGGCTGGACTCGTAGCTGTCGGCCAGGCGCAGCAGCTGGGCGCGGGCATCGGCCGGCGTCGACGCCGCCGGGGCCAGGCTGAACAGCGACTGCAACTGCACGAAGCCGCGCGCGATCGCATCGGCCATGGCTTCCATCGTGCGGCTGGCAACGCTGTGCTGTCGGAACGTGGTGCTGTACATCATGGTGAGACTCTCTTTTTCAATTCGGTTGTGAGCGCTTGCTCAGGCTCTGCGTTCCAGTTCGTGGCGATCCGCGGCGGCATACAGGTCGGCCGCAAAGGCGGGATCGGTGCGCAGGAACTGGTTGGCGTACTGGCGCAGTTCGTTCGCCTCGTCGACGAGGCTGAGGCGACGGTGCTGGCGAACGGGGCGCCGCAGCGCATTCAGCAGCGCCACGGACATGCGAGTGGTGGCGTCTGCCAGACGGCTCAGCGCCTTGCCGAACCCCAGCGGCTGAGCCGGCTTGAAGGACTGCGAAGGCAGGATGTGGCTGGTCATGGCGTTTCTCCTAGAGCACCGTTGATGTGATGCTGCGGTGCAGTATAGGGTAAGCACTAATGTGCTGTCGTGAATAGTGTGAATAGCTGCCATTCACCAAAGCGCTATCGAGTCGGCCATGAATTTCCGCACGCTCGACCTCAATCTGCTGCGCGTCTACGACGCGGTGATGATGGAAGGCAACATCACCCGGGCTGCCGAGCGGCTGGCGATGACGCAGCCTGCCGTCAGCAATGCGTTGAAGCGCTTGCGTGATTCAGTAGGTGAAGACTTGCTCACAAGGGCGCCGCGCGGCGTCAAGCCGACTGCCTTCGGCGAAGCGCTCTGGCCGCCGATCAACCTGGCGCTGGCGCAGCTGCGCGAAGCCCTCGAGCCGGGCGACTACGACCCGACCGAGGACGACCGGGTGTTCCGCCTGACCCTGCCCGACGCGATCGCGATCGTGCTGCTGCCGCCGCTGATGGCGCGCCTGCAGGCGCTGCACGCCCGTGCGCGGGTCGAGGTGCGGCCGCTGGTGGACCGCGACCCGCGCCCGGCGCTGGCCGGCGGCGACGTCGACTTCGCCCTCGGCTACTTCCCGGAGGTCGTGGCCGGCCTGGTCGCGCAGGGCAGCGGCGCGCCGCTGCGTCACCGGCGGCTGGCCGAAGGCCGCTACGTGTGCGCGATGCGGCGCGAGCACCCGATGGCCGGCCAGCCGCTGACGCTGGACAGCTTCTGCGCCGCCGACCACGTGCTGGTCAGCTTCAGCGGTCGGGCGCATGGCTTCGTCGACCAGGCGCTGGCTCGTGCGGGTCGCACGCGGCGCATCGTGCTGACCGTCAACCAGTTCTTCGCCGCCGCCCATGCGGTGCGCGATTGCGACCTGCTCACCGTGTTGCCGGAGGATTTCCTGCCGCTGACCGGGCTGCAGGACCGGCTCGTCGTTGCCGATCTGCCCGTCGACCCCGGCACGATCAGCGTCGACGCCCTCTGGCACGTGCGCCATGACCGTTCGGCGGCACACCGCTGGCTGCTGGAGCGCTTCGACGAGATCGGCCGCGAGCGGCTGACCGCGGCTTGACGGCCGGTACGAATTCGCGCATGCTTCGCAAAGTGGTCTAGACCACTTGATCGTTCCATCGGAGCTATGCACATGAACTCCCCCGTCGAGTCGACCCGAGTCGCCCACGCCGCCGCGCAGGCCGCCCGCAGCGCGCCCGGCCGCGTGGTGCGCGCACCGCGCGGCAGCCGGCTGCACTGCAAGTCCTGGCTGACCGAGGCCGCGTTCCGGATGATCCAGAACAACCTCGACCCCGAGGTGGCCGAGCGCCCCGAGGAATTGGTGGTCTACGGCGGCATCGGCCGCGCCGCGCGCGACTGGGCCGCCTTCGACCGCATCCTCGAGTGCCTGCAGGCGCTGGAGGGCGACGAATCGCTGCTGATCCAGTCGGGCAAGCCGGTCGGCGTGTTCAAGACGCATCCGGATGCGCCGCGGGTGCTGCTGGCCAACTCGAACCTGGTGCCCAAGTGGGCGACCTGGGAGCATTTCCACGAACTCGACCGCCAGGGCCTGTTCATGTACGGCCAGATGACCGCGGGCTCGTGGATCTACATCGGCACCCAGGGCATCGTGCAGGGCACCTACGAGACCTTCGCCGAGGCCGGCCGCCAGCACTACGGCGGCAGCCTGGCCGGGCGCTGGATCCTCACTGCCGGCCTGGGCGGCATGGGCGGCGCGCAGCCGCTGGCGGCGAGCTTCGCCGGTGCGGTGTCGCTGAACATCGAGTGCCAGCAGAGCAGCATCGACTTCCGCCTGCGCACCCGCTACCTCGACAAGCAGGCCAAGGACCTGGACGACGCGCTGGCGCTGATCCGCCACCACACCGGGCGCGGCGAGGCGGTGTCGATCGGCCTGCTCGGCAACGCCGCGGAGATCCTGCCCGAACTGGTGGCGCGGGCGCGTGCCGGCGGTCCGAAGCCCGACCTGGTGACCGACCAGACCTCGGCCCACGATCTGATCAACGGCTACCTGCCGGCCGGCTGGACGGTGGCGCAATGGCGCGCCGCGCAGGCCGATGCCGGCCAGCACGCGCGGCTGAAGGAGGAGGCGGCGCGCTCCTGCGCGGTGCACGTGCGGGCGATGCTCGACTTCCACGCGATGGGCATCCCGGTGGTCGACTACGGCAACAACATCCGCCAGGTCGCGTTCGACCAGGGCGTGAAGAACGCGTTCGACTTCCCCGGCTTCGTGCCGGCCTACATCCGGCCGCTGTTCTGCGAAGGCAAGGGGCCGTTCCGCTGGGTCGCGCTGTCGGGCGACCCGGAGGACATCCGCAAGACCGACCGCAAGATCAAGGAGCTGTTCCCCGCCAACGCCCATGTGCACCGCTGGCTCGACATGGCCGGCGAGCGCATCGCGTTCCAGGGCCTGCCGGCGCGCATCTGCTGGCTCGGCCTGGGCGAGCGCCACGTGGCGGGCCTGGCCTTCAACGAGATGGTGAAGAGCGGCGAGCTGAAGGCGCCGATCGTGATCGGCCGCGACCACCTCGACACCGGTTCGGTGGCGAGCCCGAACCGCGAGACCGAGGGCATGAAGGACGGCACCGATGCGGTGTCCGACTGGCCGCTGCTGAACGCGCTGCTGAACACCGCCGGCGGCGCCACCTGGGTGTCGCTGCACCATGGTGGCGGCGTCGGCATGGGCTACTCGCAGCATTCGGGCATGGTGATCGTCGCCGACGGCAGCGACGCCGCCGAGAAGCGCCTCGCGCGCGTGCTGGTCAACGACTGCGCCAGCGGCGTGATGCGCCATGCCGACGCAGGCTACGAGCTGGCGATCCAGACAGCCCGCAAGCACGGCCTGAAGCTGCCGATGCTCGGCGCGTGACCGGCCGCTTCGCGCTCGACGCGCTGCCCTGGCAGCCCTGGAAGAACGGCGCCGGACGCACCCGCGAGATCGCCGTCGAGCCGGCCGGCGCCGGGCTCGACGAGTTCGGCTGGCGCATCAGCGTCGCCGAGGTCGCTGCCGACGCGCCGTTCTCCGCCTACCCGGGCGTGGAGCGCTGCATCACGCTGCTGCAGGGCGCCGGCATGCTGCTGCGCTCGGACGACGGCCGCACCGAGCACCGGCTCGACCAGCCGCTGCAACCCTGGCGCTTCGACGGCGCGATGTCGCTGCAGGCCCGCCTGCTCGGTGGACCGTGCCTGGACTTCAACCTGATGACCCGCCGCGGCCGCTGGCAGGGCGAGGTGCAGCGCCTCGCCGCGCCGGCGCGCCTGCCCGGCGCCGACGCGCTGCTGGTGCTGGCTGTCGACGGCGCAGCGCAGGTCGACGGCGACACGTTGCACCCCGGCGAGGGACGCGTGTGGCGCACGCCGGTCGCCGACCTCGACATCACCGGCCGCGCTACCCTGCTGGCCGTGCGACTGCGGCGCCACGACAACGAATGAACACGCTGTTTGCCGACCACGCCCTGCTGCCCGGCGGCTGGGCCCGCGACGTGCTGCTCGCCTGGGACGCGCAGGGCCGGCTGACGCGCGTCGACGCCGGTGCGGCGCCGGGCGCGGCCCCGCGTGCGCCCGGCGTGCTGCTGCCTGGCCTGCCGAACCTGCACTCGCACGCCTTCCAGCGTGTCTTCGCCGGCTTGACCGAGTTCCGCGGCGACGCCGCCGACAGCTTCTGGACCTGGCGCGACCGCATGTACCGCGTCGCCCTGGCCGTCTCGCCCGAGCAGCTGGAAGACATCGCCACGCAGCTCTACCTCGAGATGCTCGCGGCCGGCTACACGGCGGTGTGCGAGTTCCACTACCTGCACCACGACCCGGCGGGTCGGCCCTACGCCGAGCGTGCCGAGCTGGCCTTGCGCCTGGTCGCCGCGGCGCGCCGAGCGGGCATCGGGCTGACGATGCTGCCGGTGCTGTACCGCCACGGCGGCTTCGGGCCGGCGCCGGCGCGGGCCGACCAGCGCCGCTTCCTGAACGATGTCGACGGCCTGCTGCACATCGTCGAGCGACTGCGCGCCGCGGGCGTGCGCACCGGCGCCGCGCCGCATTCGCTGCGTGCGGTCGCGCCGGACGACCTGCACGCGCTGCTGGCCGGCCTGCCGGCCGACGCGCCGCTGCACATCCACGTGGCCGAGCAGCGCCGCGAGGTCGAGGACTGCCTGGCCTGGAGCGGCGCGCGCCCGGTGCAGTGGCTGCTCGATCACGCCCCGGTCGACGCCCGCTGGTGCCTGGTGCACGCCACCCACCTCGACGCCGCCGAACGCGCCGGCATTGCCGCGCGCGGCGCGGTGGTCGGCCTGTGCCCCAGCACCGAGGCCAACCTCGGCGACGGCTTGTTCGACCTGCCGGCCTACGCCGGCGCCTGGGGCATCGGCTCGGACAGCCACGCCAGCGTCGACGCGGCCGAGGAACTGCGACTGCTCGAGTACGGCCAGCGTCTGGCGCGCGGCGAACGCAACGTGGCAGCCAGTGCCGCCGTGCCGCAGGTGGCCGAGACGCTCTGGCGCGCCGCGCTGGACGGCGGCGCCCAGGCCAGCGGCCGGCCGGTGGGCGGGCTCGCGGTCGGCCAGCAGGCCGATTTCCTCGTGCTCGGCGACGCGTCGCTCGACGGCCTGAGCCCGGCTCAGCAGCTCGCCACCCTGGTGTTCGCGCCACGCCGGCGTGAACTGCTGCGTGAAGTGTGGACAGCAGGGGATTGCCGGGTGCGCGCCGGCTGGCACGATGCGGCTGCCTCGGCGCTGTCGCGTTTCCTCGCGGCGCGCCGCAGCCTGCTCGGAGCGCTGTAATGACCACGCCGACCATCGACCTGCTGCTGCGCAACGTGCGCATCGTCACCTGCACCGACGACGCCTGCAGCATCACGCCGCCGGCCTTCATCGCCGTGGTCGACGGGCGCATCGGCGGCCTCGGGCCGATGACGGCGCTGGACCCGCACGCCCCGGTGCGCGACGAACTCGACGGCGAAGGTGCGCTGCTGACGCCCGGGCTGATCGACTGCCACACCCACCTGGTGCACGCCGGCCACCGCGCGCGCGAGTTCGAGCTGCGCCTGTCCGGGGCGAGCTACGAGGAGATCGCGCGCGCCGGCGGCGGCATCCTCTCGACGGTGCGGCAGACCCGCGATGCCGTGCCGGCCGACCTCTACAACCAGTCGGTGCGCCGGCTGCACGAGCTGATGGCGCACGGCGTCACCACGGTCGAGATCAAGTCGGGCTACGGCCTGTCGCTGAAGGACGAGCTGAAGCAGCTGCGCGTGGCGCGCGAACTCGGCCAGCGCAACGCGATCGACGTGCGCACCACGCTGCTCGCGGCGCATGCCGTGCCGCCCGAGTTCGACGGCCACCCCGACGACTACATCGAGCACATCGTGATGCACATCCTGCCCGAGGCGGCGCGGCTCAAGCTGGCCGACGCGGTGGACGTGTTCTGCGAGGTGATCGCCTTCGACCCCATGCAGGCGCGCCGCGTGCTGCAGGCGGCCTGGGTGCACGGCCTGCCGGTCAAGGTGCATGCCGAGCAGCTCTCGCCGCTCGGCGCGGCGGCGCTGGCGGCTGAATTCAAGGCCCTCTCGGCCGACCACCTCGAGCACCTCGACGAAGCCGGCGTGGTGGCGATGGCACGCGCCGGCACGGTGGCCGTGCTGCTGCCGGGCGCCTACTACTTCCTGCGCGACACGCACCTGCCGCCGGTGGACCTGCTGCGCAGGCACCGCGTGCCGATCGCGGTGGCGACCGACTGCAATCCCGGCACCAGCCCGACCACGCACCTGCCGCTGATGATGAACATGGCCTGCACGCTGTTCCGGCTCACCCCGGCCGAAGCGCTGCTGGGCGTGACGCGCCACGCCGCGCGCGCGCTCGGCCTGCAGGACACGCACGGCAGCATCGAGCTCGGCAAGGTGGCCAACCTGTGCCTGTGGGATGCCGAGCATCCCGCCGAGCTGGCCTACGGCATCGGCAGCAGCCGGCTACGGCAGCGCCTGCACCACGGCCTCCAGCAGTCGGTGCAGCAGCGGCTGCAGGGCTGAGGCGAGGTCGGGCCGGTAGGCGAACGGCGCCGCCTCGTCCATGTAGGTGCACTGGCAGACCTCGAGCTGCAGCGCGTGCACACCGCGGTCCGGCGCGCCGTAGTGGCGCGTGATCCAGCCGCCCTTGAAGCGGCCGTTGGCCACGTGCGTGTAGGCTGCCTGCGAGGCCATCACCGACTCGGCCGCCGCCTGCACCGGGCCCGCGCAGGCGCGGCCGTCGGCGGTGCCGAGGCTCAGGTCGGGCAGCTTGCCCTCGAAGAAACGCGGCAGCACGCTGCAGATCGAGTGCGCGTCCCACAGCACCACGCGGCCGTGCAGCGCGAGCAGCCGGTCGAGCTCGCCGCGCAGCGCGTCGTGGTAGGGGCGCCAGTAGCGCTCGCGCCGGCGCGCCGTCTCGCCGCCGTCGGGCCGCTCGCCCGGGCGGTACAGCGGCTCCTTGCGGAAGGTGTCCACCGGCAGCAGGCCGGTCACGTCCTGGCCCGGGTACAGGCTCTCGTCCTCGGGCGGGCGGTTCAGGTCGACCACGTGGCGCGCATGCGTGGCGGCCAGCACGCTCGCGCCCATCGTGGCGGCGAAGTCGTAGAGCTGCGGCAGGTGCCAGTCGACGTCGGCGCGCTCGAGCGCCTCGGGCGTCAGGCGCGCCTCGAGATCGGGCGGGATGTGCGTGCCGGCGTGCGGGATGGACACCAGCAGCGGCAGGCTGCCCCGGCTCAGTGCGAAGATCTCGTGCTGCATGCGTGACAACCCGCAGGAAAGTGGCCTAGACAACTTGGGCGCCAAGTGTAGACTGCGCGGCACGCGGCTTGCATGACCGGCCCGACATTTCTTCAGGAGAACCCATGAGCCTTCCGCGACGCCTTGCCCTCTTCGCCGCCGCCATTCTCGCCTGCGGCACCGCCGCCGCGCAGGAAACCCCCGTCGCGATCGGCATCTCCGGCTGGACCGGTTTCGCGCCCCTGACGCTGGCCAAGGAGGCGGGCCTGTTCAAGAAGAACGGGCTGGACGTGACGATCCGGAAGATCCCCCAGAAGGACCGCCACCTCGCCATCGCCTCGGGCGACATCCAGTGCGCCGCGACCACGGTCGAGACCTGGGTGGTGTGGAACGCCAACGGCGTGGCCACGACGCAGATCTTCCAGCTCGACAAGAGCTACGGCGCCGACGGCCTGGTGGTCAAGCCGTCGATCGCGAAGATCACCGACCTGAAGGGCAAGACCGTCGCGGCCGACGCGCCGGGCACCGCGGGCTACTTCGGCCTGGCCTGGATCCTGAAGAAGAACGGTCTGTCGGTGAAGGACGTCAAGGTCGTCAACATGGGCCCGCAGCCCGCGGCCAACGCGATGATCGCCGGCAATGCCGACATCGACGCCGGCATGACCTACGAGCCCTACCTCTCGGCGGTGCGCGCCAAGCCCGAGGCCGGCAAGATCATCGCGACGACGCTCGACTACCCGATGGTGATGGACACCTTCGGCTGCACGCCCAAGTTCCTGAAGGAGAACCCGAAGGCCGCCAAGGCGCTGGCCGACGGCTACTTCGCCGCGCTGGACATGATCAAGGCCGACCCGAAGAAGAGCTTCGAGATCATGGGCGCCGACGTCAAGCAGAGCGGCGAGGCCTTCGAGAAGAGCCAGGCCTACCTGCGCTGGCAGGACCGCGCGGCGAACCAGAAGTTCTTCGCCGGCGAGCATGCCCAGTTCAGCAAGGAGGCGGCGGAGCTGCTGCTGGAGATCGGCATCATCAAGCAGATCCCCGACTTGAAGTCGCTGGCGGATACGTCCTTCATCCAGTGAAGCCGCTGCGCGAAGTCGCGCTGGGCACGCGCGTCGCGCTCGGCGTGGCGTTCTTCGTGTGCTTCTTCGCCGCCTGGGCGGTGGCCACGCTGGGCGGCTACGTCTCCAAGACCTTCCTGGCCGACCCGCTGACGATGCTGCGCTCCGGCTGGACGCTGCTGGCCGAGCAGGGCTTCGCCAAGGACATCGGCTTCACGGTCTGGCGGGTGGTCGGCGGCTTCGTGCTGGCCGCGCTGATCGCCGTGCCGCTGGGTGTGGCGATGGGCGCCTACAAGCCGGTCGAGGCCTTCTTCGAGCCCTTCGTCTCGTTCGCGCGCTACCTGCCGGCCTCGGCCTTCATCCCGCTGCTGATCCTGTGGGCCGGCATCGGCGAGGCGCAGAAGCTGGCGGTGATCTTCATTGGCTCGTTCTTCCAGCTGGTGCTGATGATCGCCGTGACCGTGGGCGCCACGCGGCGCGACCTGGTGGAAGCCGCCTACACGCTGGGCGCGAGCGACTGGGGCATCGTGCGGCGCGTGCTGATCCCGGCCGCGGCGCCGCAGGTGGCCGAGACGCTGCGCCTGGTGCTCGGCTGGGCCTGGACCTACGTGATCGTGGCCGAGCTGATCGGCGCGTCGGCTGGCATCGGCCACATGATCACCGACAGCCAGGCGCTGCTGGCCACCGACCAGATCATCTTCGGCATCCTGACCATCGGCGTGATCGGGCTCGTCTCCGACCTCGGCTTCAAGCGCGCCAACCGCGCGCTGTTCCGCTGGGCCACGTTGTGAGGATCGCATGAGCAGGCTCTCGATCCGCGGCGTCGGCCGCACCTTCCCCGGCGTGCATGGCGGCGCGCCCACCGTCGCGCTGCAACCCACCGGGCTCGAGGTGGCCGACAACGACTTCATCACCATCCTCGGCCCCTCGGGCTGCGGCAAGTCCACGCTGCTGCGCATCGTCGCCGGGCTCGACACGCCGACGCAGGGCGAGGTGCTGCTCGACGGCGCACCGGTGCGCGGCCCGGGCGCCGAGCGCGGCATGGTGTTCCAGAGCTACACCCTGTTCCCGTGGCTGACGGTGCGCGAGAACATCTGCTTCGGCCTGCGCGAGAAGGGCCTGCCGGCGGCGCAGCAGGCCGAGATCGCGGCGCGTTTCATCGCCGAGGTGGGGCTCGCGGGCTTCGAGGCGCATTACCCGAAGCAACTGTCCGGCGGCATGCAGCAGCGCGTGGCGCTGGCCCGCGCGCTCGCCAACGACCCGAAGATCCTGCTGCTGGACGAACCCTTCGGCGCGCTCGACAACCAGACCCGCGCGCTGATGCAGGAACTGCTGCTGTCGATCTGGGAGCAGCACCGCAAGACGGTGCTGTTCGTCACGCACGACGTGGACGAGGCGATCTTCATGGCCAACCGCTGCGTCGTCTTCAGCGCGCGGCCGGGCCGCATCAAGAACGAGCTGGCGATCGACCTGCCCTACCCGCGCCACTACACGGTGAAGACGACGCCGCGCTTCTCGGAACTGAAGGCCGTCGTCACCGAGGACATCCGCGCCGAGACCATCAAGACCGTCCGGATGGAACGTTAGCCCCCCAGTCGCTGCGCTCCTGCCCCCGAGGGGCGTCGTCCGGCTTGGGGCGGCCCGGCGCCGGACGGAGTCAGTGCAGCCCTGACTTGAACGCGGTGAAGAAGCGCGTCATCGCGCGCCGCGTGTCGGAGCGCCGCACCTCGTAGACCTGCGCCTTGGTCAGCAGCCAGTCGTCGGGCGGAAAGGCGATCGGGTTGGCCAGCACCTCGGGCTTGATGAACGCGCGCGCCGACTGGTTCGGGCTCGTGAACATCACCTTGTTGGTGATCTCCGCCTGCACCTCGGGGCGCAGGATGAAGTCGATCCACTGGTGCGCGTTCTCCGGGTGCGGCGCGTCGACCGGGATCATCATCGCCTCGAAGCCGAACTGCGCCCCGCCCGGCGGCAGCGGCGCGGCGATGTTTACCGGCCTGCCGGCGGCCTTGGCGCGCCGCGCCGCGTTGCCGAAGTCGCCGCCGTAGCCCAGCGCCACGCAGATCTGGCCGCGCGCCAGGTCGTCGATGTAGCCGTTGAAGCTGAACAGGCCGATGTCGGGCCGCACCTTCTGCAGCATCGCGGCGGCGAGCTGGTAGTCGGCCGGCTGGTTGCTGTAGGCGCGCTTGCCGACGTACATCAGCGCAGACGGGAACACGTCGCTCGCGCTGTCGAGCATCGAGATGCCGCAGGCCTTGAGCTTCTTCGTGTAGGTGGGGTTGAACACCAGCTCGTACGGGTTCTCGGGCAGCGGCAGGTCGCCGAGCGCCGCCTTCACCTGGTCGACGTTGTAGCCCACCGCGACCGTGCTGCCGAGCCAGGGCACCATGTACTGGTTGTCGGCGTCGAGCCGCCCCATCAGCGTCATCACCGGGGAGCTGAGGTGGCGCCAGTTGGGCAGCTTCGAGCGGTCGAGCTTGCGGACCAGCGCGCCGTCGATCATCAGGCGGCCGAAGTCGCCCGAGGGCACGACGATGTCGTAGCCGCTGCGGCCGGCGATCATCTTGGTGAGCAGCACCTCGTTGGAGTCGAAGTGGTCGTAGCGCACCTTGATGCCGGTCTCGCGCTCGAACTGGCGCACCGTGTTCTCGCCGATGTACTCGGCCCAGTTGTAGACGTTGAGCACCTTCTCCTCGTCGGCGCGGGCCGGGCCGGTGGCCAGCAGCAGCACGCCGGCCGTCAAGAACAGGTTCCCGAGCAGGGTTCGTTTCATGGCCTTCCTCCGGGTCAGCGGCGGCGCGCGGCCTGCACGCACAGCATCTCGGCGGCCACGTGCGCGGCCGCCAGCGCGGTGATCTCGGCGTGGTCGTAGGCCGGCGCGACCTCCACGACGTCCATGCCGACGATGTTCAGCGGCACCAGCCCGCGCAGGATCTGCAGCGCCTGCGCGCTGGACAGCCCGCCGGGCACCGGCGTGCCCGTGCCGGGGGCGAAGGCCGGGTCCAGGCAGTCGATGTCGAAGCTCAGGTAGGCGGGGTGACCACCCACCACCTCGCGCACGCGCTGCAGCACCGCCGCCACGCCGTGCTGGTGCACCCAGTCGGCGCCCAGCACCGTCAGGCCGAGCGTGTCGTCGTTCCAGGTGCGGATGCCGATCTGCACGGAGCGCTGTGGGTCGATCAGGCCTTGCTTGACTGCCTTGTAGAACATCGTGCCGTGGTTGAGCGAATCCGGCGCGTCGTCGGCCCAGGTGTCGGTGTGGGCGTCGAAATGCACCAGCGCGAGCGGCCGGCCGTGTTTCTCGACATGGGCGCGCAGCAGCGGGTAGGTGATGAAGTGGTCGCCGCCCAGCCCGAGCAGGGTGGCGCCGCCGGCGATCAGCGTGCGGGCCTGCGCGGTGATGCTCTCGACGATGGTCGACGGGCGGTGGTGGTCGATCGCGCAATCGCCCGCGTCGACCACCGCGAGGTGCTCGCCCGGGCCGAAGCCCCAGGGCCAGAGCCGCTCGTTGAGCTGCACCGAGGCGGCGCGGATCGCCGCCGGGCCGAGCCGCGCGCCCGGGCGGAAGGTGGTGGCCAGGTCGAGCGGGAAACCGCAGACGACGACGTCGGCGCCGGTCGTGTCGCGCGTGTAGCGCCGGCGCAGGAACGAGAGCACGCCGGCGTAGGGGGCCTCGGGGTCGTGTCCGCGGAGTGCGGCGCGTTGCAGCTCGGTGGGCATGGGGTATTCGATTCGCTACAGTGAGGCCGCCATGGTCGCGGCTGCGCCCGGGCAAAGCCATTAGCCAGGGTGCCCGATGCATGAATTCCTCTAATGGATCGCTGGAAGCCGAGATCCCTTTCCGCAGCCTGCTCGCGTTCGAGGCGACGGCGCGGCTGGGCAGCGTCTCGCGCGCGGCCGACGAGCTGAACCTGACGCAGTCGGCCGTTAGCCAGCGGGTGCTGAAGCTCGAGGCGCATGTCGGCCAGCGCCTGTTCCTGCGCCAGGGACGCGGCGTGAAGCTCACCGGCGCCGGCGAGCTGCTGCTGCAGACGCTGCAGGGCACGCTGGCGCAGTTGCGCGCCGGGCTGGCGCGCATCGAGCCCTACCGCAACAAGGCCTCGCTGCTGCTGGCCTGCCCGGGCGACTTCGCGCACGGCTGGCTGCTGCCGCGGCTGGCGGAACTGCGCGCGCTGCACCCGGCGCTGGAGGTCTGGCTGATGCCCGAGCGCGAGATCACCGCCATCGACCGCATCGACGTCGACCTGGTGGTCTCGCGCCGGCCGCTGCACCGCGCCGACGTCGAATGCGCCCCGCTGCTGGAGGACGAGCGCATCGCGGTCTGCGGGCCGCTGCTGGCCGCCACGCTGGCGCGCGAGCCCTTCCCGCGCGTGCTGGCGAAGGCGCCGCTGCTGCTGCTGGAGGGCGAGCCGGAATGGGGTGGGCGGCTTGCCGACTCGGCGCTGCGCACGCTGACGCTGCGCCGCGCCGCCACCATCCAGGACGAGCGCCTGCTGCTCGACGCCGCCGAGCACGAGCAGGGCATCGCCTGGCTCTCGGCCGTGCTGGCCGCCGACGCACTGGCGCGCGGCCGGGTCGTGCGGCTGGCGCAGCTCGGCAGCGCGCCGCGCGAGCGGCTGTGGCTGATGCGCAGCACGCTGACGCCGCGCACCCCGCTGGCCAACCTGGCGTTCGAGCGGCTGCTCGCGCTGGCCGGTCGGGCGCCGGGCTGATCAGCCCGGCAGCGCGGCGCCTTCCTGCACCAGCGCCGTCGCGGCGGCGATGTCGGGCGCCATCAGGCGGTCTTCCACCAGCCGCGGCACCTGGGTGCGCAGCCGCGCGAGCTGCGCCTCGAGCGCCGGCGAGCTGCGCAGCGGGCGGTGGAACTCGAGCGCCTGCGCCGCGGCCAGCCACTCGATCGCCACGATGCCGGCGGTGTTGTCGATCATCGGGTGCAGGCGCCGCGCCGCATAGGTGGCCATCGAGACATGGTCTTCCTGGTTCGCCGAGGTGGGCAGCGAGTCGACGCTGGCCGGGTGCGCGAGCGACTTGTTCTCCGAGGCCAGGGCCGCGGCGGTGACCTGCGCGATCATGAAGCCGGAGTTCAGCCCGCCGTGCTCGACCAGGAAGGCCGGCAGGCCGGACAGCCCCGGGTCCATCAGCATCGCGGTGCGGCGCTCGGACAGCGCGCCGATCTCGGCGATCGCCAGCGCCAGGTTGTCGGCCGCGAAGGCCACCGGCTCGGCGTGGAAGTTGCCGCCCGACAGCGCCTCCAGCGTGTCGGCGAACACCAGCGGGTTGTCGGACACGCCGTTGGCCTCGGTCAGCAGGATGTCCCAGGCATGCGCCATCTGGTCCAGGCAGGCGCCCATCACCTGCGGCTGGCAGCGCAGGCAGTACGGGTCCTGCACCTTGTCGCAGCCGCGGTGCGAGTCGCGCAGCGGGCTGGCGTGCAGCCAGTCGCGGTAGCGCGCCGCCACGTCGCGCTGGCCGCGCTGGCCGCGCACCGCGTGGATGCGGTCGTCGAAGGGCG
The DNA here is from genome assembly GCA_003265685.1 of Piscinibacter caeni. Taxonomy (GTDB): domain Bacteria; phylum Pseudomonadota; class Gammaproteobacteria; order Burkholderiales; family Burkholderiaceae_C; genus Piscinibacter; species Piscinibacter caeni. The sequence continues at coordinate 3,391 of QJOU01000068.1, read as the reverse complement.
TGTCCGAGCCCTTGGCGGCATCGACGGTCAGCGCCCCGACGGCCAGCGCCGCATCGAACACCCGCTGCGCACGCAGCGCCGCGTGCAGCGCCAGCGCAGTGGAGGCCTGCGTGCCGTTGAGCAGCGCCAGGCCCTCCTTGGGGCCGAGCACCAGCGGCTGCAGGCCGGCGCGCTGCAGCGCCTGGGCCGCCGGCACGCGCACGCCGTCGACGAACGCCTCGCCGATGCCGATCAGCACGCCGGCCAGGTGCGCCAGCGGCGCCAGGTCGCCCGAGGCGCCGACCGAGCCCTTCTCCGGCACCACCGGCAGCACGTCGTGCGCCAGCAGCGCGAGCAGCGCCTCGATCACCTCCGCGCGCACGCCCGAGACGCCGTGCGTCAGGCTGGCCGCCTTGAGCAGCAGCATCAGCCGCACCACCGGCGCGGCCAACGGCTGGCCCACGCCGGCGCTGTGCGAGAGCACCAGGTTGCGCTGCAGCTGCAGCAGCTGGTCATCGGCGATGCGCGTCTGCGCCAGCTTGCCGAAGCCGGTGTTGATGCCGTACACCGGCGCATGGCGGCCCACCAGCGTGCGCACCGCGGCGACGCTGGCCTCGATGCGCGGACGCGCCGCGGGGTCGATATGCAGGGCGAGCGGGCCGGCCGCGGCGCGGTCGAGCAGGGGCCGGTCGAGCCGGCCGGGGGCGAGCAGGAGGGTGGACATGGTGGTGCGGGCAATTCCGGACGGGGCAAAGTGGCCTAGACAACTTTATCACGCCGATCGGTAGAATGCAGCCATGAAATCCGCCGCCGGCGCCCGCGTGCTGCCCTCCGAGGAGGTCAAGGCCTCGATCCGCCGGCGCATCGCCGAGGGCGGCTGGCAGCCCGGCATGCGCCTGCCTTCCGAGCGCGAGCTGGTGCAGGAGTTTGGCTGCGCCCGCATGACGGTGCACCACGCGCTGCGCGAGCTGGAGGACGAGGGCCTGATCGAGCGCCGCCAGGGCTCGGGCTCCTACGTGGCCGAACTGCACCCCATCTCCAACCTGCTGCAGGTGCGCGACATCCACGAGGAGATCGCCGAGCGCGGCCACGAGCACGCCACGCGCGTGCTGTCGGTGCAGCGCGAGAAGGCCTCGGCCGAGGTGGCCGCCGCCATGCGCCTGCGCAAGGGCGCCTCGGTGTTCCACGCGCTGCTGGTGCACCTGGAAAACGGCGTGCCGATCCAACTCGAGGACCGGCATGTCAACCCGGCGCTGGTGCCGGAGTTCCTGGCGCGCGACTTCACCCGGGTCACGCCCTCGCACGTGCTGTTCGAGCACGCCCCGCTGACCGAGGCCGAGCAGGTGGTCGAGGCGGTGCTGGCCGATGCCGAGCAGGCCCGCATACTCGACGTGCCCGCCGGCAGCGCGCTGCTGCGGGTCTCGCGCCGCACCGTCTCGCAGGGCGCGGTGGCCTCGATCGCCCGGCTCTACCACCCGGGCGCGCGGTTCCGCCTGGTCGGCCGCTTCTCCGTATGACCACCTCCACGCAGGACCTGAACGACGCCGAGCTCGAGGAGCTGCAGGGCCTGCTGACGCGCACGCCCGAGCCCTTCGAGCCGCTGGACGTGGTGATGCTCGACGGCTTCCTGGCCGCGGTGATCGTGCAGCCGGTGCTGCTCGCGACCGAGGCCTGGCTGCCGCATGTGTTCGACTTCGACGCCCAGCCGCTGCCCGAGGACGTCGACCCCGCCTGGCGCGAGCGCACCACCACGCTGGTGCTGCGCCGCCACGCCGCGCTGCGGCGCCAGATCGCCGAGGACGGCTGGTTCGACCCGGTCGTGCTCGAGCCCGACGACTGGAACCCGCCCGCCACCGACGACCCGGCGACCAGCCTGAACCCGGTCTCGCAGGCGGTCTACCCCTGGGTGGCCGGCTTCCAGCTCGGCCTCGACGCCTTCCCCGACCTGCTCGAGCAGCCCGACACCGATATCGACCTGGCGCTGGCACGCCTGTACCGCCACCTGCCGCCGATGGGCGACGAGGACCGCGAGCTGATCGCCACGATGGACCGCGACCTGCCGCTGGCCACGCTGGACGACGCGGTCGACGACCTGATCCAGGTGGTGGTCGAGCTGTCGGACCTGACCGAGAAGCGCCGCTACCAGGTCGAGACGGTGCGGCGCGAGGCGCCCAAGGTGGGCCGCAACGACCCCTGCCCCTGCGGCAGCGGCAAGAAGTACAAGGCCTGCCACGGCAAGGGCTGATGCTCGTCCAGCTGCTGTCCGACCTGCACCTCGAGACCGAGGAGTTCGAGCCCGTGCCCGCCCCCGGCGCCGAGCGCCTGCTGCTGCTGGGCGACGTGGACAGCAGCTGGGAGGCGCTCGGGCGCTTTGCCGGCTGGCCGGTGCCGGTGCTGATGGTGGCGGGCAACCACGAGTTCGACCGGCGCGACATCGACGCCACCTGGCCGGCGCTGCGCGCGCGCTGCGCGGCGCTCGGCATCACGCTGCTGGAGCGCGAGAGCGTGGTGCTGACCGACGCGCAGGGCGCGCGCATCCGCTTCGTCGGCACGGTGCGCTGGTGCGACTTCAACCTGTTCGGCGAGGCGCGCCGCGCGGCGGCCACGCGCGCCGCCTCGTACTACATGAAGGTGATGGCCAGCACGCGCAACGGCATGCTGTTCGACGCCGAGGCGGTGCGGGCCGAGGCGCTCGCGTGCCGCGCCTGGCTGGCCGCCGAGCTGGCGCGCCGCGGCGACTGGGACCGCACCGTCGCGCTGACCCATTTCGCCCCCAGCCTGCGCAGTGCCGACCCGCGTTACGGCGCCGCCAACGGCACGGCGAGCTTCTGCAACGCAGACGACGACCTGCTGCCCCTGGCCAGCACCTGGCTGCACGGCCACCTGCACTGCCGGCACGACTACCGCGTGGCGCATGCCCAGGGCACGACACGCGTGCTGTGCAATGCGCGCGGCCATGCCCACAAGGGCGAGGCCGAGGGCTACGACGGCCGGTTCGTGCTGGAGGTCTGAGGCCGCCGGGCCTACTTGACGACTTCGGCGATCTCGATCGCCACGTCGCGCGCGCCCACCGCCACGGGCTGCGACAGCCCTTGCAGGTCGCCCGGCTGCGCGATCGCGTTGCCGGACTTGCTGATGCGCGCGCCCACCACCACCTGCTGCACCGACGACAGGCGCAGCGCCGGGTTCATCGCCAGCGAATCGTCGAGCGTGAAGCTCAGCGGCAGGTCCTTGACCTGCTTGCGCAGGATGGCCAGCGGCGCGCGCGGGCCGGGCGTGTTGCCGGCCGCGCGGGCGAAGACGAACACGGTGTCATCGGGCGCGGCTTGCGCTGCCAGGGCCGCGGCGAGCGTGACGCGGCCGGTGACGCTGGCGGCCGCGGCAGCCGGTGCGGCCGGCGTGGCCGGGGCCG
>KZ836120.1 GCA_003265685.1 Piscinibacter caeni | reverse complement strand
GAGCTACGGGATTCAGGGGCAAGGTCATTCTTCGGTGTCACGCCGGCGGTTTGGGTGCCAATCGGCTCCTACGACAAGAACAAGCCCCTCAACCTCGGCGAGCACCGCTGGAAGTATCTGCTGCAGGCCGGCTACACCACGCCGCTCGGGTCGAAGGACTTGTCGTTGCAACTCGCGGCCGACGTCACCGGCTTTGGCCACAACGACGACTACGGGCCCAACAGCCAGACGCTCACCCAGAAGCCGCTGTACCAGTTCCAGGCTTGGCTCAAGTACAACTTGGGCGGCGGCTTCGACCTGCGCGCCGGCACGTCTCACTTCGTCGGCGGCGAGACCTCCGTCGACGGCGTTGCCAGCGACGATCGCACCCGGACCACCAACGCCAAGTNGCGACGATCGCACCCGGACCACCAACGCCAAGTTCGGCTTCGGGTGGGGCTTCGCGCCCGGCTGGCACTTCGCGGCGCTCTATGGACGTGACCTGACCGTGCGCAACGGCCTGAAGGAGTCGGACCGCATCAACTTGCGCCTGCTGAAGGCGTTCTGAGGCCCCTGAGCCACAATGAAACCCGGCGTTTTCGAATCGCCGGGATCTCCGCTGTCGTGCGTCAGGAGTAGCTGTAGAACCCTTGCTTGGTCTTCCGGCCGAGGCGGCCGGCGGCGACCATCTCCTTCAGCAGCAGCGCTGGGCGGTACTTGGGATCGTTAAACTCGTCGTAAAGCACGCCCATGATCGACAACAAGGTGTCGAGGCCGATCATGTCGGCCAGTGCTAGCGGACCGATCGGATGGTTGCATCCCAGGCGCATGCCGACATCAATGCCTTCGGCAGACGCCAGGCCTTCCTGCAGGACGAAGATGGCCTCGTTGATCATCGGGCACAGGATGCGATTGACCACGAAACCGGGGCTGTTGCGGACCGTGATCGGCGCCTTGCCCACCTTCTGGGCAAACGCCATCGTGGCAGCATGGGTCGCGTCCGACGTCTGCACGCCGCGGATGACCTCCAGCAGCGACATCAGCGGCACGGGATTGAAAAAGTGGATGCCAATGAAGCACTCCGGCGCGTCGAGCACAGCGCCCAGCTGGGTGATCGAGATCGACGAGGTGTTCGTCGCAATGATCGCGTCCTTGCCGACGCAGTTGGCGACTTGCCGCAGGATCTTCAGCTTGAGTCCCAGGTTCTCCGTCGCAGCCTCGATCACCATATCGGCGGACTGCAGCGCGCCATAGTCCAGACCGGTACTGATCTTCGCCAGCGCGGCATCGCGGGCGCTGGCCGTCAGCTTCTCTTTCGCCACCATGCGGTCGAGATTGCGGATGATGGTGTCCATGCCGCGCTTCAACGCGGCGTCGTCGACGTCCAACATCGTCACGTTGAGGCCGGCCACCGCGCAGACCTGCGCGATTCCGTTGCCCATGGTGCCGGCGCCGATGACGCCGATGGAGCCTGGAGGGTTTGCCATGCGAAGGAGCCTGTATGGATAGAGGAGAACGTTCGGCGTGCGCGGGCGCACTCAGCGACTTCGGTTCCACTGCTCGTCGACGCCGCCCGCTACCCGGTTCACCAGGCGCGCCAGCACGAACAGCAGATCGGAGAGGCGGTTGAGGAACTGAAGGACAGTCGCATTGACGGGATGCTGTTCGGCCAGCGCGACGACGGAGCGCTCGGCGCGACGACATACCGTGCGCGCCACATGTGCCTGCGCAGCGGCCAGAGAGCCACCGGGCAGGATGAACTCCTCCAGGCGCGGCAGCCTCGCATTGGCTTGACGCAGCCACTCGTCCAGGGCCACGACCCGCTCCGCCTTCAGCAGCGTGTAGCCAGGGATGCTGAGTTCACCGCCCAGGTCGAACAGATCCTGCTGGACGGTGCGCAGCAAGGTCGAGGTCTTCAGGTCCTCGTCGACATTCACGCCGAGGGACAGCAGCATTCCCACGGCGGAGTTGAGTTCGTCGACGTCGCCCATGGCCATCACGCGAGGCGCTGTCTTGCTAAGTCGGCTGCCGTCGCCCAGGCCCGTGGTGCCGTTGTCGCCCGTGCGGGTGACGATGCTCGTGAGTCGCTTGCCCATGCTTTCTCGCTTCCGTGCCGGTCCGTTCCTGCAGTCAGCCTAGTACGCTGGCATGCAACGCTCGCGCATAACTTTCGTAAACGATCGCGATGTTCGAGATCGCCGTCCGCTTGGCCTCGTTCATCTCGCCGATAGGCCGTGCAGGATCGCCGCCCCAAACCCGTCCGCCCGTCAGGTGCTGGCCGGGTTCGGTGACGCTGCCGCCAGCGACGAAGGTGTCGTCATCGATGCGCGTGCCGGGTGCGATGCTACTGCCGATGCCGACGAGGCAGCGGGAACCGACGCTGCAGTCCACCAGCTGGACGTTGTGTCCGACCGTGGTTTGATCGCCCAACGACATCCCCAGGGATCCGGCCCGAAGCACCGAGTTGTCCTGCACGTTGCAGAGTCTGCCGATCGAAATCGGCCCCTCGCGACCATCCAGACGGCAGCCAAACCACACGCTGGCGCCCTCGGCCAAGTGAACGCTGCCCGAGAGATCGCAGGTGCCGGCGACGAATGAATCGGGCGCAGCTCCGGTCGGAATCGGTTGGCACGTCCAGCGGACGTCGCATGCCTCATTGCGCGCTCGCTGCAGTTCGGCTCGGCTCTGCACTTCATGCAGGCCAAGCGCCCGTAACAGCTTGGCGGGCCGACCCGCGTACAACATGCCAGGCTCCAGCGTGCTTCGCGGATAGACGATGCTCCCAGCCTCGACGACGGCACCGTCACCGACCTTCGCACCGTCAAGGATCACGGATCCCCGCTCGACGACGACATCGTTACCCACGGTGCAGGCATGCACGACCGCATCAGCGCCGATGGACACCCTAGCGCCAACCAAGGTTGGATAGACCTCGTGGGCGATATGGATTGTCGCGCCTCGGCCCATGTGCAAGTCGTCACCGATCCGCACGAAGTGTCCGTCGGCACGGATGACCGCGCCAGCGCCCAGCCATGCGTTGCGACCCAGCGAGACGCGGCCTACGACGGCGTGACCAGGGAGCGCCGCCGCGGGCTGAGAGGCGAACGCGGGGAGCGTACCCTGGTACGCAATCAGGTTGAGCCCAAGAGTCATTTCACGATACCGATTCGCGTGGTTCCTGCGCGCCACTGACGCTCGGCGTCATCCCAGGCAGCTATTGCCTGCAGATCCGGCACCCATGCGAGCCCGGACCTCGCATCCGACGACATGGGCTCGCCACTCACCAGCACGTCCAACAGCGCGGGCTGTCCTGACTTGATCGCCGCCATCGCCCGTTCAATCGCGAGCGGCAGTTGCTCCGCACTCTCCACGCGCTCGCCATGCGCGCCGAACGCGCGTGCCATCGCGGCATGGTCGGCGTGCTGCAGCCGCGTGCCAACCACCTTGCCATGCGTGGTCGTCTGGTCGTGCACCTCGATCTGCCAAGCTCCATTGTTCGCCACCACCACGAGCACCGGTACGCCGTGGCGCACGGCAGTATCGATCTCCATGGCGTTGAAACCGAAGGCGCCATCGCCGGTCAGCACGGCGACCGTGCGTTGAGGGCAGGCCAGCGCGGCGCCGATGCCGAAGGACGTTCCCACGCCGATGCAGCCCAATGGCCCTGGGTCGAGATAGGTGCCGCAGCGAATGCCCACCCGCGCGAAGGCCAGGAAGTCACCGCCGTCGGCAACCACCACGGCGTCGTCACCGATCGCGCGCTGCACTCCGGCGAGCAGGCGGTTCGGGTGCATCCGGCCGTCCGACCCATCGCCGGCTGTGGCCATGTCCTTAGCGAGCTTCGCCGATCGTTCCGCATGTCCGGTGCAAAGGCGATCCCGCCAAGCTCGGTCCACCGATGACGCGCGTCCTCGTCCGGCTGCAGTCAGCGCGCGCAGCGCCAGGCGTGGCGAAGCCAGGAGCTCCACCGCTCCGCGTCGGTTGTCCTGTAGTTCCGCGACGTTGTCGGCGATCCGCAACCAGCGCGCCGCACTAAACACGGCGGGAGAGCCGTAGGCCAGTTGGAAGTCGAGCTTGCGGCCGAGGGTGATCACGAGGTCGGCTTCGCCCATGGCCGTGGCGCGCATGGCGTTCACCAGTCCAGGGTGGTCGTCGGCCAGGACGCCCTTGCATTCCCCGGTATCGAGAAACACCGCGCCACTGGCCGCGAGGAACTCCTCGAGTTCGGCTTTCGCCGCGCGCGCCCCTCGGCCACCGATCACGAGCGGCCGCCGTGCGTGCAAGATCAGGTCCGCCGCCTCTGACACAAGGGTTGGATCGGCATGAATCTCGCCGCGCGCAATTGGGCGCGCATGTTCGTCCCCCTGCTCGGCCGGCGAAATATCGACGCGGAGCGTGTCCGTGGGAAAGTCTAGGAACACGGGACCAGGCTCGCCGCCTGAGTCACCGAGGGCCATAGCCCACGCCTGGTTCATGGCGCGTGGCACCTGCGTTGCCTCGTGCACGGTGAGGGCAAAGCGCGTGATGCCCTTGACCATGCCAACGTGGTCGAGATCCTGCAGGGCGCCGCGGCTGAGTTGCGGCCTGGGGGGAACGCCCGAAAGGATCATCACTGGAGCACGCGAGACATGCGCGTTGGCAATACCTGTCATGGCGTTGGTGACGCCTGGTCCGGCCGTCACGAGCGCCACCCCGGGCTTGCCACTGAGTTCGCCATAGGCGTGCGCCATGTAGACCGCAGCGCGCTCGTCGCGCACATCGATGATCCGGATGCCTTCCGCATCCAGCCGCATCCAGATCGGCATGATGTGGCCGCCGCACAGGCCGAAGACGCGATCAACCTCAAGCGCCTTGAGCTTGCGTGCGATCACGGCAGCGGCGCTGTTCACACCAACGGTGGCCGGGCTCATCGCCGCTCCTTTCGAGGTCGAAGTATCAGTCGCTCCGACTTGCCGATCCAGCCTGGACACCGGCGGCCCTGACGATCGCCTCGGCGTCGGCACGTCGATTCACAGTTCGGGCGAGCGCATGCAGAAGATCGGACAGCCGGTTGACATACGGCAGGCGCAACGAATCCGCGCAAGACTCGCGATCCGCCTCCTCGAGACCGACGAGTTCGCGCTCTAGCGTGCGACATGTCGCTCGTGCCTTGAAGCACAGCGCCGCGGCCATCGTTCCGCGCGGCAGGACGATGCCGGCCGCCGGAGGCAAGTCCGCAAGCCACCTGGTCAGCTCCTTGTCGACACGCTGCAGCGCCGCAAGCGTCAAGACGATGCTGCCCGGCGACGAGAGCTCGGAGGACAGCGCCACCAGTTCGTCCTGCGTTTCCGACAGCACCACGCGGAGATCGGAGCCGCACTCCGAAGCGATTGCCATGCCGATCAGGCTGTTCAATTCATCTACGACGCCGATAGCCTGCATGTACGGGCTGTTCTTCTCGACCCGTGTACCGCCGGCCAATGACGTCGTACCGTCGTCGCCACGACGGGGGTCGTGTGATATGCCATCGCTGTTCATGCCACCACTCCTTGCGCCGTGCTCAGCGTCTCAGCCGATCCAGCCTGCGTGACGGAGGACCCGACGCAGCGACTCGCCTGGCAAACGGCCGGCCACCTGACAGCAGTAATCCTCGTAGGGGGCGCACCGCGCCGCGTCAATTCTGTGCAGTGCCAAGTATCGATGCAGCGCCAGCTTGTCGTGTCCCTTTCGCACGCTGTCGGCCAGCAGCCGCTCGGCCGCAGCCGGGTTCGCCTCGCGGCGCACCGCCGACTTCAGTTGGCGCACCTCGGCACGAGACAGCATGCTGGATCCCGACATGGCCGGCCGACGCTCAGAAGACCGGCGTCTCGCGGTAGGTACCCCAGATCCCCTTCAGCTTCTCGACGATGTCCCCCATCGTTGCGCCGGCCTTCACCAGTTCGATGGTCAGCGGCATCAGGTTCTGGGACTCGTCCTTGGCGACAGCCACCAGTTGGTCGAGCATCGCTTGCACCTTGGCCTCGTCGCGCTCGGCGCGAACGCGGCGCGTGCGGGAAATCTGGCGTTCGGCCGTCGTGTTGTCGTACGGGTGGATCTCGATCTTGACGTCCTCTTCGTTCTCGACGAAGCGGTTCACCCCGATCACCGGCTTCTGGCCGGACTGCTTGCGCAGCGCGGTCTCGTAAGCGAAGTCCGCAATCTGCTTCTGGAACCAGCCCTGCTCGATCAGCTTGATGGTGCCACCGCGCTTCTCGACTTCCTCGAGGATCTCGAAGATCTTCTTCTCGTACTCGGTGGTCAGCGCCTCGACGTAGTAGCTGCCACCCAGCGGGTCGATCACGTCGGCGACACCACTCTCCTCGGCAATGATCTGCTGCGTGCGCAGCGCCATCTTCATCGCATCCTCGGTCGGGATCGCGAAGGCTTCGTCGTAGCCGTTGGTGTGCAGCGACTGCGCGCCGCCGAGCACGGCCGACAGCGCCTGCAGCGACGTACGCACGACGTTGACCATGTACTGCGGCTTGGTCAAAGTCGCCGCCGCGGTCTGACAGTGAAAGCGCAGCCGCATCGACTCGGGGTTCTTCGCGCCGAAGCGCTCCTTCATGATCTTCGCGTAGCAGCGACGTAGGGCGCGGAACTTCGCTACCTCCTCGAAGAAGTCACCTTGCGACACGAAGAAGAAGGCGAGGCGCGGCGCGAACTCGTCGACGTGCATGCCGGTCTCCGTCACCTCGTTCACGTAGGTGATCAGGTTGGCCAGCGTGAAGGCCGCCTCCTGCAGCGGCGACGAGCCGGCCTCGCTGATGTGGTAGCCCGAGATGTTGATCGGGTTGTAGCGCTTCAGGTTCTTCGCGCTGTAGGTGATGATGTCGCGCACGATGCGCACCGACGGCGCGATCGGGTAGATGTACTCCTTCTGCGCCATGTACTCCTTCAGGATGTCGGCCTGCACCGTGCCCGACAGCTTGTTCAGGTCGTAGCCGCGCTTCTCGCCGAGCGCCACGTACATCGCGAGCAGGATCCAGGCGCTCGGGTTGATCGTGAACGAGACCGAGATCTTCTCGAGGTCGATGTCGGCCAGCAGCGCCTCCATGTCGGCCAGCGTGTCGATCGCCACGCCCTCGCGGCCGACCTCGCCGTCGCTCATCGGGTGGTCGGAGTCGTAGCCCATCAGCGTGGGCATGTCGAAGTCGGTGGAGATGCCGGTCTGGCCCTGCGCGATCAGATACTTGAAGCGCTTGTTGGTGTCCTCGCCGGTGCCGAAGCCGGCGATCTGGCGCATCGTCCAGGTGCGGCTGCGGTACATCGTCGGGTAGGGCCCGCGCGTGAACGGGTAGCGCCCCGGAAGACCGATGTCCTCCAGCGGCGTGTCGGCGATGTCGGCAGCGGTGTAGGTGCGCTGGACCGGGAAGTCCCCGATCGTGTGGAACTGCTCCTTGCGCTCGGGCGCCTTCTTCAAGAAGGCGCCGACTTCGTTCGCTTCCCAGTCCTTGCGCTCCGATTGGAGTTGGGACTTTATCTGCGGCTCAAGCCAGGTCATTCGAGTACTCCTTGCGGATCGTTCGGGCGATGAGTTCGCGTGCTGCGGCGTAGGGATCCGACGCACGGTTGCTGAGGCTGTCTGCGAGCGCAGGCGAGAAGGGCTGCGCTCCGGTGGTGAATCGCTCCAGGAGCAGCGTCTCGGCGGTCTTCTGAAGGCGGAATTCGGCTACGCGACGGCGCCGTTCGCGGCCGAGTTCGGTGTCGGCCGTCGCCTGGCGGTGGGCGGCGATGCGACCGAGCAGGTCGTCGACGCCTTCGCCTGTGTACGAACTGACACCCACGACCGGGATCGCCCATGCGCGCTTGGGCCCGACCATGGCGCCGAGCGTCAGCATCTGCTTGAGATCGGTGAGCGTGCGATTCGCGTCGTCGCGGTCGCACTTGCTGACAACATGGATGTCGGCGATTTCCAGGACGCCGGCTTTGATGGCCTGGATCTCGTCTCCAAGGCCTGGCGCCGATACGACGACTGTCGTGTCCGATGCGTGCGCCACCTCCACCTCGTCCTGACCGACTCCGACAGTCTCCAGGATGATGGTGTGATAGCCGGCGACATCCAGCAGGTCCACGGCGTCGAGGGCGGCACGCGCCATGCCCCCCGTCGCGCCGCGCGTGGCCATGCTGCGGATGAATACGCCGGAATCGTTGGCGAGTTCGGTCATTCGGATACGGTCGCCGAGGATCGCACCGCCCGAGTACGGGCTCGACGGATCGATTGCGACGATGCCGACCTTTTCACCACGCTTGCGCAGGGCGGCCGTGAGCTTCGCCACGAGAGTCGACTTGCCACTCCCCGGCACCCCGGTGAGACCGATCACATGCGCCGAGCCGGCGTGCCGATAGACCTCGGCCAATGCCGGCCGCGCCTCGGCCACACCGGCCTCGGCGCGCGAGATCAGGCGGCCAAGCGCCCAGGTGTTGCCGGCTCTGAGCTGCTCGAGCAGGGCGAATGAGGGAACGTAGGTCATTCCAGTCCCTGCCTGCTCAGGCGCTCGATTGCAATTGCTGGTTCAGCGCCCGGAACACGTCGCGGTCGTCGATCACGCGCCGCGCCTTGAAGTCGGTGCGTGCGATCGAGTTCGGCGCGACCAGTTCCACCTTGGCACGAACGCCGAGCACGGTCTGAACACGGTGCGATGCTTCTGCGCGGAACGTCTCCAGTGCAGCAGCCCCCGCCGCGTGAACGCTCTCGCTGGGTTCGACGCGCAGCAAGAGCTCGTCCATCGCCGACTCGCGCGTGATGACGATCCGGTGCTCACCGCCGTAGCCCGACATCTGGTTCAGTGCTGCGTCGATCTCGCTCGGGTAAATGTTCTCGCCGCGGATGGTGAACATGTCGTCGATGCGGCCAAAGATTCCTTGCGGCAGCCGGGGATAGGTGCGGCCGCAGGGATTCTCGTCGTTCGTCCACAGCGTGAGGTCGCCCGAGAGCAGCCGGATCATCGGCTGGCTGGTGCGCTCCAAGTGGGTGTACACCGGCGTGCCGCGCTGGCCGTAGGGCACGCGCCGCATATTGGCCGGGTCACAGACCTCCGTGTAGATGATGTCCTGCCAGCACAGCATGCCGTCGTTGCTCTGTTCGGTGCCGGCGACGTTCATGAAAGGGGACATCTCGGCCATCGAACCGCAGTCGTAGACCTTGGCGCCATAAGCCTCCTCGATACGGTCCTTGACGCCAGGCACCGAAGCGCCCGGCTCGCCGCTGAAGAACAGGCACTTCAGACCGAAGTCGCGCGGATTCAGCTTCTCCTCGCGCGCTACCTCAGCGAGATGGATCGCGTAGCTTGGCGTGCCGTAGAAGGCGGCCGGCTTCATGGTGTCGAGCCATTGCACCAGGCGGGCACTCATGCCGGGCGCGCCGGCGCCGAAGGGAAAAGCCTTGGCGCGCAACCGCTCTGCGCCAGCCAGCGCACCCCAGCTACCCATATAGAGGCTGAAGACGGCTGCGACGCAGACCAGGTCGCCCGGGCGGATGCCCATGCCCCACATGATCCGCGCATGCGCGTTGGCGATGGCGCGCCAGTCGGCCCGACCGATGCCGAAAGCGGTCGGGCGCCCGGTGGTGCCGCTGGTTCCGTGGACGTGGAAGATTTCGGAATCGGGCACGCACACGTAGTCGCCAAACGGCGGGTGGGCGGCCTGCGATTCGCGAAGATCCGTCTTCTTGATCACCGGCACGCGCGTCTCGAAGTCCTCCAACGACTTCAGTTGGCTGGGGTGGAAGTTGGCTTCCTCCCACTTGCGCCGGTAGAACGGCGAGGTGTCCCATGCGTACTGGCACACCTGCTGGAGGCGACCGAGGATGGCCTTGTCACGCTCCGCCGCCGGCATCGTTTCGCGTCGCGGAAACCAGTACCGGCTGTCGGCCGGCGGCAAGTAATTTTCATCGTACTCGACGGGAAACTTCCACTCTTCCATCGCATGCCTCCTGCGCTGACTTCAGCGGGCGCCGCGCGCGGCGACCAAGGCGCGGATCGAGTCGATGATGGCCTGCGGCGGCGTGTCCTGCAGGAGCACCTCGCGCACGCCCAGTTTGCGGATGGCCGCGGCGTCCTCGTCCGGCATCACGCCACCGGCGATCACGATCAAGTCGCCGGCGCCTCTCTCTTCCAGGAGCTTGAAGATCTTGGGGAAGACCGTGAGCTGCACGCCGGACAGGAGGCTCACACCCAGCACGTCCACGTCTTCCTGGATGGCGGTGTTGACCACTTCTTCGGGCGTGCGATGAAGGCCGGAGTAGATGACGTCCATGCCGGCGTCGCGCAGCGCGCGAGCGACCACCTTGACGCCTCTGTCATGGCCGTCGAGGCCGACTTTGGCGAGAAGAACGCGGATCGGGATTTGGTCCATGGCGAGCTATTGTTTCCGGTGAAGAAGGTTGCAAGTCGCTGAGAATGCATCTATCGTATGCGACATGCGACATGCGACATGCGGTATTTACCCTAGGCCGCAGCGATAATGCAGACACCATGAGCATCGAATCCCTTCAGCGAACCAAGCCGCTCGTCGAACAGGTCTACGAGAAGATCCTGGACGCGATCTGCGAGGGGGTTCTGGCGCCAGGAGACCCGGTGCGGCAGGATGAACTCGCGGAGAAGCTGCAGGTGTCTCGCCAGCCGGTGTTGACTGCGCTGAGTCAGCTCAAAGTGCAAGGCTTCTTGGTAGACCGCGGAAGACGTGGGCTTCAAGTGGCGCCCGTCGACCGCGCCCGCTTTGACGCGATCTTCGAGTTGCGCTCGGCCTTGGAGCCGCTGGCGGCTTCGCTGGCTGCAGTACGCGCGACGAAGGGGCAGGTCACCGCCGGCAAGGCTATCGTTCAGTTCGGCCGGAAGGTTGCAGCTGCAGGCGACGCGCACGCCGCACTTCTGGCAGACGTGGACTTTCACGAGTGGATCTACCAGGCCAGCGGGAATCCGCTCGTGGTTCAGTCGATGCAGGCCCACTGGCAGCACCTGCGCCGGTCCATGGGTGAAGTGTTGCAGCATCGTGAGTTGGCACGCGATGTGTGGAATGAACATGCCGCGGTGCTGGAAGCCATCGCTCGAGGTGATGCAGCTGGCGCGGCGCGTGCCATCGGCGCCCATATCACCGCGGCACACGACCGCGTCGGGTGCAAAGAATGGCAAGTCGCGCATAGCTGAACGCCGTGCGCCGGACGGGCTGGTGTCGCCATCTTTGTGGCCGTCTCGCAGCACGGCGACTTCGCCGCGCGTGGTCAGCCCGCCCCTTTGCCTGCTACGCCGGCCGACCGGGTCGCGAAGTCGTGCATCAGCAACGCTAGGTCGACCGACATCCGTTCGCGGTGGCGGCGCAAGTCGACGCCCGTCAGCTCCTCGAACTGGGCGAGACGGTAGCGGACGGTCTTCTCGTGGACGAAAAGCTGCAGCGCCGTCAGCTTCAGTGAACAATCGTTGTCCAGATAGGACCGGATCGTCTTCGCCAGGACGCCATGGTGCGCGGAGTCGTACTTGAGCATCGGGCCCAGCATGCGGTCGACGTACTTGCGAAGGTCGTGCCCCTCGGCAATACCGCCACCATTCAATAACAACGTCAGCACGCCCAGATGCTCGTGAATTACCACCGGGCTCTGCGCCGTGCCCAGCTTCCCAACGGCCAGCGCGGCACACTTGGCCTCCTGGTTGGCGTTCGACAGCTGCGACGGCGAATCGAATGGAGCGCTGACGCCCCAGAACGTTCTGACCTTGTCCCTCGCCAGGATCTCCTCGTTCAGCGACTTGAGCTGCCGCGTCACCTGCGCGGCGTCCAGCGCTGGGATGATCGCCACGATCAGATCGCCACGGGAGGACGCCAACTTCAGTCCCGCAGCGCTCAGCGCTCGCTCGATCGCATCTCGCACGTCGCGCTGCTTGCGCTGCACCGTGTCCATGTTCCAACCCTCGCCGCGCGCCGTCTCGGCCAGGCCCTCTATAGTGCAATGGACGACGCGGTGCGGGCCCCGCAGGTCGATGTGGAACTCCGTCAAGCGCTCGAGCGCGGATTGCCTGACCGGCGGCGTGCCCTCCAGCAAGTCCCACATCAGCGCGCCGAGCGCGGAGGCCCGGGCGACGCTTGCAGCACGCTGCTCAAGGCAATACAGCGCGCTAGCGACCGCTCCTTGACGGCTCGCGGCTTCTTGCATCTCGGCCGGCTCACTGTTCGAGCGCATGCATACCCAGCCAATCCGGTCCCCGCCAGCAACGATCGGACGCAGCGAGAGCCAGCCATCGCGCTCTCGGGAGGTCACGCTGGTGTTGTTGGCGTACCCGGGGAACTGCCGCACGGCGGTCTCCACCCGCTCGAGCCAGTCGCCGTTCGAGACCTGCGCCGGATAGGCAGCCATTACCCCGAGATCGGTCCCCAGGATCGCGACCTCCACACCGGCATGGCGGGCGACGATCCGCGCGATCGCCGTGACGCCGCCGCCGTCCAGTAGGGCGCCGATGACGTCGTCCTGGAGTTGTGCCGACACACGCACGACCTCGTGCTGCTGGCGCAGACTCTCGTTGGTCTGTATGAGCTGCTGCACTGAAGCCTTCTGGCTTTCGTACAGCCGGGCATTCTGGACCGCGATCGCCGTCAGATTGGCGAGCGCGGCGACGCGCTTCTCGTCCTGATCGGTGAACGGCACGTCGCGTCGGCGCCAAACCTCGAGCACGCCGATCACGCCTTCTCGCGCAAGCAGCGGCGCGCCCACCGCGCAGCGGATTTGCTCGTCGCGAACGAGCCAGAAGTAGTCGCGGCTGACCTGATCGCTGGCGAGGTAGTCGTCGACCTTGCACGGGCGCCCGGTCTCTAGAACGCGCCCTGCAAGGCCCTGTCCACGCTTCATCCTGAGCCGATCGATGTCCAGCGTGTCGTTGCCGACGCAACTGCGCATCACGAGCTCGTCGCCGTCTCGAAGAAACACCCCGCCGATGTCCGCGCCAAGGAGCCGGGCCGTCTCGCGCGAGATCGAGAACAGCACCTCGTCCAGTTCGGATGCGGACAGAATGCGCCTGGCGACCTGCTGCAGGCTATCGATCTCGTCCATCGCGTCCCTCGTGACGCGATACTGGTTCGCTGCGGTGAGCGCGAGTTCGAAGCCGATCGCAAGACAGCGCAGCACCTGGGCGCGGTCTGCGTCGACGAGCTGGCAATCCGCCAGGACGCCCATCCCCGGCTTCACCGGCACGAAGGTGCCGATACCCGGCAGCACGGAGATGTCGCCCGACGTTGCGACCGACGTCGGAAGAACAGCAATGAGTTCGCCCGGCCCGAACGCATTCTCACTGGCGCAGCGCCAACCTGCGCCCACGCGTTCGATCACGGCCACGCCGCATCCGCCAAGCACGGCGGCGAAGCACGCTGCCGCAACCTCCTTTACTCGTTGATCGCCACCGAGCGCGGCGTCGGCCACCGCCCGCAGGGCGCCGCCGATCTGCAGTGCCGGCGCGGGGCTGGGAGCAGGGTGCGGCCAGGGGGCCGGCAAAGCGTCGCCAACCGTAGCCGAAGGCGGCACGACGGCCAAGTGTCTGCTGCGCTTTGCCCTGTGCATCGACTCTTTCATCCTTCAGCGCACGGAGGGCCGCACGACGATGTCTTCGACCTCTTCGTGCGGGCGGGGACTCGCATGCGCGGCGCGCAGCCCTCCCCCCAAACCGCGCGGCCCCACGTCAACAAGCGGTCTCCTTGCGAAGCACAGTGTACGACCATGCAGCGCCCCCGCCTCGCCCGCTGGACGGAAGCCCAGCGGCGGCCCTGCGGCATCGGCGCGGCGGCGCCATTGCGCAGCATCGGCGGCGCGCACGTTCACGTCGTATCGCGCTTGCGCCCGAGAACCGTGAGGATATCCTCGTGGAATTCGAACCAGACGTTGTGCACCGAGTCCACGGTAGGGTTGCAGACGAAGTCGCGTTCGCCCAAGTCGACCTTTTCCATGCTGCGCTCCAGACGACCGACGTAGCCCGCATAGCGGGGGATCGCCGGCATCAGCAGCGCGATGTCCTTGGCCAGCCGTTCGGCCGCCTGCAGCAGTCGGCGCTCTGAGCTCGGGTCCCCCTCGCTCTCCTGCCATTGCGACACCGCAGCGATGAAGCGCGTGTTCAACGCCTCGAAGCCGTGGTACCAGGCGGTCATCGCCGGATCCTTGCGCTGTTCAACGTAGGCCTCGGCGTAGTGCTTCAACACCTCGGCGGCGCCGTCGTCGAGCACCATCACGCCGTCGGCGCCCATGTCCATCACCCAACCCCGCGTCGTCGCGTCCTCGAGGCAGCGTGCGACGTCGTCTGCCTCGGCGCCTGTCATTTCGACGATCTGCGGTGCAGTGACCATCTTCTTGAGATAGACCGCATTGAGGACGAGGAATTCAGTTTCGGTAAGCATGTTCGTCACATGGCGGCATCGCGCCGGCTCTGTCGCCCCTTCGAGCGTTGGGGGTCCGGCGGCGGTCCGACCTGAACCGGACGCCGGCCGGGTTCGGAAATTACCCGAGCGTCGACCCGGGCGACTGGTCCGCAGGCGCTTGCTGGGCCCCCGCCTTCAGTTCCATCTTCGCATAGACGCGGCCCAACTTGCCGTCGCACTCCATCAGCAGCGGGGTGCCGTCGGGAATGGACTCCGCCCCCTCGAGCATCAGCGTCATGATGATCGGCACGCGGAAGTTGCGCCCCACGATGCCGAGGTGAGATTCCGGCGTTCCGGCGTAGGTGATGATGCCGGCAGGCTTCTTGTACAGCAGCGGCGCGACGAAGGTCGTCGTGCCGCCGGGCGTGACCACAACCGTCTCCTTGACCTTCTGCAGATCCTTCATCAGGGTGATCATCTGTTTCGGTTCTGTCACGTTCAGCGCCACGCCCTTGTGGCGGCCGACCGGAACTACGTTGTAGCCCTGTCCGATGTAGCGGTAGCCGTCGATCTCGGTCTCGTTAGCCATTTGAGAGTCTCCTGTAGTGAGTCAGATCTTCATCTTGTTCAGGCCGCTCTCCTCGGGCGAGAGGAAGAGCCAAGGAATCGCGGGTTCCTGAGGCGGGTAGAGGAAGACAACTTCCTTCAGGCGCAGCGGGAAGTCGGTCTTGCGCAGAGTCGTCCATTCCCAGTCTTCGTCCCACTTGATCTTCGCCGGCTCCTTGCGCAACTCGTCGATGTCGAGCGCGGCCAGTTCCTCGGCCGTGTACCAGGGCGGGAACTTGCCCTTGTACGCATCCACGTAAGCCAGGAACTCGTCGCCCTTGGACTCGATGCAGACGATCACGCATTGGGCGTAGAAGCCTGCGTTGCAGCGGATGAAGTACTTCGACTCGTTGTTCAGCCAAGTCTCGAACTCGTCGGCCGTCTGGAAGTTCTTGCTCAGGGCCCACTCCTCGTGCGACCAAGCAAACCGCTTCTCGGCGTCCTTCTTCACCTTGATGTCAGCCATGTTCAGCTCCTTTCGATTTGATGAAGCGGCGCTTTCTCAGTTGCTGATCTCGTATCTGCCGAACTTTGTTCCCCGGCAGCGGAACCCCGGAAGCTGCGGCGGAGGCGCTCCCAGGCCGGCCGTGGCCTTGCG
Source organism: Piscinibacter caeni (assembly GCA_003265685.1). Taxonomy (GTDB): domain Bacteria; phylum Pseudomonadota; class Gammaproteobacteria; order Burkholderiales; family Burkholderiaceae_C; genus Piscinibacter; species Piscinibacter caeni. The sequence continues at coordinate 39,330 of KZ836120.1, read as the reverse complement.
CTGGACTTCGCCGGCCTTGCCGTAGCCCTTGATCAGGTACTCCATGCTGCGCAGATCCATGTCCCAGAACCCCATCGAGGCGGCCTCGGCTTCGAGGTCGTGCGCCCGCACGTAGGGCAGCGAGGCAGCGACATAGGTCCAGTTGCCTTCGAGGATCTTGTCGAAATGCGGCTTCATCGCGAGATACGAGTACATCCGCTCGACCGCAGCCTCGATCTTCGCGATGTGCGTCTCCAGTTCGTTCAGCGGGATCCTCGTGGTCGTGCCATTCGGGAAGTCGGCGTCGCGCATATAGACTGCCGCCTCGATCAGTGCCTCTTCCTCGTAGTCGGCCGGATCGCAGAACAGGGTGCCGGTGTTGTAGATCGAGAACATCTTCAGCTTGCCGCTCTGGCGGTCGCGCATGATCTTCTTCTTGTCGTAGGTCAGGACCAACGAGTACGAGAACGGCAGGTCGCCGACGACGTAGGTCCACGGGAACGACTTCTCGTTGACGAAGCAGTCCCGGACCAGCATCAAGCGGTCGCCGAGGTCGTACGGGCCGGTGTCGCCCAGCCCGAGCCGGTTGTCGTAGTGGTCGAGGAAGCCCATCAGCTGGGCCAGCGAGTTGAAGCGGCCCACGGTGGCGCGCAGTTCCGGGTCGCGCAGCGGCTCCACCTTCGTGCCCAGATCTTCGACCACGTCCTGGTCGAGTACCTGCAGCGCATAGCCCACGTCCATGACCGCAGGCTTCTTCTGCCGCATGTAGCCCTCGAAGACGGTGCGCCAGAAACTGTAGATGATGCGCAGGTTGTCGATGTAGTCGTTCGGCCCGATCAGACCGCCGTCGATCAGGAACAGCCGGCCGAACAGCGCGATCCCGCAGCCCCACTGGATGTTGCACGGCGTGATCGTCTTGATCCCGAACTCCCGATGGCCGGAGCTGCAGGTTGCGCGGATGCCCTCCATGCCGACCTTCTCGCCCAGCCACATGTACAGCCATGGGTGCTGCAAGAACGTGGTCTGGAACGACAGCATTTCGTATTCCGCGCGCGGAATCAGCGGGTTCACGCCCTCTGTGCCCCGGCGGGCCAACAGGTCGGCCACGTACCAGGAGTTGTGCTTGGCCCACTTGACGGTTTCTTCGAGGGGCATCAGTTCTAGGCACTTCATCTTCGTGTCTCCTTGAGGAAGGAACTTCGGCTTATCTGTGGTCGCGTTGGTGTGGCGTAGCCTCGCGACCACGGGCTTGACTACAAGGCCGGCGCTACGGCGAGTGGTCGCGCGGGCGGCGCGTGGCGACGAGTTCAGCGCCAGCCCACCCAGCGCGCCGCTGCGCCTTCACGCCGGCCTCAGGGTCACGCGGCGCGGCGCCTGAATCACCTGGGCGTCCGCGGCCGTGCGCCGCGGATATCCCCGCCCGGCGCGTCCTCGCGGTAGGCCGTGCTGCAGCAACGCTGCGCGACGTAGCGGTGGTACCCGAAGATGCGGCGCATCGACTTGGCCTTGCGCGGCTGCACGTCGCCCGAAAACTCGTTTGAAAGGCAGGGTGCGATGGAGGCGAGCAGTGCCGCGTCAGCGACTCGAGGAAACTGTCCTCGAAGATGGCGGAGGATGCAAGCCGAGTGTGGATGCCCGGACCGTGCTCGCTGTTCGTCTGCGCGAACAGCTTCCACGATGCGGTGCGCGTGTCCACCAGGGTGTCATCCATCTCGAAGAAGATGGCGCGCTGCACGCGAAGCCTCAAAGCGGTTTGGACGCGCGCAACGTGGCCGGGGCGCTGTTGAGCGTATTGAGGACTGGCAACTCGATGAAGTCCATCACCTCGCCCCAGCCGCGCTGCGTGCCGCAGGTCCACTCGCTGAGCGTGTTGAAGCCGATGCTGTTGGGCACGTAGACCCAAGGCATCGTGGTCACGGCGCGCCCGTTCAGCTCCCACACGCGATTGGTGCTGTCGGTCAGTCGCAGGGCGATGCTCTCAGGATAGCGCTCCTGCTTGCGCAGCGTCTGGCCGGTGCCGGCCTTCAGCCCGAAGACCTTGCCGCGCTCGAGCACATAGCCGTGCGCGAGCCACAGTTCACGCCCGTTGTCCTGTGCCGGATCGAAACCGAGGATGGCGTGGATCGCCAAGTCCTTCGAGAAGTGAGCGTGCAGCCAGCTCATCGCGGGCGCGCCGCGCTCGGGGCGCGGGCCCCAGCTGTGGTCCATCGTCGAAACGCAATCGATCGGCACCGTGCGCCCGCGCACCGTGACGCTGCCCTTGAAGGCGCCGGTCTGATCGAAGTGCCCGTTGTAGGCGGTGCCCCAGGCAAACTTGCCCTCCTGAGACGCCGACGCGCACATCGGGTCCATCGCCGGATCGTGGATGTCGAAGGCCGGCATGAGCGCTTCGTAGCGAACGTCGATGCGGGTGCCGTGGCCGTCGTCGTAGTCGATCTGCCACTGCCTGTTGGGCGCAAGGCAGCGCACGTGCAGGCCGCTGCTGAGCGCGTAGTCGCGCAGGTTGCGCGGCTGCGGGATCGGAACGGCCGAGCGCATGTCGCAGAAGTCAGCCTCCCATTGCGTCACCGTGCGGCGCGAGTTCATGCAGACCGAGGTCGTGACCGTGCCGAGATTGGGGCGGAACAGGGCATACACCCCGACGTTGAGATGCTCCTCGGCGTTGTAGAAGCCGAAGTAGTTGGTCTCCGCCCAGGTCGGATGGGTCGGATCGGGTGCGTGAAAGTCTGCGTCGTCGTCGCGAATCACGATTGTCTCCTCAGGTCCGGTCTGTGCCGATTCGGGGCCAGCTTGTTTGCAGCGACTGTAGGGAGCTGTCGAATCCGGAGCTATAGCCATGGCAGACAAAACGAAGCACGACCCGCTGTCCGGGCGCGCCAACGAAACTTGATCCCATGGGAAATACCCTAGCAGGCTGTTGAACTTCCTCCGGGGAATTGCCGGTCCGCGCTGGGCTGGTTGGCGGTACGGTTGAAGCGACGCAACGACGTGGCAAGGGACCGATGCGCGGAGCTGACGGAGTGCAAGAGGGCCTGTTCACGGTGGCGCGACTCGAGGACTTCGTTCCGGTGGAGCACCCGCTGTGCGCGATCCACGCTCTGGTCAACGAGGCGCTGGTGGGCCTGAACGGGCTGTTCAACACGATCTACGCCTCGACAGGCCGCGCCTCGATTGCGCCAGAGAAACTGCTGCGAGCAATGCTCATTCAGGTGCTGTTCTCCGTGCGCAGCGAGCGACAGTTGATGGAGCAGGTCCGCTACAACCTGCTGTTCCGCTGGTTCATCGGACTGGCCATCGACGACGAGGTCTGGGACCACTCGGTGTTCTCCAAGAACCGGGACCGGCTGCTGGAGCACGCTGTCGTGGAGAGCTTCTTCGCCGAGGTGATGCGGGCGGCCGAGCGGCGCCATCTGCTGAGCAAGGAGCACTTCTCGGTGGATGGCACGCTGATCCAGGCGTGGGCCAGCCACAAGAGCTTCGTACCCAAGGACGACGCCTGGTCCAGGCGAGGGTGGCAGCCAGGCGGGACGCAACCAGGAGCGCGACTGGAAGGGCAGCGCACGCAGCAACGACACCCACCAGAGCAAGACCGATCCGGACGCCCGGTTGTTCCGCAAGGGCGCCAGCACCGCAGCCATCCTGGCCTACCAAGGCCAGCTGCTGATGGAGAACCGCACGGGCTTGGTGGTCGCAGCGGTGGTCACGCAGGCCGACGGATACGGTGAACGCTCAGCGGCCCTGGCCATGCTCGACACAGTGCCCGGCGGGCACCGCAAGACGATAGGCGCCGACGAGGGCTACGACACGCGCGACTTCATCGCCGGCTGCCGCCAGCGCGGCGTGACGCCGCACGTAGCCAGCCACAAGACCCGTTGGGGCGGTAGCGCCATCGATGGACGAACGACTCGCCATGCCGGCTACGCGGCCAGCCAGATCGCGCGCAAGCGCATCGAGGAGCACTTCGGCTGGGCCAAGACGGTCGGCCGGATCCGACAGACGGTGTACCGCGGGCTGCGACGTGTCGACCAGCACTTCAAGCTCACGATGACGGCCAGGGTGATGTCCCAAGCGTAGTTGGAACTTGAGGTGGCGGTTTCCGCGGTGAGCTCGAGAGAATCGAGCTTGCTGATGACTGAAACCCTCGATCTGAAGGGAAACCGCCATGAAGGATCGTAATGCAGGCCGCAAGGCCAAGGACGGGTTGCGCGTGGTTCACCGCAACGATCGTGCGGCTGTGAGGCATTTGGCGCAAGGCAGCGGGCAAGCGCTGCTGCCGATGCTGGAGCTGCTGGAGAACGCGCAGGCGAGCGTCGACGAGCTGATGAACGAGGCGGCGCGCGCCGTCGTGGAAGAGCTGCTGCTGGCCTCGGCGAGCAAGATCGCCGGGGCGAAGCACCGGGGCAAGGCCGGCGGCCCCGTGCAGTGGCACGGTGCTCAGGACGGATTCATCCAGCTGGCCGAGCGCAAGTTGCGCCTCACGCGGCCGCGCCTGCGCAGCAGCGGTCGGGCGGGCAAGGAGGTGCATGTGCCGGCGTACGACAAGCTGCGCGATGACGCGCGCATGGGCGCTCGGGTGCGCGACATCGTCGTCAAGGGCGTATCGATGCGCAAGTACGAGGCTGTGCTGCCCGAGGTGGCCGGCACCGTGGGGGTGAGCAAGAGTGCGGTGTCGCGCCGCTTCATCGAGGCCTCTGCGGCGCAGTTGGCCGCGCTCAACGAGAGGGCGCTGGCCGATGCGGCGCTGCTGGCGATCTACATCGACGGGATCATCGTGGACGGCACGCACGTCCTGGCGGCCCTCGGTGTGGACGAGCACGGGCGCAAGGCGATGCTGGGGCTGAGTGCGGGCTCTTCGGAGAACGCCCAGGTCGTCAAGGCGCTGTTGACGGGCCTGCGCGAGCGTGGCCTGGCGGTGGACCGCGACTACCTGTTCGTGATCGACGGCGGCAAGGCCCTGCGATCGGCCATCGAGGAGGTCTTCGGCAATCACGCCAAGGTGCAGCGATGCCGCACCCACAAGCTGCGCAACGTGCTGGAGGCCTTGCCCACCCAGATGCGGGCGCAGACCAAGAGCGTGATGAATGCGGCCTACAAGCTCGACGCCAAGCGCGGCATGGACAAGATCCGTCAGCAGGCCAAGTGGCTGCAGGCCGAGCATGCCGACGCGGCGGCCTCGATGCTCGAAGGACTCGAGGAGGTCTTCACCGTGAACACACTGGGGCTGCCGCCCTCGCTGATGCGCTGCCTGTGCACGACCAACATCATCGAGAACCCCAACGGCATCGTGCGCACGACGACCAACCGCGTGAAGCGCTGGCGCGATCAAGCCATGGCGCTGCGCTGGGTGGCCGCCGGCTTCCTGGAGGCCGAGAAGTCGTTCCGACGAATCATCGGCGTCAAGGACCTCTGGGTGCTGGCCGTCGCCCTTGCGAGAGATCCCCCGCGCTCAGCACGGCGCGCCGCGTAAGATGACTCAGGCCGCCACCGGTTCCAACTGGCCGCGGGACATTGCCACGGCCAGCAACATCGTCCGGATGGCGCGAATACTGTGTACCGGGCCGCAAGGAGTGCTTCCATGAGCCGTTGCGAAGCCCGCGCGCATCCCCTGACGAGCGCCAGCCGCCTGCCTTCGAACCGATCAGCCGCACGCCGAGCGTGTTCCTGGCCTGAACGGCACCATCGGAACTACTGATCGGCGCTTGCGCGCCCGAAATTCAACAGCCTGCTAGTGTCCTGTCCCGCTGATACGTGAGCAAAGTCGATGGAGCTTTTCGAGGATCGAATCTGCGGTGGCGGTCCACTTGAACGGCTGGCAGTTCGCGTTATGCGCGGTGACGAAGTGATCGATGCGCTGCACGAGTTGTTTGACGCTGGTGAACGAGCCGCGGCGGATGGCCTTGTCGGTGATCAGCGAGAAGAATCGTTCGACCTGGTTCAGCCAGGAGCTGTAGGTCGGGATGAAGTGCATGTGCCAGCGCGGCCGGGTTGCAAGCCAAGCCTTGATCTTCGGGTGGCTGTGGGTGGCGTAGTTGTCGGCGATGCAGTGGACGTCCAACTCAGCCGGCACCGCCTTGTCGATCTCGCGCAGGAAGGCGAGGAACTCCTGGTGCCGGTGGCGCGGCTTGCACGCTGCCAGCACTGCACCGTTGAGCACGTTCAGCGCTGCGAACAGCGTGGTCGTGCCGTGGCGCTTGTAGTCGTGGGTGACGCCCTCGACATAGCCGAACCCCATGGGCAGCATCGGCTGCGTGCGCTCCAGCGCCTGGCACTGGCTCTTCTCATCCACGCAGATCACCAGCGCGTTGTCCGGCGGGCTCAGGTACAGGCCGACCACGTCGCGCAGCTTCTCGATGAAGAACGGGTCGTTGGACAGCTTGAAGCCCTCACTGCGGTGCGGCTGCAGGCCGAAGAGCTGGAAGTAGCGCTGCACGCTGGTCTTGGAGATGCCCGTCTCGGCGGCCACCGTGCGCACGCTCCAGTGCGTCGAGCCGTTGGCCGGCTTGGTGTGCAGCGTCGTCTTGATCAACTGCGCGACGCGCTCATCGTCGATCGTGCGCGGCTTGCCCGGGCGCACGTCGTCGTACAGGCCGGGGACGCGCCGCTCGATGAACCGCGCGCGCCACTTGCCAACGGTTTGCTTGGTCATCTTCAGCCGCGCGGCGATCGCGTTGTTCGGCTCGCCCGCGGCGCTGGCCAGCACCAAGCGCGCGCGATTGCTCAGCGCGGCGGGCAGCGAGCGGCTGCGCGCGAACGACTGCAGCTGCGCTTGCTCGTCGACGCTCAACACCAATTCCGCCTTCGGCCTGCCCGTTCTCATCACGGTATCTCCGGTTCCAAGATACCGCACTGGCATGCATGTTTAATGCCAGTTATTTGCGGGACGGGACACTAGGCCGCTTTCCGACGATCCCGGGCTTCGCGAAAAGGACGTGCCAAACTTCCCGGCCTGGAGGCTCGACGCTCGCGACCTGTCGAGCGGGGTACGCTGTCGCAGCGTGCGTTGCGCATCTGCGCGCCGCGCATGCCGGAGCCTGCAGCGGATGCTCATGGCGCTTGCGATCGGCTCGCTCGACCCACGCGTTCATCGGCGGCGCCTCGCGTCGGCTCGACCGCGACTGTAGCGCCGCCGTCAGGTCTTTCGGTTGAGGCCGTAGGAGCCAAAGTAGATGACATATACCAGCATGACGTAGATCATCAAGTCGACCCAGGTCAGCGGGTCGCCACCGAAGCCTGGGGCGATTTCTTTCTCGTTGAGGACCTGGACCGCGAACCACCGCGTGTAGCCCACGAACGTGGCGACGGCCAAGCCGAACGTGACGACGAGGCGCACCACTCTGTTGGCCGCCGGACCGAGATTGAGCGGAGGGTTGCCCGCCACGTTGGCCCAGAAGATCAGCCAGAACGACATGAACACGCCCAGGTGCGCCGGCCAGATGTTGATCGCGGCGCCAAGCGCCGTCTGCGCTTCCACCGGCATCAGGAAGCCTTTGAGCAACGCCAGAAGGAAGAAGTAGATGGCGGTGCCGATGATGAAGTTGCCGACCAAGGCGGCGAGCGCGGTCTTCGCCCGTGACCCGAGCTTGCTCCATGGCCAATTATCCAGGATGAGGAACGTGGTCAGCCACGACACGATCACGCTGTAGAACCAGCCGATGACGGTTGTCAGCGGCAGCACGGTTCGTTCCGGCGATGTCCAACTGGCGAGGTTCGGATAGATCAGCACCAGGTAGCCGAAGAAGGTGAGCACGAAGCCGAAGAGAAAGCCGCCGATGCCGACCCACGGCTGCTTAAGGCCCAGGTCGACCCAGGGCCAATGCCCCATGCTCGTGCCGAGGATGCCCCAGGTGTAGAAGCCGATAAGGACGATCATCGTCGTCGCGGTATAGCCGCCCTTGCCGATGTCGAAGGCGGGGTCAAGGGCCCCGTAGCCGTGCAGCAGGACGCTCGGGACGACCACCGCCAACGCGGTCGTGAGCAGGAACCACGTTACGCCGCCGATCGGCTGAGGCAAGTGACCGAGCCCCCACAGCTGCCCAAGAAAGCCGAAGAACACGACGAACAGGATCGACCAGAACAGCACCACGCCGAACGGCTGCGGATAGGTCTTCCATACCGCTCGAGACGGGTCGGCGAACAGGGCCCAGATAAGGTAGCTGCCCACCGCAATGACCAACAGGCTCATCACCGAGAAAGTGACGGGTCCGAGTTGCAGGCCGGAGGGCGGCTTCTGCTGCGTTTGCGTGTCCATGAGGTTGTCTCCTACTCGTGCGACGCTCGGCGGAGCAATGGTGCCCATATCGACGGTCCTGCTGAACTTTCGATCGGGGCTGCCCGCGGCCGCGCCTCTAGAGGGTGGCAGGCGCGGGAACTATGGCCTCGGCGGACAAATCGCAGCCGAGCGCGTTGTCCGGCTCGGACAATGACTTCGCCGCCAGTGGGACATTCCAAAGCGTTGCGAAAGAAGAAGACGGAGACAACGCTCTTGCAGCTCGCGTAGGTCCGCGGCTCCGTCGTCGCTTCGATCAAGGCCAAGGGATCTCGGCGCACGAGCTGCTGCTGTTGCAGCCGGTGCCGGCGTATGACCGCCCTCGGCGGATCGGCAGATGCCGAAGCTGTGTCGCGGCTGGTGTACGTGGCTGTCGACCTGACCGGTGCCGGCATCGGATAGGTCGTCCTCGTCGCGCACGGCAGCGCCGCCCGCGTCGAGCGCGAGGGCCAGTCGGTGCCACCGATGCCGCCGTTGTCGCAATCGTCGATTCGGTGCAGTTCGACGGCCGTACGACTTTCACCAAACCGTGACGACGCTCGCGTCGCGCAGCCCGCGCTTCGCGCGCCCCTCAAGGGGGCACCGCTGGCGGCCCGGCAGAGCCGGATCCGCGGTGGTCGCTTGCTGCGTCGGTTTCGTATGAGCCAGGCCTCGTAGTCCCGATCCGCCGGCGCGGGCCAGACGATCTTGACCGTCGTCCCGGCCCGGCGCAGCTCGATCCGGATCTCGCCATCGACCGTCGGCCCCGACAGGGCCAGTGGAACGAACTGCGCCGGCGGTACTGGCGGCGGATCGGGCAATGGCTTCGCAACACGAGGGTGCGGCACCGGCTCCTTGTGCTCGGCGTCGATCGCCCACTTGCGCAGCATGTTGGCGTTCAGGCCGTGTGCCAGCGCCGCTGCGGTGATCGAGACGCCCGGCCTCAGGCATTCCTCGATCACCGTCGCCTTGACCTTGGCGCTGTGTTGGCGTCGGCGCCGACGACCCATCAGATCCACGCCGTAAGTGTTCACGTGTCCGCCTCTCCTGTCGCGGACACATGTTCACTATCCGGGCCGCTTCAGTTCAAGCTGTGTTCCCCAGGCGTACATGGACGCCCTCGGTTTGCCAAGCTACCAGCGCGCTGCTGCACGAAGGAAGAGAATGCAACCGTACATCCGGATTTCCGATGCGAGACGAGCTCGCTGTCCCTGATGGGTTCTGCTGGTCGGCGCCTCGATCGCTTACACGCACTCTGGGTGCCTCGTCCGGCGCGGGTTGTGCCAACCGCGGTCTGTAGTGAAACGGACCTCTGTGCCGGACGCCGCAGCGCAATTGGATGCCCGCTTCGTGCGTCGCGGGTCGCGCGAAGCGCGGTGGGGCAACTGATTCAAGCGGATTGTCCCGCGGCTTTCGTCTTCTGCTTGGCGTCCAGTCGGCGCGGTTACGACGCCTTCAGCAAGCGCCTGATGGCTGCGAGCGATCCGGTACCGCTGTGCCGGACCTGGCACTCGTCGTACCGGTGCTCGACGCCTACAGGGCAGGCCTGTCGCGCCAGGCAGCCGTACGCGCAGGGCGAGGCTTCAAAGAGCCGCTGGCGGTGCAGGCGTTCATGTCCATGGTCCCCGAGTCGAGCGCAGAGGCTGGGCACGTCCCGATGCACGGCTTGGCGGTGCAATCGACGCATGGATGCCCGTGGTCTTCGACCGGTGAAGCCGGAAGTTCCGAGTCCACGATGATCGCTGCGCGGTAGGCAAACCAGCTGCCCCACCTGGCATCGATGCCCACCATGAACGGGGATGGATGGTGCCAACCCGCGAGCGTCCCGAGGCGCTGGAGACCAACGTGCCGGTTGGCTGGTAGTCCCCTGGGGTAGACGAAGCGAATCCGCGTATGGGGCAGCGCAAGGGCTGCCCATTGCTCGACCACGCCTATCGTGTAGGAGTCGATCGGATGCACCGGGTCGGTTGCATGCTTCTGTACGCGCTCCCACAGGAGGCGCCCAGCGTGTCCGAGGAGGATGAGCTGACGTTCGTGCTGGCCAAGGTCCAGCGGCGCAAGCAGGTCCGGCGGGAGCCGTGCGAGATCGAAGATGTGCTGCCGGTTCAGCCCGGCCTGGTCCCGCATGGACTTGAAGGGAATCATGATGATCATGCCTGCTCGAGTTGACCCGCTCCCTGTCCGAACATTCGTCGCAGCCGCTTGCCGTCGACGACATGCGCCAGCCGGCGCTCAAGATCGAATCGAATCAGGGTTCGCAGGGGACCGGCAATCCGGGTGCTGTCGTAGCACATCCAGTCGACCGAACGGACTCGCAGGGCAAGGGGGGATGGGCAGGGAGTCGAACGCAGGCGCGCCTCGATCTCGGCCAACGGCCACGCGCCGGCATAGAGGCCGGCGGTGACGTGCGGCACATAGTGTGTCCGGTCCCAGGTCGGCGCGGCCCGTTCCCAGAGGGATCGAATGCGGGTCAGGCTGCCCGCAGCATCCTCGACCGAGAGGCATGCGGCGGACGTGAACGTGAACGGCTCGCCGACGTGCACGTCGAACGCGACGATGTCCGACTGGACAAGAGCGCCGATCTGCACCTTGAGTTCGTCGACCGCGAAGTCGTCGTTCCGGCGTGCCGTCGTCGTGGGGAAGCCGCACACGTGCACAGTGATGTGCGGCTGCCGCTCGTAGCCGCGCAGCAGGTGACCGTCGAGGGCGGTTCGAACATGTCTGAGGCGCACGTCCAGGGCTGGATCCTCCAGCGCGAGGGCCCATACCGCGAAATGGGGCCGGCCCAGGTGCCATTCGGAGAAGTCTCTTTGCTGGCTCGCGATCGTGCAGTCGCACTCTGGTGCCGTGACGGCCGGTTGCGGGTCGGCGCGACTCATCATGCGATCCGCTGCCATTCAAGGTCGATCCGTTGCCCGTGGCGCGGTGGAGCCGGCCACTGCTCGCTCTTCGGCCGCGCGCCGCCTTGATCGCGCACCCACAGCGCGGCGGAGAGCCAGCCGCCGTGCGTTACCAGCAGCCGTGCCTCGCCGGGATCGAAGGACCGCACTCTCCGCAGCACCAATGCGACGGGCTCGCCGCCGCCCGGGGCATGGTCCACGAAGTCGGCGCACCAGGCGTCGATCGCCTTGGGCGCAACGGCCGTCCAGGGTTGTCCGTCCCACTCGCCGAAGTTCGCTTCGACGAGCGCGGGGTCGATCCAGTGTCGCCAGCCCCAGCGTAACAGCCAGCGCCCCACCGCTCGGCAGCGTTCCAGCGGCGAAGTGACGACGATGCAGGGCAGGCCGTGGCGGCGGGCGAAGGCGCGGATCCGGTGCGCCTGCCGCTTCGCACGCCGGGCATCGACGCGCAGGTCCGTCCGCCCGATGCACCGGCCTTCCGCCCCGATCGCTGCGGGGTGTCGCCATGCGTGCAGCTGCAGCCCGCTCATCCCGACGCCGACGCGGCGAACGACAGCAGGACGGCGACCTCGCCGAACTGTTCAGCGGCGCCCAGGGTGTCGCCGGTGTAGCCACCCAGGTGACGTCGAAGCCAGTGGCGCAACATGAGGACCATGCAGCCCAGCGCCAGTAGCGAGGCACCCGCCGCGATCGGCGATGCCTGTGTCCAGGCCGCGAATGCCAGCGTGAGCAGGCCGACGGCGACAGCCCATGCCGCATCGATGCCGGGTACATCGCGCGCCACGCTGCCCGCCTTGGCCTGCGCCGCATCACCCTCCTCAGTGCGCGCATAGGGCAGGGCCGCCATCAACGCCACTGCAGCGCTGCGCCCGCTCGCGTGGGCGGCGATCAGGATGACGGCGGCCGCCGCCGGATCGCGTGCCATCAGTTCGGCTAGCAAAAGCGTACGCAGCAGCAGCGACAGCACGAGCGCCACGGCGCCGTAGGTGCCGATGCGCGAATCCTTCATGATTGCCAGCGCCTTGTCGCGCGGGGCGGCGCCCAGCAGCGCGTCGAAGGTGTCGGCCAGTCCGTCCTCGTGGAAGGCCGCGGTGAGCCACACGGTGGCGGCCACCGCCAGCGCGGCCGCCACGGTAGGCGGCCAGAGCCGACTGGCAGCCAGCGCGATGCCGGCGCTGAAGGCCCCGATCAGCACGCCCACGAGCGGAAAGTGCCGAACCGCCCGGCGCATCTGCGCGGGGTCGAAGCCGACCCACGCCGGCACAGGCACGCGGGTCAGGAACTGCAGCGCCAGCATGAAGAGCCTCAGCTCTCGCACCAGCATCGTCATGGCGTGCGCTGGCTGACCCCGGCCGAGGCGAAGCTGGCCATCTCGGCCAGCACGCGGCAGGCGGAGTCGAGCAGCGGCCATGCCAGCGCGGCGCCCGAGCCTTCGCCGAGTCGCAGGTCCAGGTCCAGCAGCGGCTGCACACCCAGGCGCTGCAGCCAGTGCGTGTGCCCGGTCTCCTGCGAACGGTGCGCGAAGACGCAGTGGGCGAGCACGGCGGGCTGCAGCGCGGCCGCCACCGCCACGGCGGCTGTCGTGATGAAGCCGTCGACCACGATCACGCGCCCGCTCACCGCAGCCTGCTGCACCGCGCCGACCATGGTGGCGATCTCCAGGCCACCGAGTGCGGCCAGGGCCTGCAGCGGCCGCGTCGCCTGGGCGTTGGCCTCCAGTGCCTCGGCCAGCACCGCGCGCTTGGCGGCGAGGCCTGCATCGTCGAGACCCGTGCCACGGCCGGTGCACACCTGCAGCGGCGCGCCGGTCAGGCGGGCCATCAGCAAGGCGGCCGCCGAGGTGTTGCCAATGCCCATCTCGCCCAGCAGCAGCACGTTGCCGGGCAGCGCCGCGACGAGGCGGCGGCCCTGCAGGATGGCGGTGCGGCATTGCGCCTCGCTCATCGCCGGGCCGCGGCTTGCATCGGCAGTGCCGTGCTCGGCGCCAGCCGTCTTCAGCCGCACCAGCATCGGGTGAGCCTCGAACTCGGCGGCAACGCCGCAGTCGGCCACTGTCAGGGCCAGGCCGTGCTGGCGCGCCAGCACCGACACGGCCGCGCCGCCGGTCAAAAAGTTCAGCACCATCTGCCGCGTCACCTCGGCCGGGTAGGCCGAGACGCCGCGCGCGGCGATGCCGTGGTCGGCGGCGAACACCACCAGCTGCGGTGCGAACAAGGCGGGCTGGTCGGTGCCGAGCGCGACCGCGAGCTGAACGGCCAACGATTCGAGCCGGCCCAGCGCGCCCAGCGGCTTGGTCTTGGCATCGAGCGCCGCCTGGACATGCTGACGCCGGGCGGCGTGGTCAAGAGTGGGCAGAGGCAGGGTGGTGTCGAAATCGGAATCCATGGGTCAGCAGTGAAAGAGTGCGCGCAGCGTGGCCGCGCCGAGATGGGTGTCGATGAAATCCGCCAGGCCGTCGAAAGTGGCGTCCAGCGTGCCCACCTGCTGGCCGAAGAGGGCGCGCAGCACCGCAGCGTCCTCGAACAGCCCGTGGGTGGCGATGCCGAGCACGTTGTGCCGGTCCGGTTGCCCCGGGTCCGCGGCGGCCGACCAGCCGATCGGCAGGCCCTCGGCATCGTGCAGCGCCAGCGTGGCCGCGGAGGCGGCGCCTGCGATGGACTGCGTGCGTCCGCAGCGGATCTCGTAGGCGGGCCAGCGTCGGGACGACAGCGCCTGCCACGGGTGGGCCAGAGGCGCGAACTGCACCGGCGCGGCCCGCAGCCGCTTGGGCGCGGCATAGCGCGTGGCCAGCGGCAGCAGGCCCAGGCCCGGCAGCGGGCCATGGGCCTCTCCGTCCACGCCATCGGGGTCGTCGAGCAAGGCACCCAGCGCCTGCAGGCCGCCGCAGATGCCCAGCACCGGCCGCCCGGCGCGGGCGTGCCGCACGATGGCGGCGTCCAGGCCCCGCGCTTTCAGCCAGGCGAGGTCACCGCTGACCTGCTTGGAGCCCGGCAGCACGATCCAATCGGCGCCGTCCAGGTCGCCCGCGCTGCGCACCCAGCGCACCGATGCCACGGCGGCCAGTGGCTGGAATTCGTCGAGGTTGCTCAGCTGCGGCCAGGCGACGATGGCCACGCGCAGGCCACCGGCCGGGCCCGACGCCGCGCCGTACAGCCCGTCCTCCTCCGGCAGCCCATGGTCGCGGTTCATCGGCAGCACGCCCAGCACTGGCACGCCGGTCAGCGCCTGCAGGCGATCGGGCCCGGGTGCCAGCAGTGCCGCATCGCCGCGGAACTTGTTGAGCACGAACCCGGCAAGACTGGTGCGCAGGTCGTCGGGCAGCAGCGCCCAGGTGCCGTGCAGGTGGGCGAAAGCGCCGCCTCGGTCGATGTCCACCACCAGCAGTGCCTGCAGGGTGGCGATCTCGCGCGCCCAGCGCGCCGTGCCGAGGTTGACGTAGTCCTGCGGCGCGAGGTTGATCTCCGCCGGTGAGCCGGCCCCCTCGATCACCAGAACCTCATGCCGCGCGGCCATGCGATCGAAGCTCTCGCGCGCGGCCCGTGCCAGCCGGGCGCTGCGTTCGCGCCAGGGCATGCGCGACAGCGCGGCGTCGACCCGGCCCTGCACCACCACCTGGCTGGCCGTGTCGCGCTCGGGCTTGAGCAGCACGGGGTTCATGTCCACCTGCGGCGCCGCGCGGGCGGCCAGCGCCTGGAAGTACTGGGCCGAGCCGATCTCGCCCACTTCCGCGTCCGATCCGTGCGCGGCCAGCGGCACGACGCGGGCGTTGTTGCTCATGTTCTGGGCCTTGAACGGCGCCACGCCCAGGCCCTCGCGCGCGGCCCAGCGGCACAGTGCTGTCGCGAGCAGACTCTTGCCGGCGCCGCTGCTCGCACCCCAGACCATCAGGGCGGTCTTCATGGCAGGCCCCCGTCGAGCAGGTCCAGTGCGTGCATCAACGCGTCCTGTGCCGAGGGCGCTTGCGCCGAGAGGCGCCACCAGCCCGGCAGGCCGAACGAGGTCGCGTCGCGTACCGCGACGTGGTGCCTGCGCAGCAGCGATGGTGCCACGGGGCGCGGTGGGCGCACGATGACGTACGGCGTCACGCTCGGCCGCACCTCGAAGCCGCGTGCCGACAGGCGCCGCAGCAGGTCCGACTTCCATGCCACCAGGGTGGTGCGTGATTCGGCCACCCAGGCGTGCACGTCGGGCGTGGCCCAGGCCAGCAGCATGGCCTCGGCGTGGGCCGACAGCGGCCACGACGGCGCCGCAGCCTCCAGCGCGGCTCGGCAGGCCAGCACGTCGTAGCCGGCGCCACCGCGATCTCGTGGCGCGACCGCGTAGGCGCCGCGCACGCCGGTCAGGCCCAGCGCCTTGTTGGGGCTGTGCAACACGAAGACCGCATCGCGCGCGGATGCCGTCCACGCCGACGCTCCCTGAAGCCGTAGCGGCGCGTACACCGCGTCGAGCACGGCGGGGCAGCAATAGGAGTCGTCACGGGCGACAGCGCCGTCCTGGCCCAGCGGACTCGTCGGATCGGCGTGCCAGCGCAGCGTGCACTGCGACGGCGTGCCCGGGACCTCGACATCCTGGGGGACAAAGGGGCGGCCCCACGCCGCGGCGGCCGCCGCGTAGTCGCCATACGCGAAGCGGGGAACCCGCACGGCACCGGGCCAAAGCCGAGCGGTGACCGCGGTGACACGCTGGATGAATTCGCTCGCACTGGCGGCGGGCAGGATCCGCGAAGGCTCGACGTCGTGCAGTGCCCCCAGCGCCTGCCGGACTGCCGTGGCGGCCGGGTCGGGGTAGCGCGTCGCGTCGGCTGCCTGCACGGCTGCGAGCGCGGCCGGGCACGGTCCCGCCGCGTTGGCGCAGGTGGAGAAGTCCCAGCGCGCGGCACCGTGTGCGTCGGCACCGCCGTGGACGCGGGCGGCCGTACCGGGGCTCACCACAAGTTCACCTTGAGCACGACCAGCAGCAGCGCAGCCGCGATCGCCCCGCGTGCCGCCCCCTCGCCGACCGTCAAGGCATTCGTCAGTGCTGCGGCATCCGGCGCCGGGGCCTGCGCGTTCAAGGCATAGGCGCCCGGTTTGCCGAGCCGGACCCCGATGCGAAACGCCATCGCCGCCATCGGCCAGCCGCCGTTGGGCGACGGCGTCAGCGGAGCCTCGCGCGTGAGACGAGCCACGCCCACGCTCGGCCGCCACAGCAGCAACGCCGCCAGGCGCGCGGGCACATAGCCCATCACGTCGTCGGCCCGCGCCGCCCATTTGCCGGCCCATTCCCAGGGGCCGCGATAGCCCCACATCGCATCGAGCGTATTGGCGGCGCGCCAGGCCCAGGCACCGGGCAGGCCGGCGACCAGGAACCAGAACAGCGGCGCGACCAGCGAATCGTTGAAGTTCTCGGCCAACGTTTCGATGGCCGTCTCGCGCACCGCAGCCGCGTCGAGCTGGGTGACGTCGCGGCTGCACAGCCGGGCGACGCGGGCTTGGCCTTGTTCGAGCCCCTGCCCGAGCGCCGCTTCGACGGCGCGCACCTCGTCGTTCAGCATCCGCCACGCGAATGTCGGCTTCAGTGCCGCGGCGAGCAGCGGGATCGCGATCCATGCCGGCGCTGCCCCGGCGGCCTGCTCCACGGCGAAGGCCGCTCCTGCGACAGCGGCGACGAGGCTGCACCACAACACCGCACCGGCCGCGAAGGCGGCAGGTGCAGCCCAGGAGTGCACACGACGACCCAGAGGCGCGGCGATGCGGCCGAACCAGGCCACCGGGTGCCAGGCCGAGCGAGGCTCGCCGAAGCGACTGTCGATCAACCAAGCCAGGGCGAGCGCGGCGGCGGCGACCATCAGTCCTCGATGCCCCGCTGCGCCGGCACGCCCTGCTGGTGGTGGTGCCTGACCAGCGTCATTTCGGTGACGGTGTCGGCCAGATCGATCAGCTCCTGCGGCGCATCGCGGCCGGTGAGCACCACATGCACATGGGCCGGCCGCTCGCGCAGGCAGGCCAGCACGGGCTCCAGCGGCTGCCAGCCGTATCGCAGCGGGTAGGTGATCTCGTCGAGCACGACAAGAAAGTGCTCGCCGGCCCGGATGGTCTCCTCGGCGCGTGCCCAGCCGTCGCGGGCGAGCTGGGCGCTGTGCTCGAGGTCACGGCTCTTCCAGCTGAAGCCGTCGCCCAGACCCTCGATCGGGATGCCTAGCTGCTCGAACATGCGGTGCTCGCCGAAGCGGGCCGAGGGCACTTTCATGAACTGGTAGATTTTCACCGGCATACCGCGGCCGTGCGCCCGCAGCGCCAGGCCGAAGGCGGCCGTGCTCTTGCCCTTGCCGTGGCCGGTGTGCACGAGGATCAGGCCGCGGCGTTCGCCTTCGGCCTTCGGACTGGGTGCGGTGGGTGGCTTGACGATGTCCATGGGCGGGTGATCCGGGCGACTCAGGTGGCGTCCAAGGCCAGAGCGACACGCGGGCGGCCCTGGGCGTCGGACTCGATGCGGATGGCGCCGCCGAAGACGCGCACCAGCGCGGCCTGCACGGCCGGATCAGTGGGCGGGCCGTCGGCCTGCAGCGTGCCCGCATCCAGCACCAGCAGGCGATCGGCCTGCAGTGCGATGGGCAGGTCGTGCAGCACGCTCAGTACCGCGCGCGGCGCCGAGCGGTCGTGTGTCAGACGCCTGAACAGGCGGGCCAGAGCCACCTGGTGTGGCGCATCGAGGTGGGTGGTCGGCTCGTCGAGCAGCAGCATCGGCGCCTCGGTGGCCATTACCCTCGCCAGCAGCACCCGCTGGCGTTCTCCGCCGGAGAGTTCGTGCAGCCGCCGGTGCTGCCACGGCAAGCTCTCGGTCAAGGTCATCGCGCGGTCGACAGCCTTGCGGTCGGCCGCGACCGGCGTGCCCAGCAGACCGAGACGGGCGATGCGGCCGAGCTCGACTGTCTCGCGCACAGTCAGCTCGCCGGTGACCTCGCCCTGCTGCGCGAGCCAGGCCAGCACGCGGGCGCGGTCGGCGGGCGCGGTCCGGTGCAGATCCAGCGGCTGGGCCGCCGCGCCCGGGTTCAGGAAGACCTGCCCCGCCGCCAAGGGCTGTAGTCCTGCGAGGGCCCGCAACAGCGTCGACTTGCCGGCACCGTTCGGGCCGACGAGTGCGGTCCAGCCGCCGCCGATCCCAAGACTCACGGCATGCAGCACGTCGCGGCGGCCCAGCCGGACGCCCACGCCCAGCGCCTGCAGCGTCGGGTTCATGAGGCGGTCCTCTGCTTGAGCAGCCAGACCAGATAGCTGCCGCCGAGCACGGCGGTGACCACCCCGACGGGCAGTTCTTCCGGGGCGATCAGAGCGCGCGAAATGACGTCGGCCCACAGCAGGATTGCGGCGCCCATGCCGGCGCTGGCCACCAGCAGCCAGGCGTGCGTGCCCGGTGCGCGGCGCCGCACAAGATGTGGGGCGACCAGCCCGACGAAGGCGACCAGCCCGGCCTGCGAAACCGCCAGCGCCGTGCCCAGGCTGAGCATCAGCACCAGGGCCAGTCGCACTTTCCCGAGGTTCAGGCCGAGACTGGTGGCGCTGTCCTCGCCAAGCGTCAGCGCATCCAACGCTCGGGCATGCCGCTGTGCCAGCACCAGCAGCAGCGTCAGGCCGGCGAGCATCAGCGCCAGCGCGTTCCAGCCGAGAAAGCCGGTGCTGCCGAGCATGAAGGCCTGCTTGCCGCGCAGCGCGTCCGGCGAGACGACCGTGATGAGGTCGCTGACGGCTCCCAGCAGCACGCCGATCACCACGCCGGCCAGCAGCAGCCGCAGGGTGTGGACGGCGCCACTGGCCAGCGTCAGCGTGAGCGACACCCCCGCCAGCGCACCGACGAACGCGGCGGTGACAATCCCTACGCGCTCGATCCAGGCCACGGTGGCTAGGCTGATGGTGGCGCCGCCCAGTGCGGCGGCGGCAAGCACCAGCACCACCCCCAGCCCCGCGCCCGCCGCGCTGCCAAGAAGGTAGGGGTCGGCCAGCGGGTTGCGGAAGACGCCTTGCGCGATCGCGCCGGACAGGCCTAGCAGCGCACCCACCAGCGCGGCACCCAGCGTCCGGGGTGCGCGGATCTGTCCGAGCAGGAGCGCGGCGTCGTTGCCGTTGAGGTCCGCCCAGAAGTCCCTGGGCGCGAAGCCCGTCGAGCCGGTGGCCAGGCCGCAGGCGAGGCCCACGACGATGGCCAGTGCGATCCCGGCCGCGAGCCGGCGGCGTGCCTCTGCGTCGCCCATCGCTGCGTCGAACGCCGGCTGGTTCGTCGAGACAAAGGACATGCTCATCGGGTCGCCGTCGTCCCGAGCCGCGCCAGGCAGTCCGCCAGCAGACCGGCGGCTTCACCCATGCGCGGTCCGGGCCGGATCAGCATCTCGTACTGAGGCGTCTCGAAGCCGCACAAGCGCCGCTCACGCACGGCAGCCAGGGCATTCCAGCCGGGGCGTGCCATCAAGGCCGACTGCTCGCGCTGCACGCCCATGATGAGGTCGGGCTTGGCGCGCACAACGTACTCGGGGTTCAGCTTCGGGAAGGGACCGAGGTCCGGCGGCGCGATGTTCGCCAGCCCCAACCGCGCCAGGGTCTCGCCGATGAACGAGGTAGTGCCGGCCGCATAGGGGCCGCCGCCGATCTCGAAGTAGACGCGCCGCCCGCGCAGCGAGGCCGGTACCCGCCCCGCCGCGGCATCGATCTCGCGCGCCAGGCGCGCCCACACCCGGGCCCCTTCGTCGGGGTTGCCGAGCAGGCGGGCGACGAGGTCGAGCGTGCGGCGCACGTCGGCGTGGCTCTCCGACTTCAGGCGCACGACGGAGAAGCCGAGCGCTTCGAGCCGCTCCATTGCGCGCGACGAGGTGGAGGCCAGGATGAGATCGGGCTTGAGCGCCGCGATGGCCTCGATCTGCGCATCGTCCAGCCCGCCCAGGTGCGGCAGCTTCGCGACCTCGGCCGGCCAGTTCGAGTACCGGTCCACGCCCACCAGCCGCGAATCGACGCCCAGCACCCAGGCGGTCTCGGTGAGCGACGGCAGCATGGTCACGATGCGCTGTGGCGGCGCGGCGAGGCGGTGCTCGGTGCCGCGGTCGTCTCGAATCTGAATGGGCTGGGCCGCTGTCCATGAGGGAACCAACGCCAAGTGCAGCCACAGCAGCAAACGCAACACGGCGCGAGGCTGCGGCGTCTTCTCGATGGACTGTGTGGAGGACCAAATGGGCGGTTCAGTACGGATCAAGTTTCGTCCTTCACGCTCAGTTCACAGCCGGCCACCATCAAGGTCACGCGGCCGCAGAGCCCGGCCACGGCCTGGTGCAGCAGACCCAGCGTGTCTATGAAGTCGCGCGCCTCGCGCGACATCGGCAGCACCCCCAGGCCGATCTCGTTGGACACCAGCACGATGGGAGAGGCGCTCTCGCGCAGGGCCGACAGCAAGGCCTCCCGTTCCTGGTGCCAGAGCGCGGCTGACGCGACCCGTCCGGGCGGCGGCATCAGGATCTGGGTCAGCCACAGCGTCAGGCAGTCGACCACGATGAGGAGTTGCGGGTCCGACAGACCCTGCAGGGTGCCGCCGAGGGCATCCGCCGCTTCGACGGTCTGCAGTTGAGGAACGCGGGCCGCACGGTCCGCGCGATGCCTCGCGATGCGCCGGTCCATCTCCGCGTCGCCGGTGACCTTGCCGCGCAGCGCCGTGGCCACCAGCGCCGCGCGCCGGTGGCCGCCTTCGCCCAGCCATCTGGCGGCACGGCTTTCCGCGGTGCGCGACTTGCCGCTCTTGGCGCCGCCCAGGATCAGTTCATGTCGTGCCTGCGTCATGGCCGGAACGGCGAGGGCATGTCGAACAAACGGGCGGCCGCGGCAGGTGACGAGGCGAACCACGGGTGGAACCAACTCGCGCGCAGGCTGCCAAGCTCGTAGACCGCCTCGCCGTCGCCGTCGCCGTCGCCGTCGCCGGCGGCTGCGGACCGGCGCTGCGGCGTGGTGAAAGAGGCAGGCTCGAGCGTCGTCTCGAAGCGGGACCAGTGGAAGCTGTGCCCGCGCAGTGGCATCGCCTCTGCCGCGAGCGGCATCTCATGCGGACCCAAGGCCGCGAGGCGCCGCCCCAGCACGGCGGTGCCCGGCAGCAGGCCCCACATGGCGTGCGACCGGCCCGTGGCGTCGACCAGGCGCTCGGCCAGCACCATGAGCCCGCCGCACTCTGCCCACAGCGGCTTGCCCGACTGCACGTGTGCAGCAATCTGCGCGCGCAGCCGGGCGCATTCGGCCAGCCGCGCCGCATGCAGTTCGGGATAGCCGCCCGGAAGCCACAGTGCGTCGCAGGGCGGCAGGGAGTCGCCGGCCAGCGGGGAGAAGAACACCGGCCGCGCACCGAGTTCGCGCAGGACCTCGAGGTTGGCCGCGTAGATGAATGCGAAGGCTGCGTCGCGCGCCACGGCGATGCGCCGTCCGGCCAGGGGCCGCCGGCAAGGCGCCGGCTGCGGGGCCTGCGGTGGCTGCCACCGAGGCCAGGCGGCGAGTTCGCGCCCCAGGGGCTGGCCCGCAACGGCATCTGCGGCGGCATCGAGCCTTGCCCGCGTGTCCGCTGCTTCGGCGGGCATCGTCAGCCCCAGGTGGCGTTCGGGCAGAGCGACGGTGTCGCTGCGCGACAGTTGGCCCAGCCACGGGCCGCCGTCGTCGGGCCGCGCCGGGTCCAGCGCTTCGCGCAACATGTCGGCGTGCCGGGGGCTGCCCACCCGGTTGGCGAAGACCCCCGCCCACGGCAGGGCATGCCGCCAGTGGCGCAGGCCATGCGCCACGGCGGCGAAGGTACCGGCCATCGCACCGGCGTCGATCACCGCCGCCACCGGGATGCCGAAGCGCTGCGCCAGGTCCGCGGCGCTGGGCTCGCCATCGAAGAGGCCCATGACGCCTTCGACGATGATGAGGTCGGCCTTGCTGGCGGCAGCGGCCAGGCGCTGCGCGCAGTCGTCGGGGCCGTTGATCCACAGGTCCAGGGCGTCGACCGGGCGGCCGCTCGCCGCTTCCAGCCACATCGGATCGAGGAAGTCGGGACCGCACTTGAAGCAGCGCACGCGCCGGCCCTGCCGTGCGTGCAGCCGCGCCAGTGCCGCCGCCACCGTGGTCTTGCCCTGGCCGGAGGCCGGGGCGGCGATCAGCAGGGCGGCGGCCATGTCGACAACTCGAGTGACTGTCAGGCGGGGGGTCGGGTCGCGATGGCTCAGAGCGACCAGCGCAGCGAGACCTGGCCGTTGCGGCCGGCGGTCGCGTAGTTGCGCGCCAGCTCGTAGGGCTTGTCGCCGAGGTTGTCGATGCGCGCCTCGAGCGACAGCCCCGGGTTCAGCTGCGTGCTGACGTAGAGATTCACGAGGCCGAAGCCACCGAGCACCTGGGTATTGGCCGCGCTCTCGTATCGCAGTCCCGCAACCTGCACTTCGGTGCCCACCGTCCAGCCTGCCAGCACCGTCTTGGCACCGAAGGTCGCCAGCCGCTTGGCGCGACGCCTCAGCACCTTGTCGGTGTCGAGGTTGCGCGGGTCATGCCAGTCCAGCGAACCGCGCAACACGACGCCGCCCAGTGCGGTGCGGCCGGCGAGCGTCACGCCTTCCAGTTCGGCGCGGCCGACGTTCTGGTAGCAGCCAAAAGTGTTGATGCATGGGCCCGGCGAACCGAACACGATCAGATTGGTGACCTTGTTGCGCCACGCCGTCAGGCTCGCTTCGCTGCCCGCGGCAGCCCAACGCAAGCCCAGTTCGACATTGCGACCGGACTCGGGCACGAGGCTGGCCACGCCGTACTCGCTGAAGCGCTGGTACAGGGTCGGCACGCGGAAGGACGTGGCGGCCGCGGCCGTCACGCGCCACCCAGCCAGGAACTTCCAGCCCCAGGCGAGGCTGCCGGTGGTCTTGCCGCCGAACTCGTTGTCGTCGTCGCGCCGCACATGGGCCTGCACGCCGTGGTCGCCGAAGTCGCCGCGCCAGCCCAGGCCGATGGCGTCCTGGTGACGCTTGCCGCCGAAAGCCGAGCCGAACGCGGTCGCGGGGTTGAAGAGCTTGTCCTCGCGCCGTTCCAGCGTGCCGGTGAACACGTTGCCGCCGACCTTCTGCTCGTGCAGCAGGGTGTAGTCGTTCAGCGTTGTCTCGGTCCGGTAGAAGCTCGGCTGGGTCTCGTAGGTGCTGCGGGTCTGACCGACCTGCAGACGGGTCGTCGAATCGGCGTTCCAGCGGCCCTGCCAGGCCACGTTGCCGGTGCGCAGCGTGTGGTGGTTCTCGTCATTGGTTGTGGCCGAGCCGTCGTAGCCCGACTTCAGGTTACTGGCGAGCAGGGAGGCATCCACGCGATGCTCGGCGTTGATCTGATAGCCCACGCGACCCTGCACCGAACTGCGCTTCCAGCCGTCCTTGTCAGGGTTGTGCCCGAAGGCGCCGGGCTTCGTCGCGTCGAATCCGTCGCTGCGGCCGTGGGCTGCCGACAGCGAGTAG
This sequence comes from Piscinibacter caeni, assembly GCA_003265685.1. GTDB lineage: Bacteria > Pseudomonadota > Gammaproteobacteria > Burkholderiales > Burkholderiaceae_C > Piscinibacter > Piscinibacter caeni. The sequence continues at coordinate 15,749 of KZ836120.1, read as the reverse complement.
TTCAGCGCATCGGCCGAGCCGCTGACGCCAACCTGGCTCTGGACGGTGTTGTATGAGCCGACGGTCAGCGACGCCGTCGGACGCGCAGATCCCTGGCCGCGCTTTGTGAAGAGCTGGACCACGCCCGCGACGGCGTCCGAGCCATAGATGGCTGCGGCTGGTCCGCGCAGGATCTCGATGCGTTCGATCTGGTCCAGCGGGACCTGCTCCCACACGGCACCGCCGGTGGATTGGGAGTCCACGCGCACGCCGTCGATGTAGACGGCCGTGTGGCGCGTCTCGCTGCCGCGGATGAACACGCTCGTCGAGGTGCCGGGGCCGCCGTTGCGCGTGATCTCGATACCGGGCTGCCGCGCCAGCAGATCAGCCACGCCGGTAACGCCTGCGCGCTCGATCTCGTCGCGGTCGATGACGGTGAGATCGGCCAGCACCGTGGACAGCGGCTGCGGCGTTCGGTTGGCGGTGATGACCACCCGTTCGAGCGCGGTCGGCGGCGCCGACTGAGCCATGGCAACGGGGGAAAGGGCAAAGGGAACGAGAGCGGCAGCGACACGCTGCACGCAGCCGAAGGACGAGGAAGTCATGACGGAGACACGGACCAATCGCGCTCGGCCGCTTCCCCGCAGCCATGCGCCTTACAGCGAACCGCAAGAGCCGTTCGCCACCTCGTTGGCCGGTATCCGGGCTGACGGAGACTACCCGTGACGCCTTCCCAGTCGTCATCGCCCGATCCTTTGACCGGCGATGCATCCCAGTGGCATGTTGTCACGAGCCGGCAGGCCGATCTGGCCTTGCCGTCCGCTTACCGTTGCGGGGGCAGCTCAGGTTAGGTGTCGGTCCGTCCGACCTCGACCTCCCTGATTCCCGTTGAACTGTCTTGGCGGAGCGCCTCGACGAGCACCAACGGCGACGATGATACAGCGCAGCCTCAGCTCCGCAAAGCCCCACCGATGCACATCGACAATGAGTGCCGGCCTGTCGGTTCGGCGGGCAGCAGAGCGAGTGAGGAGCGCGTCGACGGAGTCGGGCATCGCGGCATTCAGCGTGGTGCGCACAGGTGTACAGCGGAAGGCGCGGCAGTCGGCGCGGATCCAGACGTTGCCGTTCCAGCGCAGCGACGGCGCAAGGAGCCGATCCCGCAGCGGGCGGCCCAACCCCGGGGCGCCGCCGAAGTCGTTCTTTCTCCAACGTTGCGAGCAAGCGCCGGATCGGAGCTTCTTCGACGGCATAGACGGCCGAGGGCATGCAGCCAAGTGCTCTCGATAGTGGAACTGCGTCGGCAGCCCGGAGAACTCGGCGTTCCGTTCGACGGCCTTCGGTAGCGTGTCCGACGCCAAGCGGCGTGCATGGAGATGGCCCATCAGCTGATCGGGCGCCGGCCTGTCGACGGATGCCATGCTCACGAACGGGATGACATGCTCGCCCCGCAAGCAACGTCCTTCCTCGGCGACCTTGTCGGCGAGGCCCAGGTCGATCACGGCATGCAGTCCCATGCGATCCCGCAGGACCGCGACGCACAGGGCGTCAGCGCGTGCGGTGCGTCGCTCCGGAAGATCACTCCTTCGCGCACGCGTCGGCTGTCCGCCGAGGTCGCGGAAGTTGAACGCCCCTTGCGCGGCGAGTCCGACGCACGGCGCACGCCGTGCCTCAGCGGACGGGCGGACGCTCGAGGAGGTCTTCCACGTCGTCGTGCGGCCGTGGAATGACGTGCGCCGAGCGCACCTTGCCGACCACCTTGGCCGCCGCCTCGCCCGCGTCGACAGCGGCCTTCACGGCACCGACGTCTCCGCGCACGATGATTGTGATGATGCCGCCCCCGGGCTGTTGCATCGTCAGCAGCCGGACGTTCGCTGCCTTGACCATCGCGTCGGCGGCCAGTGTCGCCGCCGTCTTCCCCTGCGTCTCGACAAAGCCGAGGGCGCTGCCTCTCAGTTGACTCAGTTCACTCATGTCGATGACTCCTTGACCACCAGTTGCCCGAGCGCCAGACGTGCCGAGGGCAGCGCCGTGGTGGGCAGCGAAAACAAGCGAACGCCGCTGCGGTACAGATCCTCGACCAAGCTGAGCGCGGCGCCATCGCCGCATTCGACGCCGATGCGCACCTCCGGCCGGTGCGCCGCCACCGCCGCGACGCCCGCGAACAACTCGGCGAGCTTGCTGCCCAAGGCCGTCCGCGGGTTGTGCGCCAAGTACCCGTCAGCGACATAAGTTTCGAAGACGTCGTCGGCGAAGGACAGCGCGCTCGGATAGCCGTAGTACGTCCTGATGATCTCGCGCAGGTCGACCCAGACCGCGCTGGCGCCTTCGGCGATGCCGTGCGCCTCCGCAATGCCGGCGGGGCTCTGCAGGACCACGCCGACCTGGTTCAGTCCGAGGCCCGCTGCGGCGCGCTTGAAGGCCTGCAGTTCGGATGCGGCCGTGATGCCGGGCACCAGCGGCGTGGTCTGCGCATGACCGGTCTCGCGAGCGGCATCCGCAATGCCGCGAAGCAGCGCCACGTACAGGCCCTTGAGACCCAGCGGCAGAAACAGCCGCGGTGCAAGCGATGCCCAACTGCCGATCATGCGCTGCGCCCGGGGCGAACCCAGGTTGGGCAGACGCAGGTCGATCGGCGTGCCGGCCGACTCGAGCATCAGCCGCTGGCAAGCCTGGTAGGCAAGACAGGCGAGCCGATCCTGCGTCGACTTCCGGTCGGGTTGCTGCCCGAGGTCGTTGACCGCATCGATAAAGTCGCCCAGCGTCTCGTCGGCGATCATCAGCTCCGTCAGCGCCACGACGCCGAAGCCGCGAGGTGACTGTCGCAGTGCGGTCTGCGCATCCGCGGCGCCGACACTGCCTGCCCAGAACGACGCTTGGGTGCGATCGTCTGCCCAGACGAGCAAGCGGTCGATCTGTTCGGTCGCCTGCGAAGCCGGCTCCAGCGGAAGCAGGCCGCTGTACACCTTGCCCGTCGCACCGTCCACGGAAAGCGGAGCACCTTCCTCCAGGCGCTCATCGCCGACGGTGAAGCTGCGCGCAGCGAGGTCGACCTCCATGGCCTCACAGCCGACCACACACGGAACGTCGAGCGCACGGGAGACCACTGCGGCGTGACTGAGCGCGCCGCCCTTGGCCGTGACGATGGCCCGCGAGGCCAACATCCCGCGGATGTCTTGCGGACTGGTTGTGGGGCGCACCAGGATTACTCGCTCGCCCGAGGCCGCCACTGTTGCCGCACGGTCCGCATCCAGCACGGCAATGCCGTAGGCGTGTCCGGGACTGGCCCCGATCCCTTCAAGCAGCGGACGGGTTCGTACCAGCACATCGGGTTCGAAAGCGGGTCGCAGCAGCTTCTTGAGCTGCTCGACGCTGACCCGCTTCAACGCCGCGGCACGGCCCAGCATGCCTTCGTCGACCAGCTCGGTGGCAATCCGGACGGCCGCTGCCGCTGTCCGCTTGGCAGGGCGGACCTGCAGGAAATAGAGGCGGTCGCCTTCGACGGTGAACTCGATGTCCACCGCGTCGCCGTACATCTCCTCGAGGCGATGCCCGTGGTCGGCCAATTCGCGGTGATGGGCCTCGGACAGCCCGCCGGGTGCCCCGAGCGGCGACGGCGTGGCAGAGCCGGACACCAGGTCCTCGCCCTGGCGGCCGGCGAGAAACTCGCCGTACAACTCGCGCGCACCGGTGTTCGGGTTGCGGGTGAAGGCGACTCCGGAGCCCGAGCGGCTGTCCAGGTTGCCGAAGACCATCGCTTGCACGGTTACTGCGGTCCCCAGTTCGTCGGAGATCTTGTGGTGCGCGCGATAGGCGCGCGCGCGCCGGCTGTCCCAGGACTCGAACACGGCGGCGATTGCCCGACGCAGTTGCCAGGCCGGATCGGCGCTGACCTCGTTGACGCCTTGCGCAACGATCGCGCCGAGAACGGCGGTCTCCAGCCGGAGGAAGTTCTCCTCGGAGGGCTCACGGCGCGTCTGGTCCAACAGCGATACAACCGCGTGCTCGATCACCTCGGCCTCCAGGTCCAGCACGATCTCGGCGAACATGCGCCAGAAGCGCACCCAGGTGTCGACGGCAAAGTCGGCGTTGCCGGTCTCCTGCGCCAGGCGCTGCGCGCCACGACAGGTGATGCCCAGGTTCAGTACCGTGTCCATCATGCCAGGCATGCTGACCTGCGACCCCGACCGCACGGATACGAGCAGCGGCAACGCGCTCAGACCGCCGAACGAGCGGCTGGTGTGACCCTCGAGCACGCGCATCGCACGATCGACCTGGGGCATCAGGTTCTCTGGCAGATCGCCGGAATCGCGGAAGGCGCGGTAGGCGTCCGTGCCGATGACGAAAGCCGGCGGAACGGGAATACCAGCGGCGGCCATGCGTGCCAGTCCCGCGGCCTTGCCACCGAACTTCGCCGTGTCCATGCCGTCGATCTCCTGGATCAGGTGGACAAGGCAGGGAGCGTCGACGGCTGGCGCCGACGCGGCGGAGCCCTGCGCCTTCATGTCGTGCTCTCCTGGCGCGGGCTCATTCCGGGGCCACTCTCGTTGGCGCGCATCACGGCCACGTCGTAGGTGTTCCACGCACGCTGGTCATTGAGGTCGTTCAGCTCGGGGATCGTGAGCTGGTCGCACAGCACATTCGCCCTGCTGACCTTCATGCGGGTCTTGCCCTTCGTGCGCGCTCTCATCATGCCGTTGCCGAGGATTCCGTCCAGAACAGGCGGCAAGTCATTGAAGTGGCCGACGTAGGTCGGGCCCTGCAAGCGCAGCCCGTCGTCGGCGGGCTGGTCGCGTTTCTGTTTCTGATAGTCCATGTGTTGTCTCCGATCGTTGTTGTTAGTCCACCAGCACAACCTGCCCCAGCTCGGCTGCCCTCGCAGTTGAGCTGCCCACGCTTGCCGTCCAGCGCCGCCTTGCTCATCATTTCAAAGTGCGAATCGCGGTCTCTCGTCGTCGGGCGCAGGATCTGGAACTCGCGCGAGAGGCTCCCGACGTGCGACTCGGGGGTTTCCGGCAGCGTGACTGCGCCGCTACACCCATGCTCAGCGCCGGGGCGAGGAAGATCGTCCGGCCTCGTCGAAGTCTCGAAGCTGTTGAAGCCTTCCACAATGACTTCACGGTGTCTCCCTGGTCTTGAGGTAGGGAGGGTGTTCGCTGGCTGAGCCCTCGACGTCTAGGCGATCTGTTGTGTGCCGCTCAGTGGTCTCCTTCTCTCAGGATTCGTTGCAGCGAGGACATCAGCTCGGTGCGTGCGCTCGGGCCGGACGCTGCCGAGGCCATGCTGGCGCCGGGTGCCGCAGGAGCTGTCGCGGCAGCGGCCTGCAAGCGGGTGTGAAGCTGGCGTTCGCGGCGATGGCGCGCCACCTCTCTCACTGGGTCGCCCGTTGGTGGCGCGGCTGCAGCGCGGACAGCAGGCGCTGGTGCTGGCGGCAATGCGCAGCTGTCTGCCGACCCGCTCGAGCAGCCGCAACTCGTCGCAGGCGCATCGGCGTCGCGCAGCCAGGCGACCAGTTCCTGCGGCCACAGCGCCACGCGTTCGGCGCCGGCATCGAGCAATTGGCGTTCGCTGTGCATGCCCCAGGTCACGCCGATCGCGCGGATGCCGGCTTCGCGGGCCTCCCGGACGTCTCCGACGGTGTCGGTGACCAACACGACATCCTGCGCCTGCAGCGACGCGTGGCTGGCTTCGCCATCGTGATAGGCCGGCGAGCAGGCGCGGTGCACCGCATAGCGGTGGTCCCCGAGAAAACGGCGGATCGAAACCGCCTTGCGCGGCTCCACGTCACCTGAGAAGACGTGCGAGAAGCAGTTGGCCAGATCGGCACCGACCAGAATGCGACGGATCGCCTCGATGCCGTTCGTCGAGATGACGGCCAGCGTGCTGTGAGGCGCCAGCGCGCGCACCACGTCGACCATGCCCGGGATCAGTGCCGGGTGGTAGCGCGTGCGCAGCAGCTCCATGAAGTGTGCCTTGACCGCCGCGGCGCGCTGCGGATCGGGGCAGAGCTTGGCCAGGGACTCGAAGAAGTTGCCTTCGAAGGCCCGGAAGAAGGCCTCGCGTGAGTCGATTCCGAGTGCGAACGCGAGATTCGTCTCAGAGAACAACTGCCATGACGCGGCTCGCGTGTCGACGAGCGTGCCATCGAGGTCGAACAGGATCGCGCGGGTCACGGCGTACCTCGGCTCCTTTCGGTTCGTTGGACGTCAGAGGGGACGTGACGGGCGGCGCGTGGACTCGACGCTGTTCAGCGCGTTCAGTTGCGGCAGTTCAAAGAAGTCCTGGACCTCGCCGTGACCCTTCAAGCCGTTCATCTCCCACGCGCACAAGGAGTTGAAAGAGATCATGTTGGGCCAGCACTGCCACGGGAACGTGGTCAGCGCACGGCCGCGCAGCTTCCAGACGCGGTCCTTGGCGTCCGTCACCTGCAGCTGCAGCTGCTCGGGGTAGCGTTCCTGCGGGCGCTCGACCTGTCCCGTGCCGGCCTTCAGCCCGACGATGCGGCCGCGCTCCATCACGTAGCCATGGGCGAGCCAGAGCTCGACGCCATTGCGCGTCTGGTCGAACCCGAAGATGCCGTGCACGGCCAGGTCCTTCGAAAAGTGCGCGTGCAACCAGCTCATGTTGGGCTTGCCACGCTCGGGACGGGCCCCCCAGCTGTGGTCCATCGTCGAGACGCAGTCGATCGGCACCTCGCGTCCGCGGATTGCCACGCTGCCCTTGAAGTGGCCGGTCTGGTCGAAGTGGCCGTCGTACGCGGTACCCCAGGCGAACTTGCCTGCCTCGCTCTCGGAGCCGCACATCGGGTCCATCTCTGGGTCATGGATGTCGAACGCCGGCATCAGCGCTTCGTAGCGCACATCGATGCGTGTGCCCTGCTGGTCGTCATAGCCGATGTGCCAGACGCGGTTCGGATCCAGGCAGTGCACGTGCAGCGTGTTGAGCAGCTTGTAGTCCAGCAGCGAGCGCGGCGTCGGGATCGGCATCGCGGAGCGCAGATCGCAGAAGTCCGCTTCCCAGGGCGTGACGGCGCGGCCCGAATTCATACAGATCGTGGAGCTGACGACGCCAAGGTTCGGCCGGAAGAGCGCATACACGCCCACGTTCAGCTTGTGCTCGGCGTTGAAGAAGCCGAAGAAGTTCGTCTCAGCCCAGGTCGGGTCCGAGTCGGTGACGTGGAATTCCGCGTCCTGATCCTTGATCACGTCGTGTCTCCGTTTGGTCCTTGCGCACGCAGGCTCGTTCTTGCGAACTCTGGGGCAACTCTAGGGGCGGCGAACGGTGACCACCAGGGGCGGCATGGACAACGGAGCCCCCCTTTGACCTTCCACGCTGGCCAATGACGCCGCACTGCGCGCCCTCTAACGTTCAGTCCATTCCCAAAACAGATACGGAGACAGGCACGATGCAGCTGGCTCGCGTTCGCGGCAACGTTGTCGCATCGATCAAGGCCGCCGGTCTGGCATCGCACAAGCTTCTGTTGGTCGAGCCGGTGCGGGCCTCGGCACCGCAGGACGACGCCGACGGCGTCGAACCGTCGTCCACCTACGTCGCGATCGACCTGGCCGGTGCCGGCGTTGGAGAAATCGTGCTCGTGACGCTGGGCAGCGCCGCGCGCGTCGATTCGGACGGACACAACGCTCCCACCGACGCCGCCGTCATCGCGATTGTCGACTCGGTTCAGTTCGACGGCGAAACCACTTTCCAGAAGCGCTAGGCCGCTGGCGCACTTTCAACCCCCGAAGGAGATACTGAAATGGCAACGAACCCCACCACGACCGGCGCGGTCAACGACGGCCCGCGCGGCGCGCTCGGGCTGATCGAGACCAAGGGTCTGGTCGGCGCGATCGAGGCCGCCGACGCGATGGTCAAGGCGGCCAACGTGCGGCTGGTCGGGCGCGAGCAGATCGGTGGCGGCCTTGTTACCGTGATGGTGCGCGGCGACGTCGGCGCGGTGAAGGCCGCGACCGATGCCGGCGCGGCCGCTGCCGGGAAGATCGGCGAGATTGTCTCGGTGCACGTGATCCCGCGCCCGCACGAAGACGTCGAAGGCATCCTGCCCAAGCCGCGCTGATGCGCTTGCGTGATGGCGACAAGCGTTTGCGAAAGGGCGCGCGACTGCCTGCGCACCCTGTGGGCGATACGGCATTGCCACGACCACAAGTTCAAGGCGATCGTCCGCGGCCTGATCCGCGAGGACGTCGCCCGGCTTCGTGGGTTGCAGCGGGTGACGAGCAGCAGGTAACGATGTGACCGACTTCAACCTTCTAGATCCAGAACTCGTGGCGATCGGCGAGGCGCGCACCAAAGCGCAGCTCTCCCGCCAAGCCTTCGAGTCCTTCCAGGGTGTCACCCAGGAGCAGGCCGACCGAATCGTCGATGCCATGGGCCAGGCTGCAGAGGCGGCGGCGGCGGAACTGGCGCGCTTGGCAGTCGACGAGACCGGCTACGGGGTGTACGAGCACAAGATCCTCAAGAACCTCTACAACGCCAAGTTCTGCGCGCATGCGATGAAGAAGATGCGCACTTTGGGCGTGCTGTGGACCGACGAGGTGGCACGCGTGACGGCGATCGGTGCGCCCATGGGCGTGATCGCCGCGATCATCCCGGTGACCAATCCCACCTCGACGACGATCTTCAAGTGCCTGGCGGCGGTCAAGGCGGGCAACGCGATCGTCTGCGCGCCGCATCCGCGGGCGGCGAAGTGCTGCGTGCGGACCGTGGAGATCATGGCCGAGGCGGCCGAGCGCGCCGGCGCGCCGATCGGCCTGCTGCAGTGCCTGTCTGGCGGCCAGCTGCCCGCCACGCGCGAGCTGATGGCGCACCGCGACACCGCGCTCGTTATGGCGACCGGCGGGGCTGCGATGGTCCGGGCTGCCTACTCCTCGGGCAAGCCTACGCTGGCCGTCGGCGCCGGCAACGTCCCGGTCTACATCCATCGTTCGGTGGCGGACGTGTCGGAAGCGGCGCTGATGGTCATCACGTCGAAGTCGTTCGACAACGGCACCGCCTGCGTTGCGGAGCAGTCGGTGGTGCTCGATGAGCCGATCGCCGACGCTGCCATCAAGGCCTTCGAGCAGCATGGCACCGTGTTCCTCGACGCCGAGCAGCAGCGCCGGCTGACCGAGCTGCTGTTTATCGGGCGCGGGGCGCTCAATCCGGAGGCTGTGGGTCAGACCGCGACCGAGCTGGCCCGGCGCATCGGCATGACCGTGCCACCCGGGACGAAGGTGCTCGGCGCCGCGCTGGACGACGTGGGTCCGCAGACACCGCTGTCAGCCGAGATCCTCGGACCCGTGCTGTCGTTCTATCGGACACGCGATCTTGGCGCCGCACATCAGCGCTGCCGCGAGGTGCTGGCCTTCGGCGGTGAGGGCCACACGCTCGGTCTGCACGGCCAGGACGCGGAGATGGTGGCGCGCATGTCGGACCTGCCAGCCTCGCGCATCGTCGTCAACACGCCGAGCCTACTCGGCGGCATGGGCTTCAGCGCCGGCACCGATCCGTCGTTCATGCTGGGCACGGGCACGTGGAGTGGCTCGATCGTGTCGGACAACGTCACGCCGATGCATCTCATTAACATCAAGCGCGTCGCCCACCAGAACCGCCCCTGGCGCGACATCTACCTGCCGACGATGGGGCTGTAGATGCTCATGCGAACCCAGACCGACACTGGCTTGGCGCGTGTGCAGCGCTTCCTGGACGGCGCCGCTGCGCGTCTGCGCGAACCGTCGACGCCGCAGGTGCCGCTGCGCTTCGGGGTGGACCTCGGCACGGCGACCGTCGTGATCGCTGCCGTGGACGCGCAGGGTGAGCCTGTGTACTGGGATTTCATCAGCGCCCAGGTCGTCCGCGACGGAGTCGTGGTCGACTTTCATGGCGCAGTGCAGGCGGTACGGCAGCTGAAGGCCAGCAGTGAAGCGGCACTCGGGATGGAGATCGAAGCAGCGGCAACCGCGCATCCGCCGGCAGTGCCGGTGAGTGACTGCCGTGCCTGTGCCTTCGTGCTGCAGCAGGCGGGGATCGACTGTCGCAGCCTCGTCGACGAGGTCACTGCGGCGAACGCCATCCTGCAAGTCAAAGATGGTGCGGTCGTGGACGTGGGTGGCGGCTCGACCGGCGTCGGCGTCTTCCGTGGCGGCGAACTCGCCACCCTGAGCGACTTCGCAGGTGGCGGCCATCACCTCGATCTGATCCTCGCCGGCGCACTGAAGCTTCCTGTCGAGGTCGCCGAGGTGCACAAGCGCGAGCACGGTGCAGAAGTCATGCAACTGCTGCGTCCGGGCATCGAGCGCGTCGCCGAGTCCGTCCGGCGCCAATGCGCCGGACAGGACCCCGGTACCGTCTACCTGGCAGGCGGCGCCCTGCAGATCCCCGGCGCCGATGCCGTTATCGCGCGATATCTAGGCTGGAAGGTCCAGGGCTATGAACACGCCGAGCTGATCACTCCCTTTGGAATTGCACTGAGCTGAGCCATGGACAACTTTCAACTGCGCACCTACGCCTTCGTCGACCGCATGCAGCCGCAGGCGGCGGCGCATGTTGCCTCCACCTGCCAAGGCGACGTGCCCATCGCCGGCATGTCCGAGCTTTACATCGAGGTCGCGCCGGGCAACGAGATCTTCCGCTGCGCCGACATTGCTCTCAAGGCGGCCGATGTCCGGCCTGCGCTTCAGGTCGTCGAGCGCGAGTTCGGGCTACTCGAGATCCACTCGCGTACTCAGGCGGAGGTGCTTGCGGCCGGAGCCGCCGTGCTCGAGCACCTGAGGCTCACCGAGGCGGACCGGGTCAAACCCAAGGTCGCCTCGTCGATGTTCGTGACGAACGTCAATCCGTACCAGGCTCAGCTGATCAACAAGTGGCGCAAGGGCAACCTGCTCATTCCCGGCCAAAGCCTGTACGTGCTCGAGGTGTCTCCGGCCGCCTATGTCTCGCTGGCCGCCAACGAAGCCGAGAAGGCGGCCGACATCAGCATCGTGGAAGTGCGCGCACTGGGCCGGTTCGGGCGGTTGTTCATTTCCGGCACCGAGAGCGACGTGCAGGCGGCGGCTACCGCGGCCATCGCTTGCATCGAGCAGCTGGAGGGCAAGTGATGGCCCGCATGCTGACTGCCGCCGACGTCGAAGCCGCAGGTGGCAAGCTGATCCTCGCCGCAGGGGATCGCCTGACGCCGCTGGCCCGAGATCGGGCCCGGGAGCTCGGCATCGTCGTCGAGGCCGCAGGTTTGTCATCTGGCGTATCGACGCCATCTGCCTCGCCCACGTCGACTTCGGCTCCAGTCGTGAAGTCGCCGCTTGCCGCTCCGGCCCCTGCACCCGTGCCCGCTGCACGCCCGGCGACTCCGGTCGCGCCGCCCGCCGCCACGGGTTCTCGGCCGCTGGCGCTGCCGCCGTCGGGTGCTCTTTATCGCCGCAACGCGTTGGGGCCGAGTGCACAATCTTCCCGAGCGGTCGACGGGCGGCCCAAGGCGGGCGTGGTCGGGGCCGGCCACGTGGGCGCAATGACAGCCCTGCGCCTGGCCGAAAGCGATCTCTTCTCGGAGGTGGCGCTTGTCGACGTGGTGCCGGGGCTGGCGGCCGGGCTCGCACTGGACATGTGGCATGGCGCCGGCCTGTACGGCTTCTCCACGCGGCTGTCGGGCAGCGATGACCTCGTAGCACTGGCCGGGGCCGAGTACATCGTCATCACTGCCGGCAAGCCGCGCCAGCCGGGCATGAGCCGGACCGACCTGACGGTGGTGAATGCCGAGATCATGACGTCGGTGTGCCGCGGCATCCGCACGCATGCGCCGAACTCGACGCTCGTGATCGTGAGCAATCCGCTCGAGGAAATGACGCACTTGGCCGCGCAGCAGACCGGCTTCCCGGAAGAGCGCGTGCTCGGCATGGCGGGTGTGCTGGACTCGGCGCGTTTCTGCGCGCTCGTCGGCCTGACGGGCAAGGCGCGACCGCAGGAGGTCCGTGCCGTCGCGCTGGGCAGTCACGGTCCCGAGATGGTGATCCCGCTCAGCCAGGCCTTCGTCGGCGACCGACCGATCGAGTCGATGTTCGACGCCGAGACGCTCAAGGCCCTGGTCGAGCGGGCACGGGAGTCGGGTGGCGAGGTCGTCAAGCTGCTGCAAAAGGGCAGTGCGTACTTCTCGCCCGCCGAATCGGCCGTGACGATGGTGCGCGCGATGGTGCGCGACAGCGGCGAGGTCATCGCCGCGTGCGTGCGCTCGCGCGGCGCCTATGGGGCGGTGGACACGCGTGTCGGGCTGCCCGTGCGGCTGCACCGTCGCGGTCTCAAGGAGATCGTTCCGCTGACGCTGCGGCCGGCAGAACAGCAGGCGTTGCAGGACGCCGCCGCGCGGATCGCCGCGCGGATCGCCGAGCTCCCGGCCCCTTGCTGATTTGGGCCGCGCGTTCGTGCGGCCGAAAGGAGACAGCATGACAAACGATCCGATGGTTCGCTGCAAAGGAGCACTTGAGCGAAAGTTCGGTGGACTTATCAGAGCACCGACGCTGGTGGCGATGCTGCTGCTGCTGCTGCTGATGGCATATCGGCTTCGGGTGGGGCTTCGCGCCCGGCTGGCACTTCGCAGCTCTCTATGGACGTGACTTATCCATGCGCAACGGTCTGAAGGAGTCGGACCGCATCAATTTGCGCTTGCTGAAAGCATTCTGAGGCCCCTGGGCCACAATCAGTCCCGGCGTTCTCGAATCGTCGGGGCCAGTGCGGATACCGCGTCGACCACAATTCTCATGCGAGCCGTCGTCTACAAGAGCCCCGGGCACGTTGAAGTCAGCGACGTCCCAGAACCGCACATTGTCGAGGCGACTGATGCCATTGTGAAGGTCACGCACGCCGGCATCTGCGGCACGGATTTGCATGTAGTGAAGGGCGACTTCGCGGGCATCACGCCGGGTGCGGTGGTTGGGCACGAATTCGTTGGCGAGGTCGTGGAAGTAGGTCGTGCAGTTCACCGAATTCGCTTGGGCGACAAGGTGATGTCTTCTGATTTCACTGCCTGCGGCCAGTGCCGCTGGTGCGATCGAGCCGAACACTGGCAGTGCACTGAGCGGGCCTTCTTCGGCACGGGCACCGCATTCGGTCCCAGCCTCTCCGGAGCGCAAGCGGAGTACGTCCGGGTGCCGTTTGCCGACCAGACCCTGGGCCAATTGCCGGAACAGTGTGCACCGGAAGCAGCCTTGCTGATGGGTGACAACCTCGCCACAGGCTGGGTCGCGATCGAGCGCGCTAGCACCCAAGCAGGGGACTTCGTCGTAGTCATCGGCGGCGGCGCGGTCGGCCAGCTCGCCGCATTGTCGGCGCAGGTGGCCGGTGCGGGGATTGTCGTGCTGGTCGAACCCAACGAAACGCGCAGGGCGTTCGCGACTGCCCAGGGATCCGTCGCCGTGCACCCGGACGACGCCGCGGCGCTGGTGCGGAAACTGACGGATGGCGACGGTGCCGAGGTCGTCGTCGAGGCGGTCGGCGGCAATGGCCCGCTCGACTTCGCAATGTCGCTGGCGCGCGCGCGCGGACGCGTCGTCTCCGTGGGCGCGCACGTAGCAGAAAGCTGGGCCTTTCCAGTCGGCCGCGCGTTCAAGGACGAGATGACCCTCAGCTTCGCTATCGGCGACAGCATTCGGCTGCGTCGCAAGCTGTTGCGGCTGATCACCAGCGGAGCCTTCGATCCCACCGTGGTGGTGGACGCACGTGGCCGACTGGCCGACGCGCCGGCGCTGTACGAACTGCTCGCCAAGCAGCAGCGCCTGAAGGCAGTGATGACCCCATGATCTGGCGCGCGCATAGCGGCGCAGACTCGGGGGCATGGGAAGTCGATTCACCTCCAAGACAACGCTGATGGCAGGCGCACTGGCGGGCGCTCTCGAGCCGATCTCGACTGCCGCGGCCCGTGGGCAGTACGACCTCGTGCTCGCAGAGGCCGAACGGGCTGTCGCCGAACTGCTCCCTGGCGCCCGCGGGCGTGTCATTCTGCGCACTGGCGGCGCCTGGTATGCCCCGTCAATGCTGGAACATGTTGGCGACACACCGGGTCTGGATCTTCCCGGAGGACTGGAGACGCACGAAGCTCCGCTGCGGGTGGGGAGGGGCGTGTTTGTCCCGGTTGCGCCCGGCGCGCTCGCTCTGCTGATCGAGGGTGATCCCGTCACGATCGAAGCCTCGGACTATCTGGGCGTGTTCTGCAAGTTCTTTGCGCTTGCTATACAGACCTGTGAGCGTCAGCGGATCGCCGTCCAGAACCTCGACGAAGTGCAGGCGCTGCAACGGGTCGCCACCCGCATTCTCAAGAGCCACGATCTGAGCGAGATCCTGCTGCTCATCACGCAGGAGGCCAAGCAACTGCTATCGGCGGACATCTGCGGCGTCCTGTTGCGGGAGGACGACAAGATCGTCATGCGCCGCTGCGTCGGCAACCGCTCGCCAGAAACGGCGAACCTGCAGATGGGACCCGGGCAGGGGTTGGCCGGGCTCGTCCTAGCACACCGCAAGCCAGCTTCGGTCGAGGACTATGTCACCAGCGAAGCCATCAGCCGCGACTTCTTCCACCTAGCCGAGGCCGAACTCGTTCGCTCGGCGTCGGCGGCCCCTCTGCTCGGACGCGACGACATCATCGGCGTGCTGGAAGTCTGGCGTCGTCGACCCTCGACATTCACGCCACAGGACACGACCCGGCTGACAGCGCTTGCGAACCTGACATCGATCGCCCTAGAGAACGCGGAGCTCTACGCCGGGCAACGCCGCATGGTCGAGGAGTTGGGGCAGGCGCACGAAGCGCTCAACCAGCGCTTCGACGTCGTGCGCAGCGTCTCAAGCCTCACGCAGACACTCATGCTGCTGCTGCTCCAAGGCACCGGATTGAATGCGATCGTTTCTACCACGTCCACGACGCTGAAGACGGACGTGGCCATCATCGACAGAGACGGCACACTGTTGGCATGGAGTGGTAGTGACCGGGCGCATGGCCTAGTCGCTGCTGTGGCCGCCGCCGTCGTCGCGCAAGGCGTCGCCACCGCGGGGCTGTCGATGACCCAGGGCGGCTTGTCCTGGCGAGTTCAACCCATCTTTGTCGAGGGCGAGGCGGTGGCCTGGATCCTCGGAACGCTCGAAGACGCGCATCGCTCGGAGCTCATCGAGTTGACACTCACGCAAGTTGCGGTCATCGCTGCTTTGCAGCGGCTGGAACAGCGATCGGCGAGCCGAGCACGATCGGAGTCGATCGACGCAACGTTGTGGGATTTGCTGCGCGCGGATGAGACCGCACGTGCAGCGGCCATCGACCGCGCGGCAGATCTCAAGCTGGATCTGGAGGGCCCGATGCGGCTCTACCTCTGCGAACTCGGCGCCACGGTTCCGGGATCTGCGCAGAGCTCGGGCTCTATCCTTCGGCAGAAGATCACACGTGCAGTGGAGACCGTACGTGGCGAGAAGGCGCGCGCGATCGCATTGCAGGGCATCTCGATCGCCGTGTTGTGTTCCGATCAGGCGCTCGACGATGCCGAACGATTTGCTAAGGGTCTCGCAGAAGCCATCAGCGACGGTCTTGGTGGACGCCAGGTTGTGGTGGGTGGGAGCAGCCGCTGCCACGTTCCCCGTGCTCTCGCAATCGCATACCGGGAGGCGCAGATCGCGCTGGATGTCTCACGGCAGATGGGCAAGACCGCCTCTGTCGTGTACGACCGTGCAGGCGTAGTCGGCATGTTGCTGAGTCTGCGCCATGATGTCGGCATGCGGCGATTCCTGGAACTGAACCTTGGTGAGTTGCT
>QJOU01000065.1 GCA_003265685.1 Piscinibacter caeni | reverse complement strand
CGAGGCCGGCGAGCAGCAGCGCCGGCGCGCCGGCGCGGGCGCGCGGGCCGCGCTTCACAGCACCTCCGGCTCGGCGTCGTCCGGCCGCGGCGGCGCGAAGCGGCCGGCGTCCAGCGCCTCCTTGTCCTCCGGCGCGATGCCGGCCAGGCGCTTCAGCCAGGCCACCATGCCGGTGGTGCTCGCGCTGGCGCTGTCGGGCACGCTGTCGGTTGGCGGAGGCGCCGGCGTGTCGTCTCCGCCACCGCCGCCGCAGGCGGCCAGCGTGGCGACGATCAGCAACATCGACAGGCGGTTGAGGGTCTTCATCGCCGCCTCCCTCATTGCGCCGCCGCGCCCGCACCCGGGGTCGGCGTGAAGAGGTACGGGAAGCCCGGCAGCAGCGGCACCACGGCCTGGTCGACGCCGTCGTGCAGCTTGAAGGCGGTCGCCCCCAGCGGCACGGCCGAGGGCTTGCACGCCGCGCCGAAGCCGAGCGCGTTGTTGTCGCCGTTGGCCACGCACAGGCCGCCCATCACCGCCACCAGCGAGATGTCGACCACGTCGTCCTTGGGCCGGCGGCCGTTCGGGTAACCCGCCAGGTCGACCGCCTGGCCGAGGTTCTGCGGCCCGCCGACGCGCAGGATCTCGCCGACGATGCCGAGCCGGTTCTGCTGCGCGAACGGCACCGGCGGGATCGCGGTGTTCAGGCGCAGCATCTCCGAGGCCGTCACCTTGCCGGGCTGGTTCACGCCCGGGATGCCGGTCAGGAAGGTCGTGACCAGGTCGGTGCGCGGCAGGTTGGTCGGCGCGGTGTTCGGCAGCGCGAGCGCGATCTCCAGCAGCGCTGGCAGGGTCGGGTTCGTCACGTAGTCGGCGAACTGGCCGTCGTCCTTCGGCTTGCTGCCGTTGAAGCGGTCCTTGTCGGGCAGGCCGATCACCACCTCGTTGACCAGCGGCATACCCAGGCGCGACACCTGCGTCCACGCCCCGCCGGTGATGGCCGTGGTCTGGTGGCCCTTCTTCGGCGTCGGGTCGAGCAGGCTGCCCTGGCGCAGGCTGGCGGTGGTCCAGGCGCCGATCACCGGCTCGCTGCCCTGCGTCAGGCAGCTCTTGTGGATCTCCACCGCCAGCGAGGTGACGTTGGCATCGTCGATGGTGTTGGGCGCGGCGTTGATCAAGGCCGGGTCGGTGATCACCGACACCGGCGCGTTGACCAGGTCGAAGATCGTGCCGAGGTTGACCGCGAAGGCCTCCTTGCGCTGGCCGACGAACAGCTTCGCGGGCACGTTGCAGCCCGGCACGTTGACGCTGTAGATGTGTTTGGCCGCGTAGGCGGCGTAGTCGGGGATGGTCTTGGTGCCGATGTTGTCCACCGGCTTGTCGAACACCCTGGCGCCGCTGGCGGCGTTGGTCACCGACGCGCGCTGGCCACTGCGCCGGTCGCCGCGCACCAGGTCGACGCTGAAGGTCTCGTTGACGTTCAGCGTCGCGGCACGCGGGTCGCTCACCGTGCCGGCCTGGGTGAGCGCGATCGGCACGTTCTTGCCGCCGATCGGCAGCGCGATCGAGTTCAGCTTGTTCTCGAAGCGGAACTGGAAGCTCAGGTCCTCTTTCGCGTCGCCGTTGTTGTCGACGTGGATCTCGTACAGCGCGTTCGGATCCATCTTGAAGTAGTTCGGCCCGCCGTACGGCGCCTGCAGCGGCTGGTAGTTGGCGATGATCGTCACGTAGTCGCTGCGGCCGGCCTCGTAGCTCATGAACATGTAGAGGTCGGTGCCGTCGACCTTGGGCGCGGTGGTGATGAACGGCGCCTCGCGATGGCTCGAGGCCTGCACGGCGAGGCTGCCGAAGGCCGCGGCGAGCGCGGCCGCCAGCGGCAGCACGCTGCGCGGGAGGGAGGTGAAGGTGCTCATGGGGTCGTCCTGGGTGTCCGGTGAAGGCGCCCGGCCGGGGCCGGGGGGTCACCGCGGCGCAGCCGTGGTGTGGACGGCCTTACGCCGGCCGTGACGGCGCGGATCGACGACCCGAGCGCGGCGCATGGCCTTGCATCCGCGCGGCGCAGGTCTGCGTAGAACAGTGGCCCTCAGGGCAGCGGCTTCACCTCGATCGACCCGGGCGACTCCAGCCAGCGCGCGAAGTCCTCGGCCAGGCGCTCGCTCTCGCGCAGCGCGCGGCTCCACTCGGCGATGCGCCCGGGCGTGTCGTCGGTGAAGCGCTTGAAGTCGCTGCGGTCGGGCAGCTTGCCACCGGGCAGCGTCGCCACCCAGCCCGGCGCCGGCGACAGCAGCACCACGTTGTCGAGCCGCGCACTGGCGCGATGGCGGTGGCGCAGCGCCTTGTCCAGCCAGCCGGGCACGACGGACCGTTGGAAATGCGGGTACAGCACCAGGCCCTCGGGCATCGAGGCGTAGTCCAGGTGCAGGTGGTAGTCGGTGATGCCGCCATCCCAGTAGGCGCCGCGCGGGGCACCGGGGATGTCGTGCACCGCCTCGAGCCAGAACGGGATCGAGCAGCTCGCCAGCAGCGCCCGCTGCAGGTTGCCCGGCGCGAGCGGCACACTCTGCGTGCGGTAGTCGTGCAGGTGCAGCGGCAGCGGGTCGCGCGCGTCGGAGAAGATCACCCGCTCGAGCCAGCCGCCCATCGCCTCGCGGCTGAGCGCGTTGGTCGCGAAGGCGCCCAGGTAGCCGAGCGGTGTGCGCAGCCGCCCTTCGCGCCCGAGCAGGTGGCGGCCGCGGCTCGTGAACACATGCAGCCGGTAGCGCGGGTGCTGCAGCAGCTGCGCCTCGCGGCCGCCGAAACGCTCCGTCAGCTTGGCGCCGAACACCGCGCTGACCACCGTGGGCCGCGGCGACTGGCCCGGCGCATGCGGATAGTCCTGCGCGATGTAGTCGGCCGCCAGTTGCGCGAAGGCCTGGTCCGGGTCGGCCAGGCAGGCGGTGGCCATGCGCCAGGCCCCGATCGACGCGCCCAGCAGGTGCACGGTGTGATCGGCGCCGGCCAGCCAGCGGCCGAACACGAAGCGGTCAAGCGCGTTCAGGATCAGCCCCTTGGGCCCGCCCGCCGCGGCGGGAATGGCACGCACATCGGCCGCGCGCAGGCCGTGCTCGCGCAGGTGCTTCAACGCCCGCGCGCCGGCATGGATCTCCAGGGCTTGCATGGGGCGCGACTGTATCGGCTCGCGGTTACCATCGGCGGCCATGGCGCATGGTCACGACCACGACCACGATCACGATCACGACGAGCACAGCGAACTCGGCGAGATGGACCTGCGCGTGCGCGCCCTCGAGACCGTGCTGGCCCAGAAGGGCTACATCGACCCGGCCGCCCTCGACGTCCTGATCGACACCTACCAGACCCGCATCGGCCCGCGCAACGGCGCGCGCGTGGTGGCACGGGCCTGGGCCGACCCGACCTTCGCCGAGGCGTTGCGGCGCGACGCCACCGCGGCCATCGCCTCGCTCGGCTACACCGGCCGCCAGGGCGAGCACATGGTGGCGGTCGAATGCACCGAGGACACGCACCACCTGGTGGTGTGCACCTTGTGCAGCTGCTACCCCTGGCCGGTGCTGGGCCTGCCGCCCACCTGGTACAAGAGCGCGCCCTACCGCTCGCGCGCGGTGAAGGATCCGCGCGGCGTGCTGGCCGACTTCGGCGTGGTGCTGCCCGAGCACACGTGCATCCGCGTTTGGGACTCGACCGCCGAGGTACGCTACCTGGTGATCCCGCGCCGGCCCGCGGGCACCGAAGGCTTCGACGAGGAACGTCTCGCCGCGCTGGTGACACGCGACTCGATGATCGGCACCGGCCTCGCGCGCTCGCCATGATCTACGCCAGCCATGCCGACCTGGGCGGCCGCGACGGTTTCGGGGCGGTGATGCCCGAGCCCGAGGGCGAGCTGTTCCACGCGCCCTGGGAGCCGCGTGCGCTGGCGCTCACGCTGGCGATGGGCGCCACCGGCGCCTGGAACATCGACATGAGCCGCAGCGCACGCGAGACGCTGCCCGACTACGCGCAGCTCGACTACTACCGCATCTGGCTCGCCGCGCTGCAGCGCCTGCTGGCCGAACGCGGCCTGCTGCAGAGCGACGAACTCGCCGCCGGCCGCGCGCTGCATGCCGCACCGCCGCTGCCGCGCCTGTTGCGGGCGGCCGACGTGCCCGCGGTGCTCGCGAAGGGCTCGCCGACCGAACGGCCCGCGACGGCGCCGGCGCGCTTCAGCGTTGGCGACGCGGTGCGCGCGATCGCCATCGCGGCCGGGCACCACACCCGCCTGCCCGGCTACGCACGCGGCAAGCGGGGCGTCGTCGAGCGTGTGCACGGCGCCCACGTGTTTGCCGACAGCAACGCGCAGGGGCTGGGCGAGCAGCCGCAGTGGCTCTACACCGTCGCGTTCGACGGCGTCGAGTTGTGGGGCGCGGGTGCCACGCCGGGCCTGAGCGTCTCCATCGACGCCTGGGAGCCCTACCTGGAGGCCGCTGCATGAGGCCGCTACTGCCCGGCCAGCCGGCCCAGGGCGACGAGCCGGTGTTCCGCGAACCCTGGGAGGCACATGCCTTCGCGCTGGCCGTCACGCTGCACCAGCGCGGCCTGTTCAGCTGGACCGAGTGGGCGGCGGCGCTGGCCGAGCAGATCCGGCGAGCACAGGCCGGCGGTGATGCGGACCTCGGCGACACCTACTACCACCACTGGCTCGCCGCGCTCGAGGCGCTGGTGGCCGCCAAGGGCGCGAGCAGCGACGTCGAACTCGCGCGCCACCGCGACGCCTGGGCGCACGCCGCCCACCGCACGCCGCACGGCGCGCCGATCGAGCTGCAGCCGCAGGATTTCGAGCCCTGACGCGCGCGCATGGGCCGCTTCGTCCTGACCCGGCTCGGCCTGCTGATCCCGACCTTCCTCGGGACCACGCTGATCGCCTTCTTCCTGATCCGCCTGGTCCCGGGCGACCCGATCGAGACGCTGGCCGGCGAACGCGGTGTCGACGCAGCGCGCCATGCCGAGCTGCTCAAGCTCTACGGGCTCGACCAGCCGCTGCCGGTGCAGTACGGCCTGTACCTGCTGCGCGTGCTGCAGGGCGACCTGGGCCGCTCGATGATCACCAGCAAGAGCGTGCTGGAGGAGTTCCTCGCGCTGTTCCCGGCCACCATCGAGTTGGCGCTGTGCGCGATGCTGTTCGCATTGCTGCTGGGCCTCCCGGCCGGCATCCTGGCCGCGGTGAAGCGCAACTCGGTCTTCGACCACGGCGTGATGACGCTGTCCCTCACCGGCTACTCGATGCCGATCTTCTGGTGGGGCCTGCTGCTGATCCTGCTGTTCTCGGTGCAGTTCGGGCTGACGCCGGTGTCGGGCCGCATCTCGGTGCAGTACTTCTTCGAGCCGGTGACCGGCTTCCACCTGATCGACGCCTGGCTGTCCGGCGAGAAGGGCGCGCTCAAGTCCGCCGCGCTGCACCTGGTGCTGCCGGCCATCGTGCTGGGCACGCAGCCGCTCGCCTCGATCGCGCGCATGACACGCTCGGCCATGCTCGAGGTGCTGGGCGAGGACTACATCCGCACCGCCCGCGCCAAGGGCCTGCCGCCGGCGCGCGTGATCGGGCTGCACGCGCTGCGCAATGCACTGATCCCGGTGGTGACGGTGATCGGGTTGCAGGTCGGCATGCTGTTCACCGGCGCCATCCTGACCGAGACGATCTTCTCCTGGCCCGGCGTCGGCAAGTGGCTGATCGAGGCGATCGCGCGGCGCGACTACCCGGTGCTGCAGGGCGGGCTGCTGCTGATCGGCGTGCTGGTGATGGCGGTGAACCTGCTCGTCGACCTGGCCTACGGGCTGATCAACCCGCGCATCGCCCATGGCCGCTGACACCTCCCTGCCCGCCGGCACCGCACCGTCCGCCCCGCCGGGGCCGCTGCGCGAGTTCTGGGCCAGCTTCAGCGCGAACACCGGCGCGGTGATCGGCCTCGCGGTGGTGATCGGCGTGCTGCTGCTGGCCGCCTTCGCGCCCTGGATCGCGCCCTACCCACCCGACCAGACCAACCCGGCCGCGCTGCTCAAGCCGCCGGCCTGGCAGGAGGGCGGCAGCCGCGCCTGGCTGCTGGGCACGGATGCGATCGGGCGCGACCTGCTCTCGCGCCTGATCCACGGCGCGCGGCTCTCGCTCGTGATCGGCATCGCGGTGGTGGCGCTGTCCACCGTGGTCGGCATCGCGCTCGGGCTGGCGGCGGGCCTGTTCCGCGGCTGGTTCGAGACCGCGGTGATGCGTCTGATGGACGTGATCCTCTCGCTGCCCAGCCTGCTGCTGGCGATCGTGATCGTCGCGGTGCTCGGCCCCGGGCTGATGAACGCGATGTTCGCGGTGGCGCTGGTGGTGCTGCCGCACTACGTGCGGCTGACACGCGCCGCAGTGATCGCCGAGATGGCCAAGGACTACGTCACCGCCGCGCGCGTGGCCGGGGCCGGCCGCTGGCGCCTGATGCTGCGCGAGGTGCTGCCCAACTGCGCGGCGCCGCTGATCGTGCAGGCCTCGCTCGGCATCTCCACCGCCATCCTCGACGCGGCGGCGATCGGCTTCATCGGCCTGGGCGCGCAGCCGCCTGCGGCCGAGTGGGGCACCATGCTCGCCGACGCACGCGAGTTCGTGCTGCGCGCCTGGTGGGTGGTCACCTTCCCCGGCCTCGCGATCCTGGTCACGGTGCTGGCCTTCAACCTGCTGGGCGACGGGCTGCGCGATGCGCTCGATCCCAAGTTGAAAAGATGAGCACGCTGCTCGAGATCGACGACCTGCAGGTCGAGTTCGCGCTGCACGGCGCGACGCTGCGGGCCGTCGACGGCCTGTCGCTCACGCTGCGCGAGGGCGAGGTGCTCGGCATCGTCGGCGAATCCGGCTCCGGCAAGAGCGTGGCGATGCTGGCGCTGATGGGGCTGGTCGGCTTCCCGGGCCGGGTGCGCGCCGCGCGTCTGGCCTTCGCCGGGCAGGACCTGCTGCGCATGAGCGAGCGGCAGCGCCGCGCGCTGACCGGCCGCGACGTGGCGATGATCTTCCAGGACCCGGGCGCGAGCCTGAACCCGAGCTTCACCGTCGGCTTCCAGATCGCCGAGGTGCTGCGCCACCACCTCGGCCTGGACCGGCGCGCGGCGGCGCGGCGCAGCATCGAACTGCTCGAGCAGGTCGGCATCCCGGCCGCCGCGAGCCGCCTGAACGACTACCCGCACCAGCTCTCCGGCGGCATGAACCAGCGCGTGATGATCGCGATGGCGATCGCCTGCAACCCGCGCCTGCTGATCGCCGACGAGCCGACCACGGCGCTGGACGTGACGATCCAGGCCCAGATCCTCGAGCTGCTGCGCACGCTGCAGCGCGAGCGCGGCATGGCGCTGGTGCTGATCACGCACAACATGGGCGTGGTGGCCGAGATGGCGCAGCGCGTCGCGGTGATGTATGCCGGCCAGCTGGTCGAGCAGGCGCCCACCGAGGCGCTGTTCGCCGCGCCGCGCCACCCCTACACCGCCGCGCTGCTGGCCGCGCTGCCCGAGCGCGCGGTGCCCGACGCGCAGGGCCGCAGCCGCCTGGCCAGCATCCCCGGCACCGTGCCCGGCGCGTGGGACCGCCCAGCGGGCTGCCTGTTCGCGCCGCGCTGCGCGAAGGCGGCGCCGGAGTGCAGCGTGCCCCCCGGGCTGCGCGTCGAGGCAGCGCGGGCGTGGCGCTGCCACTTCCCGGTCGACGCGCCATGAACCGCATCGTCGCCGAGGCCCATGGGCTGCAGCAGTCCTACGCGATCCGGCGCGGCTGGGGGCGGGCACCGGCGCGGCTGCTGGCGGTGGACGAGGTCTCGTTCCGGCTCGAGGCCGGCCGCACGCTCGGCGTGGTGGGTGAATCCGGCTGCGGCAAGTCGACCCTGGCGCGCATGGTCACGCTGATCGAGCCGCCGGCGGCCGGGCAGCTGCAACTGCTCGGCGTGGATGCGGTGCGGCCGCCGGCGGCCGATCGCACCCGGCTGCGCCGCGCGGTGCAGCTGGTGTTCCAGAACCCCTACGGCTCACTGAACCCGCGCCAGAAGATCCTCACCGCGCTCGAGACGCCGCTGGCCATCCACACCACGCTGCCCGCCGCCGAGCGGCGCGAGAAGGCGCAGGCGATGCTCGCGCGCGTCGGCCTGCGGCCCGAGCATGGCCAGCGTTACCCGCACATGTTCTCCGGCGGACAGCGCCAGCGCATCGCGATCGCGCGCGCCTTGATGCCCGAACCGGCGCTGCTGGTGGCCGACGAGCCGGTCTCGGCGCTCGATGTCTCGGTGCAGGCCCAGGTGCTGAACCTGCTCGCCGACCTGCAGCAGCAGCTCGGCCTGGCCTATCTGTTCATCTCGCACGACCTGGCCGTGGTGCGCCACCTCGCCGACGAGGTGCTGGTGATGTACCTCGGCCGCGTGATGGAGCACGCCCCCAAGGCACGCCTGTTCGCGCGGCCGCTGCACCCCTACACCCGCGCGCTGCTCGGCTCGACGCCGGGCCTCGGGCGCGAGCCGGTCGTGCTGACGGGCGAACTGCCCTCGCCGCTCGCCCCGCCGCCGGGCTGCGTGTTCCACACCCGCTGCCCGCGCGCGGCCGAACGTTGCCGTGCCGAGCGCCCGGCGCTGCGCGACCTCGACGGCTCGCAGGTCGCCTGCCATTTCGCCGAGGAATCGGCCTAGCATCGCCCTACCCTGATCGACCCACCCACGAGGAGTCCGTCGCATGAACGCAGCCCACCGAGTTGCCCCCCTCGCCCTCGCCGCACTCGTCGCCACCGGCGCCGCATCGGCCAAGACGCTGGTCTTCTGCTCCGAAGGCAGCCCCGAGAACTTCTACCCCGGCATCAACACCACCGGCACCTCGTTCGACGCCAACAGCCAGATCTACAGCCGCATCGTCGACTTCGAGCGCGGCGGCACGACGGTGGTGCCCGGGCTGGCCGAGCGCTGGGAGATCTCGAAGGACGGCCTGACCTACACATTCTTCCTGCGCAAGGGCGTGAAGTGGCATGCCAACAAGAACTTCAAGCCCACGCGCGACTTCAACGCCGACGACATCGTGTTCGCGATCGAGCGGCAGTGGAAGGAGGAGCATCCGTACTTCAAGGTCACCAGCCCGAACCACTCGTACTTCAACGACATGGGCATGGGCAAGCTGATCAAGTCGCTCGAGAAGGTCGACGACTACACGGTGCGCTTCACGCTCAACCGGCCCGAGGCGCCGTTCCTCTCCAATCTCGCGATGGAGTACGCCGGCATCCAGTCGAAGGAATACGCCGACGCGATGCTCAAGGCCGGCACGCCCGAGAAGCTCGACCAGGAGCCGATCGGCACCGGGCCGTTCTTCCTCGTGCAGTACCAGAAGGACGCGGTGGTGCGCTACAAGGCCTTCGCGCAGCACTGGGGCGGCAAGCCCAAGATCGACGACCTGGTGTTCGCGATCACGCCGGATGCCTCCGTGCGCTGGGCCAAGCTGCAAAAGGGCGAGTGCCACGTGATGCCCTACCCCAACCCGGCCGACCTGCCGGCGATCCGCAAGGACCCGAACGTCGTCGTGCTCGAGCAGGCCGGGCTGAACGTCGGCTACCTCGCCTACAACACGCAGAAGAAGCCCTTCGACGACGTGCGCGTGCGCAAGGCCATCAACATGGCCATCAACAAGCAGGGCATCCTCGATGCCGTCTACCTCGGCACCGGCATCGCGGCGAAGAACCCGATCCCGCCGTCGATGTGGGCCTACAACGACGCGGTGAAGGACGACCCCTACGACCCCGAGGCCGCGAAGAAGCTGCTCGCCCAGGCCGGCGTAAGCAACCTCGAGACCGACCTCTGGGCCATGCCGGTGCAGCGCCCCTACAACCCGAACGCGCGCCGCATCGCCGAGCTGATGCAGGCCGACCTCGCGAAGATCGGCGTCAAGGCGGAGATCAAGACCTTCGAGTGGGGCGAGTACCGCAAGCGCATGCAGGCCGGCGAGCACCAGATGGGCATGCTCGGCTGGACCGGCGACAACGGCGACCCCGACAACTTCCTGCACACCCTGCTGGGCTGCGACTCGGCCAAGACCAACGGCAGCAACGTGGCCAAGTTCTGCTTCCAGCCCTTCGAGGAGCTGGTGCTGAAGGCCAAGACCGCCAGCAGCCCGGCCGAGCGCACCGAGCTGTACAAGAAGGCGCAGGTGATCTTCAAGGAGCAGGCGCCCTGGTTCACCATCGCCCACGCGGTGCAGCTCAAGCCGGTGCGCAAGGAAGTGATCGACTTCAAGCTCAGCCCGTTCGGGCGGCACAACTTCTTCGGGGTCGACCTCAAGGAGTGACGCGGCCTGGTGACCTGGCGACCTGGCGACCTGACGGCCCGGCAGCGCAGCTGGTCGGTCTCGGCGGCGCTATGGCCTCTGCAACGTGCTGGTCGGCTCAGGGCCGGCCACCTCGGCCGTCGCGCCGGTTCACCGCCGTCAGGATGCCGCGCAGGATCTCGATCGGCTCGGGCGGGCAGCCCGTCACCTCCACGTCCACCGGGATCACGTCCGCCACGCGTCCGCAACTGGCGTAACTCGCGCCGAAGATGCCGCCCGAACAGCCGCAGTCGCCCACGGCAACCACCAGCTTGGGCTCGGGCGTGGCGTCATAGGTGCGCCGCAGGGCTTCGGCCATGTGGCGCGACACCGGCCCGGTGACCAGCAGCATGTCGGCATGGCGCGGGCTGGCCACGAACTTGATGCCCAGGCCCTCGAGGTTGTAGTAGGGGTTGTTGACGGCGTTGATCTCGAGCTCGCAGCCGTTGCACGAACCGGCGTCGACCTCGCGGATCGTCAACGCCTGGCCCAGGACGCCGAGGATCTCGGCCTGGATGCGCGAGGCCTCGACGCGCATCGCATCGTCGGCGGCCGGCGCCGGCTCGGTGACGATGCCGGTGCGCGCGATCTGCCGCAGGATTTGCCACATCTAGAGATCCTGCCCCGAATAGCTGAGGTTGAACGACTTGTTGATGAGCGGGAAGTCGGGAACGATGTTGCCGATCACCGCATGCTCGAGCACCGGCCAGTTCTGCCAGGAGGGGTCGTGCGGGTGGCAGCGCAGGATGCGCCCGCCCGGGCCGAGCTCGAGCGCCACCAGCACCTCGCCGCGCCAGCCTTCCACCCAGCCGAGGCCCTGCTGCGGCGTGTCCGGAAGCGGCACGTCGACTTTCGTCTCGCCCGTCGGCAGCCGGGCGCACAGGTCGCGGATCAGGCGCAGCGAAACGAACACCTCGTCGAAACGCACCGCCACCCGGGCCGCCACGTCGCCTTCCGGGCGCACGCAGGCCTTGCTGCCGAGGTCGCCATAGGGCTTCAGGCCGAAGTCCGCGCGCAGGTCCTGCGTCAGGCCGCTGGCGCGCGCGGCCAGACCCGTGAGCCCCAGGCGCAATGCCAGTTCGCGCGGCACGCGGCCCGTGGTCATGAAGCGGTCCTGCAGGCCCGCGTGCTCGTCGTAGATGCCACGCAGCACGCGCAGCTCGCGCTCGATGGCGTCGCACTGCGCGCGCAGGCGGTCACGCGCTGCCAGGTCGAGGTCGAGCGCAACGCCGCCGGGGACGACGGCGTCCATCATGAAGCGGTGCGCGAACAGGTCCTTCGACAGACGCTGCCAGTCCTCGCGCAGCCGCGAGAACTGCGCCAGGCCAAAGGCGAAGGCCGCATCGTTGCCCAGGGCGCCCAGGTCGCCCAGGTGGTTGGCCACGCGCTCGCGCTCCAGCATCAGCGCGCGCAGCCACGCCGCGCGCTCGGGGATCTCGACCGCGGCCGCGCTTTCGAGCGCCATGCTGTAGGCCCAGGCGTAGGCCACCGTCGAGTCGCCGCTGACACGACCGGCCAGCCGGTGGCCTTCGTGTGCAGGCAGTGTCGTGAACCGGCGTTCGATGCCCTTGTGCTTGTAGCCCAGGCGCTCTTCCAGGCGCAGCACCTTCTCGCCCACCACCGAGAAGCGGAAGTGCCCCGGCTCGATGATGCCGGCGTGCACCGGGCCGACCGGGATCTCGTGCACACCATCGCCTTCGACCCGGACAAAGGCATAGTCCGCGGGCAGCACGTCCGGCGCCGCACCGGCCGCCGTCGAGCCTGGGCGCAGCGGGGCGCTGCCGCCCCACAGACCGTGGTCCAGCCAGGGGCGGGTATCGGCCGCGCCCGCAGCGTGCACCCCGCTCAGGTCGGCCGCGGCGCGCTGCATCCGGCCGGCACAGGTGAAGGAGGTCGAGAGGTCGGGGTAGGCCTCGCCGGCGGCCAGCGGGAGTTCCAGCCACAGCAGGCCGAAGTCGCCGGCCAGGGCCGCGTGGACGGCGGTGGCATCGGGTCCGGTGGCCGGTCGCTCGCCGGCCCACAGCGCCACCAGCCGGCCGCCGGCCGCCGCCAGCCGCGCGGCGGCGCTGGACCACTGCGTGCGATCGGCCTGCGCGTGCCAGATCGGCAGCGGGGCGGAAAGTCGACGGGTCTGCCGCCCGAGGCTGGCCAGCGGCATGGCGTCAGCCCCCTCCCAGCATGGCCGCCGCCTGCCGATACCAGGCATCGAGGTAGGGCGGGATATACAGGCCCAGCATCAGCCCGAGCCCGAGGTGCACGAACACCGGGATGAGCGCGGGCGGATGGGCCAGGGCCTTCAGCGTGGTCTCGCCGAACACCATCGGCTGCACGCGGCTGAACACCGAGGCGAACGCCACGCCGAGCGCGATCAGCAGGAAGGGCGTGGCCCAGGGGTGGTCGCGCATGGCGGTGGTGACGATCAGGAACTCGCTGGCGAACACGCCGAAGGGCGGCATGCCCAGGATGGCCAGCGCACCGAGCATCAGGCCCCAGCCCACCGTGGGGCTGACGCGGATCAGGCCGCGGATCTCGTCCATGATCTGCGAGCCGGCCTTCTGCGTCGCGTGGCCGACGGCGAAGAAGATCGCCGACTTGATCAGCGAATGCACGGTCATGTGCAGCAGCCCGGCAAAGCTCGCGATCGGGCCGCCCATGCCGAAGGCGAAGGTCATCATGCCCATGTGCTCGATCGACGAGTAGGCGAACATGCGCTTGACGTCGCGCTGGCGGATGATGAAGAACACCGCCGCCACCACCGACACCAGGCCGAAGCCCATCATCAGCCCGCCGGTGAGCGCGTTGCCGCCCAGCGCGCCGTCGGTCAGCACCTTGCAGCGCAGCACCGCGTAAAGCGCCACGTTCAGCAGCAGGCCCGACAGCACCGCCGACACCGGCGTCGGGCCTTCCGCATGGGCGTCGGGCAGCCAGTTGTGCACCGGCACCAGGCCCACCTTGGTGCCGTAGCCGATGAAGAGAAAGGCCCAGGCCAGGGTGATGATGTTCGGGTCGAGCTGCGCCTTGACCGCGTCGAGGTTGGTCCACAGCAGCGCGCCGCCCATCTCGGCGCCGATCACCTTCTCGGCCGCCATGTACAGCAGCACGGTGCCGAACAGCGCCTGCGCGATGCCCACGCCGCACAGGATGAAGTACTTCCACGCCGCCTCCAGGCTGGCGGCGGTGCGGTAGACGCTGACCAGCAGCACCGTCGACAGCGTGGCCGCCTCCATCGCCACCCACACCAGGCCCAGGTTGTTGGTGGTGAGCGCCAGCAGCATCGTGAAGTTGAACAGCTGGTACATGCTGTGGTACAGGCGCAGCCGCGGCGGGGTCATCTTGCCGTGGTCGCGCTCCACGCGCATGTAGGGGCGCGAGAAGATCGAGGTCGTCAGGCCGACGAAGGCCGTCAGCGTGACGAGGAAGACGTTCAGTGCGTCGATGTAGAACTCGCGGTCCCACAGCAGCATCGGCCCCTCGGCGACCACCTCCGCCGTGAGCACGCAGGCCGCGACGAAGGTGCCGGCGCTGAAGGCCACGTTGAGGTCGCGCGCGCGGTCGCGGTGGCCCACGAGGCCCAGCACGATGCCACCCAGCAGCGGGATCGCGAGCAGGCAGGCCAGCGTGATCAAGCCTCAGTCCTCCTTCAACTTTTCCAGGTGGCGGATGTCCAGGCTGTCGAACTGCTCGCGGATCTGGAACATGAACACGCCCAGGATCAGCACGCCGATCAGCACGTCCAGCGCGATGCCGAACTCCACCACCATCGGCATGCCGTAGGTGGCCGAGGTGGCCGCGAAGAACAGCCCGTTCTCCATCGACAGGAAGCCGATGACCTGCGGCACCGCCTTGGCGCGCGTGATCATCATCAGGAACGACAGCATCACGCAGGCCAGCGCGATGCCCAGCGTGCCGCTGGCCAGCGTGTTGGACAGCTGCGAGATCGGCAGCGCGAGGTTGAAGGCGAAGATCACCACCCCGATGCCGATCAGCATGGTGGTCGGGATGTTGATCAGGCTTTCCAGCTCCCAGCGGATGTCCAGCCGCACGATCACCCGGTGCAGCAGCCAGGGGATCAGCAGCACCTTGAGCACGAAGGTGACTCCCGCCGACAGGTACAGGTGCGGCTGGTGCGTGACATAACCCACCACCGCCGTGGCCAGTGCCAGGGTGGCGCCCTGGGCCGTGAACAGATGCACCAGCGACAGGATGCGGCGCTGGGCGATCATCGCGAAGGCCAGGATCAGCAGCAGCGCGCCGAGCAGGTTGACGAACTGGGTGAGCAGCGTGTTCATCTGCATGATGTCAGCGGGCCAGCAGCAGGTGCACCAGCATGCCGATCACCGCCAGCAGGAAGGCAGTGGCCAGGAACTCGGGCACGCGGAAGATGCGCATCTTGGCCGACAGCGCTTCCAGCAGTGCCAGCAGGAAGCCGCCGACGGCCAGCTTGAAGGCCAGCGCGGGCAGCGCCAGCAGCATGGCCAGCGGCGCCTGGGCCTCGGCCACACCCCAGGGGAAGAACAGCGCCAGCCCGATGCAGGAATAGGCGAATAGCTTCAGGCTGGCCGCCCACTCGATCAGCGCCAGGTGCCGGCCCGAGTATTCGAGGATCAAGGCCTCGTGGATCATCGTCAGCTCGAGGTGGGTCGCCGGGTTGTCCACCGGCACGCGCGCGTTCTCCGCCAGCGAGACCATCGTGAAGGCCACGCCGGCGAAGGCCAGGCCGGGGTAGATCGCCAGTTCGCGGTGCGCCAGCGTCTCGACGATGGTGGTCAGCGAGGTCGACTTCGAGATCAGCGAGGCCGAGAACAGCACCATCAGCAGCGCCGGTTCGGCCAGGAAGCCGATCAGCATCTCGCGCCGCGCGCCCAGCGTGCCGAACGAGGTGCCGACGTCCATCGCCGCCAGCGAGATGAACACGCGCGCCAGCGCGAACAGGCCCACCAGGGCGATGGCATCGGCGGCGGGCGCCAGCGGCAGATCGGTCGACAGCGTCGGGATGATGGCGCAGGCCAGCACCATGCAGCCGAAGACGATGTAGGGCGCCGCGCGGAACAGCCGCGAGGCGTTCTCGGCGACGACCGATTCCTTGACGAACAGCTTGTGCAGCATCCGGTAGGGCTGCCACAGGCTGGGTGCGGACTTGTTCTGCAGCCAAGCACGCCATTGGTTCACCCACCCGCTGAGCATCGGCGCCAGCGCGATCGCGAGCACGATCTCCAGCAGTTGGGAAAGCGCTCCGGTCCAGCTCATGGCGTCACCGGGTGCGTCATCGCATCACGGCCAGCAGCGTGGCCACCAGCGTGAGGAAGCTGTAGAGCAGGTAGACCGCGATGCGGCCCTGCTGCATCAGGCCGATCAGGCGCGCCAGGGTGCCGGCAAAGTCGGCAATGGGCAGGTAGAGCCAGCGCCAGAAGTGGTCCTCGATGACGACCCGGTAGCGCGGCTGCGCGTCGAAGGGTGTCGGCAGTTCGCGCGTCATCTGGAAGAAGGGCTCGAAGATCTGCCGGATCGGTTGGCCGAAGCCTTCAGCCGTGTCCTGTGCGCGCGCCGTGGCCCAGGGAAAGCCGCAGCCCCACGGGATGCCGCGCCGCAGGCGGCCGTGATACAGCCGCCGCACCAGCAAGAAGGCGAGCGCGAAGCTGCCGAGGATGCCGAGCAGGAACACCACCGGGCCGTAGCTGGCCTGCTCCAGGCTGTTCGGGGCGAGCAGCCAGCCGCTGGTGGCCACGCGCTCGGCGAGGCCGGCCCCGGCCAGCTGGCGGATGACCGGATCGATCAGCGTGATGAAGGGCACCGGCAGCAGGCCCAGCCCCAGGCAGCCGGCCGCGAGCCAGCCCATGCCGATGCGCTCGCGCGTGCCGGCGTCGTGGGCCTGGGCGAGCTTCTCTTCGCGCGGCTGACCGAGGAAGATCACGCCGAAGAACTTCACCATCGTGTAGCCGGCCAGCGCCGCCACCAGCGCGATCAGCGCGGCCACCACCGGGATCAGCATCGTCAGCAGCGGCACCGGCAGCCCGGGCGTGAAGAGGAAGCTCTGCAGCAGCAGCCACTCGGAGACGAAGCCGCCCAGCGGCGGCAACCCGGCGCTGGCCAGCACCCCCAGCAGCGTGAACCAGCCGACCCAGGGCATGGTGCGGATCAGGCCGCCCAGCTTGCCCAGGCTGCGCTCGGCGGTGGCGTGCAGCACGCTGCCGGTGCCCAGGAACAGCAGGCTCTTGAAGAACGCGTGGCTGGCCACGTGGTACAGCGTGGCGGTGAGCGACAGCGCGGCCATCGGCTTCATGTCGTAGCCGGCGAAGATCAGCGTCAGGCCCATGCCGACGAACAGCAGCCCCATGTTCTCGATCGAGGAATAGGCCAGCAGGCGCTTCATGTCGGTCTGCACGGCGGCGAAGATCACGCCGTACAGCGCGGTGGCCAGGCCGGCCGCCAGCAGCAGCGCGCCCCACCACCACAGCCGCAGGTGCAGCAGGTCCATCGAGACGCGCAACAGCCCGTAGATGGCGGTGTTGAGCATCACGCCGCTCATCAGTGCCGACACCGGTGACGGTGCGGCCGGATGCGCCTCGGGCAGCCACACGTGCAACGGCAGGATGCCGGCCTTGGCGCCGAAGCCGAACACGGCCAGCAGGAAGCCGACCGAGGCCCAGAACGGCGTGAGCTGCTGGGCGCGCATGTTG
Source organism: Piscinibacter caeni (assembly GCA_003265685.1). Taxonomy (GTDB): domain Bacteria; phylum Pseudomonadota; class Gammaproteobacteria; order Burkholderiales; family Burkholderiaceae_C; genus Piscinibacter; species Piscinibacter caeni. Next base: position 38,817 of record QJOU01000065.1, on the reverse strand, counting down.
GCGAAGGTGTAGTCGCCCGTGTTGGCCTGCAGCACGCCGAAGGTGAGCAGGATGGCGATGGCACCCACGCGTGCCATCGTGATGTAGAGGTAGCCCGCGCTGCGCACCTCGGGCACGCGGTGGTTGGCGGTGACCAGGAAGTACGAGGACAAGGCCATCGTCTCCCACATCACCATGAAGCCGTAGGCATCGTCAGCCAGCACCACGCCCAGCATGCTGGCCAGGAACACGTGGTACTCCAGGCACAGCAGGCCCGGCGGCGTGCCCTCGCCCTTGCGGAAGTAGCCGGCGGCGAAGAACGAGATGCCGGCCGAGGCGGCACCGATCACAAGCAGGAAGTAGGCGGCCAGGCTGTCCAGGCGCAGGTGCAACGGCAGGTCCGGCAGGCCGAGGGGCAGCACGGCGGTTTCGGGCGTGCCCAGCAGTGCCGCGGCCGACAGACCTGCCAGCGCCAGACTGAGCACGCCGCCGATGGGAAACAGCACATGGGCGACGAAGCCCAGGCGGTGAAGCGCCGCCACGCCCAGCGCACCGACGACGACCCAGCCGACGGCGACGGCCATCATCCAGTCGATGACGAGCCAGTGCGCCGGGTTCATCGCGCGGCTTCCGTGTGCTTCAGTCCTGCGGTGAGCGGGGGCCGCGCTTGGCAGGTCGCGCAGCGGCCTCGTCCACCTCGTCGCCTGCCCCGCTGGGCTGGTAGGTTGCGCCATGGTGCGCCAGGTAGTCGCGGATCAGGCGCCGCACGACCTGCGACGGCGTCAGGTCCTGCTGCGCGCACAGGCGTTCGAAGGCCGCCTTCTTGTTCGGATCGATGAGAAGCGTCAGTCGCGCGGTCTTGAGCTCCATGGCTCCTCGGTATGACAACTGGATGAAGATTTCATGCACATGGTACTCCTCGCCAGGTGCATCGCAAAGAAGCGCTGCGCTCAGCCGAACTGCTGCTTCCACGCGGAGGCCACGCGCGCGAACCCGGCCAGCAGCTGGCGGCCGGCGTCCTTGCTCAGGCCCTTGGGCGGGCGCACCACGCCGGCCTTGAACCGTTCGATGGCGGGGCCCTTGCAGGCGAAGACGACGGTGTTGCTGCAGTCGCTGTCGTCGACGACCAGCACGGCACCGGCGAAGCTGCGCCGGATCCGCTCGACATGGCGCGCGTGGTCGCGGTGCCCGAAGTGCAGGTTGACCACCATCACGCCGCCGGGGTGCAGCAGCTCGAAGGCTTCGTCATAGAAGCGCTGCGAGCACAGCCCGCCCGGCAGGCCGTCACTGTCGAAGCCGTCCACCATCAGCACGTCGCAGCGCGTGGTGCGATGGCGCACGTAGTGGGCGCCATCGCCGGGAACCACGCGGAACCGCTCGTCGTCGGGCGGCACGTGGAACTCGTCGCGCAGCGCGATCACGTGCGGATTGATCTCGACGACATGGATGCGCGTGCCCGGCAGGTGCCGGTGGCAGAACTTGGCCAGCGAGCCGCCCCCCAGGCCGATCATCGCGATCTGCCCGGGCTCGGGCACGAACAGCAGGAAGGCCATCATCGTGCGCGTGTACTCCAGGTCGAGCGCGTACGGGTCGCGCAGGTCCATGCGGCTCTGGATCTCGCCGATCGAGAAGTGCAGCGCCTTGCGCGTGAGCGACTCGTAGACGAAGGGCTTGACGTGCTTGGCGGGATCGAGGCTTTCGGGCACGGGCTGTCGCAGGGTGATGGGTTGCACTCGACGCCGGCACTCAGGAAGGAATGCCCAGCAGATCGAGAATGCCGCAGATGAAGGTCAGCGGGTGCGGGGGGCAGCCGGGCACGTACAGGCTCGGCTTGAAGCGCTCGAGGAAGCCGCGGTCCAGCGCCTCGGAGCCTTCGAAGGGACTGCCCGAGATGGCGCAGGCGCCCACCGCGATCACGAGCTTGGGCTCGGGCATGCCGTCCCAGCACAGTTGCAGCGCATCGGCCATGTTGCGGCTGATCGGGCCGGTCAGCACCAGGCCGTCGGCGTGGCGCGGCGAGGCGACGATGTCGATGCCGTAGCGGCCGATGTCGAAGTTGACGTTGGTGAGCGCGTTGACTTCCAGCTCGCAGCCGTTGCAGCCGCCGGCGGACACCGAGCGCAGCTTGAGCGAGCGGCCGAAGCGGCTGCGCAACGCCGCCGAGACCTTGATCGGATCGGGTGCGGGGCGGTCGACGCCGATGACCAGCCCCGCCGGATCGGTGGCGGCGAGCTTGACGTCGTTGCTGAAGGAGAGCTTGTCCGCCGGGCACGCCGGGGCGCAGTCGCCGCACTGGATGCAGCGGCCGAGGTCGATGCGCAGCGGCCCGGCCTGGATCGCCCGGGTGGTGCAGGCGGCGATGCAGGCGTCGCAGCCGGCCTGGCAGGGTGCGACGCCCACCACCGGCCGGCCGCGGAAGCCCTGGGGCTCGGCGCGACGCGGATCGGGGATGAACTGGCTGCCCTGGGAGCGGCGAACGGCGATGGACTTGAACATGGCGCAGCCCCTACAGGTCGTTCCCGCAGTAGGAGAGATCAAAGCTCTTGTTGCAGATCGGGAAGTCGGAGATCTCGTTGTTGCGCACGGCCAGCGCCAGGCCGAACCAGTTGAACAGCGAGGGATCCTGGAGCTTGACGTGCAGCAGCCGGCCGTCGGGCCCGATCTCCAGCGCGTGCAGCACCGGCCCGCGGAAACCTTCGCGCACCGAGACGCACAGCGTGTCCGGATAGACCCTGCCCGGCGGCTGCAAGGCGTGGCCATCGAGCCGGGAGTCCACGCCGCCGAGCACGGCCTCCAGCCAGCGCAGCGACGCATCGACCTCGCGCATGCGCAGCACCAGGCGCGCCCAGCAATCGCCGCCGGGTTCGATCAGCAGTTCGGACGGGTGGCGCTCGTAGAGCCGCCCCGGCAGGCTGGCCCGGGTGTCGAGCGCGACCGCGCTGGCGCGTGCCGCGAGCCCGACCATGCCGATGTCCTGCGCCGCCTGGTGGCTGACCACGCCCACGCCCTGAAAGCGCGACTGCACCGAGCGGGCGGCCCGCATCAACTCGTTGACCTCGGCGAAGTCGCGGCTGAAGGCGGCCAGGGTCTTCAGGAGGTCGGCGCGCAGTTCCGGCGTGATTCCGTGCCGCACGCCGCCAGGGCGCAGCCAGCCGCGCCCGAAGCGGCTGCCGCACACGCGCATCGTGGCGTTGATGATGGCGGTGCGCAGCCGGCCGTAGGTAGCGCCGCCCTGCAGGAAGGCGATGTCGGTGGCCAGGCCGGTGAGCGCCACCAGGTGCATCGCGATGCGCTCCAGTTCCAGCGCGATGCCGCGGACCAGCTCCACCTCGGGATCCATCTGGACGCCGGCCAAGGCCTCGATGGCGGCGCAGTGGGCCCAGGCGTGCGCGATGCTGGTGTCACCGGCGATGGTCTCGGCCAGCGGCGTGAGTGCCGGCAGCGGACGCTGCAGCATCAAGGCCTCGATGCCGCGATGCTGGTAGCCGAGCTGGATCTCGAGGTGGTGGACCGTTTCGCCATGGCACATGAAGCGGAAGTGCCCCGGCTCGATCACGCTCGCATGGATGGGGCCGACGCCGACCTCGTGCACCTCCTGGCCGCGCACCGTGAAGAACGGGACCTCGTGCATGCGCCGCTGGCGCTCGCCCTCGAAGCGCACCGGCTTGAGCCAGGGGTGACCCTGCGGCACGAGGCCGGTCTGCTCCCACAGCTCGCGCTCAAGCACCTGCACGGCGGGAAAACGGGCCGTCAGCGACGGGTAGCCCTCGTCGTGCCGGCCGCTGCCGCGCAGCACCTCCAGACCCCCGGCCGCGCGCAGCAGCACGGCCGTGACCACGGTCTGCGCGTTGCCGGCGCGGCGGCCGAACAGCGACAGCACGCGGTCGCCTGCGCGCAGCGCAGCCGCGATGGCCTCCGCCCAGTCGGCCAGTGCCAGCGGCGCCAGCTCACGCGTCAGGCGCATGATCACCGGCTTGTGCGGGCCTGCCATGTCGTGCATCAGCGGCCTCCGATCGACTGCGCCACCTGCACCAGCAGATCGCTGATCGGCGCGGGCGTGTACACGCCCAGCAGCACGAGCACGGTCACGAAGCCCAGCTTGGGCAGCGCGGTGACCCAGGTCTCCCGCACCGGCGGCAGGTGCTGCGCGGGCGGGTTCCACAGCATCGGGAAGATGGCCCGGCCGGTGGCGACGAAGATGATGGTCAGCATGGTGCACATCAGCGTGAAGGCCACCAGGTTGCCGGCCTGCACGATGCCCGAGAGGATCAGCATCTCGGCCATGAAACTGCCGAACGGCGGAAAGCCCAGCAGCGCGAAGGTGCCCACCGCGAACAGCGCGCCCGAGAACGGCAGCACCCGCACCACGCCCGCCAGCGGCGCCGTCTCGTTGGTGCCGTAGACCGCGCGCAGCCGCCCGGCGGTGAGGAACAGCAGGCTCTTCACGAAGGCGTTGCTGACCACGTAGAGCAGCACGCCATAGGCCGCCGCACGGCCCACCGACAGGCCGATGGCGATGACCCCCGACGAGGCCACGCTGGCATAGGCGATCAGCCGCTTGTAGTTGCGCGCCGCCATCACCTGCACCGCCGCGACCGTGAGCGACAGGCAGCCCATGATGAGCAGCTCGTGGGCGACGAAGCCGGTGTCCTGGCCGCGGAAGACCTGCAGGACGCGCAGCACCATGACGATGCTGATGTTGAACTGCACCGCTGCCAGCAGCGCGCTGGTGCTGGTGGGCGCGGCCTCGTAGGTCTCGGGCAGCCAGGCATACAGCGGCGCCAGGCCCAGCTTGCTGCCCAGGCCGAACAGCATCAGGGCCAGGCCCAGGCGCTGCCAGCTGTCGACCGAGGCGGGGATGGCCATGTCGTCGAGCATGAAGCTCATCTCGACGCCCTGCAGCTGCGCCGAACGCGTCAGGCACATGAGCCCGATAAAGGTCAGCGCCAGCGACATGCTGGAGTACAGCAGGTAGTGCCAGGCCACGCGGCGCGGCGCCAGCGCGTCGCCCTGCGCCACCAGCGGCGCCAGGCACAGCGTGGTGAGCTCGATGAAGGCCCACAGCAGCAGCAGGTGGTTGGCCATCAGGCCCAGGTTCATGGCCAGCATGAACGCCAGCGTGAGTGCGCTGCGCGGCAGCAGCTTGTCGGCCAGCACGCGCGAGCTGCTGACGCGCGAGGACATGTACACGCTGATACCGAGGAACACCGCGTTGACCACCAGCAGGAACAGCAGCGAGGTGGCGTCGATCACCAGGAAGCGGCCCGCAAAATAAAGCGGCAGGTCGGCCAGCGACGTGCGTGCGTAGAAGACCGACCAGCCGCACAGCAGCGCCAGCGCGATCACGACCAGGGCCGGACCCATCCACGCGTGGCGCGCGGCGCCCGCCGTGCGCGGCGCGGTCGGGGCGGGTGCGGCGGCGGCCGTCACGGGGTCTCTCCTTCGAGCGCGCCCGAAGCGTCGACAGCGGGGGCCACGTCGGGCGACCCGATGAGCCAGCTGCCCACCGCCACCGTGCCCAGGTAGATGAGACCCAGCGCCACGTGCACCGGCAGCGGCCAGGGCTCGGGCAGCAGGGTTTCGAACAGGCCCAGCGCGTTCTCCATGTACAGCACGGCCACCAGCTGCGTCGGTGCCGCGCTGCTGGTGGCCAGCAGCAGCAGCGCCACGGCGACGGTGGCCGCGACCGCCCCCAGCGTGAGCGCATGCCGGTCGTCGGCGGCCGGAGCGCCGAACTCGAAGGCCAGCACCACCAACGCGATGGCCACCGCCCAGGCAAAGAGGTTGGAGGGCATCAGGTCCAGGTCGGGGCCCGCATGCCGGCGGATGGCGCGCCGCAGCAGCCAGGGCGCGACGACGGCGCGCACCAGCAGCACCTCGGCCAGTGCGGCAAGCGCATGCACCGAGGCATGGGCATGCTGCAGGAAGCCGATGGCCGCCAGGGCCAGCGCCTGCAGCACCAGCCACGCGGGCGCCGAGCGGATCTTGCCGAAAAACACCGGCACCACCACGGCCAGCAGGAAGAGCGCGAGCGCCGCGGTCACTTCACGCCCCCGGCCAGGGCGGGCGCGAACCCGCCGGCGCCCAGGACGCCGGCCAGCAGCAGAGCGCCGCCCGCCACTGCCGTGGCCAGCAGCAGGTAACGCGGCACGAGCCGCATGCGCAGCCGCGCGACGAGCGACTCGACGCAGCCCACCGCCACCGCGACCAGCGCCATCAGGGCCACCGAGACGGCGATCGCCGGGACCGGGTCGCGCAGCGGGTCGAAGGGGTTGAGCAGCGTGGCGATCAGGCCGGCGTACAGCGTCATCTTCACCGCGGCGGCGTACTGCATCGCGGCCAGCTCCGGGCCGCTGTGGTCGAGCACCATCACCTCGTGGATCATGGTGAGCTCCAGGTGCGTGAGCGGGTCGTCCACCGGCACGCGCGCGGCCTCGGCCTGCAGCAGCACGAACAGCACCGCGACGGCCGGCGCCGCCAGCCACGCGAAGCCGGCGTGCGCGCCCCACCCCCCGATCAGTCCCGCGAAGCTCGCCTGCCCGGTGACCACGCCGGCGCTGCCGATCAGCAGGAACAGCGCCGGCTCGATGAAGGCGGTGAACGAGGCCTCGCGCGCCGTGCCCATGCCTTCGAAGGAACTGCCGGTGTCCAGCGCCGAGAGCATCAGCGCCAGGCGGGCCAGCCCCAAGGCGTAGGCGAAGACGATGAAATCGCGACCGAACTGCAGTGGTGCCACCGGCCCCAGCATCGGCGCCACCAGGGCCGCCAGCAGCGTGGCAGCCAGCACCACCCAGGCCCCGGCGCGGAACAGCGGCGTGGTCACCCGGCTCGTCACCGGCTGCTTGCGCAGCAGGCGCAGCAGGTCCCAGGCCGACTGCGCGAGCCGCGGGCCGCGCCGGCCGCCCCACCACGACTTGGTGCGGTTGACCAGGCCGACCATCAGGATGGGCATGGCCAGCATCAGCAGCACGTGGGTGGCGATCAGCAGCGTACGCATCCTGACCTCAGCGCAAGGGTCCGCCGGCCAGCACCACCAGGCCGGCCATCGCGACCAGCGCGACGAGGCCGGCCGCGAAGGCGATGCGGGGATCGTCTTCGCGCAGCCAGCGCGACACGTCCTTCGCCGAGCTGTCGCCATGGCCGATCACGTTGTAGAGCCGGCGCTCGACCGCATCGACGCAGTCGGTGACGACATAGGCGTCCTGCGGGAAGTACCCGTCCGGGGCCTTCTGGCGGTTCAGCAGCACCATCAGCGAGCGGAAACGCTGGCTGAAGTCCCAGGAGAAGCTGGAGCCGGTGTACTGCATGCGCGCATTGGGGGCGGTGTAGCCGCAGCCCCAGGTGACATGGCGCTGCGACACCGGCCCGGCCGCTTGGCGCCACCACCACACCAGCGCCACGCTGCCCACGAGCAGGGCCGAGACGGCGCCGATGCGTCCGAGCGTGGCGCCGAGGCCCGCAAGCTCCTGCCCTGTGGCGCCGGGGACGCCGGCCAGCGCCAGCGCCACGGTCGGTTCGACCAAGACCAGCCCCAGGGCCGGCGCCACGCCGAGCAGCAGCACGCCCGCACCGTGCAGCAGCAGCGGCAGGCGCATGAACCAGCCGACTTCGTGAACCTGTCCAGCATCGGGGCTGCGCGGCGAGCCGAGGAACACCACGCCGAAGGCGCGCGTGATGCTCAGCGCCGACAGCGCCCCGACGAAGGCCAGCGCCGCGCCGGCCGCGGCCAGCGCGACCTTGGCCCAGACCGGCACCGGCTGGTCGGTGAACAGACCGGAGTAGACGAGGAACTCGCTGGCGAATCCGTTGAACGGTGGCAGCGCCGAGATCGCCACGCCGCCGACCAGGAAGCCCAGCGCGGTCCAGGGCATCAGGCGCGCGAGGCCGCCGAGCCGCTCCATGTCCACGCCGTGCGCGGCCTGGTACACCGCGCCGGCGGCGTAGAACAGCTGGCACTTGAAGAACGCGTGGTTGAGCACGTGCATCAGCCCGCCGGCGAAGCCCAGCGCCGCCAGCGTGGCATTGCCCCAGGCGAGGCCCAGGCAGCCCACGCCCAGGCCCATCGCGGCGATGCCCACGTTCTCCGTGGAGGAGTAGCCGAGCAGACGCTTCAGGTCACGCTGGTTGACGGTGTAGAGCGCACCGATCACCGCCGACAGCGCACCGAAGCCGAGCAGGAACCAGCCCATCCATTCGTCGGGCCTGCCCATCAGCAGGACGAAGCGCACCAGCGCATACAGCCCGGCCTTGTGGATGACGCCCGACATCAGCGCCGACACATGGGCCGGCGCGGCGGCATGCGCGCGCGGCAGCCAGGAGTGCACCGGGAAGAAGGCCGACTTCAGCGCGAAGCTGGTCAGCAGCAGCAGGAAGACGAGGTTGCGCTCCGACCCCGGATGCGCACGCAGCCATTGGCCGAAGCTGCCCAGGTCCCACGACGCCGAGTGCGTGTACAGGATCATGAAGGCCGCCACCAGGAAAATCAGCCCGATGTGGGTCGACACCAGGTAGTTGAAGCCGGCGAAGCGAACCTTCTGGTTGCTGTAGTCCCAGATCACCAGCAGCCAGGCCGCCAGCGCGGCGATCTCCCAGCCGAGCAGGAACACCAGTGCATGGTCGGCGCTGTAGATCAGCACGAACGACAGCGCCGTCATGTTCAGCAGCGCGTAGTGCACGCCGACGTGGCGCGGCGTGTCGAAGTGGCGGCGCAGGTAGCCCGCCGCGTAGACGCTGCCCAGCAGCGTCATCGGCAGTGACCAGGCCAGGAAGAACGCGCCGAGCCCGTCCAGGCGGACGCTCAGCGTGCCCACCGGGTGCGCCCAGGGCAACGAGCCGGCGAGCACCGGACCACCGGCCAGCACCGGCACGACCGCGAAGCCGACCAGCACCATGGCCACGGCCTGCGACGCGACGCCCAGCAGCGCCCGCACCGTGTTGGCCACCGGCAGCAGGCACGCCACGGCGCCGAGCACCAGGGCCCACTGCGCTGCCAGCAGTGCATTCATGGGCGGCGGCGCGGCCCGAAGGCGCTGACGGAGTCGTGAAGCCCGGGGTGCCAGTAGGTGATCGACATCGCTGCGGCAGAGGCCATTGAACGCAACTGTAATGATACTCGTATGTTAATGCACGTGCCATACAGAGCAAATGTCACACCCGGCGCGCCCACCTGGTCGAACGGGGCGTGCGCGATGCCGCACTGCCCACTCCCGGCCAGCGCACGGGCGCCCGCGTACGGGCCGGTGAGATAGACTCGCGCCCGTTCGTCCCAATCGTCATTGGGGAGTAGCCGCCCTGCCGCCCCGGCAGGGGCCCGCGTCAACACACTTGGCCCTCACGGCCATGGCGCGGGCAGCTCCACAGCCTGGCAAGACCTTTGACCGCACAGCCTCCGGTGGAGCCGGGGAGGCCGTGTGGTCACTGGATTCCCGCCGGCCCTGGAGACTCTTCTCGTGGAAGCCTTTCTCGTGTCCACCGGCGTCGTCGCGCTCGGTGAAATGGGCGACAAGACCCAGCTGCTGGCCATCGTGCTCGCGGCGGCCTTCCGCCGCCCGCTGCCCATCATCCTCGGCATCTTCGTCGCGACCGTCGTCAACCATGCCGCGGCCGGCGCGCTGGGCGGCTGGGTGGCGCAGCTGCTCGGGCCGGACCTGCTGCGCTGGGTGATCGGGCTGTCGTTCCTGGCGATGGCACTGTGGATGCTGATCCCCGACGAGATCGACGAGGACGAGGCGGCGCGCAAGCATCGCTTCGGCGTGTTCGGCACCACGGTGATCGCGTTCTTCCTCGCCGAGATGGGCGACAAGACGCAGATCGCCACCGTGGCGCTGGCCGCGCGCTATGCCGACATCGTGCCGGTGGTGCTGGGCACCACGGCCGGCATGATGCTGGCCAACGTGCCGGCGGTGTTCCTGGGCGAGAAGATCGCGCAGAAGGTGTCGATGAAGATCGTGCACGGCATCGCCGCGGCGATCTTCGCGGTGCTGGGCGTGCTGACGCTGCTGAACGTCGGGCGCTTGTTCTGAGCTCAGGCCGCGATGGCGTCCCAGGGCGCGGGGTCGGTGCCGCTCGCCGCGGCGCCGGCCGGGGCCGCCAGGGACTGCTTCACCAGCGGCCCGCCGAGCGCGGCGATCAGGTCAGGCAGCAACTGCTGCAGTTCCCCGGTCGTGATCGCGACGTCGGCATCGAAGCCGTCGTCCGCCCCGTCGGCGGGGCCGCGGCCTTCCAGAACCACGTCGAGCAGCTTGATCTTCTTCAGCGCCAGCGTCTCGGTGAGCACGAACGAGACGCGGCCGTTCCAGGTCAGCGCCAGCTGCGTGGGCAGCTTGCCCTGCCTGATGTGCTCACCGAGCTCGTCGATCTCCAGCGTGTGGCGCGCGTAGCGCACCGAGGCCTTCTCGCTGTCGGGCTGCTTGAGTTCGCAGTCGCGGTCGACACTGAAGCCCGCCGGGGCCTGCTTGTCGCTGAGCCAGGCCGCCATGGCCGTCGCCGGCGACAGCGCCGTCTGCAGCGGCGCCAGTCGCAGGCCGCCGAACAGGTCGACCAGCTGGGTGGCCACCGCGTCGGCCTTCTTCGCGCTGGCCGCGCCGATGAGCACGCGGCGCGCCTCCAGGTCGATCCAGACCGGCGTCGTGGACCGCTTCGGGAAGGCACGCGGCAGCAGCTCGTGCAGGATCTGCTCCTTGATCTCGCGCGCGGCCTTGCCTTTGGGCCGGCGCCCGGTCTCCGCCTCGATCTTCTGGAGCTGCGCCTCGAGCTGCTCCTTGACCACGCTGCCGGGCACGGGCTTGGATTCACTGCACAGCTTCAGCACGAGCTGCCCCGCCACACTCTCCATCAGCGCGCCGTGCTTCTGGCCGCGCGGCTCCACCCAGCCGGCCGATTCGGGCTGGCTCGGGCGGCATGGCGCGAAACGGGCGCCGTCCAGGCGCCGTTCGACGTCGCCCAGCGTGGGCGGCTCCCACTGCTCGATGTGGAAGACGAGCGCGTTCTTGAACATGGTACTGAGGCTGCTTGGGGAAGGGATGGCAGGAGCGCAGGTTCTCAGCGCCGCTGCAGCTTGGCGAATGCCGCCGCCATCGCGCCCTGCGGCGCCGCGGCCGGCCCGCGCGGGCCCGGGCGTTCCCCACGCCCGGCCGGCTGGTAGCGGTTGTCGCCGCGCTCGCCCTTGGCCGCCGGCTTGGCGTCGAGCTTCATCGTCAGCGAGATGCGCTTGCGGGCGAGGTCGACCTCGAGCACCTTGACCTTGACGATGTCGCCCGCCTTGACCACCTCGCGTGCGTCGTTGACGAACTTGTGGCTCAGCTGGCTCACGTGCACCAGGCCGTCCTGGTGCACGCCGAGGTCGACGAAGGCGCCGAACTGGGCCACGTTGCTGACCGTGCCTTCGAGCGTCATGCCGGGCTGCAGGTCCTTGATGTCCTCCACGCCCTCGTTGAAGCGCGCCACCTTGAAGTCCGGGCGCGGGTCGCGGCCGGGCTTCTCGAGCTCGGCGAGGATGTCCTTGACCGTGATCGCGCCGAAGCGCTCGTCGGCGAAGGCCTGCGGCTGGAGCGCGCGGATCACGTCGCTGCGGCCCATCAGCTCGCCGATCGGGCGGCCCACCGCGGCCAGCACACGCTCGACCACCGGGTAGGTCTCGGGGTGCACGCCGCTCTGGTCGAGCGGGTTGTCGCCGCCGCGCACGCGCAGGAAGCCGGCGCATTGCTCGAAGGTCTTGGCGCCGAGCCCGCTCACGTCCAGCAGCTGCTGGCGGTTGCGGAAGGCGCCGTTCGAATCGCGCCAGCGCACGATGCTCGCGGCCACCGCGTTCGACAGGCCCGACACGCGTGCCAGCAGCGGCGCCGAGGCGGTGTTCAGGTCCACGCCGACCGAGTTGACGCAGTCTTCCACCACCGCGTCCAGGCTCTTCGCCAGCTCGCTCTGGTTCACGTCGTGCTGGTACTGGCCGACGCCGATGCTCTTGGGCTCGATCTTCACGAGTTCGGCCAGCGGGTCCTGCAGGCGCCGTGCGATCGACACCGCGCCGCGCAGGCTCACGTCCAGCTCGGGCAGTTCCTTGCTCGCGAACTCGCTGGCCGAGTAGACCGAGGCGCCCGCCTCGCTGACCACCACCTTCTCGAGCTTCACGTCCGGCGCGAGCTGCTGCACGCGCTTGATCAGGTCGGCGGCGAGCTTGTCGGTCTCGCGGCTGGCGGTGCCGTTGCCGATCGCGATCAGGTTCACGCCGTGCGTGGCGACCAGCTTGCCGAGCGTGTGCAGCGAGCCTTCCCAGTCGTTGCGCGGTTCGTGCGGGTAGACGGTGCTGGTGGCCAGTACCTTGCCGGTGGCATCGACCACCGCCACCTTGCAGCCGGTGCGGATGCCCGGGTCCAGCCCGAGCACCACGCGCGGGCCGGCCGGCGCGGCCAGCAGCAGGTCACGCAGGTTCTCGGCGAACACCTTGATGGCCACCTGCTCGGCGCTCTCGCGCAGGCGTGCGAACAGGTCGCGCTCCAGGCTCAGGCTGAGCTTGACCTTCCAGGTCCAGGCGATGGTCTTGCGGATCAGCTCGTCGCCCGGGCGCTTGGCATGGCGCCAGCCCAGGTGCGCGGCGATGCGGCCCTCCGCGAGCGTGGGCTGGCCCGGCACGACTTCCTCGTTCACCACCAGCTTGGCATCGAGGAACTCGAGCGTGCGGCCGCGGAACACGGCCAGCGCGCGGTGCGAGGGCACGGTGCGGATCGGCTCGTCGTAGTCGAAGTAGTCGCGGAACTTGGCCACGTCCGCATGGTTCGGGTCCTTGCCGTCGAGCAGCTTGCTCTTCAGCAGGCCTTCTTCCCACAGCCACTCGCGCAGCTTGCCGACGAGCACGGCATCCTCGGCCCAGCGCTCGGAGAGCAGGTCGCGCACGCCATCGAGCACCGCGTGCGCATCGGCGAAGCCGGCGTCGGCGTTGACGAAGGCGACCGCCTCGGCGAGCGGGTCGAGCGCCGGGTCGGCGAACAGCTTGTCGGCCAGCGGCTCGAGCCCCGCCTCGCGGGCGATCATGCCCTTGGTGCGGCGCTTCGGCTTGTACGGCAGGTAGAGATCTTCCAGCTCCTGCTTGGTCGGCGCGGCCTCGATGGCGGCGCGCAACTCGGGCGTGAGCTTGCCCTGCTCCTCGATGCTCTTGAGCACCGCAGCGCGGCGCTCCTCCAGCTCACGCAGGTAGGCCAGGCGCGCCTCGAGCTCGCGCAGCTGGATGTCGTCCAGGCCCTCGGTGGCCTCCTTGCGGTAGCGGGCGATGAAGGGCACCGTGGCCCCGCCGTCGAGCAGCTCGACGGCTGCGTTCACCTGTGCCGGGCGCACCTTCAGCTCGGCGGCGATCTGCAGAAGAATCTTGTCCAACTCGGCAGGGCCCGCAGGGGGGCCGGATCACGAAGCGGCGCAGTGTGCCACAGGGGTTCAGGCGCTTCGTGACGAGGCGTTGTGGTACGCGGCCGCGCCCGCCCCGGCCACCTTCGCGCCGGCGAAACACGCCGTCAGCAGGTAGCCGCCGGTGGGGGCCTCCCAGTCCAGCATCTCGCCGGCGCAGAACACGCCGGGCAGCGCACGCAGCATCAGGTGCTCGTCGAGCGCCTCGAAGGCCACGCCACCGGCCGTGCTGATCGCCTCGGCCACCGGCCGCGGTGCCACCAGCGTGACCGGCAGCGCCTTGATTGCTGCGGCCAGCGCGGCCGGGTCGGCGAAGGTCTCGCGCGGCAGCAGCTCGTGCAGAAGCGCGGCCTTGGCGCCGTCGAGCTTCAGGCGGGTCTTCAGGTGGGTCGAGATCGATCGCGAGCCGCGCGGCCGTGCCACCTCGGCGGCCACCCACTCGGCGCTGTGGTCGGCCAGCAGGTCGAGCGTGGCCACGGCCTGCCCCTGCGCGGCGATCGTGTCGCGCAGCAGCGCTGAGGCGGCATAGACCAGCTGGCCCTCGAGCCCGGTGGCCGTCAGCACCGCCTCGCCGCGCTGCGCGAACTGCCGGCCGTCCGGCGCACTGCACTGCAGCGCGATGTTCTTCAGCGGCGCACCGGCGAAGCGTGTCTTCAGGTGCTCGCTCCAGGCGGCGACCTCGAAGCCGCAGTTGGAGGGTTGCAGCGGCGCCACGGCCACGCCGCGCTCGGCCAGGCGCGGCAGCCAGGCGCCGTCCGAGCCGAGCTGCGGCCAGCTCGCGCCGCCGAGCGCGAGCACCACCGCGCGCGCGCCGAACACACGCTCGCCGGCCGGCGTGGCAAAGCGCAGCGCGTGGGCGCCGGCCGGCGCCTCGGCCCAGCCCAGCCAGCGGTGCCGCATGTGGAAGCGCACGCCCTGAGCGCGCAGCCGATGCAGCCAGGCGCGCAGCAGCGGCGCCGCCTTCAGGTCGACCGGGAACACCCGCCCCGAGCTGCCGACGAAGGTCTCCACGCCGAGCCCGCGCGCCCAGTCGCGCAGGGCCTCGGGCCCGAAGGCGCGCAGCCAGGGCTCGACCCGGGCCCGCCGCGCGCCGTAGCGCGCGAGAAAGGGCTCGATCGGCTCGCCATGCGTCAGGTTCAATCCGCCCTTGCCGGCGAGCAGGAACTTGCGCCCGGCCGAGGGCATGGCGTCGAACACGTCCACCGGCAGGCCGGCCTGCGCCATCACCTCGGCCGCCATCAGTCCGGCCGGGCCGGCGCCCACCACCATCGCGCCGGGCAGCATCATCGCGTCGGCAGTCATCGCACGCAGTGTGACACCGGCGGCGTCAGGTCCGGCCGCGCCGCGCGACCAAGCGGCCATGAAGATCGCCCTGCCCCTGCTGTTGCTCGCCGCCAGCCCGCTCGCCCTCGCCGACACGCCCGCCTGCCAGGCGCGCAGCGGCGAGCGCATCGCACCGGTGGTGGAGCTCTACACCTCCGAAGGCTGCAGCTCCTGCCCGCCGGCGGACCGCTGGCTGTCGCGCCTGGCCCGCGAGCCGGGCGTGGTGGCAGTCGCCTTCCACGTCAACTACTGGGATTCGCTGGGCTGGCGCGACCGCTTCGCGACCCCCGAGTTCACGCGCCGCCAGGCCGAGCAGCGAGCGGTCAACGGCGCGCCCTACAACTACACGCCGCAGGTGGTGGTGCAGGGCATCGACAGCCGCGACTGGCACGCACGCCCGGCGCCGACCGAAATCGCCGGACGGCCGCTGGTAGACATCACGCTCGCGGCACGGGCCGGCGGCTACGACGCCAGCGTCATGCCTCGCCCGGGCGCACCGGTGCGGCTGGCGGCCTGGTGGGCGGTCACCGAGGACGGCCACCGCAGCGCCGTCGCCGCCGGCGAGAACCGCGGCGAGACGCTGGCGCACGACGCGGTGGTACGCGAGCTGCACACTGTGCCGGCCTGGCAGGGCGCGGGGTCGCTGCGCTTCGCGCCCGCCTCGCCGGCGCCGGACGGCCATCCGCGCGCCGTCAGCCTGGTGGTCACCGACGCGGCGACCGGCCGGCCGTTGCAGGCGCTGCGGCTCGGCTGTTAGGGTCTGTTCACACTACGGGAGGGCTCGCGTGACTCGACAAACAGGCGCCCGCAAGGCGCACGGCGCAGCCCAGGCTGGACGCCTGGGCAAGACGGGCAACGCGGCGGGCGCCTGTTTGTCGAGATCACCCCACGGGCCGGGGTACCCCAAGGCGCTGGGCCGCGTTGCGCCGCTGGCCCAGGCCGCCAGCCTGGGCGGCGCGCCGCGCCTTGCCCAGCGCCTTGGGCCACCCCGGCGCGAGCCCTCCCGTAGTGTGAACAGGCCCTAGCCGGCCGCGCGCAGCGCCGCGCGCAGCTGCTCACCCAGCTCGGGCTTCTGCGCGAACGGGTCGGTCGGGTTGCGGCCCTGCAGCACATCCTCGAGACGGGTCTGCACCATGCCGAGCGCCTGCGGGTGGCTGTAGATGTAGAAGCGGTTCGCGCGCAACGCCTCGAACACCAGGCCGGCGACCTGCTCGGCCGTCACCTTGCCGCTGGTGACGGCCTTGTCGCTCATCGCCTGCGCAACGAGCTGGCTGCGCGTGGGCGCCGCGCCGGGGCGCAGCCCGTCGGGCCGGTTGCGCTCGCTGCGGTGGATGCCGGTGGGCACGAAGTACGGGCATAGCACGGCGGCATGCACGCGGTCGGTGATCAGCGCCAGGTCCTGGTAGAGCGTCTCGCTCAGCGCCACCACGGCATGCTTGCTGACGTTGTACACGCCCATGTTGGGCGCCGCCAGCAGCCCGGCCATCGAGGCGGTGTTGACGATGTGGCCGCGGTAGCCCGGGTCGGCCTGCGCGGCCGCCAGCATCATCGGCGTGAACACGCGCACGCCGTGCACCACGCCCATCAGGTTGACGCCCAGCACCCACTCCCAGTCCTGCACGCTGTGTTCCCACACCAGCCCGCCGCCGGCCACGCCGGCGTTGTTGAACACCAGGTGCGGCACGCCGAAGGTGGCGCGCGTCGTGTCGGCCAGCGCCTCCACCTCGGCTGCCTTGGAGACGTCCAGCCGCACGCCGATGGCCTCGCCGCCCAGGCGCCGCACGTCCTCGACCGCGGCGCCCAGCGGCTCGGGCTGCACGTCGGCCAGCACCACCTTCATGCCCTCGCGCGCGGCGCGCCGCGCCGCCTCCAGCCCGAAACCCGACGCCGCACCGGTGATCACCGCGGTGCGGCCCTTGAAGTCCGTCATGCCTGTCCTTGCACGGGCAGCGCCCGGTCGATGAGGTGGTCGAAGTCGATGCCCGCCGGCAGCGTGCCGAACACCGCGCCGCCGTCACCGGCCAGGCGGGCGCGGCAGAAGGCCTCGAACACGGCGGGTGTCGCATGGGCGTGCAGCAGCACGGCCTGCAGCGCGAGCGCGATGTGCTGCGCCAGGCGGCGCGCCGAAGGCTCGTCAGCAAGTTCGTCGATGTGCTGCGGCAGCGCGTCGACGAACGCGTCGCAGGCCGGGTGGGCACCGCGCGCCGTCTCGAGCTCGGCGCACAGCGCGTCGACCACCGTGCCCGCGCGGCCGCCGCCGCGCAGCGCGCGCAGCAGGTCCAGCGCCATGATGTTGCCGGCGCCTTCCCAGATGGAGTTGAGCGGCATCTCGCGGTAGACGCGCGCCATCACGCCCTCGCCGTGTTCCTCGACATAGCCGTTGCCGCCCAGGCATTCCATCGCCTCCTGGGCGAAGGCGGCGCCACGCTTGCAGATCCAGAACTTGGCCACCGGCGTGAGCACGCGGCGCAGCGCGGCCTCGTGCGGATCGTCCTGGCGGTCGACCGCACGCGCCAGGCGCAGCGCCAGCGCGGTGGCGGCCTCGGATTCGAGCGCCAGGTCGGCCAGCACGTTCTTCATCAGCGGCTGCGCGACCAGCGGCTTGCCGAAGGCGTGGCGCTGCGCGCAGTGGTTCAGCGCGAGGGAGAGTGCCTGGCGCATCAGCCCGGCCGTGCCGAGCGCGCAGTCGAGCCGCGTCAGCGTGCCCATCTCGAGGATCTGCGCCACGCCGCGGCCCTCGTCGCCGACGCGCCAGGCGAAAGCGCCGTGGAACTCCACCTCCGAGCTGGCGTTGGCATGGTTGCCGAGCTTGTCCTTCAGGCGCTGGATCTGCAGCGCGTTGCGTGAGCCGTCGGGCAGCACGCGCGGCAGGAAGAAGCAGCTCAGCCCGCCGGCCGCCTGCGCGAGCACGAGGAAGGCATCGCACATCGGCGCGGAGAAGAACCACTTGTGGCCGGTGAGCCGGTAGCAGTCGCCCCAGGGCGTGGCCTCGGCGAACTCGGCCCGCGTGGTGTTGGCTCGCACGTCCGAGCCGCCCTGCTTCTCGGTCATGCCCATGCCCATCGTGACGCCGGGCTTGTCGGCGAAGGACACGAGCCGCGGGTCGTAGGCGGTGCTCGCGAGCTTCGGGAACCAGTCGGCCGCCAGCGCGGCGTTGGCGCGCAGCGCCGGCGTGACGGCGTAGCTCATCGACACCGGGCACAGGATCGACGGTTCCAGCTCGGTGAACAGCATGAAGGCCGCGGCGCGCTCGACATGGGCGCCCGGCCCCCTCGCCCAGGGCGTGCCGTGCAGCCCGGCGCCCACCGCCGCGGTCATCAGCGCATGGTAGCTCGGGTGGAACTCGACCTCGTCGATGCGGTGGCCGAAGCGGTCGTGCGTGCGCAGGCGCGGGCGATGCTCGTTGGCGAGCCGCGCATGCACCTGCATCGCGGCGCTGCCCACGAGCTGGCCGAGCGCATGGCGCGGCGCCTCGTCGGCGCCGGGCAGGTGAAACGCCAGCGCTTCGCGCAGCGGCCGGTTGCCGGCGTAGAGGTCGACGTCCACCAGCGGCCGCGGCTGGTTCGTGACCTCATGGGTGGGTTTCATCTCACACCAGCTTGACGAGCTGCTTGCCGAAGTTGCGCCCCTTCAGCAGCCCGAGGAAGGCCTCGGGCGCGGCCTCGATGCCCTGGGCGATGCTCTCGCGGTACTTCAGCTTGCCGGTGGCCACCAGCGTGCCGAGTTCCTGCAGCGCCTGCGGCCACAGCTCGTGGTGCTCGGTGACGATGAAGCCCTGCAGCAGCAGGCGCGACTTGACCATCAGCGCCGGGTAGCTCATCGGCACCGGCGTGCCGTCGTAGCTGCTGATCATCCCGCACACCGCGATGCGGCCGAAGTCGTTCAGGCGCAGCATCACCGCGTCCATCACCAGGCCGCCGACGTTCTCGAAGTAGCCGTCGATGCCATTCGGCGCGGCCTCCTTGAGCGCCGCCGAGAGCGACTTCAGGTCGGCGTGCGCCTTGTAGTCGACGCAGGCGTCGAAGCCCAGCTCCTCGACCACGTAGCGGCACTTGTCCGGCCCGCCGGCGATGCCCACCGCGCGGCAGCCGCGCACCTTGGCGAGCTGGCCCACCACGCCGCCCACCGCGCCGCTGGCGGCACTCACCGCGATGGTCTGGCCGGCCTTGGGTTGGCAGATCTGCGTCAGGCCGTACCAGGCGGTGACACCCGGCATGCCCACCGCGCCGAGGTAGGCCGCGAGCGGCACGTGGGTGGTGTCGACCTTGCGCAGCGCGCCGGGCTGGCCCGCGTCGACCACGCTGTACTGCTGCCAGCCGCCCGTGCCGACCACCTGGTCGCCGGCGGCGAACTTCGGGTGGCGCGACTCGAGCACCTCGCCGACCGTGCCGCCGATCATCACGGCATCGAGCGGCTGCGGCTGCGCGTAGCTCCTGCTCGCGTCCATGCGGCCGCGCATGTACGGGTCGAGCGAGAGGTAGTGGTGCCGCACCAGCACCTGGCCGTCCTGCAGCGCCGGCAGCGGCGACTCGACGAGGCGGAAGTTGTCCAAGCTCGCCTCGCCCGTCGGGCGCGAGGCCAGCAGCCATTGCTTGTTCATCGTCATGTCGTGTTCCTCAGTCGGACGCGTTGAGCCGCTGGATGCGCCGCCCGCCCGCCGGCAGGCCGCGCAGGTACTTGAAGGTGCCGGTGGCATGCGCCACCAGCGCGCCCTGCTCGTCGAACACCGAGCCCTCGCAGAACGCGAGCGAGACGGTGCGCTGCAACACGCGCGCCCTGGCGTGCAGCCGGCCCAGGCCGGCGCGCATGAAGCTGGTCTTCATCTCCACCGTCACCACGCCGTGTGATTCGGGGTGCTTCGGTTGGTTCGGGCTGCGCGCGGCATGGGCCATCGCCACGTCGAGCAAGGTCATCGTCACGCCGCCGTGGGCCACGCTCCAGGAGTTGGTGAGTTCCTCGCGCAGCGTCAGCGCGATCTCGGCCTGGCCGGCCTCGCAGGCGAGCAGCTCCAGGCCGAGCAGCTCGACGAAGGGAATGTGGGACAGGAACTTCATGGTGGGGACGTCAGCGCCGCCCGGCCGCCCGAAGGCGCTGACGCGCCCCCTCGGGGGGCAGCGAACGAAGTGAGCGTGGGGGCCGCATGTCAGCCGCCGCCGTGCACCGCCGAGACGCCACCGTCGATGGCCAGGATCTGCCCGGTGATGTGCTTGCCGGCGTCGCTGGCGAACAGCAGCGCCGCGCCCTTCAGGTCGTCGTCGTCGCCGATGCGGCCGAGCGGCGCCATCTTCGCCAGCTTGTCGGCGCCGGTCTCGGCGATCGTCGCGCGGGTCATCTTGCTCGGGAAGAAGCCCGGCGCGATGGCGTTGACGTTGATGCCGTGGCGGCCCCATTCGCCGGCCAGCGTGCGCGTGAAGTTGACCACCGCGCCCTTGCTCGCGCCGTAGGCGATGAACTGCGCGTCCATCGAGCCCGACAGCCCGGCGATCGAGGCGATGTTGACGATGCGGCCGCGCTTGCGCGGGATCATGCTGCGCCGGCCGATCTGCTGGCACATCAGGAACAGGCTGCGCACGTTCAGGTTCATCACCTTGTCCCAGGCCTCGAGCGGATGATCCTCGGCCGGCGCGCCCCAGGTGGCGCCGGCGTTGTTGACGAGGATGTCGATGTCGCCCTGGCGCCGCAGCACCTCGCCGGCGACACGCTCGATGTCCTCCGGCTTGCTCATGTCGGCGGCGGCCCAGCGCGCGTCGATGCCCTTGTCCTGCAGGTGCGCGACGGCAGACTCCAGTTCGTCGGCCTTGCGCGCGACGAGGAAGACCTTCGCGCCGGCCTCGCCCAGCGCCTCGGCGATCTGCAGGCCGAGGCCGCGCGAGCCGCCGGTGACGAGGGCGTGGCGGCCGGTCAGGTCGAACAGTTGCTGCACGGGTGTGCTCATGGCAGGGTGCTCCGTCAAGGCTGGCGCAGCCAGCGGAAAAAGGCGTCGTTGCTGGCCGGCCGGCCGAGGAAGCGGCGCATCAGCTCGGCCGGCGGCTGCTCGCCGCCGGGGGCGAGCACGGTGTCGCGGTAGCGCCGCCCGACGGCCGCATCGAGCTTGTCGGACGCGAAGGCGCTGCGCAGGTCCTTGGCCTGGGCCAGGCTCCACAGGTAGGCGTAGTAGCCGGCCGCATAACCGCCGGCGATGTGCTCGAAGCTTGCCGGGAAGCGCGAGCCCGGCACGTGGCCGAGCGGCGTGGCCGATTCGAGCCGGGTCCACAGCGCCAGCGGCGTCTCGCGGGCGGGACCGCGGGTGGTGCTGCTGATGGGGCCATACAGCGCCAGGTCGTAGCTCGCGAACAGCAGCTGCCGCATGGTGCGCCAGCCCTTGGCGAAATCGCGCGCGCGGGCGGCGCGCTCGAGCGTCTCGCGCGGGATCGGCGTGCACTCGGCGCAGACCTGCGTGAACAGCCCCTGCACCGCCGGATCGTAGACCCAGTCCTCCAGCATCTGCGACGGCGCCTCGACGAAATCGAGCAGCACGCTGGTGCCGCCGTGCTGGGCGTAGCGAGTCTGCCCCAGCAGCGCGTGGAAGGCGTGGCCGGCCTCGTGCAGCAGGGTCTCGAGCTCGTCCAGCGTCAGGCCGTGGCGGTCGAGGTTGGCCACCAGCGCGGCCACCGGCTGAACGCCGGCCGCGCCGGCGCGCACCGGCCACATCGCGGCATGGCCGTACTTGTCGGGTCGCGGGTAGAGGTCGACGTAGAGCGTGCCGAGCGGCCGGCCGTCCGCCGCCTCGACGATGCGGAAGGCCTGCGCATCCGGGTGCCAGGGCGCGGGGCCGAGCGGCTCGGCACGCACACCGAACAGGCGCTGCGCGATCGCGAACACGAAGCGCAGGCTGGCCTCGGGCGGGAAGTGCACGCGCAGCGCCTCCTGGTCGACCGCGAAGTTCGCGCGCCGCACGCGCTCGAGGTGGAACTCGACGTCCCAGCGCTGCAGCACCGTCTGCGCCGGCTCGGTGCCGAGCAGCCGGGCCTTGTCGGCGCGCAGCAGCGCCAGGTCGTCGGCCTCGCGCGGACCAGCCACCTGGCGCACCGCGTCGAGGAAGCCGCCCACCGCCGCCGCGCTGCCGGCCATGCGCCGGCGCAGCACGAAATCGGCGTAGCTGTCCAGGCCGAACAGGCGCGCGTACTCGCGCCGCAGGTCGGCCAGGCGCGCCAGCACGCGCAGGTTCTCGGCGCCCCCGCGGGCGTTCGCGGCACGCCACATGCGCTCGCGCGTGGCGGCGCGCTCGGCTTTCTGCATCAGCGGGTCGAGCGTCGGGTAGTCCAGGCCGAGCAGCACGCGGCCGTGCGCGTCACGCGGGGCCGTGCGCCACACCGACTCGGGCACGCCGGCCAGTTCGTCGACGCCGAAGGCCACGCGCGTGCGCTCCTCGCGCACGCGGCGCTCGAAGTCCTGGCCCAGGCGCGTCAGCGCGCGGTTGATCTCGAGCGCGCGCTGTCGCGCCGCCGGCGCGAGCGCGATGCCGGCGTCCTCGAAGGCGTCGAGCCGGTCGCGCCGCGCCTGCGCATCGACCGCATCGGCCGGCTCCAGCGCGAGCAGCCGGGCAAACACGCGCCGGTTCTGCAGGAAGGCGGCGAAGAACCCCTGCACCGCGCTGCTGCAGCGCTCGGCCGCGTCGCGGATCGGCTTGGCCGGGTGCACGGCAGCGAGCAGGTCGAGCGGGCCGACCAGGGCCTCGGCGCGCTGCTGCAGCGCGTCGAGCGCCGGCAGCAAGGTGTCGGCCCGGGCCTGCTCGAGCGCGCGCTCGTCGGCCTTCAGGTCGTGCTGCAGGCGCCGGCAGTCGGCGTCGATGCGCGCCGCGTTGTCCAGGCCGAGGAAGGGGTCGGGGGACGGTGCGGCGCGCGCGGACACAGCGGCCACGGCCAGCAGCATGCCGGACAGGGCCGCCAGGGCGAGGCGAGCCACGCGCCTCACGGTTTGTCTCCCGGCAGGCGCGCGCGCACCACCACCAGCACCGCCCCGGCGAGCGCGACCACGGCGCCCAGGCCCACCAGGCTCCAGCCGAGCAGCTCGTTCCGGCGCTGCACCGCCAGCCCGAGCCCGACCAGGATCAGCCCGCCGTAGATCAACACCCAGACCAGGGCTTCGAGTCGTGCCGTCGTCATCGTCAGAACCAGTCCTCGTGCATGGTGCGGCAGGTGTCGTCGCGCGTCTCGACGACCTTCAGCCAGGCCGCCACCAGCGGCAGATCGTGCCGGAAGAAGTAGCGGCAGGCCGCCAGCAGGCCCTGGCGCTGCGCCTCGTCCATGCGCCCGGCACGCGGTTGCGCGCACAGCGCGACGTCCAGCCAGACCCAGGCGATCACCACGTGGCCGAAGGCCTGCAGGTAGGGCGTGGCGTTGGCCAGCGCCTCCTCGGGCTGGCCGGTGGCCCAGGCGGCCTTGGTGGCACGCCCGAGGTGCTGCAGCGCGCCGGCCAGCTCGTTGCCGAAGGCCGCCAGCGCCGGCTCGGCCATCGCGCGCTCGATCGTCGCGTTGACGCGCCCGGCCAGCAGCTTCATCGCCGCGCCGCCGTCCAGCAGCACCTTGCGGCCCAGCAGGTCGAGCGCCTGGATGCCGTGCGTGCCCTCGTGGATCATGTTCAGGCGGTTGTCGCGCCAGTACTGCTCGACCGGGAAGTCGCGCGTGTAGCCGTAGCCGCCGTGCACCTGGATCGCCAGGCTGTTGGCCTCCAGGCACCACTGACTGGGCCAGCTCTTGGCGATGGGCGTCAGCAGTTCGAGCAGCAGGCCGGCCTGCGCCGCGTCCTCCGGCGCGCCGGTGCGCTGCTCGTCGACCAGGCGCGCGCAGTACAGCTCGAGCGCCAGCGCGCCCTCGCACCAGCTCTTCTGCGCCAGCAGCATGCGTTTGACGTCGGCGTGGCCGATGATCGGGATCGGGGGCTGCGCCGGGTCCTTGCCGGCTGCCCCGACCGGGCGGCCCTGCGTGCGCAGCTTCGCGTAGGTCAGGCTCGCCTCGTAGCCGGCCATGCCGATCATCGCGGCGCCGAGGCCGACCGCGATGCGCGCCTCGTTCATCATGTGGAACATGCCCTTCAGGCCCTCGCCCGGGCGGCCCACCAGATAACCCACGGCGCCGGCCCCGCCGCGCACCGGATGCCGCCCCTCGCCGAAGTTGAGCAGCGTGTTCGGGATGCCGCGGTAGCCGAGCTTGTGGTTCAGGCCGGCCAGCGACACGTCGTTGCGCTCGCCGGTGAGCCGGCCGTCGGCGTCGACCAGCCACTTCGGCACGATGAACAGCGAGATGCCGCGTGTGCCCGGCACGAGCCGGCCGTCCGGCCCCGGGATCTTGGCCAGCGCGAGGTGCACGATGTTCTCGGTCAGCTCGTGTTCGCCGGCGCTGATCCACATCTTCGTGCCGCGCAGCCGGTAACGCGGGCCGAGCGGCTCGGCTTCGAAGCCGGCGCCGTCGGGCACGGCGCGGGTGGTGATGTCCGACAGGCTCGAGCCGGCCTGCGGCTCGGACAGGCACATGGTGCCGGCGAAACGGCCGGCGTATTCGTGCACGGCGAAGGCGCGCTGCTGCGCCGGGCTGCCATGCGCCATCAGCAGGTTGGCGTTGCCGCTGGTCAGCATGTTGGCGCCGCCCACACCGATGCCGGCCTTGGAGAAGAAGGCGTTGGCCGCCATCTCGACCACGCAGGGCAGCTGCATGCCGCCAACCGATGCGTCCTGCGAGGCGGCCAGCAGGCCGGCCTCGGCATAGGCGCGCGCCGCCGCCTGCGTGGCCGCGGGCAGGATGACGCGCTCGCCGTCGAAGCGTGGTTCCTCGGTGTCGACCAGTCGGTTGACCGGCGCGAACTTCTCGGCCGCGAGCGTCTCGCACAGGTCGAGCACCGCGGCGAAGGTCTCGCGGCCATGCTCGGCAAAACGCGGCCGCTCGCACAGCCGCTCGACGGCGAGCCAGTCGTGCAGCAGGAAGTCGAGCGTGGCGCGGAAGGTCATGACCGCCCCTCGCCCCGCGTCACAACACCTCGAAGATGCCGGCCGCGCCCATGCCGCCGCCGATGCACATGGTCACGCAGACGCGCTTCGCGCCGCGCCGCTTGCCCTCGATCAGCGCATGGCCGGTGAGGCGCTGGCCGCTCACGCCGTACGGATGCCCGACGGCGATGGCGCCGCCGTTGACGTTGAGCCGGTCCATCGGGATGCCGAGCCGGTCGGCGCAGTACAGCACCTGCACCGCGAAGGCCTCGTTCAGCTCCCACAGGTCGATGTCGTCCACGCCGAGGCCCAGGCGCTTGAGCACCTTGGGCACGGCGAACACCGGGCCGATGCCCATCTCGTCGGGCTCGCAGCCGGCCACCGCGAAGCCGAGGAAGCGGCCGAGCGGCTTCAGCCCGCGCTTCTGCGCCAGCGCCTCGTCCATCACGATGCAGGCGCCGCCGCCATCGCTGAACTGGCTGGCGTTGCCGGCCGCGACCACGCCGCCGGGAACGGCCGGCTTGATTCCGGCCACCGCCTCGACCGTGGTGCCGGGGCGCAGGCCCTCGTCGGCGCTGACCGTGACTTCCTTGGTGCGCAGGCCCAGCACCGGGTCGGCCACACCGGCCAGCACGGTGACCGGCACGATCTCGTCGGCGAACTTGCCGGCCGCCTGCGCCGCGCAGGCCTTCTGCTGGCTCTGCGCGCCGTACTCGTCCATGCGCTCGCGCGGGATCGCGTAGCGCTTCGCGACGGTCTCGGCCGTCTGCAGCATCGGCCAGTAGATCTCGGGCTTGTGCTCCTGCAGCCAGGGGTCGGCGAACAGGTGCTTGTTCATCTCGTTCTGCACACAGGAGATGCTCTCCACGCCGCCGGCGGCGTAGACCTCGCCCTCGCCGGCGATGATGCGCTGCGCGGCCATCGCGATGGTCTGCAGGCCGCTGGAGCAGAAGCGGTTGACGGTGATGCCGGACACGCTCACCGGCAGGCCGGCGCGCAGCGCCACCTGGCGCGCGATGTTCCAGCCGGTGGCGCCCTCGGGGTTGGCGCAGCCCATCAGCACGTCCTCGACCTCGCCGGGCTCGATGCCGGCGCGTTCGACGGCCGCCTTGACGGCGAAGCCGCCCAGCGTGGCACCGTGGGTCAGGTTGAAGGCGCCCTTCCAGCTCTTGGCCAGCGGGGTGCGGGCGGTGGAGACGATCACGGCACGGGTCATGGTGCGGCTTCCTCGGTTCAGTTGAAGGTGCGGCCTTCGGCCACCAGCTTCGCCAGCAGCGGCGCGGGCTGCCAGAACACCGCGTCGTCGTTCGGGTTGGCCGCGAAGCGCTTCATCGCCTGCACGACGTTGAACAGGCCCACCTCGTCGGCGTACTTCATCGGCCCGCCGCGCCACAGCGGGAAGCCGTAGCCGGTGAGGTAGACCATGTCGATGTCGGAGGCGCGCAGCGCGATGCCCTCCTCGACGATGCGCGCGCCCTCGTTGACGAGCGCGTAGACGAGGCGCTGCACGATCTCCTCGTCGCTGATCCTGCGCGGCGTGATGCCGAGCTCGGCGCGGTGCTTCTCGATCATCTGCACCACCACCGGCGAGGGGATCGCGTCGCGCTTGCCGGGGGCGTAGTCGTACCAGCCGGCGCCGGTCTTCTGGCCGAAGCGGCCCATCTCGCACAGCAGGTCGGCCGTCTTCGAGTACCGCAGGTGCGGCTTCTCGACGTAGCGGCGCTTGCGGATGTACCAGCCGACGTCGTTGCCGGCCAGGTCGCCCATGCGGAACGGACCCATCGCGAAGCCGAAGCGCTCGATCGCCTTGTCCACCTGGGCCGGCGTGCAGCCTTCCTCGAGCAGGAAGCCGGCCTGGCGCGAGTACTGCTCGATCATGCGGTTGCCGATGAAGCCGTCGCACACGCCGCTGACCACGCAGGTCTTGCGGATCTTCTTGCCGAGCGCCATCACCGTGGCCAGCACGTCCTTGGCGGTCTTCTCGCCGCGCACCACCTCGAGCAGCTTCATCACGTTGGCCGGGCTGAAGAAGTGGGTGCCGATCACGTCCTGGGGCCGCTTGGTGAACGCGGCGATCCGGTTCACGTCCAGCGTCGAGGTGTTGGTGGCGAGGATGGCGCCGGGCTTCATCACCTCGTCGAGCGTGCGGAACACCTGCTCCTTGACGGCCAGGTCCTCGAACACCGCCTCGATCACCATGTCGGCGTCCTTCAGGTCGGCATAGGCGAGCGTGGTGGACAGCAGCGCCATGCGCTGTTCGAGCTTGTCCGCCTTCAGCTTGCCCTTCTTGAGCTGGGCCTCGTAGTTCCTGCGGATGGTGGCCACGCCCTTGTCGAGCGCCTCGGGCTTCATCTCGAGGAGGGTCACCGGGATACCGGCGTTCAGGAAGTTCATCGCGATGCCGCCGCCCATGGTGCCGGCGCCGATCACCGCGAGCTTCTTCACCTCGCGCACCGGCGTGTCGGCCGGCACGTCGGGGATCTTGGTGGTGGCGCGCTCGGCGACGAAGGCGTGGCGCAGCGCCCGGCACTCGGGCGTCATCATCAGGTTGACGAAGGTCTCGCGCTCCAGGCGCATGCCCTCGTCGAAGGGCTTGGTGAGCGAATTCGCCACCGCGTCGACGCATTTCAGCGGCGCCGGGAAGTTCTTCGCCATCGCACCGACCGTGTTGCGCGCGAACTGCAGGTAGGCCTCGGGGTTCGGGTGCGTCACCTTCAACTGCCGCACCAGCGGCAGCGGCCGCCGGTCGGCGACCTCGAGCGCGAAGCTGCAGGCAGCGTCGAGCAGGTCGCCCTCGGCGATGCGGTCGAACAGCCGCTGGCCCGGCGCCTTGAAGAGCAGCTCGCTGGCCACCGGCTCGCCGCTGACGATCATGTTCAGCGCGTTCTCGAGCCCGAGCACGCGCGGCAGGCGCTGCGTGCCGCCGGCGCCGGGGATCAGGCCGATCTTCACCTCGGGCAGCGCCACCTGCGTGCCCGGCGCGGCGATGCGGTAGTGGCAGCCCAGCGCCAGCTCCAGCCCGCCGCCCATGCAGACGCTGTGCACCGCGGCCACCACCGGCTTGGTGCTCGCCTCCAGCGCCAGGATCAGCGACAGCAGGTTGGGCTCGGCCACCGCCTTGGACGAGCCGAACTCGCGGATGTCCGCGCCGCCGCTGAAGGCCTTGCCGGCGCCGGTGACGACGATGGCCTTGACCGCCGCGTCGGCCTGCGCCGCCTCGAGGTGGCGCGCGAAGGCGACGCGGGTGTCGTAGCCCAGGCCGTTGACCGGCGGGTTGTCGAGCGTGATCACGGCGACAGCGCCGCGGGTCTGGCAGGTGGCGGTCATGGGAGAGGTTCCTGCAAAAAAGAACGATCGTTCGATTCTAGGGTGGGCGCGGCGGCGGCCACTGTCGCTGCAGCGACAGACGCGTCAGACCTCCAGCCACTCCTTGCGAATATAGGCATTGCCCCGCAACTCGGCCGGCGTGCCCTCGAACACGATGCTGCCGTGGCCCATCACGTAGCAGCGCTGCGAGATGGTCAGCGCGATGGTCAGCTTCTGCTCGATCAGCAGCACCGACACGCCGCGCTCCTTGAGCGCCTCCAGGTACTCGGCCACCAGCTCGACGACCATCGGCGCGAGCCCCTCGGTCGGCTCGTCGATCATGATCAGGTCGGGGTCGCCCATCAGCGTGCGGCACAGCGTGAGCATCTGCTGCTCGCCGCCGGAGAGCACGCCGGCGGCGGTGTGCTGGCGCTCCTTCAGGCGCGGGAACAGGCGGTACATGTCGTCGTAGCTCCAGCGCGGCGTCTTGCGCCCGCGCTGCTCGCCCAGCATCAGGTTCTGGTGCACCGTGAGCTTGGGAAAGACGTCGCGGTTCTCCGGCACGTAGCCCAGCCCCAGGCGGGCGATCTCGAAGGGCTTGCGGCCGAGCAGCGGCTCGCCGCGCAGGCGCACGTCGCCGGTGGCGTCAACCAGGCCCATGATGGCCTTCGCGGTGGTCGAGCGGCCCGAGCCGTTGCGCCCGAGCAGCGCGACGATCTCGCCGGGCTGCACGTTCAGGTTCACACCGTGCAGCACGTGGCTCTTGCCGTAGAAGGCGTGCAGCTTCTCGACCTGCAGCATCAGTGCCCCGCCTCCGCCAGCACCGAGCCGAGGTAGGCCTCCTGCACGCGCGGGTCGGCGCGCACCTTCTCCGGCGTGTCGAAGGCAATCACCTCGCCGTACACCAGCACCGCGATGCGGTCGGCCAGCCCGAACACCACGCCCATGTCGTGCTCGACGGTCAGCAACGTGCGGCCCTCGGTCACCTCGCGGATCAGTTGCACGAAGCGCGTGGTCTCGCTGCGGCTCATGCCGGCGGTGGGCTCGTCGAGCAGGATCACTTTCGCGCCGCCCGCGATCGTCACGCCGATCTCGAGCGCGCGCTGCTCGGCGTAGGTGAGGTTCAGCGCCGGCACGTCGCGCCGCTTGTCGAGGCGGATCATCTTCATGACCTCCTCGGTGCGGTCGTTCGCGTCCTTCGCGCCGGCCAGGAAGCGCCAGAACGCGTAGCGGTAGCCGAGCGACCACAGCACCGCGCAGCGCAGGTTCTCGAACACCGAGAGCCGGCCGAACAGGTTGCTCACCTGGAAGCTGCGCGCCAGCCCCCGCCGGTTCACCTCGTAGGGCGGCAGGCCGTCGATGCGCTCGCCGTGCAGCAGGATCTGCCCGCTGCTGGGCGGAAAGCGCCCGCTGATCAGGTTGAACAGGGTCGACTTGCCGGCGCCGTTGGGCCCGATGATCGCCACCCGCTCGCCGGCGTTCACCGCCAGGTTCGCGCCGCGGATGATCTCGGTGCGGCCGAAGCGCTTGTGCACGTCCTTGAGTTCCACGGCGACGCTCATAGAGCCTCTCTCCGCTTGATCTCCTTCTCGATCTCCTCCTGCGCCAGGCCCCATTCGGCCACGAAGCGGCGCCGCGCCAGCTCGAACAGCGCCGCGCCGGTGAGGAGCACGAAGCAGGCGCCGAACCAGGCGTCGACGCTGCGCGCGTCCAGCGTCGCGCCGGCGAAGCGCAGGGTCGGGCCGAGCGCCTCGTTGAGCTGCAGGTGGTAGACCATCTCGATCATCGCGGCCGTGCCGGCCAGCACGGTCAGCGCGGTGCCGCCGAGCGCGAGGTAGGCGGTCCAGAGCCGGCCCAGCTTGCCGAAGGCGGCCACGCGCAGGTTCATCATGATCAGGCTGGCGATGCCGCCCGGCGCATACATCACCATGAACAGGAACACCAGGCCGAGGTAGAGCAGCCAGGCCTTGGTGAACTCCGACAGCAGCACCGAGGCCAGCACCATCAGCACCGCGCCGATGATCGGCCCGAAGAAGAACACCGCGCCGCCGAGGAAGGTGAACAGCAGGTAGGCGCCGCTGCGCAACGCGCCCACCACCTCGGCGGTGGCGATCTCGAAGTTCAGCGCGTACATGCCGCCGGCGATGCCGGCAAAGAAGCCGGCCACGACGAAGGCGATGTAGCGCACGTGGCGCGTGCTGTAGCCGACGAACTCCACCCGCTCGGCGTTGTCGCGCACCGCGTTGAGCATGCGCCCGAGCGGCGTGCGCGTGAAGGCGAACATCGCCGCGGTGCAGACGAAGGTGTAGACCGCCAGCAGGTAGTACACCTGGATCTGCGGCCCGTAGCTGATGCCCAGCACCGGCGCACCGACCACCCGGTTGCCCGAGACGCCGCCCTCGCCGCCGAAGAACTCCGGCACCATCAGCGACATCGCGAATACCAGCTCGCCGATGCCCAGCGTGATCATCGCGAAGGTGGTGCCGGCCTTGCGCGTGGTCACGTAGCCCAGCAGCAGCGCGAAGCCGGCACCGGCGACGCCGCCCACCAGCGGGATCAGGCTGACCGGCAGCGCCAGGCTGCCCGCGCCGACGCGGTTCAGCGCGTGGATCGCCACGAACGAGGCCAGCCCGGTGTAGACCGCATGGCCGAAGCTGAGCATGCCGCCCTGCCCCAGCAGCATGTTGTAGGACAGGCAGGCGACGATCGCGATGCCGATCTGCGACAGCATGGTCAGCGACAGGTTGCTCGTGAACAGCAGCGGGGCGACGAGCAGCAGCAGCGCGTAGACGCCCCAGACCACGACGCGGCCGACGTTCCAGGGCTTGAAGCGGTAGACGGGCGTGCTCATCTCACTCGTCGCGCGTGCCGAGCAGCCCCTTGGGCCGGAAGATCAGGATCAGCACCAGGAACAGGTACGGCAGGATCGGCGCCACCTGCGCGATCGTCAGCTTGAGCAAGGTGTTGCCGGCGGCCGCCGGGCCGAGCTCCACGCCCAGGCCGCGCAGCGCGCCGCCGAGCGACCAGTCCAGCGCCACCGCGAAGGTCTGCACCACGCCGATCAGCAGCGAGGCGAGGAAGGCGCCGGCCAGCGAGCCCATGCCGCCGACCACGACGACGACGAAGATCACCGAGCCGACCGTCAGCGCCATCGCCGGCTCGGTGACAAAGGTGCTGCCGCCGATCACGCCGGCCAGCCCGGCCAGCGCCGCGCCGGCACCGAACACGCCCATGAACACCCGCGGCACGTCGTGGCCGAGCGCCTCGGTCATCTCCGGGTGCGTCAACGCGGCCTGGATGACGAGGCCGATGCGGGTGCGTGTCAGCAGCGCCCACAGCGCCACCAACATCGCCAGCGCCACCAGCATCATGAAGCCGCGCGTGGCCGGGAACGGCGAGCACACCACGCGCACTGCGGCGTCGGCGGCGCGGCACAGCGCCTCGGGCGCCGCGCCGAGCACCAGGCTCAGGCCGTCGGCCGAGGAATTGACCAGCGTGAAGGCCGGCCCGCGCAGCGCCGGCGGCGGCTGGAACTCCACCGCCGAGCGGCCCCAGACCAGTTGCACCAGCTCGAGGATGACGTAGGACAGCCCGAACGTGACCAGCAGCTCGGGCACGTGGCCGAACTTGTGCACCCGGCGCAGGCACCAGCGCTCGAACGCAGCCCCCAGCAGGCCCACCACCAGCGGCGCGAGCAGCAGCGCCGGCCAGAAGCCGACCAGCCGGGCGATCGAGTACGCCACGTAGGCGCCGACCATGTAGAAGCTCGCGTGCGCGAAGTTCAGCACGCCCATCATGCTGAAGATCAGCGTCAGCCCGGAGCTGAGCATGAACAGCAGCAGGCCGTAGCTGAGGCCGTTGAGCAGCGAGACGGTGAAGAACTCCATCGGCGGCGCGAAGAAGAAGGGCCCGCCGAGCTTAGCGCCGGTCGGGCCCTCGGCAGCGCTCGTTCAGGCGCCGGGACGCTTCATCTGGCAGCTGGTGGGCGTGCTGGAGACGTAGGGCGGGAATTCCTTCACCGGCACCAGCGTCATGCCGGTCTTCTCCGGGCTGTAGGGGTACTTCGCATCGGCCTTCTGCCAGACGGTGATGTACAGCGGCTGCTGCAGCTGGTGGTCGGTCTTGCGCATCTCGAGCTCGCCGTTGAAGCTCTGGAACTTCAGGCCCTCGAGCGCTGCGGCCACCTTGACCGGGTCGGTCGACTTCGCGTTGGCCATCGCCTGGCCGAGCGACTCGAAGATGCGGATCACCGAGGCGGTGTAGAAGTCGTCGCCGAACTTGTCGTTGTATTCCTTCATCCAGGCGGTCATCGGCCCGCCCACGTTGTAGTGGGTGTAGGCGACCTGGAACACGCGCCCGGCCGGGCCCGTGCCCAGCGCGGTGGGCGTGCCGGTGACGCCGGTGTAGTAGGTGAAGAACTTGCCGTTGTAGCCGCCCTCGTTGGCCGCCTTGACGAGCAGCGCCAGGTCGGAGCCCCAGTTGCCGGTGATCACCGCGTCGGCGCCCGAGGCCTTGATCTTGGCGATGTAGGGCGCGAAGTCGCGCACCTGGGCCAGCGGGTGCAGGTCCTCGCCGACGATCTGGATGTCCGGCCGCTTGCGCTTGAGCGTCTCCTTCGCGTAGGCCGCCACCTGCATGCCGTGCGAGTAGTTCTGGTTCAGCAGGTAGATCTTCTGGACGTCCTTCTGGTCCTGCATGAAGCTGGACAGCGCCTCCATCTTCATCGAGGTGTCGGCGTCGTAGCGGAAGTGCCAGTAGCTGCACTTGCTGTTGGTGAGGTCCGGGTCGACCGCCGAGTGGTTGAGGTAGAGCACCTCCTTGCCCGGGTTACGCTCGTTGTGCTTGTTGACCGCGTCGACCAGCGCCAGCGCCACCGAGGAACCGTTGCCCTGGGTGATGTAGCGCACGCCCTGGTCCATCGCCGCCTTGAGCGCGTTCAGGCTCTCGGTCGGGCTGAGCTTGTTGTCCAGGCCGATCACCTCGAACTTGACGCCCGCCGGGTTGGTGGCGCTGAACTTGTCGGCGAAGAACTGGAAGCTCTTGAGCTGGTTGCTGCCCACCGGCGCCATGAGCCCGGACAGCGGGTCGATCCAGGCGATCTTGACCACCTGGCCTTGCAGCGGCTTGGCCGCCGGCTTGGCGGCCGGCTTGGACTGCGCGAAGGCGATGCCGGTCAGGGCCAGTCCTGCTGCCAGTGCCAGGGTTCGGCGCGACAGCATGCGCAGGGGGCTCGTCATGGACTCATCTCCCGGGGGTTGAGGGCGCTGCAACGGTAGCCCAAGGCCTTTTCCATGCGCGACAGGGACTACCCCGAAGCCCTGTCGCCCATGGGACACGCCGGGGCATCAGCTGCCGGGCAGCTTGTGCCCCTTGAACATCTCGCGCAGCTTGAGCTTCTGGATCTTGCCGGTGGCGGTGTGCGGGATCTCGTCGACGAAGGCCACGTCGTCGGGCACCTGCCACTTGGCGATGCGGCCCTCGAAGAAGCCGAGCATCTGCTCGCGCGTCAGCTCGGCGCCGGGCTTGCGCACCACCACCAGCAGCGGCCGCTCGTCCCACTTCGGGTGCGCGCAGGCGATCGCCGCGGCTTCCAGCACCGCCGGGTGCGCCATCGCGATGTTCTCCAGCTCGATCGAGCTGATCCACTCGCCGCCGGACTTGATCACGTCCTTGCTGCGGTCGGTGATCTGCATGAAGGCGTCGGCGTCGATCGCCGCCACGTCGCCGGTCGGGAACCACTGCTGCCCGTCCAGCCCGATCAGCGGGGACTCGTCGCGCCGGTAGTAGCTGCGGATCACCCAGGGCCCGCGCACCACCAGGTTGCCGGAGGACTGGCCGTCCCAGGGCAGCGCCTGGCCCTCGTCGCCGACGAGGGCCATGTCGACACCGAAGATCGCCTTGCCCTGCTTCTCGAGGATGCGGCGCTGCGCCTCGACCGGCAGCTCGCGGTGCTTGGCCTTCAGGCGCGCCAGCGTGCCCAGCGGGCTCATCTCGGTCATGCCCCAGGCGTGGATCACCTCGACGCCGAATTCGTCTTCCAGCGTGCGCATCATCGCCGGGGGGCAGGCCGAGCCGCCGATCACCGTGCGCTTGAGCGTGCTGAACCTCAGGTTCTGCGCCTTCGCGAAGTTGATCAGGCCCAGCCAGACCGTCGGCACGCCGGCGCTGAAGCTCACCTTCTCGGCCTCCATCAGCTCGTAGAGCGACTTGCCGTCCAGGTGCGGCCCGGGGAACACCAGCTTGGCGCCGATCATCGGCGCGGCATACGGCGTGCCCCAGGCGTTGACGTGGAACATCGGCACCACCGGCAGGATCACGTCCGCGCCGCCCACGCCCATCGCGTCGGGCATCGAGAGGCCGTAGCTGTGCAGCAGTGTCGAGCGGTGGCTGTAGACCGCACCCTTCGGGTTGCCGGTGGTGCCGGAGGTGTAGCAGATGCTCGAGGCGGTGTTCTCGTCGAACTCGGGCCAGTGGTAGACCCCGTCCTCGGCCTCGAGCAGGTCCTCGTAGCTGTGCAGGTTTGCCAGCGTGGACTGCGCCGGCATGTGGCTGCGGCCGGCCATCAGCACGAAGTGCTGCACCGAGCGCAGCTGCGGCGCGAGCTTCTCGACCAGCGGCAGGAAGCTCAGGTCGAAGCACAGCACCCGGTCTTCGGCGTCGTTGACGATCCAGGCGATCTGCTCCGGGAACAGGCGCGGGTTGATGGTGTGCAGCACCAGCCCGGAGCCCGAGGCGCCGTAGTAGATCTCGAAGTGCCGGTAGCCGTTCCAGGCCAGCGTGCCGACCCGGTCGCTCGCCTCGCAGCCCAGCCGGGCCAGGGCCTGCGCCAGCTTGCGCGCGCGCAGCTCGGCATCGCGGTAGGTGTAGCGGTGGATGTCGCCCTCGACGCGCTTGGAGACGATCTCCACGTCGCCCGCGTGCCGCGCGGCATGCCGCAGCAGCGACGAGATCATCAGCGGCATCTGCATCATCTGGCCCATCAGCCGTGCCATGCGGGACTCCCGGTAGGTATGAAACTGCGGCCGATCATAGGAAGCGGCCGCAGGACCACCTTCCTGCGGTTTACCCCTAGCCGTGTGGGCCGGAGTCGCGCTCGATACACTGCCGGATTCAGCGTTCCTTCCCGTCCAGGCCATGAGCGACTACAAGGTCCGCAAGACAGACGCCGAGTGGCGCGAGCAGCTCGACCCGATGCAATACCAGGTGACGCGCCACGCCGCCACCGAGCGCCCGTTCACCGGCCGCTACTGGGATCACTGGCACGACGGCCGCTACGACTGCGTCGGCTGCGGCACGCCGCTGTTCCGCTCCGAGACCAAGTTCGACGCCGGTTGCGGCTGGCCGAGCTACTGGGAGCCGATCAACGGCGAGGTGGTCGAGCGCGTGGTCGACCGCAGCCACGGCATGGTGCGCGTCGAGGTGCGCTGCAGCAACTGCGGCGCCCACCTCGGCCATGTGTTCCCCGACGGGCCGCAGCCCACCGGCGAGCGCTATTGCATCAATTCAGCCGCCTTAAACTTCGCGGCCAAATGAAACTCCTGCTCGATTTCCTGCCCATCATCCTGTTCTTCGGTACCTTCAAGTTCGCCGAAGGCCGCAAGGACTGGGCGGCGCAGTTCGCCTCCGACCACCTCGGCTTCGTGGTCTCCGGCGGCGTGGTCGGCCCGAACGAGGCGCCGGTGCTGCTGGCCACCGTGGTGGTGATCGCGGCCACGCTGGCGCAGGTGGCGATCCTGATGGCACGCGGCCGCAAGATCGACCTGATGCTGTGGGTCAGCCTCGGCCTCGTCACCGTGCTCGGCGGCGCGACGATCTGGTTCCACAACGAGACCTTCATCAAGTGGAAGCCCAGCGTGCTGTACTGGGTGATGGGCCTGACCTTCTGGGTCAGCCAGGCGCTGTTCCGCAAGAACCTGCTGCAGGTGCTGATCGGTGCCGAGCTGCAGTTGCCCGGGCGCGTCTGGCAGCGGCTGAACTTCGCCTGGATCGCGTTCTTCGCCTTCATGGGGCTGGCGAACATCTACGTCGCCTACAGCTTCAGCACCGACGCCTGGGTCAACTTCAAGCTGTTCGGCGGCATCGGGCTGATGCTGGCCTTCACCGTGGCGCAGGGCGTGTACATCAGCCGCCACCTGAAGGACGACGAGGAGGCTGCCGCCACCTCGCCGGGGCCGGCGCCGTGAGCGTCGGCGCGGACGACATCGAGCGTGCGCTGCAGGCCGCGCTCGCGCCGCTGGCGCTCGCCGTGCGCGACGACAGCGCCGCCCATGCCGGCCATGCCGGCGCGCGTGACGGCGGGCATTTCACCGTGCGCGTGACGAGTGAGCGCTTCAACGGTTTGTCACGGGTGGCCCGGCACCGCCTCGTTTATGATTCCCTGCGCCCGTTGATCGCGCGTGGCATCCACGCGCTGGCCATCGATGCCCGGGCCCCGGACGAGCCGTGACGCTCCCCGCGCCACAGCCGTCCCTTCCACGCTGAAAGACCCTCCATCCATGAAGACTCTCCCGCTGGCCGTCCGCCTGTCCGCGCTCGGCGCTGCCCTGGCGCTTGCCGCCCCCGTGTTCGCCCAGAACATCGCCATCGTCAACGGCAAGGCCGTGCCCAAGGCGCGTGTCGAGGCGCTGCTGCAGCAGGCCACCCGGCAGGGCCAGCCCAAGACGCCCGAGCTCGAGCAGCAGGTGCGCGACGAGGTCGTGCTGCGCGAGATGTTCATGCAGGAGGCCGAGAAGCGCGGCCTGGCCGCCTCGCCCGACTTCAAGGCCCAGATGGAATTCGCGCGCCAGTCGATCCTGATCCGCGAGCTGTTCGCCGACTACCAGAAGAAGAACCCGGTCACCGACGCCGACATCCAGGCCGAGTACGACAAGTTCAAGGGCCAGGCCAGCGGCACCGAGTACCGTGCGCGCCACATCCTGGTCGAGAAGGAAGAAGACGCCAAGGCGCTGATCGCGCAGATCAAGGGCGGTGCCAAGTTCGAGGACCTGGCCAAGAAGAACTCGAAGGACCCGGGCTCGGGCGAGAACGGCGGCGACCTCGACTTCGCCCCGCCCAACGCCTACGTGCCCGAGTTCTCGCAGGCCATGGTCAAGCTGAAGAAGGGCGAGATGACCGAGGCGCCGGTCAAGTCGCAGTTCGGCTGGCACATCATCAAGCTCGAGGACACGCGCGAGGCCAAGTTCCCGCCGCTCGAGGAAGTGAAGGGCCAGATCCAACAGCGCCTGGGCCAGCAGAAGATGGCCCAGTTCCGCGACGAGATCAAGGCCAAGTCCAAGACGGACTACAAGTTCCTCACTCAATGACGTGACGGACGGCCCTTCGGGGCCGTCGTCACATCGCGAGTTGCTCGCCGACGTCCAGGCGCCCGGCCTCGATGCGCAGCTGGCGGTCGCAACGGCCGGCAATGCCGCGGTCGTGCGTCACCAGCACCAGCGTCGTGCCGGCCTCGCGGTTGAGCTCGAACATCAGCTCCATCACCTTCTCGCCGGTGGCGAAGTCGAGGCTGCCGGTCGGCTCGTCGGCCAGCAGCACCGCCGGGTGCACGACGAAGGCACGCGCCAGCGCGACGCGCTGCTGCTCGCCGCCCGACAGCACGCGCGGGTAGTGGCGCAGCCGCTCGCCCAGGCCGACCCGGCCGAGCATCTCGGTGGCGCGCTCGCGCGCGTCGTGCCGGCCCTGCAGTTCCAGCGGCAGCATCACGTTCTCCAGCGCCGTCAGGTTGGCCAGCAGCTGGAAGCTCTGGAACACGAAACCGAGCTTCTGCGCCCGCACCGCGGCCCGCTCGTCCTCGCCGAGGGCGAACAGGTCGATGCCGGCCAGCTTCACCGTGCCGCTGGTGGGCGTGTCCAGCCCCGCGATGATCGACAGCAGCGTGCTCTTGCCCGAGCCCGAGGCGCCGACGATGGCGGCGGATTGCCGCGCCTCGAGGGTGAATTCGATCTCGTGGAGAATCGTCAGCGGGCCGCTCGCGTCGCGCACCTGCTTGGTGACACGCTCGACGGCGATGATGGGTTCGGACATGGATGGGTGGTGAATGGTTCGTCGCCGCGATCGGCGCGCCTGGCTGGCGCACTGTAGCCTGATGCTGCTGGCCGGCGCCGGCACGGGGGCGTTCGCGGCCGCGGCGCGACCGGCCACCATCCTGGTGGTGGGCGACAGCCTGTCGGCCGAGTACGGCATCGCGCGCGGCAGCGGCTGGGTGGCGCTGCTGGGCGAGCGGCTGGCGCGCGAGAAGATCGCCGCCAGCGTGGTCAACGCCAGCATCAGCGGCGACACCACCTCCGGCGGGCGCTCGCGCCTGCCGGCGCTGCTGAAGCAGCACCGGCCGACGCACGTGGTGATCGAGCTCGGCGGCAATGACGCCCTGCGCGGGCTGCCGCTGGCGATGACGCGCGAGAACCTCGTGGAGATGACCCGAGCCGCGCGTGCCGCCGGCGCGCAGGTGGTGATCGTGGGCATGCAGGTGCCGCCGAACTACGGCCGGCGCTACGGCGACGACTTCGCGGCCCTGTTCGGCAGCGTGGCCAAGGCCGAACAGGCCGCGCTGGTGCCCTTCCTGCTGGCCGGCGTGGCCGATGCGCCGGAGGCCGACACGCTGTTCCAGCCCGACCGCATCCACCCCACGGCGCAGGCCCATCCGCGCATGCTGGCCAACGTCTGGCCGGTGCTGGCGCCGCTGCTGAAGCAGCGCTGAGCAGGCGGCTCAGTCGGCGCGCTGGCGGCCGCCCGGGTTGGGGCGGGCCTCACGTGGCTCACGCGGCTCGCGCTGCGCCCGCGGGGCCTGGCGCGGCGGTTCGCGCGGGGCCTCGCGCAAGGCAGGTGGCTCGCGCGGGGCATCGCGCAGGGCAGGCGGTTCG
>QJOU01000064.1 GCA_003265685.1 Piscinibacter caeni | reverse complement strand
AGGCCGCGCTGAAGAAATGGCCCAACGTGCCGGCCTGCCGCGGCTGGCTGGCGCTCGATGCACGCGGCGACTGGTACATGCGCGACGACCGGGTGCAGCGTGCCGGCCCGTTCCCGCAGGTCAAGGGCAGCAAGATCCTGCACGACAAGCTGCGCGAGTTCATCCACCGCAACTACCTCGCGGACGAACACGGCGCCTGGTTCTTCCAGAACGGCCCGCAGCGGGTCTACGTCGAGCTCGAGGCGGCGCCTTGGGTCTGGCGCCTCACCGCGGGCCCGGGCGCGCCGGCGGTCACCTCGCACACCGGCGTGCCGGCGCAGGTGGCCGAGGCGCTGGTGGACGAACACGGCCGGCTGTTCCTCGCCACCGATCTCGGCCTCGGCCTCGTGCACACGCTGGACATGGACCTGGCGGCCGAGGCCGTCGAGCGTGGCCTGTGGGCGCCGCGCGAGGTGGTGTTCGCCGAGCTGCCGGCGCGCCACGGCTACCGGCTCAGCCCGGCGCGCGACCTTACTTGACCGCGTTGACCATGTAGGTGACGACGGCCTTGATGTCGGCGTCGCTTCCGCCGGAGCCGCCGCGCGGCGGCATCGCGTTCTTGCCCTTGATCGCGCTGGCGGTCAGGCCGTCGACGCCGGCGGCCAGGCGCGGCGCCCAGGCGGCCTTGTCACCGAGCTTCGGCGCACCCGCCACACCGGCGGCATGGCAAGCGCCGCAGACCTGCGTGTAGAGCGCCGGGGCGGCGCCGCCGGCGTCGGCCTTGACCTCCGCCTTCGGTGCCTCGGCGGCGGGGGCGGCGGCCGGTGCCGCGGTGGCCGGGGCCGGGGCGGCCGCAGGGGCGGCCTCGGCAGCGGGTGCAGCCGCCGCGGCCGGGGCCTTGGGCTCCTCGAGCTTGCCGCCCGCCTTGTTGGCCATGTAGACGACCGCGCGGCCGATCTCGAGATCGCCGTATTCGCCGCCGCCTTGGGCCGGCATCGCGTTCTTGCCCTTCAGCGCCGAGGTCAGCAGCGCGTCGTAGCCGGTCTTGATGCGCGGGCCCCAGGCGGCCTCGTCGCCGAGCTTCGGCGCGCCGGCGGCACCGCTGCCGTGGCAGGCGGAGCACACCGCGGTGTAGACCTGCTCGCCGGTGCGCAGCACGGCCGGGGCGGAGGCGTCCTTCAGCACGATGGTGCCGATCGGCTGGATCCGCTGCGCCACCGCCTCGGGCTCCAGGCTGCGGGTGCCCGCGGCCGGCTTGGAATCGGCGCCGACGTACTTCACCAGCAGCACGATCGCGAAGATCGGCACCAGGAACGACAGGACGACCGTGACGATCAGCTGCTTCGGGGTCTTGATGGGGCCTTCGTGCGGGCCATCGTCGTGGTCGTGCGCGTCGCTCATGAAATCCTCGGTGGGGGAACGCTCTCGGCGAGCAAAAACCCTCGAATTATAGGGGGGTGGCTGCGCGCGCCCTCGATCCGCTCGGCGAGGTAGAGCGCGTCGCGCGCCACCCCGGAAAACCGCCCCGAGCCCCAGGTGTGCAGCCAGGGCAGGCCGAGGAAGTACAGCCCGGGCTGCTCCGTCACCCCGCGCCGGTGCGCCGGCTGGCCGCGGCCGTTGAACACCGGCACGTCGACCCAGCTGAAATCCGGCGCGAAGCCGATGCACCAGACCACGCTGGTGATGCCCGCCGCCTGCAGGTCGAGCGTGCTGCGCTCGCCCTCGGGCTGCCACATCGGCTCGTAGACCGAGGGCGGGGGCGCGGCGATCCCGCGCCTGGCGATGAAGGCGTCGATCGAGGCGTTGATGCCGTTGTAGGTGCGATCGGCGCTGTCCAGGTGCTCGCGCAGATCGGGCGCGAACTGCAGGGTGGTGCCCTCCAGCCCGAGCAGCGAGCCGTACAGCTGCATGCCCTCGAGCGCGAAGCGGCGCAGGTCGATGTCGCGCCCGCCGTCGCGGCCGGTCACGTAGTGGTTGGTGTTGTCGCGCACGCCCTCGCGCAGCGGGTGCTCGTGCACCGGCATGTCGTAGTAGCCCATGTCGGCCAGCCAGTCGACCACGTCGCGGCCGCGGTAGAAACGCGCGCAGCGCGGCGCATTGCCGGTGGCCAGCACGACCTGCCGGCCCGCGAGATGCAGGTCTTCGGCGATCTGCGCGCCGGACTGACCGCAGCCCACCACCAGCACCGCGCCCTCGGGCAGCTGGGCCGGGTTCCGGTACTGCTCGGAGTGCATCTGCACGAGGCCCGCCGGCAGCCGCTCGGCCCAGCGCGGCACGATGGGCGTGTGGTAGCCGCCCGAGGCCACCACCACCTGGCCGGCGCGCAGCGTGCCGGCCGAGGTCTGCAGCTCGAAGCCCGCGTCCACCGGCCGCACGCGCGTGACGCTCACGCCGCTGCGCACCGGCGCCGCCACGTGGCGCTCGAAGCCGGCCAGCCAGTCGAGGATCTGCTCCTTCTTCATGAAGCCGTGCGGGTCGTCGCCGGTGTAGTCCCAGCCCGGCAGGCGGCATTGCCAGTTGGGCGTGACGAGGCAGAAGCTGTCCCAGCGCCGCTCGCGCCAGACATGCAGCGGCCGGTGCTTCTCGAGCACGACATGGCCGATGCCGCGTTGCTGCAGGTAGTACGACAGCGACAGCCCGGCCTGGCCGGCGCCGACGATGACCACCTCGTGTTCCTCGACGGTCGAATCCATGGCGTTCCTCTCAATCGAAGGCGACGATGCGCACGGCCGCGTCGTCGCCGGGGGGAAAGTCCGAGGCCCGTGCCTCGATGCGCGCCAGCTGGTCGAGCGCGGACGAACAGGCGAAGCCGTACTTCGCGCGCACCCGCTCCGAGGCGATCTGCAGCGCCTCGCGGCTGCGCCGCAGGAACTCCGGCAGCGGGTAGGCCGCGCCGGGCTGGAAGTAGTCGTGGATCACCAGCGAAGGCGAATAGCAGCGCTCCTCGCTGCCGTCCGGCCAGCGGACGCGGAAGTGCATCTCGGGCATGGAGTCCTCTCAGTGGATCAGGTCGCGGTACAGCTCGACGTGCCGCGCCGCGCTCGCCGGCCAGCTGTAGCGCCGGCACACCGCGGGCACCTCGGCGGCGAGCGCGCGCCGGCGCCCGGGCTCGACGGCGCGGCGCATCGCCAGCGCGATCGAGGCCGGCTCCTGCGGGTCGGCGTACAGCGCGTGGCCGTCGATCACGGTGTCTTCCAGGTACTCGGTGAAGGGCGGGATGCCGGAGACGACCACCGGCGTGCCGCAGGCCAGCGCCTCCAGCACGACCAGGCCGAAGCCCTCGCGCAGCGAGGGCATCACCAACGCATCGGCCAGGCGCAGCAGCGGCGGCATGTCGTCGTCGAGCAGCGGGCCGGTGAGCACGAGGTCGCGGCCTTGCTGCAGGCCCACGTCCTCGGCCAGGCCGTGGAAGGCGCGCCAGGTGTCGCTGTGGTCCAGCAGGCTGGCGCCGCCGGCTACCACCAGCTGCGCACGCGGCAGCTCGTCGCGCACGCGGATGAAGGCCTCGAGCAGGCGCAGGCTGTTCTTGCGCGCCTCGATGCCGCCCACCGAGAGGAACAGCGGCGCGCCGCGGCGCAGGCCGAAGTGCTCGGCCAGGGCTGCATCGCGCGCCGTCGGCTTGCGGCAGAAGTGTTCGCAGTCCACGCCGTTGGCCACCAGCGCGGCATCCAGGCCGAACTCGCGCTTGATCGTCATGCACCAGCCGGGGCTGACACACAGCACCCGCGCCGCCTGCCGCACCGAGCGGCGCTGCCAGGCCGCGAGGCGCGCGTCGTCGAACGGGTCGAGGTGGTGCACCGTGCGCACGAAGCCGGCGATGCGCCCGGCCTCGGCCAGATCGGCCAGCGCGTTGCCGCCGATGCCGTCGTGGGCGTGCAGGATGTCGAAGCGCTCGTGTTCCAGGCGCTGCGCCAGGTGCTCGCGCAGCGCGACGATGTGCTCGGCCACGCGGTCGGCCAGGCGCTTCGGGGCCGGCGGCACCGGCACCAGATCGACCTCGTGCGGCGTGTCGCGGAACAGGTGCTCGCCGGGCGCGGCCGGGGCGAACACCGTGACGCGGTGGCCGAGTGCATGCAGCGCCCGCGCCAGCTCCAGCGTGTGCACCACGCCGCCGCGCGGGTTCACCGAGTGGGTGAACATCCCGATGCGCAGCGCATCAGGCATGCGTGGCCTCCGGCGCGGTGACGAAGGAACGCTCGGCCAGGTTCCACAACTCGACCCGTTCGCTGCCGCGGCGTAGCGTCAGGCGGCGGCTCGCATCCACCTCGCCCACGGCCGCCGCCGCGATGCCGCGTTCGGCGAAGCGCTGCAGCACCGGCTCCACCTTGGACGCGCGCACAGAGAGCACGAAGCCGAAGCTCGGGAAGGTCTGCAGCCAGCGCGCGAGCGGCACGCCCTCGGGCCGCGGGATCGCGTCGACCTCGATGCACGCGCCGACCTGGGAGCCGTCCGCCAGCATCAGCGTGGTGCCCACGGCGCCGGCCATCGAGATGTCCTTGGCGGCATCGGCGAGGCCGCTTTCGGCGAGTTCGGCGAGCAGCTCGAAATCGGCCCGGGCGCGGCCGGCGGGGGCGCGCGTCGCGGCGTTCCAGAACGGCTGCTCGCTGTCGTAGCCGCCGCGCAGGTCGATCGCCATTACCAGGGTGTCGCCCGGCCGCGCGGCGAAGCTGGTGAGCAGGTTCTTCGCGCGGCCGAGCACCGCCACGGCGAGCCCGGCACGCGCCGCGCGGCAGTTGTTGTGGCCGCCGACGATGGGCACGCCGTAGGCGCGCGCGGCCGCGGCCAGGCCATCGAGCACCTGCCGGCCGGGTTCACTGCCCGGGCTCCACAGCGCATCGACCACCGCGACCGGCCGGCCGCCCATCGCGGCGATGTCCGCGAGGTTGACCATCACGCCGCACCAGCCGGCGAACCAGGGCTGTGCGGCGACGAAGTCGTCGACGAAACCTTCGATGGCGAACAGCAGGTGGCCGTCGCCTTCCGTGTCATGAAACGGGATGGCGGCGCAGTCGTCGCCGTTGGCGATCGCGCCGGGCGGGCCGAGCCGCGCCACCACGTCCGCG
Organism: Piscinibacter caeni; assembly: GCA_003265685.1. Lineage (GTDB taxonomy): Bacteria > Pseudomonadota > Gammaproteobacteria > Burkholderiales > Burkholderiaceae_C > Piscinibacter > Piscinibacter caeni. The sequence goes on along the minus strand of QJOU01000064.1, from coordinate 51,474 downwards.
ATGTCCGCCTTGTGCGCGAAACCGCGGCTCTCGCGCAGGGCAGCGGCCAAGTGCTGCAGTTCCGTCATGCCACGCGCCGCGGCCCGGTCACGAAGCCGGTCAGCGGGTCGTGGCAGGGCGGGTAAGACGCCAGGTCGGCCTGCATCAGGTGGTGCGGCCGGCCGTGCAGGGTTTCGGCGCGCAGCGCGGTCCAGTGCAGCTTCTCGAAGAGGGGCACGTTCTGGCTCTGCACATGGGCGAGGAAGAGGCGGCAGCCGCGGGCGTGCGCGCTGCAGACCGCGAGTCGGATGAGCGTTGCGCCCAGGTGGCCGTGCTTGCGGTAGGCAGGGTGCACCGCGAGGCGCGAGCCCCACCAGAGCCCATCCTCGGCCGCATGGATGCGCACCGTGCCCACCACCTCGTCGGGCATGCCGCCGAGTGCGGACACGGCCACGAGCGTCTGCGCCTGCGTGTCGAGGGCATCGAGGTCGTCGCCCTCGAACACCTGCTGTTCCTCGCAGAACACCCGCCGGCGCAGCGCCCGCGCCTGGTGGATCTCCCAGCCGCCGTCGGCCCACTTGACGCGGAACTCGCAGGGCACGAAGGTGGATTCGAGCTCGCAGATCGCATCGGAGCGCAGCATGGCCGGCTCCTTCAGGATTCGTAGACCGACAGGGAAGAGCACGCGCCGCACTTGCCGCAGCCCGCCTTGATGTCGCCCGAGCGCAGGCCCGCGGCGGCGACCATCTCGCCCAGCGGCTGCAGCAGCTCCTTCATGAACTCGGGGCTCGGGGCCGGGTGGTCTTCCAGCGGCGTGCCGGAGATCGGCACGAAGGGCACGACGAAGGGGTAGACGCCGAGCGCGAGCAGCTTCTCGCTGATCGAGAGGATGGCCTCGCGGCTGTCGCCCAGCCCGGCCAGGATGTAGGTGCTGACCTGCCCGCGGCCGAACACCGTCACCGCCGCGGCGAAGGCCTCGAGGTAGCGTTGCACCGGCACCGTGGCCTTGCCGGGCATGATCTGTTCGCGCAGCGAGGGCGTGACCACCTCGAGGTGCATGCCGAGCGTGTCGATGCCGGCGTCGTGCAGGCGGCGGAACCAGGCGTCGTCGTCCGGCGGCTCGCACTGGCCCTGGATCGGCAGCTCGGCATGCGGCCGCACCGCGGCCTTGATCGCGAACGCGCTCTCGGCCAGCACCATCGCGCCGCGGTCGCTGCCGGGCGGGGTGCCGGTGGTCAGCACCATGTGCTTCACGCCGTCGAGCAGCACGGCCGCGCGCGCCACCTCGGCCAACTGCTCGGGGGTCTTGTGCGCGATGGTGCGGCCGGCCGCGAGGCTCTGGCCGATCGCGCAGAACTTGCACGCCTTGCGCCGGCTCTCGTAGCGGATGCAGGTCTGCAGCACCGTCGTCGCCAGCACGTCGGCGCCGTGCAGGGTCGCGATGTGCGAGTAGGGCACACCTTCCAGCGTCTGCAGCCCGTAGAAGCGCGGCGCGCGCGGGAACTCGATCTGCGCGATGGGAATCGTGTCGCGCAACACGCGGCTGCGCCCGGCTGCATCCGGCGCCTCGACCACGAAGGGCGAGTTGAACGCGCTGCCGGTGTGCACCGGCACCATGATCGTGTGGCCGTCGATGGTGACGGCCTTGTGGTCCGACGGCCCCGCGCCGCCGCGCCGGCTGGCGACGCCGGCGCCGGCAGCCAGGCGCTGGTCAGCCAGCCGCAAGCCGTAGGACTGCAGTTCCGTCATCAGTTGACGGCTCGAGGTGCTCGGCGTGTCCATGGGTATCGCTCCAGCGGGTGACCGGCAGGGCCGGCCGGTCGTCGATGTGCAGGCTCAGCAGCTCCGGGCGGGCGTAGTGGCCGACCGAATCCATCATGCGTTTGCGCTTGGCCACGAGGGCCAGGTCGAGGTCGGCGATGACCATCCCTTCGCCCTCGCGCAGCGGCGGGGCGAGCAGCACGCCCTCGGGCGAGACGATCGCCGTGCAGCAGCCGCCGCGCAGCGCCTTCTGCAGGCCGGCGTCGAGCGTGATGCGGGTGATCTGCGCGTCGGTCAGCCAGCCGGTCGCGTTGACGACGAAGCAGCCGGCCTCCAGCGCGTGGTGGCGGATCGTCACCTCCATCTGGTCGGCGAAGATGGGGCCCACCATCGAGCCGGGGAACTGCGCGGCGTGGATCTCCTCGTGCTGCGCCATCAGCGCGTAGCGCGCCAGCGGGTTGTAGTGCTCCCAGCAGGCCAGCGCGCCGAGCCGGCCGACGGCGGAGTCCACCACCTTCAGCCCGCTCGCATCGCCCTGGCCCCACACCATGCGCTCGTGGTAGGTGGGCGTGATCTTGCGGCGCTTGAGCAGCAGGGTGCCGTCGGCGTCGAACACCAGCTGGGTGTTGTAGAGGCTGCCGTGGTCGCGCTCGTTGACACCCAGCACCACCACCACGCCGTGGCGGCGCGCGGCGGCGGCGACGGCCTCCGTCACCGGCCCCGGCACCACCACCGCCTCCTTCACCAGCCGCAGGTGCTCGGCGCCCTGCTGCACCGGCGGCAGCACGAAGGAGAAGTACGGGTACCAGGGCACGAAGGTCTCGGGAAAGACCACCAATTGCGCGCCCTGTGCCGCCGCGTCGGCCAGCGCCGCCAGCACCTTGGCGAGGGTGCCCTCGGCGCTGTCCAGGTCGGGGCTGATCTGGACGGCGGCCGCCCGTACGACCTTGGTCATTTCACAAGGTCCACGTATTGATGATGAACGCGCCCTCACGCCGGTGCAGCAGGATGCAGTCCAGCACGTCCAGCGGGTTGATCGGCCTGACGCCCTCGATCAGCGACGGCTCGCCGTGGCCGTACAGCGCCTGCAGCGCGAAGCGGCAGGCGTAGACCTTGCCGCCTTCGGCGATGAACTTCTCGATCTGCTTGTTGAAGTTCAGGTGGCCCGGGAAGGCCTCGTCGCCGAGCGTCGGGAAGCCGCGCTTCACGCCCAGCGTGACTCCCGGGCCATAGAGCAGGATCGAGGTGTCGAAGCCCTTGCGCTGCAGCCGCGTGGCCTGCAGCAGGTTGACGAAACCGATCGAGCCCTCGAACGCGACGGTGTGGAAGGTGACCAGCGCCTTCTCGCCGGGCGTCGAGGCCTTCACGTCCTCGAAGACCTTCTCCTCGTAGTCGACGAGGAACTCGCCCTTCTGGTTGGCGGGCTTGGTGACTTTCGGCATGGACGACTCCGTGGGTGGAATGGGGTGGACGGATTGCGCGCCCGCCGTCCATTGCATCGGCCGTGCCACCGCGTGGCGCCGCGGCTGCGATCAAGGGCCGATCAAGCCGGCCTTTCCTCGCGGCTTGCGCTGCATCAGGGACAACCCTGGCCGGTTCGGCCAAGCCCGGCGCGCACCGCAGGGAGGCGCGCCCATGCGATCAATGCCTCCGATCAATGGCGCGCCCCGCACCGGCAGGGGGCGACACACCGTCTGCAGGCGGGCACGATGCATGCAGCCGCTCGCGGCGAACCCCGCCCGAACGCGATCAATGCCTGCGATCAAGACCACCCATTGGCGTCGCCGCCTCGCGGCGAGCGACCAGCCGGCCTACCTGTCGATCGCCGACCTGATCGCGGAGGACCTGAAGAGCGGCCGCCTCGCCCCGCGCGACCGCCTGCCCACGCTGCGCGAGCTGGCCGGCGAGCTGCAGCTGAACTACACCACCGTGGCGCGTGCCTACGCCGAGGCGCGCAAGCGCGGGCTGATCGACTCGCGCCCCGGCATGGGCACGCATGTGCGCGGGCTGCGGCCGGCGCTGCCGCTGCGCGGCGGCAGCGGCGCCGAGATGACGATGAACCTGCCGCCCGAGCCGGACGATACCGGGCTGCTGGCGCGCCTGCACGATTCCGCCGCGGCGCTGCTGGCGCGCGCCGACCTGTACGCGCTGCTGCGCTACCAGGATTTCGGCGGCAGCGCGGAAGACCGCGACACCGGCGCCGAGTGGCTGCGCGCGCGCCTGCCCGGCGTGCAGGCGGCGCAGGTGCTGGTGTGCCCGGGCATCCACAGCGCGCTGACGGCGCTCGTCTCGCAACTCGCGCGGCCCGGCGAGGCGATCTGCGCCGAGGCGCTCACCTACCCGGGGCTCAAGGCGATCGCCACGCAGCTCGGCGTGACCCTGCACCCGCTGCCGCTGGACGAGGAGGGCCCGAGCGCCGCGGCCTTCGAGCAGGCCTGCCGCAGCGTCGCGCCCAAGGCGCTGTACCTCAACCCGACGCTGCAGAACCCGACCACGCTGACCGTCAGCCGGGCGCGCCGCGAGGCGCTGGCCGACATCGCGCTGCGCTACAGCATCCCGATCATCGAGGACGACGCCTACGCGATGCTGCCGCGCGAGGTGCCGCCGCCGCTGGCGCAGCTGGCACCGGAGCTGACCTACTACCTGAGTGGCTTCTCCAAATGCCTGGGCGCCGGCCTGCGCAGCGCCTACGTGCGCGCGCCCAACGAGCGTCTGGCGCAGCGCCTGGCCGGCGCGCTGCGCGCCACCACGGTGATGGCCTCGCCGATCACCAACGCCCTGGCCACCCGCTGGGTGCGCGACGGCAGCGCGCAGGCCATGCTCGAGGCCATCCGCTCCGAGTGTGAGCTGCGCCAGGCGCTCGCCGCGCGCCACCTCGCCGGCCATGCGGTGTGGGCGCAGCCCGAGGGTTTCCACCTCTGGCTGCCGCTCGCCTCGAGCTGGAGCGTGGTGGAGTTCGCCTCCTACCTGCGCACGCAGGGCGTGGCGGTGGTGGCGAGCGCCGCCTTCGCCACCGACACCGACCCACCCGACGGGGTGCGCATCTGCCTCGGTGGCCCGCTCTCGCGCGCCGGTTGCGAGCATGCGCTGCGCCTGATCGCCGACACGCTGGACCACCCGCAGCACCCGCATGCCACGGTGATGTGAGAGCGGCAGGTAGAATCCGGCTCCCCACGAGCGACCGTGGTGAAGTGGATATCATGCAGCCCTCCGAAGGCTACGTCGCAGGTTCGATTCCTGCCGGTCGCGCCAATGCCTTTCGCCGCGGCGCTCGCCGCGGTTGACCTCCCCCCTCCCCGATGCACTCCGACGCCGCGTGCCGCCTGGTCGTCGGCATCGACGTCGGCACTTCCGGCGTGCGTGCGCTCGCGTTCGGGCCGGACGGCCGCGAGCAGGCGCGCGCCGCCGTGCCGCTGCCGCCGGCGCGACGCGTGGGCGCGAGCGTCACGCAGGCCCCGCAGGCCTGGGCCGAGGCCGTCGACGCCTGCATCGCGGCGCTGGACACGCAGGTCGATCCGGCGCTGGTCGGTGCGGTCGCGTTCGACGGCACCTCGGGCACCCTGCTGGTGTGCGACGACGACGGCATCCCGCAGGCCGAGGCGCGGCTCTACCACGATGCCGGCTGCGTGGCCGAGGGCGAGCGCGTCAACGCCGCCGCGCCGCCGGGCCACGTGGCGCGGGGTGCGGCCAGCGGCCTGGCGCGCCTGCTGCATCTGGGCGCGCAGGCGCCCGGCGCCACGCATGCCTTGCACCAGGCCGACTGGCTGGCCGGCCGGCTGCTCGGCCGCTGGGACCTGAGCGACGAGAACAACGCATTGAAGACCGGCTACGACCCGCAGGCGCGCGCCTGGCCGGCCTGGGTGCGCGCGCTGCTCGCCGACACCGGCCTGTCCGACACGCTGCTGCCCGCGGTGCACCCGCCCGGCACGCCGCTGGGCAGCTTGTGCGACGCGGCCGCCGCGCGCACCGGCTGGCCGCGCGACTGCCTCGTCGCGGCCGGCACCACCGACGGCGTGGCCGCGTTCCTCGCCACCGGTGCCCGTGCGGAGGGCGAAGGCGTCACCTCGCTGGGCAGCACGCTGGTGGTCAAGCAGCTCGCCCGCGCGCCCTTGTCCGCGCCGGCCTGGGGTGTCTACAGCCACCGCCTCGGCGAGCTCTGGCTGCCCGGCGGCGCCAGCAACGCCGGCGGCGCGGTGCTGCTGCAGCATTTCAGCGCCGAGCGCCTGGCCGCGCTCGAGCCGCTGCTGCGGCCCGACGAGCCGACCGGGCTCGACTACTACCCGCTGCCCGCACCGGGCGAACGTTTCCCGATCGCCGACCCCGCGTTCGCCGGCCGGATCGAACCGCGCCCGAGCGACGAGCTGCGTTTCCTGCAGGGCCTGCTCGAGGGCCTGGCGGCGGTCGAGGCGCTCGCCTACGCGCGACTGCGCGAGCTCGGCGCGCCGGCGCTGACGCGGCTCTACAGCGTCGGCGGCGGGGCGCGCAACCGGGCCTTCGCGCGCATCCGCGCGCGGGTGCTGGGCGTGCCGCTGGCCGAGCCGGCGCACGAGGAGGCGGCCGCCGGCGCGGCGCGCCTGGCCCGCCAGGCGCTGCAGCTGGCCACTGGATGAAGATCCAGTATCGTGTCGGCAGCCGCATGCCATGGCCCACGACACCGACCCCTTCGCCACGCTGAACCCGGAGCAGCGCGCCGCCGTCATGCATGGCGACGAGCCGCTGCTGGTCATCGCCGGTGCCGGCACCGGCAAGACCAGCACCCTCGCCGCGCGGGTGGCGCGCCTGGTGCTCGACGGGGCCGACCCGAACCGGCTGCTGCTGCTGAGCTTCTCGCGCCGCGCCGCACAGGAACTGGCGCGCCGCGCCGGCCGCCTGCTGCACCGCGCGCTCGGCTGGGGGCCGACCCAGGCCGCGCCCGAGCTGCCCTGGGCCGGCACCTTCCACGCCGTCGGCGCGCGCTTGCTGCGCGAACACGCCGGCGCGATCGGCCTGGCGCCGCAGTTCACCGTGCTCGACCGCGGCGACGCCGAGGACCTGATGGGCTGGGTGCGCCAGGAAGGCGGCTTCGCGGCCGGCACGAAGCGCTTCCCGCTCAAGGACACCTGCCTGGCGATCGCCTCGCGGGTGGTCAACAGCCAGGCGCCGCTGGCCGAGGTGGTGGACCAGCATTTCCCCTGGTGCCGCGGGCTGGAGGAACCGCTGCAGCGCCTGATCGGCGCCTACCTCGACGCCAAGCAGCGCCAGCAGCTGCTCGACTACGACGACCTGCTGCTGTACTGGCTGCACATGCTCGGCGAGCCCTCGATCGCGGCCGCGCTGGGGCGGCGCTTCACGCATGTGCTGGTGGACGAGTACCAGGACACCAACCGGCTGCAGGCCGCGATCCTGACGCGCCTGAAGCCCGACGGACGCGGGCTCACCGTGGTGGGCGACGACGCGCAGGCGATCTACGGCTTCCGTGCCGCCGAGGTGCGCAACATCCTCGACTTCCCGGCGCGCTTCTCGCCGCCGGCCGCGGTGATCGCGCTGACGCGCAACTACCGCTCCACCGAGCCCGTGCTCGCCGCGGCCAACGCGGTGATGGCGCTGGCCGCCGAGCGCCACGACAAGACGCTGTGGAGCGACCGGCCGGGCGCCCGGCCCGAGCTGGTGAGCGTCGAGGACGAGGCGGCGCAGGCGCGCTGGGTCGCGCAGCGGGTGCTGCAGCGGCGCGAGGAGGGGCTCGCGCTCAAGCGCCAGGCGGTGCTGTTCCGCACCGGCCACCACAGCGCCGCGCTCGAGCTCGAGCTGGCGCGCCGCGGCATCCCGTTCGTCAAGTTCGGCGGGCTGCGCTTCCTCGAGGCCGCGCATGTGAAGGACCTGCTCTCGGTGCTGCGCTGGGTGCAGAACCCGCGCCACCGGCTGGCGGGCTTCCGGGTCGTGCAGCTGGTGCCCGGCCTCGGCCCGGCCGCGGCGCACCGGCTGCTGGAGGCGATGGGGCCGGCGGACGACCCCGCCGCCGTGCGGCGCGCCTTCCGCGCACCGGCCGCGGCGCGGGCCGACTGGCAGGCCTGGTGCGACGCGGCCGAGGCGATCGAGGCCGCGCCCTGGCCCGAGGCCGCGGCGCTGGCGCTGCGCTGGTACCGCCCGCAGCTCGAGCGCCTGCACGAGGAGGCGGCATCGCGCCTGGCCGACTGCGAGCAGCTGGTGCGGCTGGCGGCCGGCTTCGGCAGCCGCGAGCGTTTCCTCGCCGAGCTGACGCTCGACCCGCCCGAGGCGGTGAGCGACGAGGCCGGCGCGCCGCAACGCGACGAGGACTACCTGATCCTCTCGACCATGCACTCGGCCAAGGGCCAGGAATGGGCGGCGGTGATCGTGCTGAACGCGGTCGACGGCTGCATCCCGTCGGACCTGGCGACCGGCCGCGCTGCCGAGATCGAGGAGGAGCGCCGCCTGCTGCACGTGGCCATGACGCGCGCGCAGCACCACCTGGCACTGATGGTGCCGCTGCGCTTCCACGTCACGCAGCAGCGCGCCTTCGGCGACCGGCACCTGTACGCCGCGCTGACGCGCTTCGTGCCGCAGTCGCTAGCGCCGCTGTTCGAAACGGTCGCTGCGCACGAGCAGCGGCACGACGGTGGGTTCGAAGTCGACCAGCGGCCGCGTCTGGACATACTCCAGGCGGTACGCGGCGGGTTCCAGCCACGCGGCGACTAGCGCCAGCGCCCAGCACAGCCAGGCCGACCAGAGCGTGTGGCTCGCGAAATGCGCGCCGCGCACCAGCTGGGCCGCACCGAACACCGCGCCGAAGACCAGCAGCAGCGCGAGCAGCACCCGGGCCGCATGCGGCCGGTGGCGGCGCCAGAGGAAATAGAGCCCGACGAAGGCGTAGGCGGCGACCGCGTGGCCGGAGGGGAAGCAGTGGCCGGCACCGCCGTCGCTGACGCCGAGCAGCCAGTGCGGCACATAGGGCACCTTGCCGCCGAAGGGCGCCAGGTCCCAGGGGCAGCTGGTGTGGCTCAGGCGCTTGAGGGCCGGCACCAGCGTCATCGCGGCCACCGACACGAGCAGCCAGTAGACCCGCTCGCGCTGCGACGGGCCGCGCACGATCGGCCGCCAGGCGTCCCACGCCAGCAGTGCGAGGAACGCTCCGGCGAGCAGCCGCCCGCCGTTGTGCAGCAGCTGCTCGCTCCACCACACGTGGCGCCAGGCGAAGCCGGCCGTGCCGCCGAAGCGCTGCGAGAGCGCCAGGTCCCAGCCGAGCGCTTCCCAGGCGAGCAGCGCGGCCAGGCCGAGCAACGTGGCCCAGCCGGCGCGGCGCAGCGAGGTCCGGGTCCGGTTCATGGTGCGGAGGGGCTGCGGCATGTGTCGGTCAGGTCCAGGCCCGGCTCGTGCAGCGTGGTGCGCACGTCCAGCAGGCCGAGCAGCGTGTGGAACAGGTGGTCGTGCGCGACCGGCGTGCGCGCCTGGCGCTGCAGCGCGGGGCCGAGGCAGCCGCTCTTCAGGCCCGCGGCCTGCTCGAGGCCGGCGCTCGACCACATGACCATCGGCACGCGCTTCTGCACCTCCGGCGCGATGGCGTAGGGCAGGCCGTGCAGGAACAGCCCCTGCTCGCCGAGCGACTCGCCATGGTCGGAGACGTACAGCAGCGCCGAATCGACCTCGCCGGCGCGCGCCTGCAGGCGGCGGATCGCCGTGGCGAGCACGTGGTCGGTGTAGAGCAGCGCGTTGTCGTAGGCGTTGACGATCTGCTCGACGCTGCACTGGCGCAGGTCGTCCTGGCGGCATTCGGGCTGGAACTGCGCGAAGCGGGCCGGGTAGCGCCGGAAGTACGAGGGCCCGTGGTTGCCGAGCATGTGCAGCACCCACAGCTGCGTGCCGCGCGCGCCGGCCAGGCGCGCGTCCAGGTCCTGCACCAGGCCTTCGTCGAGGCAGCGGCCGTCGGCGCAGGCGCCGGGCAGCTTCAGCGACTCGACCGTCTCGCTGGGCACACCCTCGCACACGCCCTTGCAGCCGCTCTGGTTGTCGCGCCACTGCACCACGACGCCGGCGCGGGCCAGGACCTGCAGCAGCGACTGCTGGCCGCGGATGCGGTCCTCGTCGTAGTTGCGCCGGCCGACCGGCGCGAACATGCAGGGCAGCGAGACCTCGGTGTTGGTGCCGCAGGCCGTGACGTCGGTGAAGTTGACCACCGGCAGGGTGGCCAGCTGCGGCGTGGTCTGGCGCGGCGCGCCCGACAGGCCCCAGTTCGCCGCGCGGGCCGTCTCGCCGACCACCAGCACCACCACCAGCGGCTTGCGCCGCCCCGCCCACGAGGGGCCGGCCACCGCGTCCTCGCCGATCGGCTGGCGCGGCTTGGCGGCGCCCTTGGCGTCGGCCGCCAGCACCGCGCCGGTGGACCACAGCACGCTGGCCGGGGTGATGCGGTAGCGCAGCTCCTTCTGGTTGCGCATCAGCGACGAGAAGGGCTGGAACACCGCCATCAGCGCGCCCACCGCGGCCAGCAGCGCCAGCAGCAGCAGCGCCACGCGCCGCCCGGCCGAAGAGAGCCAGGGCCGCGGCGCGACCCGCACGCGCCACAGCAGCAGCAGCGGCAGCCCGGCGTACAGCGCCAGGTGCAGCCACAGCGAGGCCGTCATCAGCTCGCCGGCCTCGGCCGGGTGGGTGCGCAGCACGTTGCGCAGCATCGACGGGTCCATCACCACGCCGTAGGCTTCGACGTAGAAGGTGGCCGCCGCCGCGGCGACGCTCAGCAGCGCGATCACCGGCTTGACGGTCCAGCGCGTCGCCACCACGGCCAGCAGCGCCGCATGCAGGGCGACGACGAGCACGAACAGCGCCGCCCCGAAACCCCAGGCGGACGGATCGTTCCAGCTGCGGCCGGCCAGCGCGCCGGTGTAGAAAAGCCGATTGGCCGACACCGCCCAGAACAGGCTGGCCACGAGCACCAGGGTCTCGACGCTCAGCTCAAACGGTTCGGCGGCCCAGCGGCGCAGACGCGCAGACACGTCGGGACGCGAAGACTCCATCGCGGCATATTAGGCAGGCCCGGGCTGAAGCGAACCTGAAGAATCCCCCCTCCCGGCGCGGCGCGCCGGGAGGAAGTCTCACTGCGGTGCCGAACGGGCCAGCGCGCGCAGCGCGGGCAGGTCGCGCACGGTCAGCGCATAGCCCTTGACCTCGAGGATGCCGTCGCGCGACAGGCGCGACAGCGTGCGCGACAGGGTCTCCGAGGTGGTGCGCAGCTGGCGTGCGATGGATTGCTTGCGCTCGCCCAGCACCAACTGTGGCACCGGCCCGTCCTCGCCCTGCGCGGCCAGCTGGCGCAGCAGCCAGCGCGCGAAGCGCACCGGCACGTCGGCGCCCGCCAGCTCCTGCAGGGTGTCGTTCAGGCTGCGCACGCGCTGCGCCAGCACGCCGGCGAAGGCCTGCGCGAAACCCGGGTCGGCGGCGCAGGCCTCGTACAGTGACGACAGCGGCACCGCGAGCAGCTCGACCGGCGTGTGGCAGACCGCGTGTTCGAGCCAGCCGCCATGGCCCGACAGGGCGCCGGCCACGTCGAGCCAGTCGCCCGGGCCGATCCAGCGCTGTTCGGTGACGGTGCCCTCGACGCTGCGCGGGCCCAGGCCGATGCGCCCGCTGCGCAGCAGCCACCACGAGGGCTCGGGCCGGCGCGGCGAGGCCACGGTCAGCGGCCCGGCACCGCAGCGCACCAGGCGCGCGGCCTCGAGCAGGCGCTGCAGCACCGACTCCGGCACGACGGCCGGCGCGAAGGCGCTGCGCAGCAGCGCGCCGTCGGACACGTCCGGCCAGGGGCCGGGGGCGATGGCACGGACGGGCCGCAGCATGGGGCGGGCGTGGTCGACGACGGGGGTATGCAGCATGGGGTCCTCCTGCGAGGGACGGGGCGTCGGGCCAATGTGCCCGCTGGCATCGAGCATGGTTTTGTCCGAACACAAAATGTTTTCGGCATGGCCGGCGGCATGGTGATAAAAAGTTCCGTACGTGGTCCCCCGGGCGCCACGACCACCACGAGGAGACAAACGCATGCAGATCACCACACGAGGGGCCGCGCTGCTGGCCGCGGCCGCCATCGCGGGCCCGGCGCTCGCCGACGAAACCTGCAACTCGCCCTACATGGCCAGGCTGATCAAGGGCCAGGAGGACTTCGTGCACGTCTGGACCCTGGGCGTGAAGGGCCTGGGCGACGGGCGCGACAAGCTGGTCACGATCGACGCCAACCCGGCCTCGAAGAAGTACGGCCAGGTGATCCACCAGGTCTCGGTGCCGGGCCGCGGCGAGGCGCACCACATGGGCTTCACCGACGACCGCCGCTACCTCTGGGCCGGGCGGCTGGACGACAGCAAGATCTTCGTCTTCGACATGGTGCGGCCCGACAAGCCCAAGCTGGTGAAAACCATCGCCGACCTGCCGACCAGGACCGGCTTCGTCGGCCCGCACACCTTCTACGCGATGCCCGGGCGCATGCTGGTGCAGGCGCTGTCCAACACCAAGGACCATGGCGGCGTGACCGGCATGGCGCTGTTCAACAACCGCGGCCAGGTGGTGCAGAAGATCCCCATGCCCACCGGCGAGCTCGGTGGCGCGAAGGGTGACGGCTACGCCTACGACATCGGCATCAACCCGGCCAAGAACGTGATGCTCACCTCCAGCTTCACCGGCTGGAACAACTACATGATGGATCTGGGCAAGCTGGTCAAGGACGGCGAGGCCATGAAGCGCTTCGGCAACACCATGGTGCGCTGGGACGCCAAGGCGATGACGCCGCAGCAGGTGTTCAACGTGCCGGGCGCGCCGCTGGAGATCCGCTGGTCGCTCAAGGAAGGCGACGACTGGGCCGTCGTGGCCACCGCGCTGACCTCCAAGATCTGGCTCATCAAGCCCGATGCCGGCGGCCAGTGGCAGGCCAAGGAGGTGGCGACGATCGGCGACCCGGCCAAGATCCCGCTGCCGGTGGACATCAGCATCACCGCCGACGGCAAGGGCCTGTGGGTCAACACCTTCATGGACGGCACGACGCGCTACTTCGACCTCAGCAACCCAGAGGCGCCGAAGCAGACCTACGCCAAGGTGACCGGCAAGCAGGTCAACATGGTCTCGCAGAGCTGGGACGGCAAGCGCGTCTACATCACCTCCTCGCTGCTGGCCAACTGGGACAAGAAGGGCGACGACAACGAGCAGGTGCTGCGCGCCTACGACTGGGACGGCAAGGAGCTGGTGCAGAAGTTCGAGGTCGACTTCACGAAGCTCAAGCTTGGCCGCGCGCACCACATGAAGTTCACCGCGCGGCCTTCGGGCCAGTCGCTGGCGCAGGCCGAGGCGCAGCGCCTGGCGGCGAAGTGAGCCTGCGGCGGCGTGCGCTGCTGGCCGCGGCGCTGGCACCGGCCGCGGTGCGCGCGGCGGGCGACGCGCCGGGGTCGGTGCGTCGGCCCGACCCGGCGCGCCTGCCCGCGCCGGGCCGTTACACGCTGCCGCGCCTGTTCGCCGCGCCGGACGGCACGCTGCTCGACCCCGACGCGCGCAGCCTCCGGCTGCACCGGCTGCTGCGCGGGCGGCTCTCGGTGGTGTCGTTCGTCTACAGCTACTGCCGCGACCCGGACGGCTGCCCGCGCGCCTGGGCCGTGCTCGATGCGGTGCAGGCCGCGCTGCGCGCCGACGCGGCGCTGGCGCGCGACGCGCAGCTCGTCAGCATCAGCTTCGACCCGACGCACGACACGCCGGCGCAGCTGCGCACGCTGGGCGCCGGGCGCAGCGGCGATGCGCAGGTGCGCTGGTCGTTCCTCACCGCGCCCTCGGTGCGCGCGCTGCTGCCGATCCTGGCGGGCTTCGGCCAGGACGTCAGCGTCGAGACCGATGCCGCCGGCCGGCCGACACGCACCCTGAACCACCTGCTCAAGATGTTCCTGGTCGACGCAGCGCTGCAGGTGCGCGAGGTCTACGGCGTGGCCACGCTCGCGCCAGAGGCGGTGCTGAACGACCTGCGCACGCTGCAGCGCGAGGACGCCGCCCGGCCATGATGCGGCGCGCCGTTGCCGCGGTTGCCGTCGGCCTGCTGGCGCTGCTGCCGGCCGCCGCGGCGCCGGCCGCCGCCGACCCGGCACTCGGCCTGCCGCCCCGCCCCGCGCCGCCGGCGGCGCTGGCGGCGCTCGGCCAGAAGCTGTTCTTCGAGCGCCGCCTGGCGGTCAACGGCACCTTGTCCTGCGCGATGTGCCATGTGCCGGCGCAGGGCTTCACCGCCCACGAGCTGCGCACCTCGGTGGGCATGGAGGGCGTCAGCCTGCGCCGCAACGCGCCGACGCTGTGGAACGTCGGCTGGGTCGAGCGCCTGTTCGTCGACGGGCGCGCGGCCAGCCTGGAGGCGCAGGCGCTGCAGCCGCTGGTGCATCCGGACGAGATGGCCAACCCGAGCCTGGCCGCGGTCACCACGCGGCTGGCCGGCTGGCCGGAATACCGGTCCCCGTGGCGGCGCGCGTTCGGCGATGCGCGCATCACGCCGGCGCGCCTAGCGCGCGCGCTGGCGGCCTACCAGCGCACGCTGGTGGCGGCCGGTTCGCCGTTCGACCGCTGGCGCTTCGGCGGCGAACCCGCGGCGCTGGATGCGCAGGCGCAGCGCGGCTTCGCGCTGTTCGCCGAGCGCGGTTGCCTGCAGTGCCACCCGGTGGGCGCGCGCGACGCGCTGTTCAGCGACGGCGCGTTCCACAACGTCGGCGTGCAGGCACGCAGCGAGGCCGCCCGCGCGCAGCCCGTGGCCGTGGCGCTGGCGCCGGGGCTGGCCGCCGAGCTCGCGCCGGCCGAGCTGGCGCGCATCGGCGTGCCCGACGCGCCGGACCGCGGGCGCGAGGAGGTGAGCGGCGAAGCGCGCGACCGGCGTGCCTTCCGCACGCCCAGCCTGCGCAACGTCGCGCTGACCGCGCCCTACATGCACGACGGCTCGCTGGCCACGCTCGACGCGGTGCTGGACCACTACGCCGCCGGCGGCTGGCCGCAGGACGCGGCGCAGGACCCGCGCATCCGCGCGTTCGCGCTGCCGCCGGCGGACCGCGCGGCGCTGATCGCCTTCCTGCGTTCGCTCAGTTCACCCGTGGCGGCTGATCTTCTTCAAGCCGACGACCCGGCGCGCTGAGCACAATCGGAACAGGCCCGGCCGTCCGCCGGGCAGGCAGAGGACACGATGCGCAGATTCGGGATCTTTGCGGCCGCCGCCGCGGCCGTGCTCGCCGCCGGTTGTGCGGTCGAATGGCAGAACCGCGAACCGGCCCGGGAGATCGCGCAGTCCTCGCGGCTGCCGGGCTCGGTCTACACCGGCTGGCGCGTGTTCCAGGACCGTTGTGCCGGCTGCCACGGCCCAGCCGCCACCGGCACCGCCAACGCGCCGAACCTGCTGGAGCGGGTGCAGGAGATGGGGCCGCGGCGCTTCGTCGGCCTGGTGCTGCGCCGCTACGACTGGGCCCTGCCGGCCGGCGAGTTGCGCGCCGAGGGCGCGGCGCGCGAGGCGCTGATCGAGAGCGTGCTGGAGCGCCGCACCGGCGCGCTGATCATGCCGGCTTGGCAGTCGGAGCCGGAGGTCAACGCGCACATCGCCGACCTGTACGCCTGGCTGTCGGCGCGCGCCCAGGGCACCCAGGGGCCGGGGCGGCCGAATCCCTAGGAGCCTGCCGCGCAGGCTCCTAGCGCGGCAGATCGGCGGGCACCGTGTCGTGGCCGAACAGGCGCGACCATTGCGACGGTGTCAGCTCCAGTTCGTGCACCTCGGGCTGGCGCGGCTCGAGGCCGGTGCGGCGCTCGTGCCCGCCGGGCGGCGGTTCGGTGTGCTGGCGCCGGTCGTGGCCGGCGCGGCGTTCGACGGCGGTGAAGGGATCGCGTTTCATCGGGGCTGGCGGTGACAACAGCGATCTTCGCTCCACCCGGGCGTGCCGCAGCGCGGCAACCGCGCGGCTTCGCGCAATAGGTCGCGGCGGCGGCCGCTGCGCGCGGCTGCGCCGCATCGGTTGCGGCGCGTGTCATGGGCTGGACAGGGGCCGGGGCCGGCACCATGCTGTGTTCATGAACGACGACCGGGTCTTTGCCGGTGCGGTGCCGGCGCTGTACGAGTCGCTGATGGTGCCGCTCATCTTCGCGCCCTACGCGGACGACCTGGCCGGCCGCGCCGCCGCCGGAACCGCGACGCAGGTGCTGGAGATCGCCGCCGGCACCGGCGTGCTCACCCGTGCGCTCGACCGCCGGCTGCCGGGCACGGCGACGATCGTCGCCACCGACCTGAACCCGGCGATGCTGCAGCAGGCCGAGTCGATCGGCACCACGCGCGCGGTGCGCTGGCAGGAGGCGGACGCGCAGCAGCTTCCGTTCGACGACGCGTCCTTCGACCTGGTGCTGTGCCAGTTCGGCGCGATGTTCTTTCCCGACCGCGCCGGCGCCTTCGCCGAGGTGCGGCGGGTGCTGCGGCCGGGCGGGCGCTTCCTGTTCAACGTCTGGGACCGCATCGAGACCAACGAATTCGCCGACGTGGTGACGCAGGCGCTGGCCGACGTGTTCCCGCACGACCCGCCGCGCTTCCTGGCGCGCACGCCGCACGGTTGCCACGACCTCGCGGCGCTGGCGCGCGAACTGGCCCGGGCCGGGTTCGAGGCGCCGCCGCAGCGGGACACGGTCGACGCGCGCAGCCGCGCCCCCAGCGGCCGCGAGCCGGCGATCGCCTACTGCCAGGGCACGCCGCTGCGCCGCGAGATCGAGGCGCGCGGCGCACCCGGCCTGGCGGCGGCGACGGCGGCGGCCGCCGCGGCGCTCGAGGCACGCTTCGGTCCCGGCCCGGTGGACGGCCGCATCTGCGCTCACGTGCTGGCGCTGCGGCGCTGAGGTCGCGCGCCGCCGACCGTCAGTGCGACGGCTCGCGGATGCCCCAGCGCTTCATGCGCCGGTAGATCGTCATGCGCGCCACGCCGAGCTGGTGCGCCACCGCGCTGACGTTCCAGCTGGCCGCACGCAGGTACTGCAGCAGCAGCTGGCCCTCGGGCGGCAGCATGCCCACGGCAGGGGCGGGCCCGGTCTCCGCGGCGCCGGTGGGCGTGCCGACGATGCTGTCGGGCAGCTCGGCCAGGCCGATCGTGCCGCCCTCGCCGGCCATCGCGCTGGCGTAGTCGACGACGTTCTTCAGCTCGCGCAGGTTGCCCGGCCAGGGATGGTGGCGCAGCCACTGCTCGGCCTCGGGCGCCAGCGTGACCGGGCGGCCCGTCTCGCGCAGCAGCTTGTGCACCAGCCACGGCAGGTCGCGCCGCTCGCGCAGCGGCGGCAGCGCGAGGTGCGCGCCCGCCAGCCGGTAGTACAGGTCGTCGCGGAAGCGCCGCTCGCGCACCAGCTGCTGCAGGTCGGCATGGGTGGCGGCGATCACGCGCACCTCGACCTTGACGGCCCGGGTGGCGCCGATCGGCAGCACCTCGCGCTCGGCCAGCACGCGCAGCAGGCGGGCCTGCAGCGCGAGCGGCATGTCGCCGATCTCGTCGAGGAACAGCGTGCCGCCGTCGGCCTCCTGGATCAGCCCGCGCTTGCCCTTGGGCGCGGCGCCGCTGAAGCTGCCGGGCAGGTGCCCGAACAGCTCGCTCTCGATCAGCGTCTCGGGGATGGCCGCGCAGTTGACCGCCACGAAGGGCTTGTCGCGCCGCTGGCTGGCGCGGTGCAGCGCCTTGGCGAAGTACTCCTTGCCGCTGCCGGTCTCGCCGGTGATGAGCACGCTGACCGGGGTGTCGACCAGCTTGGCGGCGCGCTGGATCTGGCGGTCGAGCGCCGGGTCGCCGCCCGACAGCCCGGCCAGCGGCGCGGGCACGGCCGCGTCCGGCGCCGGCGCGACGGCCGCCGCCGTGGCCGAGCGGGCCGGCGGCGGCACCGCGTGCAGGAACAGCAGCCGGCCGCTCCTGGCCAGCGTGATGCCGCGCCGGTCGCCCGGCATGGCGCGCAGGAAGCGGCCGAGATCGTCGAGCCGGGCGTTGAACAGCTGCTCGAACGGCAGGCCGAGCACCGTGCTGCCGGTCTCGGCCTCGAGCAGCAGCTGCGCAGCGCGGTTGTGGCCGACGATGCGGCCGGCCAGGTCGAGCGCGACCAGGAAGTCCGGGCTGATCTCGACGAACTCCGGCGAGGGGTGCAGCTTGAGCACCCAGTCCTTGCGGAACCAGCGCAGGAAGTTGGCGTTCTCGACCCGGTTCGCGTAGACCTTCACGAGCTGCAGCGCCAGGTGCTGGCTGCTCTTGGCCTGCGGCGAGGTGAGCGCCGAGATGTCGAGGATGGCGTTGAGCCGGCCCAGCGGGTCGTACACCGGCGCGGCGGTGCAGGTCAGCGGAATGTGGGTGGCGTCGAAATGGTCGCCCTGGTGCACGGTGAGCGCCTGGCCGGTGGCGATGGCGGTGCCGACGCCGCAGGTGCCGGCGTGGTGCTCGCTCCAGTCGCTGCCGAGGTACAGGCCGGCGCGGCGCAGCGTCGCGTCGAGCTGCAGGTCGCCGATGAAATCGACCGTCACGCCGCGCGCATCGGTCAGCAGCACGCAGTAGCCCATGCCGGCCACCTGCTGGTAGAGCGACTCGAGGCCGTGCCGGGCGATGTGCAGGAACTCCTCCAACCGGTCGCGGTGCTCGCGCACCTGCGGCGAGGGCAGGATGACGGCCTCCTGCATGCGTGTCGGGTCCAGCCCGTGCTCGTGCACGCAGCGCGACCAGCTCTCGCGGATCACCGCGTCGGGCAGTTGCGCGGGGTCGGCCAGCGGCAGGCCGTCGCCGGCCAGGCGCATCACCGCGTGGATGTGCTCGCGCTGAAGTGCTTCCATGCTCGTCTCCGTGGCGGGCGTCTGGCGCGCCCGTCGGTACCGCCCGGAACGGCGGACTCTACTCCCCGCGTCTGACGAGGCGGGCGAACTGCTCGGCAATCACCTGCAGGCAGCGTGGCTCGATGCCGCCACCCGCTGCCTCGCGCGCCACGCTGGTGAGCGCCTCGGCGCGGTAGCGGGTCGGCGTGCCGAGCGCCTGCTCGAAGGCGTTGGCGCGCTCGGTCAGCGCGCCCGGATCGGCCGTGACGACGATCACTGCATGGGCGAGCACCACCGGCACGCCGGCCACGCGCTTCCAGGCCTGCGCGGTGCCGACCAGCTTGCGCCCGTGCACCGCGAGGTTGTAGCGCCCGTCGCAGAACGAGCCCTCGACCGGCTGCGCGCTGGCCGCGATGCCCAGCCGTGCGAAGGCGGCGGCCAGCCCCTCGCACAGGGCTTCGTAGACCGCGTCGGTGCCGCTCGGCGTGGCGCCCGGCGCGGGCCAGGCGAGGCTGAGGTTCCACAGCCCCTCGCCCTGCGGCACCAGGCCGCCGCCGGAGGCGCGCACCTGCACCGTGCCCGGCGGACGCGCCGCCACCGCGGCCGCCCAGCCGGGCAGCGCGGTGTAGCGGCGCGGCACCACCAGGCTTTCGGTGCCGCGCCACAGGTGCGCGCTGGCGCGCTGCAGTTCCGCGCAGCGCGCCAGCCACTCGCCTTCGGCGGCGATGCCGTCGGGCAGCGGCTGCTCGTGGATCGTGACGAAGCCGAAGCGGGGAAGGCTCACCCCGCGATCATGCCCCGATGTGCGACCTCAGCAGCGTGTTGACGTCGCCGGCCTTCTCCATCATCACCATGTGCCCGGCGTCGTCGAACACGCGCACCGTCGCGTGCGGCGGCGCGTTCTTCGCGTGCTCGGCCGGAATCACCTGGTCCTGCGCGCCCCACACCACCAGCAGCGGCTTACCCTGCAGGTCGCGCAATGGCGTCGCCGCCTGCCGCCCGCCTTCGAACAGCGCGCCGTGCAGGCTGCCGAGCAGCTCGGTCACGCCGTCCAGTCGCTTGTACTTGAGCAGGTCGTCGATGAGCGCGCGGCTGACGAGCGAGGGGTCGGCGAACAGCAGTTCCACCACCGGCTTCAGCTCGCGGCGCGATTCGGCCTCGACGAAGCCGCGGGTGTAGTCCGCATTGACCTCGTCGCCGAGCCCGGCGCTGCCGAACACCGCGAGCGACTCGACCCGGTGCGCATGGTCGCGTGCCAGCTGCGCCGCGATCGCGCCGCCCATCGAGTGGCCGACTGCATGCACGCGTTCCACGTCGAGCTGATCGAGGAAACGGGCGACGAAGCCGGCCAGGTCCGCCAGGCTCGCACCCGGCAGCCTGGCGTCGGACTGGCCGTGGCCCGGCAGGTCCAGCGCGATGACCGGGGCGACCTCGGCGAGCGCATCGATGTTGAACAGCCAGTTGCCCAGGTCGCCGCCGAAGCCGTGCAGGAACAGCACCGGCACGCCGCGCTCGGGCCCTCGGCGGGCGTAGCGCACGCGCAGGCCGTCGACGTCGGCAAAGGCGTAGGCCTCGCCGGCCTCCTCCTCGTCTTCGCCGGTGGCCGGCACCACGTAGCTCGCGACGAAGGCGTCGATCTCCGCATCGCTCACCTCGGGTTCGGCCAGCACGCCGAGCAGCGCCTTGACCGGCAAGGTCTCGCCCTCCTGCGCCACCTTGCGGCGCAGCAGGCCGGGGTCCGGCGCCTCGACGGCGTTGCTGATCTTGTCGGTCTCGACGTCGAGCACCGGCGTGCCGACTTCCAGGCGCGTGCCTTCGTCGACCAGCCAGCCGGCGATCGTGCCCTCGCGCATCTCCAGCCCCCACTTGGGCATCACCAGGGGGGTGATCGTGGCAGTCATCAGTGCTTGCTCCCGCCCATCGTGCGCTTGACCGCGGCCGCGACCTGCGCCGCGCTCGGGATGTAGAGGTCCTCCAGCACCGGCGAGAACGGCACCGGCACGTGCGGGGGCGTGACCATCTCGATCGGCCCCTTCAGCGCCGAGAAGGCCTGCTGCGCGACCTGCGCCGAGACGTCTGCCGCGATGCTGCAGCGCGGGCTGGCCTCGTCCACGCACACCAGCCGCCCGGTCTTCTCGACCGACTCGAGCACGGTGTCGATGTCCAGCGGCGAGAGCGTGCGCAGGTCGATCACCTCGGCCTCGACGCCCTCCTTCGCCAGCGCCGCCGCCGCGTCGAGCGCACGATGCACCATCAGGCCGTAGGCGACGATCGAGACATGCTTGCCGTCGCGCACGATGTTGGCCTCGCCGAACGGGATCGCGTAGCTCGCCTCGGGCACCTCGCCCTCGAAGCCGTACAGGTTCTTGTGCTCGCAGAAGATCACCGGGTCGTTGTCGCGGATGCTCTGGATCAGCAGGCCCTTGGTGTCGTACGGCGTGCTCGGGCACACCACCTTCAGCCCGGGGATGTGGGTGAAGAGGGGCGTGAGCATCTGCGAGTGCTGCGCCGCGGCGCGGAAGCCGGCGCCCACCATCGCGCGGATCACCACCGGCGTCTGCGCCTTGCCGCCGAACATGTACTTGAACTTCGCCGCCTGGTTGAAGATCTGGTCGAAGCACACGCCCATGAAGTCGATGAACATCAGCTCGGCCACCGGGCGCATGCCGCAGGCGGCGGCGCCGATCGCCGCGCCGACGTAGGCCGACTCCGAGAGCGGCGTGTCCATCAGCCGGTCGCCGTGCTTGGCGTACAGGCCCTTGGTGACGCCGAGCACGCCGCCCCAGGCGTCGCGCTCGCCGTCGCCGCCGGCGCCGCCGACGATGTCCTCGCCCATCACGATGACCGACGGGTCGCGCGCCATTTCCTGGTCGAGCGCCTCGTTGATCGCCTGCTTCATGCTGATCTTGCGTGCCATGGTGCTTGCTCCCGGGTTCAGTACTTGACGTAGACGTCGGTGGTCAGGTCGGCGGCGGTCGGCAGCGGGGCGGCCTTGGCGGCGAGCACCGCCTGCTCGATCAGCCCGAGCACCTCGTGGTCGATCGCCTGCAGCTCGGCGGCGCTGATCACGCCGGCGCTGGTCACGGCCGAGGCGAACTTCTTCAGGCAGTCCTGCTCGCTGCGGATGCGCTCGAGCTCGCCGGTGCCGCGGTAGGTCTGCGCGTCGCCCTCGAAGTGGCCGTAGAAGCGCACCATCTTGCATTCGAGCAGCGCGGGGCCGCCGCCCTGGCGGGCACGCTGGATGATCTCGCCGGCCGCCTCGTGCACGGCGAAGAAGTCGGTGCCGTCCACCGTCACGCCCGGCAGGCCGAAGCCGGCGGCGCGGTCGACGTAGCTGTCCACCGCCACGCCGTAGTCGCGGCTGGTGCTCTCGGCGTAGCCGTTGTTCTCGACGACGAAGATCGCCGGCAGGTTCCACACCGCGGCGAGGTTCAGGCTCTCGAGGAAGGTGCCCTGGTTGCTGGCGCCGTCGCCGACGAAGCTGATCGCCACCTCGCCCTTGCCGCGGAACTTCGCGGCGAGCGCCGCGCCGCAGGCCAGCGGCGCGCCGGCGCCGAGGATGCCGTTGGCGCCCATCATTCCCTTGTCGAGGTCGGCGATGTGCATCGAGCCGCCCTTGCCCTCGCAGGCGCCGCCCTTCTTGCCGTAGATCTCCTTCATCATCGAGACCACGTCCACGCCCTTGGCGATGCAGTGGCCGTGGCCGCGGTGCGTGCTGGCGATGCGGTCGCCCGCGCCCAGGTGCATCATGATCCCGGTGCCCGCGGCCTCCTCGCCGGCGTACAGGTGCACGAAGCCGGGGATGTCGCCGCGGCCGAAATCGACGTGCAGCCGCTCCTCGAACTCGCGGATCGTGCGCATCGTGCGATACGCCTGGAGCAGCTGCTCCTTGGATTGCGGGAACGCTTGTCCTGCCATGGCATGTCTCCTTCTGGTCAGCGGGGGGGAATCTACGAATGCGGGAAACGGAACAGGCCGTCGCGTGCCGCGACGGCCATGCAGCGCGTGACGTCCAGCGTGCGGAACGCGTCCTCGCGCAGCGTCATCGTCACGCGCTCGCCGGGCTCGAAGGCAAGCTCGCGCTCGCCGTCCAGCGCCACCGTGCCGGCCTCGGCGGCGACGGTGAGCGGCTCGCCGGCCACCATGCGCTGCCAGGCCGCCACGGGCACCGGGCGCACCAGGCCGGGGGCGATGGGCACGTGCAGGTCGAGCAGCGCGTGAGCGTCGTCGTGCGCCAGCTGCACCGCCAGGCCGCCGCGCTCGCGCCGGCCCACCGGCTGCAGCAGCCCGCCGATGGCCGACAGGCCGATCGCCTGCGCCTCCGCGAAGGCGAGGTAACAGGCCGCGATCGACTGCGGCTTCCACAGCGCCCGCGCGCCGACGCTGCGGTCGTGCGTGACGACGGCGTCGACGATCGCGACGTCGCGCCGCGTGCCGCCCGGGCCGCTGATGCGCACTTCAATGAGCTTGTTGGTCGTCAGCGCCTCGTCGGGGGCGATGCGGCCGGCGGCATACAGCCCCGCCGCGAGCCCGGTGATGGTCGGCTCGCGCATCTCGGGGAAGGCGTTGTTGGTCCCGGTCGAGAGCCCGGCGATCGGCAGTTCCGACTCGCCCTCCATCAGCTCGCGCACCACCGCGCGGTGCGTGCCGTCGCCGCCGAGCACGACGATCGCGGCCACGCCGGCGCGCTGCAGCAGCCGGGTGGCGGCGAAGGTGTCCTCGACGGTGGATTCGGGCTCCATGCCGAGGAACTCGATCGCCGGCAGCGAGGGATCGCCGCGTTTCAGGTGGCGCTCCAGCAGCGCGCGGATGCCGCCGCGGTCGGGCATCAGCAGCGCGCGCTCGACGCCGGCGGCGCGCGCCGCCTGCAGCAGCCGCAGCACGATGTTGACCCGGTCGGTGATCTGCAGGTTGCCGGCGTGCGCGACCACGCGCCGGATGTCGCGCGCCGAAACCGGGTTGGCGACGACGCCGAGGGTGATGGGCAGGTGTGACACGCTGCTCATCAGCGCAACCGGCGTGCCGGCCCGCGCGCCGCAGGCGGTTTCCCTCGTGGACTGCGGGTTGGCCCGGGGGCGCCCGGGTGTCACGCTGAGACAGGTGTCACACCCCCCCCGGGGTGCGACGCGCTGCCCCTCGCCGCCGCTCAGCCCAGCGAGTCGTTCACCTGCTCGTTGAACTCGGCCAGGCTCACCGCCGTGCCGATCTCGCGCGGCAGCGCGTCACGCGCCGAGAACACGCCGAGCAGGGTGCCCCCGTCACCGACCACCGGCAGGTGGCGGAAACCGCGCTCGAGCATGATCAGCACCGCGTCCTCGACCTTGGTGTTGGGGCCGATGCAGCGCGGGTTGGGCGTCATCACGCTGGCCAGCGTGGTCTTCGCCGGGTCGACCGCCTTGGCCAGCACGCGGGTCATCAGGTCGCGCTCGGTGACGATGCCCAGCAGCTGCGTGCCCGCGCCGACCACCAGCACGCTGCCGCAGTTGGCGCGTGTCATCACGCAGGCGGCCTCGTGCACGCTGGCGGTGGGCGGCAGGCTGACGAGCAGCCGGCGCGGCATCGACTGGTATACCGTGCGTTCGGTCATGACAACTCCTCAGCGCAGCGCGGCGTTGATCTTCGCCAGCGTGGCGGCACCCGGGCAGAGCGTGTCCGGCCCGAGCGCGTTCAGCGGCGTCGCGGTGGTGTTCAGCGCGGTGTGCAGGTCGGTGGCCAGCGGGTCGATGTAGAGCAGCCCGGTCAGCACCTCGCCATGCGCGGCCTTGCGCTGCATCTGGTCGAGCGCGGCGAGCCTGTCGGTCGGGTCGTAGTCGGCGGCGAGCTTGCGCAGGCGCAGCACCGAGCCGTCGTGGTTGGTCACCTCGGTCACCTCGCCGGGCGCGTAGCTCGCCGTGATCTCCTGGCCCGGGGTGATGAAGTCGATCCGGCTGACCGCCTCGTTGTGCTGGCGCACGTAGTCGTAGCTCTTGGTGCTGCCGCCGTGGTTGTTGAAGGTGACGCAGGGGCTGATCACGTCGATGAAGGCCGCGCCGCCATGCGCCATCGCGCCCTTGATCAGCGGCACCAGCTGCTCCTTGTCGCCGCTGAAGCTGCGCGCCACGTAGGTGGCGCCGAGCTGCAGCGCCATGCCGACCAGGTCGACCGGGCTGTCGTGGTTCACCACGCCCTTCTTGCTCTTGCTGCCCAGGTCCGCCGTGGCCGAGAACTGGCCCTTGGTGAGGCCGTAGACGCCGTTGTTCTCCACGATGTAGGCCATGCGCACGCCGCGCCGCATCGCGTGGGCGAACTGGCCCAGGCCGATCGAGGCCGAGTCGCCGTCGCCCGAGACGCCGAGGTAGAGCAGGCTGCGGTTGGCGAGGTTCGCGCCGGTCAGCACCGAGGGCATGCGGCCGTGCACGGTGTTGAAGCCGTGCGAGGCGCCGAGGAAGTAGTCCGGCGTCTTGCTGCTGCAGCCGATGCCGCTCAGCTTGGCGACTCGGTGCGGCTCGATGTCGAGCTCCCAGCAGGCCTGCACGATGGCCGCCGAGATCGAGTCGTGCCCGCAGCCGGCGCACAAGGTGGAGATGCGGCCTTCGTAGTCGCGCCGGGTGTAGCCGACCTTGTTCTCGGTCAGCGTCGGGTGGTGCAGCTTCGGCTTGGCGATGTACGTCACGCGAACTCCTTCTTCCACACCGTCGCCTTGCGGATCGCGCCGGCGATGAAGCGTGCCGTGATCGGCGTGCCGTCGAAGTGCAGCACGCGCACGAGTTTCGCGGGGTCGATGCCGAGCTCGTTGACGAGCAGCGTCTGCATCTGCCCGTCGCGGTTCTGCTCGACCACGAACACCTTCTCGTGCGCGGCGATGAACTCCGGCACCGCATCGGGG
The DNA here is from genome assembly GCA_003265685.1 of Piscinibacter caeni. Lineage (GTDB taxonomy): Bacteria > Pseudomonadota > Gammaproteobacteria > Burkholderiales > Burkholderiaceae_C > Piscinibacter > Piscinibacter caeni. The sequence goes on along the minus strand of QJOU01000064.1, from coordinate 26,086 downwards.
AAGGGGAAGGCGCGCAGCCGCATCGCGTCGAGCATCACGCCCTCGCGCGCGAGCACCTCCAGCGCCTCGTGCATGGCCGGGCTGGTCGAGCCGAAGTAGAGCACGCCCAGGCGCGTCGGCCTGGCCGCCTTGCGCAGCACCGGCGGCGGCACCAGCGTGGCCGCGGTGCCGAACTTGCGCAGCAGCCGCTCCATGTTGTAGATGTAGTCGGGCCCGCGCTCGGAGTAGCGCGCATAGGCGTCGCGCGTGGTGCCGCGGGTGAAGTAGGCACCCTTGCTCGGGTGCGTGCCGGGCAGCGTGCGCCAGGGGATGCCGTCGCCGTCCACGTCCTTGTAGCGGCCGAAGTCGCGGCCGGCCTCGAGCTCCTCGGCGCTCATCACCTTGCCGCGGTCGTAGGCCCGCGCCTCGTCCCAGTCGAAGGGCGCGCACAGGCGCTGGTTCATGCCGATGTCGAGGTCGGTCATCACGAACACCGGCGTCTGCAGGCGGTCGGCCAGGTCGAGCGCGGCGGCGGCATGCTCGAAGCACTCGTGCGGGTCTTCCGGCAGCAGCAGCACATGCTTGGTGTCGCCGTGCGAGGCGTAGGCGCAGGAGAGCAGGTCGGCCTGCTGCGTGCGCGTGGGCATGCCGGTGGACGGGCCGCCGCGCTGCACGTCGATGATGGTCACCGGGATCTCGGCGAAGTAGGCCAGGCCGATGAACTCCGTCATCAGCGACACGCCCGGCCCCGAGGTGGCGGTGAACGCGCGCGCGCCGTTCCAGCCGGCGCCGACCACCATGCCGATCGAGGCGATCTCGTCCTCGGCCTGCACGATCGCGAAGTGGTTCTGGCCGGTGGCGGGGTCGACGCGGTACTTCTCGCAGTACTTCTGGAACGACTCGGCCACCGACGACGAGGGCGTGATCGGGTACCAGGCCGCGACGGTGGCGCCGCCGTAGACGCAGCCCAGCGCCGCGGCGGCATTGCCGTCGACGAAGATGCGGTCGCCCACCGCGTCGGCCTGGCGCACGCGCAGCCCGATCGTCAGGCCGCTGCGCGTGGCCCAGTCGCGCCCGAGGTTCAGCGCCTGCACGTTCGCGCCGAGCAGGCGCTCCTTGCCGCGGTACTGCTCGGCGAACAGCTTCTCGAACACGCGCACGTCCATGTCGAGCAGCACCGACAGCACGCCCACGTAGATGATGTTCTTGAACAGCTGGCGCTGGCGCGGGTCGGCGTAGGTGTCGTTCGCGATCGCGGTCAGCGGCACGCCGATCACCTGCACGTCGTCGCGGAACGCGGCGGGCGGCAGCGGCCGCGTGCTGTCGTAGAGCAGGTAGCCGCCGGGCTCGATCTCGGCCACGTCGGCGTCCCAGGTCTGCGGGTTCATCGCGACCATCATGTCCACACCGCCGCGCCGGCCGGACCAGCCGCGCTCGCACACCCGCGCCTCGTACCAGGTGGGCAGGCCCTGGATGTTGCTCGGGAAGATGTTGCGCGGCGCCACCGGCACGCCCATGCGGATCACCGCCTTGGCGAACAGCTCGTTGGCCGAGGCCGAGCCCGAGCCGTTGACGTTGGCGAACTTGATGACGAAGTCGTTGACCGCCTCGATGCGCTTCATGCAATCACCCTGGGCTGTTTCGGAGCATCGGCGGCATCGCGGCAGCGCGGCCCGGCCTGCGTGGTGTGCAGCAGCATCTTCTGCATGTCCCAGGCGCCGGTCGGGCAGCGCTCGGCGCACAGGCCGCAGTGCAGGCAGACGTCCTCGTCCTTCACCATCACGCGGCCGCTCTTCAGCGCGGTGGAGACGTACAGATCCTGCGCGACGTTGGTGGCCGGCGCCTTCAGCCGCGTGCGCAGCTCGGCCTCCTCGCCCGGCGCGGTGAAGGTGATGCAGTCCATCGGGCAGATGTCGACGCAGCCGTCGCACTCGATGCAGGTGTCGCGGTTGAACACCGTCTGCACGTCGCAGTTCAGGCAGCGCCGCGCCTCGCGCAAGGCGGTGTCCGCGTCGAAGCCGAGCTCCACCTCGACCTTGATGCTGCGCAGCGCCTTCTCGGCCACCGCCCAGGGCACCTTGTTGCGCGCGGCGATCGAGACGTCGTTGTCGTAGCTCCACTCGTGGATGCCCATCTTCTGCGACATCAGGTTGGCCTGCGCCGCCGGGCGCGTCGCCGGGTCCTCGCCGTTGAGCAGGCGGTCGATCGACACCGCCGCCTCGTGGCCGTGGGCCACGGCGGTGATGATGTTCTTCGGCCCGAAGGCCGCGTCGCCGCCGAAGAACACGTTCGGCAGCGTGGACTGGAACGTCGTCGCATCGAGCACCGGCAGCCCGTGCTTGTCGAAGCTGATGCCGCAGTCGCGTTCGATCCACGGGAAGGCGTTTTCCTGGCCGATCGCCACCAGCACCGTGTCGGCCGCGACGAACAGGTCGGGCTCGCCGGTCGGCACCAGGCTGCGGCGCCCCTTGGCGTCGTACTCGGCCCTGACGCGCTCGAAGTCCATGCCGGTGAGCTTGCCGGCCTCGTGCAGCACGCGCCTGGGCACGAGGTAGTTGTGGATCTCCACGCCTTCGTGCAGCGCGTCCTCCTTCTCCCAGGGCGAGGCCTTCATCTCCTCGAAGCCGCTGCGCACGATCACCTTCACGTCCTTGCCGCCCAGGCGCTTGGCCGAGCGGCAGCAGTCCATCGCGGTGTTGCCGCCGCCCAGCACGATCACGCGCTCGCCCACGCTCGTGACGTGGCCGAACGAGACCGAGGCCAGCCAGTCGATGCCGACGTGGATATGGGCTGACGCCTCGGCGCGGCCCGGCACGTCGAGCTCTCGCCCGCGTGGCGCGCCGCAGCCGACGAACACCGCGTCGAAGCCTTCGCGCAGCACGGCGCGCATCGAGTCGACGCGCTGGGCGCTGCGGAAGCTGACGCCGAGGTCGAGCACCCGCTGCGTCTCCTCGTCGATCACCGACTCGGGCAGGCGGAACTTCGGGATCTGCGAGCGCATGAAGCCGCCGGCCCGGGCCTCGCCGTCGAAGACCACGACCTCGTAGCCAAGCGGCGCCAGGTCGCGCGCCACGGTCAGCGAGGCCGGCCCGGCGCCGATGCAGGCCACCCGGCGGCCGTTGGGCGCGGCGCGCACAGGCAGGCGGCCGTCGAGATCCCCCTTGTGGTCGGCGGCCACGCGCTTGAGCCGGCAGATCGCCACCGGCTCCGGGTTGTCGCCGTTGTTCTCCTCCACGCGGCCGCGCCGGCAGGCGGGCTCGCAGGGCCGGTCGCAGGTGCGGCCGAGGATGCCCGGGAACACGTTCGACACCCAGTTGATCATGTAGGCGTCGGTGTAGCGGCCCTGGGCGATCAGCCGGATGTACTCCGGCACGGGGGTGTGGGCCGGGCACGCCCACTGGCAGTCGACGACCTTGTGGAAGTAGGCCGGACCGGCACGGTCGGTGAGTTGCAAGCGCGTCTCCTCGGGCGGCGTGGCCCGGCGGGCGCCGGTCTGCCGCCGCGCCAGTCTAGGCACGTGCCCGCGGCCCGGACTGCGGGCAAACGCGGAGACGCACGCTGACTCTGCGCGCCATCAAAGTCCGTGCGGCAGCACCGCTGCCCCAAAGGGGGGGGCGCGGCGTTCAGGCACTCGACGACAGGGCCATCGCCCGCGCCAGCACCGGCTGCAGGCTCACCACCGTGCCGATCACCAGCAGCGCCGGCGGCTTGACCGCCTGCACCTGCGCGAGCACCGGCAGCGTCTCGAGCGTGCCGGCCACGCAGCGCTGCCCGGGCAAGGTGGCGCGTTCGACCAGCGCGGCCGGCGTGTCGGCGGCCAGGCCGTGCGCGATCAGCCGCTCGCAGATCAGCGGCAGCGCGGCCACGCCCATGTAGACCACCACGGTCTGCTGCGGCCGCGCCAGGCGCGGCCAGTCGAGATCGAGCGTGCGTGTGCCGTCCGGACCATCGCGCAAGTGCCCGGTGACGCAGACGAGCCCGGTGGCATGGTCGCGGTGCGTCAGCGGGATGCCGGCACAGGCGCCGGCGCCCTGCGCAGCGCTGATGCCGGGCACCACCTCGAACGGGATGCCGGCCTCGGCCAGCGCCTGCGCCTCCTCGCCGCCACGGCCGAACACGTAGGGGTCGCCGCCCTTCAGGCGCAGCAGCTCGTGGCCGCTGCGTGCCAGACGGATCATCAGCTCGATGATGCCGTCCTGGCTCAGCGTGTGATGGCCGCTGCGCTTGCCCACGTCGATGCGGTGCGCGCTGCGCGGGATCAGGTCGAGCACGCCGCGGCCGACCAGCGCGTCGTGCAGCACCACCTTGGCGCTGCCGATCAGGCGCGCCGCCTTCACGGTCAGCAGGTCGGGGTCGCCGGGGCCCGCCCCGACCAGCGTGACCTGGCCGGGACGCGCCGCGTGCAGCGTGGCGGTGTCGAAGTGCAGCGGTTCATGCAGCAGGCTCACGGCAACTCCCTCGGTTTGTGCCAGGTCATTCTTCGAGCGGCGGCCGCGCCGGTCCTTGAACTGGTTCAAGGACGCATGCCGAGCGCGCGCCGACCATGCGTCCGCACACCACGAACCCCTGGAGGGACGCATGACCATCCGACCGACCCGCCTTGCCGTCGCCGCGCTGCTCGCGGCCTCGGCCTTTGGCCTCCACGCGCAGGACAAGAAGCCGGTCACCCCGGCCGAGATGAACTACCAGGCCGGCGCCTCGCCGCTGGCCACGGAGCCGATGTACCAGAGCACGAACCCCAAGGCCCCGCCGATGACGCAGGCCGAGTTCGACCTGGCCCGCAAGACCTATTTCGAGCGCTGCGCCGGCTGCCACGGCGTGCTGCGCAAGGGCGCCACCGGCAAGCCGCTGACGCCCGACATCACGCTCGGCAAGGGCACCGACTACCTGAAGGTGTTCATCGCCTACGGTTCGCCGGCCGGCATGCCGAACTGGCTCACCAGCGGCGAGATGGACGAGAAGACCGTCGACATCATGGCCCGCTACGTGCAGCAGGACCCGCCCGTGCCGCCCGAGTGGGGCATGGAGCAGATGAAGTCGACCTGGAAGGTCATCGTCCCGCCGGCGCAGCGGCCGACGAAGAAGATGAACAACTACAACATCGACAACATCTTCTCGACCACGCTGCGCGACACCGGCGAGGTGGCGCTGATCGACGGCGACACGAAGAAGATCATCAACATCGTCAAGACCGGCTACGCGGTGCACATCTCGCGCGTGTCGGCCTCGGGGCGCTACCTGTTCGTGATCGGGCGCGACGCCAAGATCAACATGATCGACCTCTGGATGGAGAAGCCCGACAACGTGGCCGAGGTGCGCGTGGGCCTGGAGGCGCGCTCGGTCGACACCAGCAAGTACAAGGGCTACGAGGACAAGTTCGCCATCGCCGGCAGCTACTGGCCGCCGCAGTACACGATCATGAAGGGCGACACGCTCGAGCCGCTGAAGATCGTCGGCACGCGTGGCATGACGGTCGACAAGCAGGAGTACCACCCCGAGCCGCGCGTGGCCTCGATCGTGGCCTCGCACTACAAGCCCGAGTTCGTCGTCAACGTCAAGGAGACCGGCCAGACGCTGCTGGTCGACTACTCCGACATCGAGGCGCTGAAGGTCACCACCATCGGCACCGCGCGTTACCTGCACGACGGCGGCATGGACTCGACCGGGCGCTACTTCATGGTGGCGGCCAACCAGAGCAACAAGATCGCCGCGGTCGACCTGAAGGAAGGCAAGCTCGAGGCGCTGATCGACGTCGGCAAGATCCCGCACCCGGGCCGCGGCGCGAACTTCGTGCATCCGACCTACGGCCCGGTGTGGAGCACCGGCCACCTCGGTGACGAGACGATCTCGCTGATCGGCACCGACCCGAAGAAGCACAAGCAGTACGCCTTCAAGAAGGTCGCCGAGCTGAAGGGCCAGGGCGGCGGGGCTCTCTTCATCAAGAGCCACCCGAAGAGCCAGCACCTGTACTCGGACACGCCGCTGAACCCGGACCCGAAGATCTCGCAGTCGGTCGCGGTGTACGACATCAGGAACCTGGACAAGGGCTACGTCGTGCTGCCGATCGCCGAATGGGCCGGGCTGACCGACGACGGCGCCAAGCGCGTCGTGCAGCCCGAGTTCAACAAGGCCGGCGACGAGGTCTGGTTCTCGGTGTGGAGCGCCAAGGACAAGCAGAGCGCGATCGTCGTCGTGGACGACAAGACGCTGAAGCTGAAGACGGTGATCAAGGACCCGAAGCTGATCACGCCGACCGGGCACTTCAACGTCCACAACACCCAGCACGACATCTATTGACGCCCACCCCCGGAGCGCCTGACGGCGCTCCCCCTCGAGGGTGCGCCGCTGGCGGGCCGGCGAAGCCGGACCCGCGGCGGCCGCTTGATGGGCACACCGAACAGGAGAACACCGATGAGATCCACCAAGATGCTGATGATGGTGTCGCTCGCGCTGGCTGCGGCCGGCGCCTGGGCGAGCCCGGAAGAAGCGATGAACAAGGCCGGCTGCATGGCCTGCCACACCAAGGACAAGAAGCTGGTCGGCCCGTCGTTCAAGGACATCGCGGCCAAGTACAAGGGCCAGGACGTGGTGGCCAAGCTGGTGGAGAAGGTGCGCAAGGGCGGCTCGGGCAGCTTCGGCCCGGTGCCGATGGCGCCCAACCCGCCCGACAAGATCAACGACGCGGACCTCACCGAGGCCGTGAAGCTGATCCTGGCCTCGTGACGCGATGCGCGCCCTCGGCCTGCTGCTGATCGCCACCGCGCCTGCGTTCGCGCAGGCGCCGGACGCGGACCGCGCGGCCGAGCTGGTGCGCATCGTGCGACAGGACTGCGGCTCGTGCCACGGCATGCGCCTGACCGGCGGGCTCGGTCCGGCGCTCACGCGCGAGGCGCTGGCGGAGCGGCCGATCGACTCGCTCGTCGCCACCATCCTGCACGGCCGGCCCGGCACGCCGATGCCCCCCTGGCGCGCGATGCTGGGCGAGGCCGATGCGCAGTGGATCGCGGCGCAGCTGCTGCGCGGCTTTCCGGAAGAGGCGAGGGCGGCGCGATGAGCCGCCGTCGCGACGTCCTCTCGGCCATGCTGGCAGGCGGGGCGGCGCTGGCCTTGTCCGGATGCGCCAGCGCGCCGGCACCGACCCGCGGCACCGGCACGCTCGGCGTGATCGTCGAACGTGCGCGCGGCGCACTGACGATCGTCGACACGCAGCAGCGCGCGGCGCTCGGCCGCGTCGAGGGCCTGGGCGACCTGTCGCACGCCTCGGTGGTGTTCTCGCGCGACGGCGCCGCCGCCTATGTGTTCGGCCGCGATGGCGGCCTGACCATGGTCGACCTGCCGGGACGGCGCATCGTGCGGCGCGTGATGCAGGCCGGCAACTCGATCGGCGGCGCGATCTCGCAGGACGGCTCGCTCGTCGCCGCGCAGAACTACCAGCCCGGCGGCGTGAAGGTGTTCGACGCGCGCACGCTCGAACTCGTCGCCGACCTGCCGGCCGAGTTCGCACCCGGGCAGCGCTCGCGCGTGGTCGGCCTGGTCGACCTGCCGGGTGCACGCTTCGCCTACAGCCTGTTCGATGCCGATGCGATCTGGGTCGCGGACCTGTCCGACCGCAGCCGCCCGCGCATCACGAAGTACCCCGCCATCGGCCGCCAGCCCTACGACGCGCTGGTCACTCCCGACGGCCGGCACTACATCGCCGGCCTGTTCGGCGAGGACGGCCTCGCGCTGCTCGACCTCTGGCAGCCGAACCCGGCGCCGCGCCGTATCCTGGCGGGTTACGGGCGCGGCGAGGCGCCGCTGCCGGTCTACAAGATGCCGCACCTGCGCGGCTGGGCAGTGGCCGGCCGCCACGCCTACCTGCCGGCGATCGGCCGCCACGAGGTGCTGGTGGTGGACACCGCGAGCTGGCAGGAGGTGGCGCGCATCCCGGTGGCCGGCCAGCCGGTGTTCGTGATGGCGCGGCCCGACGGGCGCCAGGTGTGGGTCAACTTCGCGGTGCCCGACTACGGCCGCGTGCAGGTGATCGACACGCTCGCGCAGCAGGTGGTCAAGACGCTCGAGCCGGGGAAGGCCGTGCTGCACCTGGAGTTCACGCCGCGCGGCGACGCGGTGTGGATCAGCTGCCGCGACGACCACGTGGTGCGCGTGGTCGACACCACGAGCTTCGCCACGCTCGCTTCGCTGCCGGTGGACGCACCGTCGGGCATCTTCTTCACCGCCCGCGCGGGCCGGATGGGCATGTGATGGACCTGCGCGACGCGCTGATCGACGGCTGGCAGCGCGGCTTTCCGCTCGCGCGCGAGCCGTTTGCGGCGATCGCCGAGCAGCTTGGCACAGGCGAGGCCGAGGTGCTGCGCGCCTGCCTGCAGCTGCGCGAGCAGGGCGTGCTCGGCCGCATCGGCGGACTGTTCGGTGCCGGTGCGGGCGGGGCCGGGGCGCTGGCCGCGCTCGCCGTGCCGCGCGAACGCCTGGCCGAGGTGGCCGCGCGGGTCTCCGCGCAGCCCGGTGTGAACCACAACTACGAGCGCGAGCACCGCTGGAACCTGTGGTTCGTCGCGCATGCGGCCGATGCCGGGGCGCTCGCGCGCACGCTCGACGCGATCGGGCACGAGACCGCGCTGCCGATGCTGCGCCTGCCGATGCGCCGGGCCTACCGGATCGACCTCGGCTTCGACCGCCGCGGCGCGGTCGCCCGGGCCGTCACCACCACGCGTGGCGAGGCGCCGGCGCCGATCGCCGAGGCCGACTGGCCGCTGGCCGCGCGGGTCGAGGCCGGGCTGCCGCTGGTGTCGCGGCCGTTCGACCGCTGGGCCGACGAACTCGGCCTGTCGCCCGACCGCGTGCTCGGCACGCTGCGCGCCTGGCTGGCCGACGGCACGCTGCGCCGCTTCGGCCTGGTGGTGCGGCACCACGAACTCGGCTTCGACGCCAACGCGATGGCGGTGTTCGCGCCGCCCGAGGAGCGCATCGACGCCTGCGGCGCCGCGCTGGCGCGCGAGAGTGGCGTCACGCTGGCCTACCGGCGCGAGCGCGCACCCGGCTGGCCCTACACGCTGTACGCGATGCTGCACGGCCGCGACCGCGCCAGCGTGCGCGCGCTGGCCGCCGGGGTGATCGAACGCGCCGGGCTCTCGGACGTGCCGCACGAACTGCTGTTCTCGGTGCGCCGCTTCAAGCAGACCGGCGCACGCCGCTTCCGGGAGCTGGCCGATGCGCACTGACACCCCGCTGTGGATCGCCGCCACCGACGCGCGCCTGATCGACCGGCTGCACGGTGGTTTCCCGCTCGTCGACCGGCCGTTCGCCGCCGTCGGCGCGGAGCTCGGGCTGAGCGAGGACGAGGTGCTCGAGCGGCTGCGTGTGCTGCTGGCCGGCGGGCTGCTGACGCGCTTCGGCCCGCTGTTCCAGATCGAGCGTGCCGGCGGCCGCTTCGTGCTGGCCGCGCTCGAGGTGCCGGAGGACCGCTTCGAGGCGGTGGCCGCGCAGGTCAACGCACACCCCGAGGTGGCGCACAACTACCGCCGCGAGCATGCGTTCAACATGTGGTTCGTCGTCGCGGCCGAGACGCCGGCGCGCGCCGCCGAGGTGCTGGCCGAGATCGAGGCCGAGACCGGCCTGCCGGTGGCCGCGTTCCCGAAGGAGCGCGAGTACCGCGTCGAGCTGAAGCTGCCGGTGGCCCGCGATGCTGAATGAATTCGACCGCGCGCTGATCGCCGCCACGCAGGGCGGCCTGCCGCTCGTCGCCCGGCCGTACGAGGCGGTGGGCGCGATGCTCGGCGTGGGCGGCGAGGTGGTGCGCGAACGCCTGGCCGCGATGCTGGCCAGCGGCCTGGTGCGCCGCATCGGCGCGGTGCCCAACCACTACAAGCTCGGCTGGACCGCCAACGGCATGAGCGTGTGGGACGTGGCCGACGAGCGTGTCGACGAACTCGGCGACCGTCTCGCTGCCGTGCCCGGCGTGAGCCACTGCTACCGCCGCCCGCGTGCCCTGCCGCGCTGGCCCTACAACCTGTTCGTGATGCTGCATGGCCGCTCGCGCGAGGAGGTCGAGGCGCAGGCGCAGGAGGTCGCGGCCCTGCTCGGCGACGCGTGCCGCGGCCACGAGATCCTGTACTCCAACGCGATCCTGAAGAAGACGGGTCTGCGGCTTCGAGAAGACTGACATGTTCCGAATCTCCCACTTCATGCGCCTGCTGGCCGACGCAGAACGTACCGGCACGATGCCGGCGCCGCGCCGCGCGCGCCCCGCGGGTCCAGTGGTCATCTGGAACCTGATCCGCCGCTGCAACCTCACCTGCAAACACTGCTACGCCTTCTCGGCCGACCACGAGTACGCCGGCGAACTGAGCACCGGCGAGGTGTTCACGGTGATGGACGACCTGAAGGCCTTCAGGGTGCCGGTGCTGATCCTCTCCGGCGGCGAGCCGCTGCTGCGGCCCGACCTGTTCGAGATCGCCGCGCGCGCCAGGGCGATGGGCTTCTACGTCGGCCTCTCGACCAACGGCACCTTGATCGACGAAACCATGGCCGACCGCGTGGCCGCGGCCGGCTTCGACTACGTCGGCATCAGCCTGGACGGCCTGCGCGAGACGCACGACAAGTTCCGCCGCCTCGAGGGCGCCTTCGACCGCAGCCTCGCGGCGCTGCGCCACCTGCGCGCGCGCGGCGTGCGCCTGGGCCTGCGCTACACGATGACCGCGCTCAATGCGCACGACCTGGCGCCGCTGCTCGCGCTGATGCGCGACGAAGGCATCCAGAAGTTCTACTTCTCGCACCTGAACTACGCCGGCCGCGGCAACGTCCACCGCCAGCGCGACGCGCAGTTTGCCGCCACGCGCGAGGCGATGGACATGCTGTTCGAGCGCGCCTGGCAGGCCGCGCGGGAGGGACCGGGGGGGCGCGACGAGGAGTACGTCAGCGGCAACAACGATGCGGACGGCCCCTGGCTGCTGCGCTGGGCCGACCAGCACCTGCCGCGCTGGCACGAGCCGCTGCGCGAGCACCTCGTCGCCTGGGGCGGCAACTCGAGCGGCGTGAACGTGGCCAACATCGACAACCTCGGCCATGTGCACCCCGACACCATGTGGTGGCACCACGACCTCGGCAGCGTGCGCGAGCGGCCGTTCTCGGCCATCTGGCAGGACACGAGCGATCCGTTGATGGCGGGGCTGAAGGCGGCGCGCCGCCCGGTGCAGGGCCGCTGCGCGGGCTGCGCCCATCTCGACATCTGCGGCGGAAACACCCGCGTGCGCGCCCAGCAGGTCACTGGCAACCCCTGGGCGGAGGACCCGGGCTGTTACCTGGACGATGCCGAGATCGGCCTCGTGCCGGAGGAGGCCGTCGCGTGAAGCCGCTGTTCGATCTGGCCTGGCGTGCGGCGCTGGCACTGGCCTTGCTGCTGATGGGCCTGGACCTGGCCCGCGCGTCGGAGCCGGCCGCGCTGTACCGCGAGCACTGCGCCAGCTGCCACGGCGCGCAGCGCACCGGTGGCATGGGGCCGGCGCTGCTGCCCGAGAGCCTGGAGCGGCTGCGCCGCGCCGAGGCCCTCCAGGTCATCACGGCCGGCCGCGTGGCCACCCAGATGGCGGGCTACGGCGACCGGCTGTCGAAGGACGAGATCGCCGCGCTGGCGCAATGGATCACGACGCCCGTGGTGCCCGCACCGACCTGGAGCGAGGCCGACATCCGGGCCTCGCGCACGGCCGACCCGGCCGCCGCGGCGCTGCCCGCCAAGCCGGTGTGGAATGCCGACCCGATGAACCTGTTCGTCGTCGTCGAGGGCGGCGACCACCATGTCTCGCTGGTCGACGGCGACCGCTTCGAGCGCATCCACCGCTTCGCGAGCCGCTTCGCGCTGCACGGCGGGCCGAAGTTCACGCCCGACGGCCGCTACGTCTACTTCGGCTCGCGCGACGGCTGGATCACCAAGTACGACCTGTGGAACCTGGTGATCGTCGCCGAGGTGCGCGCCGGGCTGAACATGCGCAACGTGGCGGTCAGCGGCGACGGGCGCTGGGTGATGGCGGCCAACTACCTGCCGCACAGCGTGGTGCTGTTCGACGCTGACCTGAACCTCGTGAAGACGATTCCCGCGGCGACGCGCGACGGCAAGGCCAGTTCGCGTGTCTCGGCGGTGTACGACGCGGCGCCGCGGCGCAGCTTCGTCGTCGCGCTGAAGGACCTGCCCGAGCTCTGGGAGATCTCCTACGACCCGCAGGCCGAGCCGATCTTCGACGGCTACGTGCACGACTACAAGATGGGCGAGGGCATCGCCGCGCCGGGTTACCTCGGCGTGCGCCGCACCCGGCTCGACGAGCCGCTGGACGACTTCTTCTTCGACGCCGCCTACCGCCACGCGCTCGGCGCGACACGCCCGAAGGACGGCGCGGGCCCGAAGGCGCAGGTGGTCAACCTCGACATCCGGCGCAAGATCGCCGAGCTGCCGATCGCCGGCATGCCGCACCTCGGCTCGGGCATCACCTTCGCGTGGAACGGCACGACGGTGCTGGCCAGCCCGAACCTGAAGGACGGCGCGCTGGACGTGATCGACACCCGGACGTGGAAGAGCGTGAAGACCATCGCCACGCCCGGCCCGGGCTTCTTCCTGCGCAGCCACGAGAAGACGCCCTACGCCTGGACCGACTCGATGATGAGCCCGACGGCCAAGGACACGCTGACCATCGTCGACAAGCGCACGCTCGAGCCGGTGGCGCAGGTGCGCGAGCCGGGCCGCACGCTCGCCCACATCGAGTTCACGAAGGACGGCCGCTACGCGCTCGCCAGTGTGTGGGAGATGGACGGCGCGCTGGTCGTCTACGACGCCGCGACCTTCAAGGAGGTCAAGCGCCTGCCGATGAGCAAGCCGGTGGGCAAGTACAACGTGTGGAACAAGATCACGCGCTCGGAGGGGACGTCGCACTGAATGAGGCGCTTTCGCCAGGCGCCTGCACGTGCATTCCGCGCGCTGCGCGCGGCAACCCGTCGGCGCGAAGGGTTGCCTAGCTTGGCCGAGCCCTCACGTCGCCGGCGACCGTCGGGCCTCGGTCACCTGGCTCCGAAGTCTGTGCCTGCCAGGCTTCGAGCACGACACTTCGCACCGCGGTGATCGCCGCGACCTCGGGCGCGGGGTCGGCCGCCACCCAGCACAGCCAGGTGCGACCTTGCCAGCCCGGCCAGATCACACCCTGGCCCAGGCGCGCGGCGTCCTCGGCCTGGTCGCGACGCATCAGCCCGGCGCCCAGGCCGCTGGCCACCATGCCGCGCACCGCGCCTTCGCTGTCGGCCATCGGCCCGGCGGGCAGATCGCGCCCCGCGCTGCGGAAGAACGTCTCGAGTTGCAGGCGCAGGCCGCAGTCCGGCGGCGTGCTCACCCAGGGCGCCCGCGCGATTTCGTCGATCGACGCGCCCGCCAGCGCGGCGCGTTGCGGCGGCAGCACGACGACGACGTCCACCGGCTGCAGGCGCCGGACCTCCAGGCCGTCAAGCCGCTCGTGTTCGTGGAGGATGTAGGCGCAGTCGAGCTCAGCGCGGCGCACCGCCTGCACCGCGCGCAGCGACACGCCCTGCTGAAGCTGCAGCGCCACCTCGGGGTGGCGCTCGGCCAACCGCACGAACACCTCGCCCAGGCGCAGCGACACCGGGTCGCTGACCGTGCCCATGCGCACCGTGCCGCGCGCCTGCCCGCGGATCTGCGCCGCCGTGGACTGCAGCGCCTGCGCGGCGGCAATGGTTCGCTGCGCCTCGGCCAGCAGGCGCTGGCCGGCCGCCGTGAGCACCATGCCGCGCGCCGAGCGGTCGAACAGGCGCACGCCGAGTTCGTCTTCCAGCGCCTTGATCTGCGCGCTCACCGCCGGCGGACTGGTGAAGACACGTTCGGCCGCGCGAGTGAGGTTGCCTTCGGTGGCCACCGCGATGAAGGTCTTGAGCTGGTAGATCTCCATGGCCGCATTCTGCGCACCGGGCGCCCGGCGCGCTTGTCGGATTTCCGAACGCCGCATGCCGCCGAAACGAATGGACCGCGGCGGGGTGGCCGACCAGACTGGTCCCGTCACCACTCTTCATTCGCCCGCCATGAACGCCCTGCTTGGTCCTGTGGCCGCCCTGCTCTTTGCCACCTCGGCCTGGGGCAGCCTGTTCCTCGTCGGCAAACCCCTGCTCGCCACCCTCGACCCGGTGTGGTTCACCACCCTGCGCTACGTGCTGGCCACCTTGCTGCTGGCGGCGCTGGTGCAGTTCTTCGGACAGCGCCCCTGGCACAAGCTGCGCCGCCACGGCTGGCGGCTGACGCTGCTCGGTCTGGCCGGCTACGGCTGCTTCAGCGTGCTGGTGTTCTGGGGCCTGGCGCGGTCGCTGCCGTCGCACGGCTCGGTGATCATGGCCACGATGCCGTTCACCACGCTGCTGCTGCGCTGGGCGCTCGACGGCCAGCGGCCGTCGGCCGCCGCGCTCGCCGGTGCCGGCGTCGCGCTGCTGGGCGTGGCGGTGGTGGCCAACGTCTTCGGCGCCGCGGGTGCCGAGCGCGAGGCAGGCGCCGCCATGCTGCTCGGCGACCTCGTCACGCTCGCCGGCACGCTCGGCTGGGTGCTCTACACCCGCGGCGCGGCCTCGCTGCCCGACCACAGCCCGTTGGAGTACACGGCGCTGACGGCCGTGGCCGCCACGCCCTGGCTGGTGTTCGGCGCAACCGCTGCCACCCTGCTCGGCGCACTGCCGGCGCCCGGCAGCAACGCAGTGGCCTCGCTGCTGCCGCCACTGCTGTACATCGCCGCGGTGCCGACGGTGCTCGCTGCGCTGGCGTACAACTTCGGCGTGCGGCGGCTCGGGCCTGCCGCCGGCACGCTGTTCCTGAACATGGTGCCGGTCTCGGTACTGACCGTGCATGCGCTGCAGGGTCAGATGCCGGATGCGGCGGAGCTGTCGGGGGCCGCGCTGGTGGCCCTCGCCCTGGGCTTCAACGCCTGGGCAGGTCGGCGTGCAGCGCCGGTTCACCCTGGCGCCTCAGGTCAACGCGAAGGCGCCGGCGGTCATCGCGCCGGGGCGGTCGGTGCGGCACAGTGCCCGCATTGATTCATCCCTTTGCCATCGGCGCGGGCCCGGCGGTGATCCTCGGCAACTCGTTCGCCGCCGAGTCGGCTCTCTGGGCCGCACACGACCTGCCCAAGCAGGTGCGCGGTGTCGTGCTGCTCGGGCCGATCGTGCGCAATGGCCCGCCATCGTGGTTCGCCAGGACCGCCGTCGCGCTGGGCTTCCTGGCGCGTCTCGGCGACGCGTGAGCCGCAGCGCCGCGCGATGCGCCCGCTGCGCAGACCGTCAGTGCCGCGCGTGCCGAGCGCGCCGCGTCGGTCGCAGCGATGATGTCGTGATCGAGGCAAGATGATCTCACTGCCAACCCGCCAGCGAAGGAGATCGAGCGAATGAGCTCATCCGCACACCCCGTGGCCGTCAACGCGGCGGACGTCGCGCCGCGCACCACGCCGTCGAACTATCCGGAACCCTTCGCGTCGAGCGTGGCGGGCCGCACCAAGCGCGCCTTGGGCACGGTGTTCGGCCTGTCCAACTTCGGCGTCAACCTCACCGAGATGGCGCCCGGCGCGATCTCGGCCCTGCGGCACGCCCACACCATGCAGGACGAGTTCATCTACGTGCTGCAGGGCCACCCCGTGCTGCGCACCGACGCCGGCGACACGCCACTGGGCCCCGGCATGTGCGCCGGCTTCCGGGCAGGAAGCGGCGACGCCCATCAGCTGCTGAACCCGACCGACGCGCCGGTGATCTATCTCGAGATCGGCGATCGCAGCGCGGGCGACGACGTCACCTATCCCGACGACGACTTGAAGGCCACCCTGGTCGACGGGCGCTGGGTGTTCACGCACAAGGACGGCTCGCCGTACTAATCGACCATCGACTCAGACAGACCATCACCATGAAGATCGTTCGCAGCAAGGAGTTCCGGGCCGATCGCGCGTGGGGCGCGCTGGACATCGCGAAGATGAACGGCATCACGACCCGGCTGCACTGGACCGACCAGCCCTATCGCTGGCACGTCAACGACGGCGAAGAGGTCTTCGCCGTGCTCGACGGCCAGGTGGAGATGCGCTACCGCGAGGGCGGCGAGGAACGCCGCGTGATGCTCGGCGCCGGCGATGTCTTCTTCGCCGGCGTGGGCTGCGAACACGTGGCCCATCCGCAGGGCGAGGCGCGCATTCTCGTGGTCGAGAAGGAAGGGTCGGTGTGACGGCGGCCGTGTCCGGCGCTGACGATCTGCGTCACCTCGTGATCCGCGAGGAGGCGGGTGGCGACGCTGCGGCGATCGACCGGGTCACGCAGGACGCCTTTCGCGATCACCCGTTCAGCCAGCAGACCGAACACCGCATCGTCCGCGCGCTGCGGGGTTCCGGCGCGTTGGGACTCTCCCTCGTGGCCACAGTGGGCGAGGAGGTGGTGGGGCACGTCGCGTTCTCGCCGGTGACGATCGACGGCATCGACCGGGGCTGGTGGGGCCTGGGACCGCTGTCCGTCGCGCCGGCGCGGCAGCGCTGCGGCATCGGCAGTGCGCTCGTCCGCAGTGGCCTGCGCCGTCTCGGCGAGCGCCCGGTGCCTGGCTGCGTGGTGCTCGGGGACCCGGCCTACTACGCACGCTTCGGCTTCGCACCCATTGCCGGACTGCGCTTGCCGGGCCCGCCGGCCGACCACTTCATGGCCTGGGCGCGCGAGGGGCCCGTTCCCGAGGGCGAAGTGGCCTATCACCCTGCGTTCTCTGCGCCGCCTTAGCGCGCCCGCTCAGATCACGCGCCGTGCGCCGGGGATCCGACGCAAGGCGCCGGCCACCATGAACGACAGCACCGTGCCGCCGGTGGCCACGACGACGAACTTCAGGAGCGGCGGCGCGCCCCATTCGCGCAGGGCGATCGAGAGCGCGACGATCACGGGGGCGTGCACGATGAAGGCGCCGTACGCGCGGTCGGCCCAGCCCTGCCAGCGTTCACTGGGATGGTTGAAGCGCACCCGGAACTGCCACAGCAGCATGGCGATCACGCCCCAGGCGATGAGCGGTTCCCAGAACGCGTAGACCACCGCGGGCAGCGACCAGCCTCCGTTGAAGTTGACCGGCCGGCCGGACAGGCCGCCGGCCACGGCGCCCGCGACGAAGAGCAAGGGCAGCGCGGCGAGGCTGACCCACGCCCAGGGCAGCGCGTGCCGACGTTCGACCTGCTCCAGCCAGCGGTGCGGCCAGGCCGCGCAGCCCAGGGCGAACAGGAACACGTAGCTGGCGAAATAGCCCAGCTGCAGGCCCAGCACGTTCACACCCACCGGGACGAACTGCCGCAACAGCAGCGCCGCCGCGCCCACGGCCAGCGCGGCCACCAGCCATCGCGCAGGGCCCGGGATCGGCTTCGTCGAGCTGTCATCGCCACGGCGCACCATCCGCCAGCCCACGTAGCCCAGCGCGAAGATCAGCAAGGCAAAGGCAAACCACAGCGGGCCGATCACGAACTGCCCTTGCGACAGCGCGTCCAGCCAGGCGTCGAGCATGGGCCGGCCCCTGGCCACACCGGCCAGCGCATCCGTCAGCGGCCCCAGCACGAAGCCGAAGACCACCAGTGGCACGCCGAGGCGCAGAAATCGGTCGTGCAGGAAGTGCCGCGTTCCCTTGCGCGCCAGCGAAGTCGGCGTGAAGTAGCCCGCGAGCAGGAAGAACATGCCCATGAAGAAAGCCTGGTTCACGGCGCACAGCAGCGTCAGCAGCAGGCTCGACGCGGTCGACCCGTCGCTGACCTCGCGGTAGAACCAGCCGCCGGAACCGCCGTAGGTGATGGCGGTGTGGTGGGCGATCACCAAGGCCGTCAGGATGACCCGCAGTCGATCGATGAAGTGGGTCCGCTGGCCCATGGGATGGATCTTGTCTCGTCGTGCCGGGAGGACTCTGTTTCAGGCCGAGTGCAGCACCGACAACACCCGCAGCGTCGCTGCGTCCAGGCTGTCCTTGCGGCGGTGGGCCAGGCCAAGCCGGCGCGTCAGGCTGGGCTGCAGGGGGTGAACGCGGACGCCCGGAATCGGCGTCTCGTTCCTGTCCGGCTGTTCGAAAGGCAGGATGGCGGCTCCGTAGCCCGCCGCCACCAGGCTCTTGATGGCCTCGGCATGGTTCAGCTCGATGCGCACCCGAGGCGCCAGTCCGGCGCGGCCGAACCATTCCGCAACCAGCCGGTACATGTGGGTCGAGGGATCGTTGCCGATCAGCGGGCGCTCGGCCAGCCACGGCGCGGTGAGCCGGCGCGGAGCGTCCCAGGCGGCGGGCAGGAAGGCCTTCATCGGATCGCTGCGCCAAGGTGTCACCTCGAGCGCACCGGCGGGCAGCGGCAGCGACACGATGCCGATGTCGAGCGCACGCGCGCTCACGCGCTCGATCGCCCGTGCCGACCCGGCGATCTCGATCTCGACGTCCAGGCCCGGGTGACGCCGCCGCAGTTCGTCGAGAACGGGCGGGAGCAGATGTGCGAGCACGCTGGTCGACGTCCCGATGCGCACCTTGCCGGCGCGTCCATCGGCGTGGCGGCGCGCGTGGTCGACCGCCTCGTCCGCGTCCTTCAGCAGCCGGCGGCCCCGCTCGATCAGTTCGCGGCCGGCCGCGGTCGCCACGGCGCCCCGCGGGCTGCGTTCGAGCAGCGTGATGCCCAGGCGCGCTTCGAGTTCGCTGACGTGCAAGCTCACGGTGGGCGGAGCCAGGTGGAGCGCCTGGGCCGCGGCGGCGAGCGTGCCCAGTTCGTCGATCGCGACCAGGGTTCGCAACTGATCGAGGTTCAGGCTGCGCATCAGAAATCCTGAATGTAGTGGGCAGAACTTTCAACTTCCCTGATTCTGCAGGAGCGCCGACGATGGCAGGGCTTTCAGGAGAACCACTTGCTCCATGCCTTCGGACTTTCACTCCGGCCCCGTCTGCGCGATCCGTTCAGCGGGCTGGCCGGGCTTCTTGGCTCGCTGAACGAGGCGCTTCAGTCGCGGCGCCAACGGCGAGTCGCACTCGAGGATTGGGCCGTGCTGTGCTCGATGAGCGACCGCGAACTGGCCGACCTCGCCATCGGCCGCGGCGATGTCACGCGCGACGCCGGTCCGCCCCCACGCCGCTGACTGCGCCGCGGTCGTCTCCGGCTCACACGATCAGTCCTGCGCGACCAGTTCCATTGCCAGGGATAGATGGCGAGCCCGGCCGGCCGTTGTTCAATTCGGGGCCATGAACATCCTCCTGGTCGAAGACGACCTCGAAATCGGCAATGGCGCGCGCATCGCGGTGCTGACACGGTTGCGGCGTGAGCGCCAGAGAACGCCGGTGCCCATCCTGACGGCCCGCGACGCGTCGCCGGTGCTGATGTCGCTGGCGTCGCGCGGCCTGCGGGTGCGTCCCCTGCCGATGAGCCTGCCGCCCCGGCCATCGTGCGGACCGTCCACCGCGCGCCGGACTTCCACCACCTCACCTTCACCATGAACCCGTCGATTCAGATCTCTCGCGCCGCAACGGCCGACCTTGCGGACCTCGCGCCCCTCTTCGATGCCTACCGCATGTTCTACGGACAGCCGTCCGAGCCGGCCAGGGCAAGTGCCTTCGTCGGGGATCGACTCACCCGCGACGACTCGGTGATTCTTCTGGCCAGGGGCAAGGACAGGTCGGCGCTCGGGTTCGCGCAGCTGTACCCGACCTTCTCGTCGATCGCCTGCCGCCGCGCCTTCGTCCTCAATGACCTGTACATCGTCGAGGCCGCGCGCGGGCAGGGCGTCGCGCGTGCGCTGCTCGAAGCAGCCCGGGCGCATGCCCTCAGCGTCGGTGCCGCCAGCATCAGCCTCGAGACGGCGATCGACAACACGCGTGCGCAGGCCCTGTACGAAGCGTTCGGGTTCCGGCGCGACACCCAGTTCCTGACCTACGCCTTGTCGCTTGCGTGAGCCCGCCATGACGAACCCGACCCCGAGTTATTGGAGGAGACTCCTGCCTGTCTGGGCCGTGGGCGCACTGGGGGTGCTCGCCTTGTGGCTGCAGGAGCCGCCGGCGACGCTGCTCGAGCAAGCGCCGCAACTCCGGCAGCTTCCCGTAGCCGGCCTCAAGGCGCTGCTGCTGATCAACCCGCTGCTGATCGTGACGGCTCTCGCGGCAATCGGCGCTGCGCTGGCGCACCGCGTCGATCTTCGCAGCCGGCTGGCGGGACACCGGAGCGCCGAACTCGCACCGGCGCAGGCTCTGCTGGCAGGGTTTGGCGTGGCCGTCGTGCTGGCCGGCGCCGACGCCGCACTGGCCGGCTCGCTCGGCGACGAGTGGAGTCGCGTCGCGGCCCAGGCCCAATCCGCGCCCCCGTGGCCGGCGCTCGCGATCGGCATGCTCTACGGCGGCCTGGCCGAGGAGGTCATGATGCGCTGGGGTGTGATGAGCCTGGTGGCCTGGGCCCTATGGCGTCTGGGGCAGCGATCGTCCGCCGTGTCGACGCGTCCATCGCAACGCGTGATGTGGGCCGCGATCGGCGTATCGGCAGTCGTCTTCGCGTTGGCTCACCTGCCCGCGGTCGCGCAGAGTGCGCCGCTCAGCCCGGCGCTGGTGGCGCGTACCCTGGCCCTGAACGCACTCGGCGGCGCCGTCTATGGCTGGCTGTTCTGGCGGCGGGGCCTGGAATGCGCCATGCTCGCGCACGCGTCGACCCATGTGGGCCTGGCCCTGGCAAGGGCCGTGGCATGACGCGTTGTCTCATCCGTTCGCCCGAAGGAGGTTCTGCTGATGCCGCACATCACCATCGAGGTCGGCCCGGAGCTGACCGAGAGCGGCGCGTTCGGCGACGCTGACATCGAGAGCCGGGTCCTCCGGCTGAACGGCAGGCAGCGGCCGGCGCCGGTGAGCGTCGATGTGGTCGAAATGGATCGACCGGCCTATGTAAACCAGGGGCTCGTCGCATGACGGCCCACGCTGCGGGACAGCCTGCCGATGAGCCCGAGGCCTGGTTCTGCGAGCCGGACGAATGGCGCTGGAGCGAAGGCGAGTTGATCGTTCGGGTGCAGCCGGACACCGACTTCTGGCAACGCACCCACTACGGTTTCCGGCGTGACAACGGCCATCTCCTCGGCTGGCGCCTCGCGCAGGACTTCAGCATCGAACTGATCGCGCACTCGGAACCCCGTGCGCAATATGACCAGGCGGGGCTGATGGTGCGTGCCTCGCCCGACTGCTGGCTGAAGGCCTCCATCGAGTACGAGCCCCAGGGCCACAGCCGGCTCGGATCCGTCGTGACGAATGCGGGCTACTCGGACTGGGCCACGCAGGACGTACCGAACACGATGAGGGAGGTGGCTTGGCGGGTCCGCCGTTCCGGTGGCGACTTCTTCGTCGACTGGCGGCCGGTCGGTGACACCGATTGGAAGCAGCTGAGGATCGCCCGGCTTGCCGAGGCGGGCGCTGGTGCCGAAGTTCTCGTGGGAGCCTACGCATGCGCGCCGCAAGGTCCCGGGTTCGTGGCGCGATTTCGTGAGATCAGGATCGAGCGTCCTGAGCTGTGACTGCTGATGCCATCGCAGCGAGTGGCACGGTCGGACACAGGATTCCCGGAAGTCACTTGAACGCCTGGACGGCTTGGGACGT
This sequence comes from Piscinibacter caeni, assembly GCA_003265685.1. Classification (GTDB taxonomy): domain Bacteria; phylum Pseudomonadota; class Gammaproteobacteria; order Burkholderiales; family Burkholderiaceae_C; genus Piscinibacter; species Piscinibacter caeni. Next base: position 4,497 of record QJOU01000064.1, on the reverse strand, counting down.
TCACCTGACTGTTCTTTTGCGCGAGCGCGGCCGCCGAGTCCGCTGTGGGTCGGTCTCAGGCCCCCGCGCTTCGACGGGCAGTTGTCACCGGTCAACCGATCGCCCCCGTTCTTGAACCGCTTCAAGGATTCATTCCGACCGAATCACTAGGCTATTGCCCATCGCATCGAAGGGGAGGCAGGCCATGGGCGCCAGCACATCGGGCGGGTTCACCAAGCAGGCGGCCCGCAACATCTTCTACGGCGGCACGGTGTTCTTCGTGCTGCTGTTCATCGCGCTGGTGACCGACAGCACCGGCCACATCCCGAAGCGCTCGAACCAGGCGGCGCTGACGCCGGCGGTCGAACGCGGCAAGGCGATCTGGGAGACGCGCAACTGCATCGGCTGCCACACGCTGCTGGGCGAAGGCGCGTACTACGCGCCCGAACTCGGCAACGTGTACCAGCGCCGTGGCGGCGGCGAGTTCATCAAGGCCTGGATGAAGGCCCAGCCCACCGGCGCGCCGGGGCGGCGCCAGATGCCGCAGTTCAACCTCAGCGAGCAGCAGCTCGACGACCTCGTCGAGTTCCTGAAGTGGACCAACCAGGTGGACACGAACAAGTGGCCGCCCAACATCGAAGGCTGAGGGGACGCACGTGCAAACCGCTTCTCTGAAATACAAATCCCAGGCCGTCGCGAAGTACTACTTCGTCGGCGCGCTGGCCCTGTTCGTCGGGCAGATCGTGTTCGGCATCGCGCTCGGGCTGCAGTACCTGATCGGCGACTTCGCCTTCCCGTACATCCCGTTCAACCAGGCGCGCATGGTGCACACCAACCTGCTGATCGTCTGGCTGCTGTTCGGCTTCATGGGCGCGGCCTACTACCTGGTGCCGGAGGAATCCGAGACCGAGTTGTGGAGCCCGAAGCTCGCGATCGCCCTCTTCTGGATCTTCCTCGTGGCCGGCGCGCTGACCATCGTCGGCTACCTCGCCGTGCCCTACGCCAAGCTCGCCGAGCTGACCGGCAACGAGCTGCTGCAGACCATGGGCCGCGAGTTCCTCGAGCAGCCGCTGCCCACCAAGGTCGGCATCGTGATCGTCGCGCTCGGCTTCCTGCTGAACATCACGATGACCATGCTGCGCGGCCGCAAGACCAGCATCACGCTGGTGCTGTGGATGGGCCTGGCGGGCCTGGCGCTGCTGTTCCTGTTCAGCTTCTACAACCCGAGCAACCTGGTCAAGGACAAGATGGCCTGGTGGTGGGTGGTGCACCTGTGGGTGGAAGGCGTGTGGGAGCTGATCCTCGGCGCGCTGCTGGCCTTCGTGCTGGTCAAGACCACCGGGGTGGACCGCGAGGTGATCGACAAGTGGCTGTACGTGATCATCGCGATGGCGCTGATCACCGGCATCCTCGGCACCGGCCACCACTACTACTTCATCGGCCTGCCGGAGTACTGGCTGTGGGTCGGCAGCGTGTTCTCCGCGCTCGAGCCGGTGCCCTTTTTCATGATGACGGTGTTCGCCTTCAACATGGTGCAGCGGCGCCGCCGCGAGCACCCGAACCAGGCCGCCGTGCTGTGGGCGGTGGGCACCTCGGTGATGGGTTTCCTCGGCGCCGGCCTGTGGGGCTTCATCCACACCCTGAGCCCGGTGAACTACTACACCCACGGCACGCAGGTCACCGCGGCGCACGGCCACCTGGCCTTCTACGGCGCCTACGTGCTGGTGGTGATCACGATGATCAGCTACGCGATGCCGATCCTGCGCGGCCGCGAGGCCAACCCGAAGCGGGCGCAGGCGCTCGAGATGTGGAGCTTCTGGATCATGACCCTCGGCATGGGCGTGATGGTGCTGGCGCTCACCGGCGCCGGCATCCTGCAGGTCTGGCTGCAGCGCCTGCCGACCGAGAACCCGATGGGCTTCATGGCCACGCAGGACCAGCTGCGCTTCTTCTACTGGCTGCGCCTGGGCGGCGGGGTCGGCTTCCTGGTGGGGCTGATCGCCTACCTGTCGAGCTTCTTCGTCGGCGCGAGCGCCACGGACCTGGCGGACGAACGTGCGGCCATCGGCGCCGGCTCGGTGCCGAGCCCGGCGCAGCGCGCCTGAGCGGAGCGCCGACATGCTGATGCAAGCCGCGCCGAACCCCCTGCCCTGGTACGCCGAGCAGCACGACGAGTGCGCGCTGTTCGAGCGCGCCTGGCGGCAGCGCCTGCCGCTGCTGATCAAGGGGCCGACGGGCTGCGGCAAGACGCGCCTCGTGGAGTACATGGCGCAGCGCCTCGGCCGGCCGCTGGTGACGGTGGCCTGCCACGACGACCTGTCGGCGGCGGATCTCGTCGGCCGCCACCTGCTCGGCGACGGTGCGACGCACTGGCACGACGGGCCGCTCGCCCGTGCGGTGCGGCAGGGTGCGATCTGTTATCTGGACGAGGTGGTCGAGGCGCGCAAGGACACCACGGTCGTGCTGCACCCGCTGGCCGACGACCGGCGCGCGCTGCCGATCGAGCGCACCGGTGAGACCCTGCTCGCGCCGCCCGAGTTCATGCTCGTCGTCAGCTACAACCCGGGCTACCAGAACGCGCTGAAGAACCTGAAGCCGAGCACGCGCCAGCGTTTCGTCGCGCTGACGCTCGGATATCCGGAACCGGCCCTCGAGCGCCGCATCGTGCGCACCGAAGGCGGCGTCGACGAGGCCCTCGCCGCCCGCCTGGTGCAACTGGCCGATGCACTGCGCCGCCTGACCGACCACGACCTGGAGGAGACCGTCAGCACGCGCGCGCTGGTGATGTCCGCGCGGCTGATGGCGGCCGGCCTCGCGCCGCACGAGGCCTGCCGCGCCGCGGTCGTCGACGCGCTGACCGATGACGCGGACACCGCCGCGGCGCTCGGCGAGATCGTCACGGCGGTGTTCGGTGACGCGCTCGGCGATGGACGCTGAACCGGCGCCGCGCTTCAGCGCGATGGCCGCGCCGCGTGCCGGCAGCGACACGCTGCAGCGCCGCCGGCGGCTGACGCAGGCCGCGTTCTTCGCGCTGTTCCTGCTCGCGCCCGCGTTCGACCTGCTGCGCTTCGACCTGACCGAGGCGCAGCTGTGGTTCCTCGGCCTGCGCTGGTCGCTCGGCATCGATGCCTTCCGCGCCGGGCAGATCGGCGCCTCGGAGGCGGCGCTGAACATCCTGCTGCGCGGCTTCCTGCCGGCGATCGCGCTGATCGTCGTCTTCCTCGGCGTGGCGTACCGCTGGGGCCGGCTCTACTGCGGCTGGCTGTGCCCGCATTTCTCGTCGGTGGAACTGCTCAACGACCTGCTGCACCGCGCCATCGGCAAGCTGAGCCTGTGGGACCGCACCCGCACGCCGCGCGCCGGCCGCACGCCACAGCGGCGCTGGTGGCCGGTGTTCGGCCTGAGCTGCGGGCTGCTCGGCTTCGCCTGGGCCATCACTGCGCTCACCTACCTGCTGCCGCCGGCCACGGTCTGGGGCAACCTGGTGCACGGCACGCTGACGCCCAACCAGGCGCGGTTCATCGCCATCGGCACGGCGGTGTTCACGCTCGAGTTCGCGTTCGCGCGTCACCTGTTCTGCCGCTTCGGCTGCGCGGTCGGGCTGTTCCAGTCGCTCGCCTGGATGGCCAATCCGAAGGGCATGGTGGTCGCGTTCGCGCGCGAGCGGGCGCGCGACTGCCGCAGCTGCGAGCCGCCGGAAGGCTCCGCCTGCGACCACGCCTGCCCGATGCGCCTGCACCCGCGCAACATCAAGCGGATGATGTTCTCCTGCGTGCAGTGCGGCCAGTGCCTGCAGGCCTGCGATCACTCGCAGACGAAGCAGCAGCGCGAGCCGCTGCTGCAGTGGGCAGTGGGCGCCGACGCAGTGCGCGAGACCTTGCGCCAGCGCCGCGCGGAGCTCGAGGCGCAGCGCGCGGGGCATTGATGGAGGAGTGGGTCGGCCACTGGTGGCACCGCGCGATCAGCCGCGCGGCGGAACGCTCGTATCCCGAGGCCGCGGTCACGCAGGCAGAGGTGCAGCGCGCGATCCGCCTGCTGTTCCGCGCCGCCGGTGGCGACCCCGCGCTGCGCGTGGCCGATGCCACCTTGCAGCGCCATGGCGGCTCGCGCGGCTGGCTCGAGCGCCTGGCCGGCAGCGGCCTGCGCGCCGCGACCGCGACGCTCGACGCCCAGGCGCTCGCGCTGCCCGAGCGGCTGGCGGTGTTCCCCGCTGCGGCGTTGAACCGCGACCTCTATCTCTGGCTGGCCGCGGCCGCGGCGGTGTTCGAGCCGCGCGGCGACTGGGTGGCCGACAACCTGCGCGCCGGCCTCCGCGTGGTCGAGCGCTTTCCGGGCCTGGCGGCCTGCCGCCGCCGCCTGATCGAGGCGACCCTGCGGCAGCGCCCCGGCCCGGAGCGCCTGCACGGCCGCGCCCGCGCCGCCGAGGCCGCGGTGCAGGTGGCGCTGCTCGCGCTGCGCGACGGCCAGCTGCTCGAGGGCGACGCGGCCGTGCTGCCGGCCGAGGTGGCGCCGGTCTGG
>KZ836119.1 GCA_003265685.1 Piscinibacter caeni | reverse complement strand
GGCGACGCGGCCGACGCGCCGCCCGCGCTGCGTTTCGCCTGGGCCGCCGCGCAGGCCGCCAGCGGCGCGGCCGACTCGGCGCTGGCGCGCTACGGCAGCCTGCACGAGGACCCCGTGCTCGGCGGCGCGGCGCGCTACAACAGCGCCAACCTGCTGCTGCGCCAGGCCATCGAGCTGCGCGCCAACCAGCATCCGGGCCAGGCGCTGGCGCTGATCGAGCTGGCCAAGGAGCATTACCGCGAGCTGCTGCGGCACGACCCGGACGACTGGGACGCGCGCTACAACCTCGAGCGCGCCCAGCGCCTGCAGCCCGACCCGGAGGGCGAAGACGAGTCGCTGCCCGACAACCGCCGCGACGCCGAACGCGCCGCCACCACCATGCGCGGCCATTCGCCGGGCCTGCCGTGAGGCCACGATGAAGGTCGACGACCGCGCGTGGCTGGCCGGCNGGCCACGATGAAGGTCGACGACCGCGCGTGGCTGGCCGGCGCCGCGCTGGCGCTGCTGGCCGGCCTGTTCGAGCCGCGTGTCGAGCTGCCGCGCCGCCTGTTCGAGCACGTGGTGGTGTTCGACATCACGCAGAGCATGAACGTGACCGACACGCTGCTCGGCGGCCGGCCCGCGGCGCGGCTGGCGTTCGCCCGGCAGGCGCTGCGCGACGCGCTGCCCGAGCTGCCCTGCGGTGCCCGGCTCGGCCTGGGCATCTTCACCGAGTACCGCAGCTACCTGCTGTTCGCGCCGGTCGAGGTGTGCGCCAACCGGGCCGAGCTGCGCGCCGCGCTGGACCACCTCGACGGCTCGATGGCCTGGTCCGGCAACAGCGAGGTGGCCAAGGGCCTGCACAGCGCGGTCACCATTGCCAAGGCGCTGCCCGGCGTGCCCTCGCTGGTGTTCGTCACCGACGGCCACGAGGCCCCGCCGCTGAGCCCGCGGCACCGCCCGCGCTTCGACGACAAGCCGGGCGAGGTGGCCGGGGTGATCCTCGGCGTGGGCGACACGCGGCCGGCGCCGATCCCGAAGGTCGATCCATCCGGCCGCCCGCTGGGGGTGTGGAAGGCCGACGAGGTGCTGCAGACCGACCCACGCAGCCAGGGCCGCGGCGGCAGCGTGGGCGGCGAGGCGATGGTCGACCAGGACCCCGTGCCGGCCGACGTGGGCCTGGGGGCCACCCCGGGCGCCGAGCATCTCTCGAGCCTGCGCGAGCCCTACCTCCGGCTGCTGGCCAGCGAGGGCGGCTTCGCCTACCGCCGCCTGAGCGGCACCGAGGCGCTGCTCGACGCACTGCGCGACCCGGCGCTGGCGCGGCCGGTCACGGTGCGCGCCGACGCGCGGCCAGCGCTCGCCGCGCTGGCGCTCGCGCTGCTGCTGGTGCCGCTGCTGCGCGCGGCCTGGCGGCGCGTGCGGCGCTGAACGCGCCCCACGAACTGGGGGCATCGCCCGCGGCCGCCGGCCGTATATGTCCGGCATGCGGGCCCGCCCGGGCCCCGACGGAGGCCGATCATGACGACGACACGCGGGCTGCTGCAGACCCTGGGGCTCGGGCCGCGTCCCGGGCCCGGCCCGACCGGGCCCCTGAAGAAGCCGGGTGACCGGCCGCGCGAGGAGTTGCCGGCGCCGAAGAAGAACACCCTCAGCGACGCCGAGATCGCTGATGCGCTGAAGAAGCTGCCCGCCGACCCGCGCAAGCAGGGCGAGGTGCTGGCCGACCTCGCCACGCGCATCGGCGACGCGGCACGCCGCGACCCGATCGTGCGCAAGCTGCGCGACGTGATCGTCAAGGTCCAGCCCTTCGTGCCGGACGCCGAGGCGAGGAAGAAGATCGACAAGGCGATCGACGACCTGGTCGAGAAGGGCCTCAAGGAAGGCATCAAGGCGCTGCTGACCGCGGTGGTCGGCAAGGCGCCCACCGAGGTGAACCGCGAGCAGCCCAAGCCGAGCGGCCCGAACATGGAGGAGCGCGACCTGAAGGAGCGCATCCTCAAGTCGCCCGAGCTGCCGCTGCCCATCGACAAGCCACCCAAGCTGCGCCGCAATGCCTTCGAGTTCGTCGGCCTGGCGCGTTCGTACAAGCCGTCGAAGTACTTCGACTTCAAGCTGCGCACGCCCGATTGGTTCCAGCCGGGCGGCAAGCTGGGCGCCGGCTGGGTGGTGGTCGGTGCGAAGGACGAGTTCGACAAGACCAGCGGCCGGCCGGCGCGGCTGCGCGACAAGCGCATCGACAGCCGCGGCGAGCTGTCGATGAGCCTGGCCGCGCCGGACGATCCGGGCCGCTACGTGGTCTTCATCGTCGTCGGCTCGGGCCCCGAGAGCCACCCGGTGCACGAGTTCGCGGTCGCGAACTGACGCCGCCCGGCGCCGGGCTGGCCGCGAGCTGGCGCGTGATCTCCTGCTGCCCGCGCTGGACCAGGAACTGCTCGAAGGCCGTGGCCACCTGCGGCAGCGGGCGCGAGGCGAGGTGCATCACGTACCAGTCGCGCTCGATCGGGTTGCCGGCCATCGGCAGCAGCGCCAGCACGCCGGCCTGCATCTCCAGCACGCAGGTGTGCAGCGAGAGGAAGGCCACGCCGAAGCCGGCGGCGCACATGTGCTTGATGGCCTCGTTGCTCGAGATCTCCGAGCCGATGCGCAGCGGCAGCCGGGCGTCCTTGAACACGCGCTCGATGGTCGCGCGGGTGCCCGAACCGCGTTCGCGCACCAGGATGCGCTGCTCGGACAGCATGGCCAGGGTCAACCGCTGGCCGGTCATCAGCGGATGCGAGGGCGCGGCGAGGAAGGCCATCGGGTGCTTGGCGAACGCGGTCGACTCGGTCTTCAGCTCGGCCGGCGGGCGGCCCATGATGGCCAGGTCGATCTCCTGCGCGGCCAGCATGTGCACGATCTCGTCGCGGTTGCCCACCTGCAGCTTGACCTTCACCTGCGGGTGCTCGCCGGCGAAGGTCACGAGCATCGGCGGCAGCAGGTACTCGGCGGTGGTGATCGCCCCCACGCGCAGCGTGCCGGAGAACACACCCTGCAGCGTGGCCATCTCCTCGCCGGCCTCGCGCCACAGGTCGAGGATGCGGCGCGCGTAGTTGTCGAGCATCTCGCCCGCCTCGGTGAGGCGCACGCCGCGGCCGGTGCGCTGCAGCAGCGGCGTGCGCGCCGATTCCTCCAGCGAGGCGATCTGGATCGAGACCGCCGGTTGCGTCAGGTGCAATTCGTCTGCGGCTGCCGAGACGCTGCCCAGCCGGGCCACGGTGTGGAAGGTGGCGAGCTGGCGGAAGGTGGCGTTGCGGGTCAGCGGCATGGCGGCCCTGATATTAAGAAAAGCCTATGTGAGAGTCAAAAGGTTTAATTAGCACAAATTGCATGCGCTGCCTACATTCGAGCCCATCAGTCACCCCCCGAGGACGTCTCCATGGGCCACATGCAGGAAGTCAAGCAGATTACCGACGCGAAGAAGCGCTATTCGGCCGGCGTGCTGAAGTACGCCCAGATGGGCTACTGGCAGCCCGACTACCAGCCCAAGGACACCGACATCCTGGCGCTGTTCCGCATCACGCCGCAGGACGGCGTCGATCCGGTCGAGGCCGCGGCCGCGGTGGCCGGCGAATCGAGCACCGCCACCTGGACGGTGGTCTGGACCGACCGCCTGACCGCCTGCGACATGTACCGCGCCAAGGCCTACCGCGTCGACCCGGTGCCCAACAACCCGGGGCAGTTCTTCGCCTACGTGGCCTACGACCTGAGCCTGTTCGAGGAAGCCTCGATCACCAACGTCGCCGCCTCCATCATCGGCAACGTGTTCTCGTTCAAGCCGCTGAAGGCGGCGCGGCTCGAGGACATGAAGTTCCCGGTCGCCTACGTGAAGACCTTCGCCGGCCCGCCCACCGGCATCATCGTGGAGCGCGAGCGGCTCGACAAGTTCGGCCGCCCGCTGCTGGGCGCCACCACCAAGCCCAAGCTGGGCCTGTCGGGCCGCAACTACGGCCGCGTGGTGTACGAGGGCCTGAAGGGCGGCCTGGACTTCATGAAGGACGACGAGAACATCAACTCGCAGCCCTTCATGCACTGGCGCGACCGTTTCCTGTTCGTGATGGACGCGGTCAACAAGGCCAGCGCCGCCACCGGCGAGGTCAAGGGCAGCTACCTGAACGTGACTGCCGGCTCGATGGAAGAGATGTACCGGCGCGCCGAGTTTGCCAAGTCGCTCGGCTCGGTGATCATCATGGTCGACCTGGTCGTCGGCTACACCGGCATCCAGTCGCTCAGCCACTGGTGCCGCCAGAACGACATGATCCTGCACCTGCACCGCGCGGGCCACGGCACCTACACGCGGCAGAAGAACCACGGCGTGAGCTTCCGCGTGATCGCCAAGTGGATGCGCCTGACCGGCGTCGACCACATCCACGCCGGCACGGCGGTCGGCAAGCTCGAGGGCGACCCGATGACGGTGCAGGGCTACTACAACGTCTGCCGCGACGCGCACACCGAGGTGGACCTGCCGCGCGGCATCTACTTCGACCAGGACTGGGGCGCGCTGCGCAAGGTGATGCCGGTGGCTTCCGGCGGCATCCACGCCGGCCAGATGCACCAGCTGATCGACCTGTTCGGCGACGACGTGGTGCTGCAGTTCGGCGGCGGCACGATCGGCCACCCGATGGGCATCCAGGCCGGGGCCACGGCCAACCGCGTGGCGCTCGAGGCGATGGTGCTGGCACGCAACGAGGGCCGCGACATCAAGGAAGAGGGCCCGCAGATCCTGCGCGACGCCGCCAAGTGGTGCAAGCCGCTCGCCGCGGCGCTGGACACCTGGGGCGACATCACCTTCAACTACACCTCGACGGACACCTCGGACTTCGTGCCGACGCCCAGCGTCGCCTAAGGAGCATCGACATGCGAATCACCCAAGGCACCTTCTCCTTCCTGCCCGATCTGACCGACGCGCAGATCACCAAGCAACTCGAGTACTGCCTCGACAAGGGTTGGGCGGTCGGCATCGAGTACACCGACGACCCGCACCCGCGCAACACCTACTGGGAGATGTACGGCAACCCGATGTTCGACCTGCGCGACGCGGCCGGCATCCTGATGGAGATCAACAACTGCCGGAAGACCTTCCCGGACCAGTACATCCGCGTCACCGCGTTCGACTCGACGCACGGGGTGGAGTCGGTGGTGCTGTCCTTCATCGTCAACCGGCCCAAGGACGAGCCCGGCTTCCGCCTGGTGCGCACCGAGGAACCCGGCCGCACCCTGCGCTACAGCATCGAGAGCTACGCGGTGGCCAAGAACCCCGAGGGCGCTCGGTACTGACGGCCGGCCCGGGGGCGCCTGCGGCGCTCCGGTACGCTGCATCGGCAAACGTTGGGAAGCGAGGTTGCGACATGGACGCCAAGGTATCACCGGCGACGATGTTCAAGGAATCGGGCGTGAAGGACCTGCTCGACCAGCTCGATCGCGAGCTGGTCGGCCTCGCGCCGGTCAAGGGCCGCATCCGCGACATCGCGGCGCTGCTGCTGATCGACAGGCTGCGTGCGGAGCAGGGCCTGCAGTCGCAGCCGCCCACGCTGCACATGTGCTTCACCGGCAACCCCGGCACCGGCAAGACCACCGTGGCCTTGCGCATGGCCGAGGTGCTCAAGCAGCTGGGCTACGTACGCAAGGGCCACCTGGTGGCGGTGACGCGCGACGACCTGGTCGGCCAGTTCATCGGCCACACCGCGCCCAAGACCAAGGAGATCATCAAGAAGGCGATGGGTGGCGTGCTGTTCATCGACGAGGCCTACTACCTGTACCGCCCGGAGAACGAGCGCGACTACGGGCAGGAGGCGATCGAGATCCTGCTGCAGGTGATGGAGAACCACCGCGACGACCTGGTGGTCATCCTGGCCGGCTACAAGGACCGGATGGACACCTTCTTCTCGAGCAACCCCGGCATGGCCTCGCGCATCGCGCACCACATCGACTTCCCCGACTATTCCGAGGCGGAGCTGATGCAGATCGCGCAGCTGATGCTGGAGCGCATGAACTACCGCTTCGACGCCGAGGCGCAGGCCGCCTTCGCGAAGTACGTGCACCTGCGCCGCCAGCAGCCTCACTTCGCCAACGGCCGCTCGATCCGCAACGCGCTGGACCGCATGCGCCTGCGCCAGGCCACGCGGCTGTTCGCCAGCCAGTCGGCGCTCGGCCGCGACGAGCTCGTCACGCTGCACGCCGCCGACGTGCTGGCCAGCCGGGTGTTCCAGCAGGGAGCCGCCGCATGAGCATTGAAGCGCTGATCTTCGACGTCGATGGGACGCTGGCCGACACGGAAGAGGCCCACCGGGTCGCGTTCAACAATGCCTTCGACCGCTACCGGCTGGGCTGGCGCTGGACGCCCGAGGCCTACCGCGAGCTGCTGCACACCACCGGCGGCAAGGAGCGCATCGCCGCCTACCTGGCCAGCAAGACGCTCTCGACGTCCGACCGCCGCCGCCTGACCGAGCTGATCCCGGCGATCCACGCCGAGAAGACCAAGTTCTACAGCAGCTTCGTGGCCGACGGCGCGATCCCGCTGCGGCCGGGGGTCAGGCGGCTGATCGAGGAGGCGCTCGCGGCCGGTTGCCGCCTGGCGATCGCGAGCACCACCACCGCGGCGAACATCGACGCGCTGCTGCGCAGCGCCTTCGGCGAGCAGGGCCTCGCGATGTTCAGCGTGATCGCCTGCGGCGACCAGGTGCGCGCCAAGAAGCCGGCGCCCGACATCTACCGCCTCGCACTGCAGCACCTGGGCCTGCAGCCGGAGCAGGCGGTGGCCTTCGAGGATTCGCGCAACGGCCTGCGCTCGGCCGGCGACGCGGGGCTGTGGACCGTGATCACGCCGACCTTCTGGACCGAAGACCACGACTTCGAAGGTGCCGCGCTGATGCTGCCGCACCTGGGCGAGCCGGACCAGCCCATCGACGGCGAGCCCGGTGGCATGCTGCGCGACGCCGCCTGGCTCACCTTCGCCGAAGTGGCCCGGCGCGCCGACCAGCGGCCGCGCAGCGGCATCGATGCGATCTACGCAGGAGCCAACGGATGAACCGCGGACTGCGCATCGCCCCCAGCCTGCTGTCGGCTGACTTCGCGCGGCTCGGTGAGGAGGTCCGATCGGTCATCGAGGCCGGCGCGGATCTGATCCACTTCGACGTGATGGACAACCACTACGTGCCGAACCTCACCGTCGGCCCGCTGGTGTGCCAGGCGATCAAACCCCATGCCAGCGTGCCGATCGACGTCCACCTGATGGTCAAGCCGGTCGACGCGCTGGTGCCGATGTTCGCCCAGGCCGGCGCCGACATCATCAGCTTCCACCCCGAGGCCAGCGAACATGTCGACCGCACGATCCAGCTGATCCGCTCGGCAGGCGTCAAGGCCGGGCTGGTGCTGAACCCGGCCACGCCCCTGTCCGTGCTCGACCACGTGATCGACCAGCTCGATCTCGTGTTGCTGATGACGGTCAACCCCGGATTCGGCGGACAGAGTTTCATCGAGCGCATGCTGCCGAAGATCGAACGCGCCCGCACGCTTGTCGACGCCGCGATGGCGCGCACCGGCCGGCCGATCTGGCTCGAGGTGGACGGCGGCGTCAAGCGCGACAACGCGCGCCGCATCGCCGCTGCCGGCGCCGACACGCTGGTGGCCGGCTCCGCGGTGTTCGGCGCCGGGCAGTACGCGGACGCGATCGCGGGCATCCGCGGCGAGGCGCTGGCCGGACAGGCCGCGCCGACCGAGGCCGTGGCGGCATGAACATCGAGCCGGGCCGCATCCGCGGTGTCGCCTTCGATCTCGACGGCACGCTGATCGACAGCGCGCCGGACATCCAGCATGCGTTGAACGCGGCGCTGAAGAAGGCCGGGCTGGAGCGCTTCGACCTCGACCTGGTGCGCAGCTGGATCGGCGACGGCCCGGACATGCTGATCGGCCGCGCGCTGGCCCACATCGGCCTCGAGGAGGCCGACCACGAGCTGCGCGTGCGGCTGCGGCGCTGGTTCGACGTGGCCACGCTGGCGGCGCCGCTGAGCCTCGGCAGCGTCTATCCCGGCATCGTGGCGCTGGTCGAGGCGCTGAGCGGGCGGCTGCCGATGGTGGTCGTGACCAACAAGCCGACACCGCTGGCGCGCGCGGTGCTCGAGGCCGCCGGGCTGCTCGCCTTCGTCGAGGCGGTGCACGGCGGCGACATGCCGGCCCAGCGCAAGCCGGCGCCCGACCTGCTGCTGGCCGCGGCGCAGCGCCTCGGCCTGCACGCCCCCGAACTGCTCATGGTGGGCGACAGCCCGCTCGACCTGCGCGCCGCCCAGGCCGCGCATTGCCCGGCCGCGCTGGCGGCCTGGGGCTACGGTGCGCACGCGGTCGATGCCTCGCTCGTGAGCTGGCGCCTGCGCGAGCCGGGCGAACTGCTCGCGCTGCTGCCGACCGCCCAACGAATCATCCAGGACTAGAGACGAGGAGCTCATCATGCCCACCGGAGGAAGGCCCACCCTGACCCAGTTCCTGATCGAGGAACGCCGCCGTCACCCCGGCGCCACCGGCGACCTGAACGCGCTGGTCACCGACGTGTCGCTCGCCTGCAAGGCGATCTCGCGCAAGGTCGCGCTCGGTGCACTGTCCGGTGCCGTCGGCAAGACGGGCACGGTCAACGTGCAGGGCGAGGAGCAGAAGCCGCTGGACGTGCTCAGCAACGACATGTTCCTGCGCGCCGCCGAGTGGGACGGGCACGTCGCCGGCATGGTGTCGGAGGAGATGGACGAGCCGTACAAGCTGCCCGAGCAGTTCCCGCGCGGCAAGTACCTGCTGCTGTTCGACCCGCTGGACGGCTCGAGCAACATCGACGTCAACGTCGCGGTGGGCAGCATCTTCTCGATCCTGCGCGCCGCCACGCCGGGCGAGGACGCCAAGCCGGAGGACTTCCTGCAGCCCGGCACGAAGCAGATCTGCGCCGGCTACGCGATCTACGGTCCGTCGACCATGCTGGTGCTGACGCTGGGCAACGGTACGCACGCCTTCACGCTCGACCCGATCCTCGGCGAATGGGTGCTCAGCCACCCGCACCTGAAGGTGCCGGCCAAGACGCGCGAGTTCGCGATCAACGCCTCGAACAGCCGCTTCTGGGAGCCCGCCGTCAAGCGCTACGTCGACGAGTGCCTGGCCGGCCAGACCGGCCCGCGCGGCGCCGACTTCAACATGCGCTGGATCGCCTCGCTCGTCGCCGAGACGCACCGCATCCTGATGCGCGGCGGCGTGTTCATGTACCCGCGCGACACGAAAGACCCGTCCAAGCCCGGCCGGTTGCGCCTGCTCTACGAGGCCAACCCGATCGGCATGCTGATCGAGCAGGCCGGTGGCCTGGCCAGCACCGGGCGGCGCCGCGTGATGGAGGTGCAGCCCGAGTCGCTGCACCAGCGCATCGGCTTCATCTTCGGCTCGTCCGAGGAAGTCGCGCGCATCGAGAACTACCACCTCGAGGAGCCGCTGGACAGCTACCAGTCGCCGCTGTTCGGCCGGCGCGGGCTGTTCGCCTCCACGACGGTGTGATCCGGATCCCAGACTGACGAGAAAGCCATGTCCGCCAAACATCCCATCATCGCCATCACCGGCTCGTCCGGTGCCGGCACCACCTCGGTGACACGCACCTTCGAGGCCATCTTCCGGCGCGAGAAGGTCGACGCCGCCGTCGTCGAAGGCGACGCCTTCCACCGCTACGACCGCATGGCCATGCGCGCCAAGATGGCCGAGGCCGAGGCCGACGGCAACCGCACCTTCAGCCACTTCGGCGAGGAGGGCAACCTGTTCGCCGAGCTCGAGGCGCTGTTCCGCGACTACGCCGAGAGCGGCACCGGCAAGACGCGCAAGTACCTGCACGATCCCACCGAGGCCGCGCCCTACAAGCAGGAGCCGGGTACCTTCACGCCGTGGGCGGACCTCGGCAAGAGCGAGCTGCTCTTCTACGAAGGCCTGCACGGCGGCGTGACCACCGACAAGGTCGACATCGCGCGCTACCCCGACCTGCTGATCGGCGTGGTGCCGGTGATCAACCTCGAGTGGATCCAGAAGATCCACCGCGACAAGAACATGCGCGGCTACTCCACCGAGGCGGTGACCGACGTGATCCTGCGCCGCATGCCCGACTACGTGCACTACATCTGCCCGCAGTTCACGCGCACCCACATCAACTTCCAGCGCGTGCCGGTGGTCGACACCTCGGATCCGTTCATCGCCCGCACCATTCCCACGGCCGACGAGAGCATCGTCGTGATCCGCTTCGCCAACCCGGCGGGCATCGACTTCCCCTACCTGCTGTCGATGCTGCACGACTCCTGGATGTCGCGTGCCAACACGCTGGTGGTGCCGGGCGGGAAGATGGAGCTGGCGATGCAGCTGATCTTCACGCCGATGATCCTGCGGCTCGTCGAGCGGCGCCGCAAAGCACTTTCCAACTAGGAGGGCTCGTGATGAGCAACCAGCAAACCGCCGGGCTCGATGCCGCGGCGCTGAGGACGCTTTGCGCCAACGCCTTGCGCGTGCTGGCGATCGACGCGGTGCAGGCCGCCAACTCCGGCCACCCGGGCATGCCCATGGGCATGGCCGACATCGCCGAGGCGCTGTGGCGCCACCACCTCAAGCACGACCCGGCCGACCCGGCGTGGATCGACCGCGACCGCTTCGTGCTCAGCAACGGCCACGGCTCGATGCTGCTGTACGCGCTGCTGCACCTCACCGGCTACGCGCTGCCGCTGGCCGAGCTGAAGCGATTCCGCCAGCTGCACTCGCTCACGCCCGGCCACCCCGAGAACCACCTGACGCCGGGGGTCGAAACCACCACCGGGCCGCTCGGCCAGGGCCTGGCCAATGCGGTGGGCATGGCGCTGGCCGAGAAGCTGCTGGCCGCGGCGTTCAACAAGCCCGGCCACACGGTGGTCGACCACCGCACCTGGGTCTTCCTCGGCGACGGCTGCCTGATGGAGGGCATCAGCCACGAGGCCTGCTCGCTGGCCGGCGTGTGGGGCCTGAACAAGCTCGTGGCCTTCTACGACGACAACGGCATCTCGATCGACGGCGACGTGCGCGGCTGGTTCCGCGACGACACGCCGGCGCGCTTCGAGGCCTATGGCTGGACCGTGATCCGCCACGTCGACGGCCACGACCGTGCCGCGCTCGACGCCGCCATCGAAGCCGCCAAGGGCAGCGACAAGCCGGTGCTGGTGTGCTGCCGCACGCAGATCGGCCACGGCTCGCCGAACCGCGCCGGCAGCGCCGACGTGCACGGCGCGCCGCTCGGCGAGGCCGAGATCGCCGCCACGCGCGCCGCGCTCGGCTGGAACTGGCCGGCCTTCGAGGTGCCCGAGCTCGTGCAGCGCGCCTGGTCGGCACGCGAGCGCGGTGCGCAGGCGCGCGGCGAGTGGCAGGCCCGCTTCGTCGCCTACGCCAAGGCGTACCCGGAGCTCGCGCACGAGCTGCTGCGTCGCCATGCGCGCCACGGCAGCCCGACGCCGGCGGTGGAGGCGGCGCTCTCGGCGGCCATTGCCGCGGCCGAGTCCAAGGGTGCCAACCTCGCCACGCGCAAGGCCTCGCAGGAACTGCTCAACGCGGTAGCGCCGGCGATGCCCGAGCTGCTCGGCGGTTCGGCCGACCTGACCGGCTCCAACCTGACCGACTGGAAGGGCCACCAGCCGCTGACCGGCAGCGGCACCGGCAACCATGTGCACTACGGCGTGCGCGAGTTCGGCATGGCGGCGGTGATGAACGGTGTCGCGCTGCACGGCGGCTTCCGGCCGTACGGCGGCACCTTCCTGACCTTCAGCGACTACTCGCGCAACGCGGTGCGCATGTCGGCGCTGATGAAGCTGCCGGTGGTGCACGTGTTCACGCACGACTCGATCGGCCTGGGCGAGGACGGCCCGACGCACCAGCCGGTGGAGCATGTCGCGAGCCTGCGCCTGATCCCGGGCCTGGACGTCTGGCGCCCGGCCGACGCGGTGGAGACCGCGGTCGCGTGGCGCGAGGCGCTGCGCCGCACCGACGGGCCGAGCGCGCTGGCGCTGTCGCGCCAGGTGCTCCCGCATGCCGGCGAGGGCGGCGACCGCAGCGAGTCGATCGCCCGCGGCGGCTACGTGCTGCGCCGCGCCGCCAACGAGCAGGTGGTGCTGATGGCCACCGGCTCGGAGGTCGGCATCGCGCTGGCCGCCGCCAAGCTGCTGGCCGGTGAGGGCATCGCGGCACGCGTGGTCTCGATGCCCTGCATGGACGCCTTCGAGCGCCAGCCCGCCGCGTGGCGCGACGAGGTGATCCCGCGCCGCCTGCCGCGCCTGGCGATCGAGGCCGGCAGCAGCAGCCCGTGGTGGCGCTGGGTGGGCGAGGGCGGCGACGTGATGGGGCTGGATCGCTTCGGCGAGTCCGCCCCCGCCGGCGACCTGTACCGCCACTTCGGCCTCACCGCCGAGCTCGTTGCGGTGCGTGCCGCGCAGCTCGTCAAGGCGCGCGCCGACGCGCCGGCCCTCGTTTCGCAATGACCTTCAGGAGGCTTTTTCCATGGCGATGATCTCCCTGCGCCAGCTGCTCGACCATGCGGCCGAACACGGCTATGGCGTGCCCGCGTTCAACATCAACAACCTGGAGCAGATCCAGGCCATCATGCAGGCGGCGCAGAAGACCGATGCGCCGGTCATCCTGCAGGCCTCGGCCGGGGCGCGCAAGTACGCCGGCGAGCCCTTCCTGCGCAAGATGGTCGAGGCCGCGGCCGAGATGTACCCCGACATCCCGATCGTGATGCACCAGGACCATGGCGCCAGCCCGGCGGTGTGCATGCAGTCCATCCGCTCCGGCTTCACCAGCGTGATGATGGACGGCTCGCTGATGGAGGACGCGAAGACCCCCTCCACCTACGAGTACAACGTGCTGGTCACGCGCCGCGTGGTCGAGATGGCGCACGCGGTGGGCGTGTCGGTCGAAGGCGAGCTCGGCTGCCTGGGCTCGCTCGAGTCCGGCCAGGCGGGCGAGGAGGACGGCGTCGGCGCCGAGGGCACGCTCAGCCACGACCAGCTGCTGACCGACCCCGACCAGGCGGCCGACTTCGTGAAGAAGACCGGCGTCGACGCGCTCGCGATCGCGATCGGTACCAGCCACGGCGCCTACAAGTTCACCCGCAAGCCGACCGGCGACATCCTCGCGATCGACCGCATCAAGGCGATCCACGCGAAGATCCCCGACACCCACCTCGTGATGCACGGCAGCTCGTCGGTGCCGCAGGAGTGGCTGGCGGTGATCCGCGAATTCGGCGGCGACATCAAGGAGACCTACGGCGTGCCGATCGAGGAGATCCAGGAAGGCATCCGCCACGGCGTGCGCAAGGTCAACATCGACACCGACATCCGGCTCGCGATGACCGGCGCGATGCGCCGCGCGATGGCCAAGGACCCGAGCGAATTCGACCCGCGCAAGTTCCTGAAAGACGCCACCGCCGCGGCGCGCGACGTCTGCATCGAGCGTTTCCAGGCCTTCGGCTGCGCAGGCATGGCCTCGCGCATCAAGCCCGTCTCGCTCGAGGCCGCGGCCAAGCGTTACGCCTGAACCTCACTGCGCGGTGGGCGCGGCGTGGCTGCTCGCCACGCGCGCCGGGCCCTGGCGCAGCGCCAGCACCCGCGGCGACTCCTCCAGCGCCGGGTGGGCCCATTGGATCTCGGGCTGCTCGGCGGGCAGCAGCGCGGTCAGCGTGCTGGGGTGCAGGTGCTGCAGCTGCTGCTCGTCGAGCCGGCGCACGAACACCCAGCGCTGCGGCGTCTTCACGTAGGCGAAGCCGGTCGGCAGGTCGACATAGACGTCCCAGTCGCGCACCTGGACGAAGCTCTGCGCCTGCGCCGGCAACGCGGCGGCGAACGAGGCGAGGGCCAGGGCGAGGGCGGCGAGGGTGCGGGTCATGCGCTTCTCCTTGAAGGTGTTCAACGGTGCGCGCATGGTCGGCAGGCGTCGTTTCATCGCCGCTTCGCCCGGCGTTTCATTCGTTGCGGGCGCCGTAATGGGCGGGCCGGCCGGCCGACCGACGGTCACGCAGGTCACGTGCCGTGGCCGCGGCTGAAACCCCAACCGAACTGGAGATGCCCATGACCCCCCGCACCCTTTTTCGCCCGCTGGCGCTCGCGCTGGCCCTGGCCGCCGGCAGCGGCGCCGCGTTCGCCGACGGCGACATCTACTCGCGCCTGATGGACATGCGCGAGATGGACCGCAACCAGGACGGCATGGTCTCGAAGGAGGAGTTCCTCGCGATGATCGCCAAGGCCTGGGACATGCACGCGCAGGAGAACAAGCTGAGCGACGGCAAGCTGACCGCCGGGCAGATCAAGAACCTCGAGAAGGTGCTCGGCCGCACGCTGAGTGCGCAGGCCGTGAACTGACCCCCCGACCACCGAACGAGGACACCGCCATGAACCGCCTTTCCCTCATCGTGCTGGCCGCGCTGCTGCCGGCCGTGTTCGCCACCCAGTCGTTTGCCGCCGAGCCCAAGACACGCGCCCAGGTGCTCGCCGAGCTCGAGCAGGCTCGTGCCGACGGCAGCTTCTGGATCGACGCCGGCGACGGCACCCCGCGCGGCCTGGCCCGCGCCCGGCTGGCGGAGCGCGAGCTGCGCGCCCAGCAGGAGGCGCGTGCGCTGGCGCAGCGCCGCGAGGCCGCGCGCCAGGGGTCCTGACCCATCGGCCGCCACGCCGCACGGCCCCGCCCTCGGATCCGAGGGCGGGGCCGTTTGCCGTGTGGCGCGCGGTTCAACCGAGCCCGAGCGGCGCGCGGGTCAGCCAGCGGTGCCGCAGGCCGTCGAGGTCGAGCAGGGTCAGGAAGTCGATGGTGCCGAACTCGCGGTCCAGCGCCGGCGGGCCGGCCAGCGTGGCGCCGAGCGCGAGGTAGGTCGCGAGCAGCTTGGGGATCTTCGGCGAGGGGCCGAGGGTGTCGAGCGGGCAGGCGAAGGCCGGCGTCGGCACGGTGCGCAGCGCCGGCTCGGCCTGGTGGCGCTGCAGCTGCCGCCAGGCAGCGGCGCCGGCGACGGGGTCCTGCGAGGTCAGCGAGCTGCAGCCGAGCAGCCAGCGCGCGCCGCGCGTGCGGGCATAGTCGGCGATGCCGCCCCACAGCAGGTTGAGCACCGCGAAGTTGCGGTGCTGCGCATGGATGCAGGCCCGGCCCAGCTCGACGATGCGGGCGCGCTGCGCCTCGTAGGGCGCGAACTCGAACTCGCGCTCGCTGTAGTAGCCGTGGTGGTGTGCGGCGTGCGTGCCGGTCTGCAGCCGGTAGGTGCCGACCACCTGGCCGCTGGCACCGTCTTCCACCAGCAGGTGGTCGCACACGGCGTCGAAGGCGTCGGCGTCCAGCCCGGTCGCCCAGGACTGCGCCAGGCCCTCGCGCAGCTCGAGGTTGAAGACCGCGAAGCGCAGCGCCTGGGCGGCGCGGCGGTCCGCATCGTCGCGCGCCAGGCGCACGCGGTAGGTCGCGGCGCGCGGGCGCGCCGCGAGCGGCAGCGAAAGGGTGTCCATGGCGTCCTCCTGCGGCCGTGGTCGCGTGGCGCGGCCGCGTGCTTACAGCGCGCCGCCGTGTAAGGACGGCGGCGCGCCGCGCGACGCAGGCGCATCCCATCCGATTGCAGAGGTTCCCACGATGGTTTCGCGACTCATCCGCCAGGCCGGCCTGCTCACGCTGGTGTCCATCGGGCTGCAGGCCGCCCCGGCGCTGGCCAAGGACGCCCCGGTCTACACCGGCACCTTCAGCCGCACCGCGGTCGACGGCTACGACGCGGTGGCCTATTTCACGCAGCAGCAGCCGGTCAAGGGCGACAAGCGCTACAGCCTGGAATGGAACGGCGCCGAATGGCGCTTCGCCAGCGCAGAGAACCGCGACCGCTTCGCCGCCGCGCCCGAGAAGTACGCACCGCAGTACGGCGGCTACTGCGCCTGGGCCGTGTCGCAGGGCTACACCGCCTCGGGCGACCCGCGCCACTGGAAGCTCGTGGACGGCAAGCTCTACCTCAACTACGACGCCGAGGTGCAGAAGAAGTGGGAGCAGGACATCCCGGGCTTCATCGTCAAGGCGGACCGCAACTGGCCCGCCGTGCTGGGCAAGTGAGGCGATGGCCATGGACCAGCCCAACCGCACCCGCCGCGTGACCGCCGCCGCGCTCGCGCTCTACATCGCCTTCGTGTTCGTGCAGTCGCTGTTCTTCAAGTTCAGCGACTCGCCCGAGACGCAGTACATCTTCGGCACGCTCGACGCCTGGGGCGCGAGCCTCGGCTTCCCGGGGCTGTTCGCGCGCAGCGGGCCGTTCAGCCAGTACGTGGTCGGCAGCGCCGAACTGGTGGCCTCGGCACTGCTGCTGGGCGGCCTGTTCCTCGGCCGCGCGCTGCTGTCGGCGCTCGGTGCGCTGCTCGCGCTGGGCGTGATCAGCGGCGCCATCTTCTTCCACCTGTTCACGCCGCTGGGTGTGCAGGTGCGCAACACCGACGGCAGCCTGGACGGCGGCCAGCTGTTCGCGCTGGCCTGCGGCGTGTGGCTCGCGGCCGCCGGGCTGCTGTGGCTGCACCGTGGCGCGCTGGCCGGCCTGCTCGCAGCCCGCCGGCGCGTGGCGGCCTGAGCGGCGGGGCCCGCGCGATGCACCACGACCGCTTCGGCCTCGCGCTGAGCACCGGCACGGACGCGGTGGCCGCCGCCGTGTCCGACTTCGCCTTCGAGGTGCTCAGCCACGGCCAGCGCGCCGCGGCGATCCTGCCGCTGGCCGAGGCCGAACCCGGCGCGCCGCTGCCGCAGGCGCTGGTCGCGGCGCTGTACCTGTTCCTGCAGACCGCCGAGGGCGTGCAGCGCGCGCGGCCCTGGCTGGCGCGTGCGCAGGCCGCGGCACGCCACGCCAATGCGCGCGAGCGGCTGCTGCTGGCCGCGCTCGAGGCCTGGGCCGAGGGCCGGCCGGCCCTCGCGCTGCAGCGCCATCTCGAGCTGGCGCAGCGGTGGCCGCGCGACCTGCTCAACGCCAAGCTGGCGCAGGTGCACCAGCTCAACCTGGGCGAGCGCGCCGGCATGCTGGCGCTGAGCAGCGCGACGCTGCGCGCCGCGCCGGAGATCGGCCAGGCCTGGGGCCTGCACGCCTTCGCGCTGGAGCAGAACGGCGCGCTGGCCGACGCGCTGCTGATCGGCGAACGTGCCGTCGCGCTGGATCGGCACGACCCCTGGGCCCAGCATGCGGTGGCCCATGTGCACGAGGCCCGCGGCGATGCCGCCGCCGGCATCGCCTGGCTCGAGCCGCTCGCGCCCACCTGGGAACGCTGCTCCAGCTTCATGCTCACGCACCAGTGGTGGCATTTGGCGCTGTGCCACCTGGCCCGCGGCGACGCCGCGGCCGCGCTGGCGCTGTGGGATGCGCGTGTCTGGGGCGTGCGCAAGACCTACGTGCAGGACCAGGTCAATGCGGTCTCGCTGCTGGCGCGCATCGAGGCGCTCGGGCTGGACGGCGGCTCGCGCTGGCAGGACCTGGCCGCGCATGTGCGGCCGCGCATCCATGATCGGCAGAACGCCTTCCTCGACCTGCACTTCGCCTACGCGCTGGCGCGTGCCGGCGACGAGGCCGGCGTGGCCGAACTGCTGGACGGGCTGGCCGAGCAGGCCGCGCATTCCGAAGCGCCGGCCTGGCGCGAACTGGCCTGGCCCGCCGCGCGCGGCGTGGTGGCCTACGCGCAGCAGCGCTGGCAGGAGGCGCGCCGCGAACTGCAGCCGCTGATGGCGCGGCTGCACCTGCTGGGCGGCAGCACCGCGCAGCAGCGCTGGTTCAGCCAGATGCTGAACGCGCCGCGGCCGCGCGCCGAGGCTGCATGAGCGTTTCGGCCGCACGCCACGCCGGCGCGCTGGTGGTGCTGCTGGCCACGCTGGGCTGCGCGCCGCAGCGCCCGGCGGCGCCCGCAGCGGCGCTCGAGGCGCTGCGGCACACGCTGCCCGGCGGCGTGAGCGCGCTGGTGGCCGGCGCGCCGGACGGCCCGCGCGTCATCCTCGTGCACGGCACGCCGGGTTCGGCGAGCGGCTGGTCGGACCTGCTGCTCGATCCGCCGCCGGGCCTGGAGCTGGTGGCACTCGACCGCCCCGGCTTCGGCCGCAGCGGCCCGGACAGCGCCGTCACGCGGCTCGCCGAGCAGGCCGAGGCGGTGGCCCGCCTGCTGCCGAGCGACGGCCGCGGCGCGGTGCTGGTCGGCCATTCGCTGGGCGGCGCGATCGTCGCGCGCGTGGCGGCCGAGCACCCGCGCGAGGTGCTGGCGCTGGTGCTGGTGGCGGCCTCGCTCGACCCGGCGCTGGAGAAGATCCACCCGCTGCAGCCGCTCGGCGCCTGGCCGCCGGTTCGGGCGCTGCTGCCGCGCGCGATCCGAAACGCCAACGCCGAGCTGCTGGCGCTGCAGCCCGAGCTGGTGGAACTCGGCGTGCTGCTGCCGCGCATCACGGCGCCGGTGCGCATCCTGCACGGCACGGCCGATGCGCTGGTGCCGGTGGCCAACGTCGACTACCTGCGCCGCCGACTGACCGGCGCGCGCTGCATCGACACCCAGCTGCTGCCCGGGGCCAACCACTTCCTGCCCTGGAACGCGAGCGAGCGTGTGCGCGCGGCGATCGAGGCCGCGGTGAGGTCGGCATGCTGAGCGACTGGGCCGCGCACTGGCAGGCCGCGCTGGCCGGCATGGCCGAGCCGGGGGTCGTGATGCTCGCGCTCGCGCTGACCACCCTGCTGGTCGAGGACCTGGCGATCGCCGCCGGCGCGGCGGTGGCCGCGCAGGGGCTGCTGTCGTGGAGCGCCGCCTTCGCCGCGGTGGCCGGCGGCATCGCCGCGGGCGACCTGCTGCTCTATGCCGCCGGCGCCGCCGCGCTGCGCTGGCCGGCGCTGCAGCGCCGCTGGGGCGGCGAGCGGGCACGGCCCTGGCGTGCGCGGCTGCAGCAGCGCCTGCCCTCGGCGGTGCTGCTGGCGCGGGTGATCCCTGGCCTGCGCCTCGTCACCTACACCGCCTGCGGCTGGCTGCGCATCCCGCTGCTGCCCTTCACCGCCTGGGTGCTGCTGGCGGTGGCGCTGTGGACGGCCGGGCTGCTCGCCTTCGGCGCCGCCGCCGGGTCTGCGCTGATGCGCTGGCTGCCGCTGCCCGCGCCGCTGGCGGTGGCGCTGCCGCTGGTCGTGCTCGCGCTGGCCGTGCCGGTCTGGCGGGCGCTGGCCGATCGTCGTCGAGGAGGAACACCATGACCACCGTCGTCGCGCTGCGTGCAGCGCCCCCGCCCACCGCCGCCTCCGCCGCCACCCCCGTGCCGCGCCCGCACCAGGGCATGCCGCCGCTGGACACCGAGGGCGACCCGCTGAGCTTCTACGAGTTCTGGCCCATGTGGGCGTTCTACCCACCGGTGGCGCTGTACGCGGCCTGGCTGATGCTGCGCCACCGCGGCGTGCTGCTGCCGACGGTGGCCAACCCCTCGTTCCCGGGCGGTGGTTTTGTCGGCGAATCGAAGGCGCAGATCCTCGCGCTGGCGCTGCGCCATGCACCGGCCTGGGTGGCCCCGTTCATCGCACTCGACCGGCCGACGCTGGCCGAGCAGGCCGTGGCCGGCTCGACGCTGGACGGCGAGACCGCCGACGCGCTCGACCGGCTGCACGCGGCCGGCCTGGCGCTGCCGGTGGTCGGCAAGCCCGACCTCGGCTGCCGCGGCGCGGGCGTCAAGCTATTGCGCGACGAGGCGGCGCTGCGTGCCTACCTCGCGGCCTTCCCGCGCGGCGCGCGGCTGCTGCTGCAGCGCTACGTGCCGCACGAGGGCGAGGCCGGCGTGTTCTACGTGCGCCGGCCGGGCGAGGCGCGCGGGCGCATCGTCTCGCTGACGCTGAAGTACTTCCCCTACGTGCACGGCGACGGCCGGCGCACGCTGCGCGAGCTGATCCTGGCCGACCCGCGCGCCGGGCGCGTGCCGCACCTGTACCTGGGTCGCCATGCGGCACGGCTGGACAGCGTGCCCGCCGCGGGCGAGGCGATCCGCCTCGCGTTCGCCGGCAGCCACAGCCGCGGCGCGATCTTCCGCGACGGCACGGCCTTCGTGACGCCGGCGATGGAGGCGCGCTTCGAGGCGATCGCACGCAGCCTGCCGGAGTTCCACTTCGGCCGCTTCGACATCCGCTTCGCCGACTTCGAGGCGGTGCGGCGCGGCGAGGCCTTCACCATCGTCGAGGTGAACGGCGCCGGCGCCGAGAGCACGCACATCTGGGACCGCCGCACGCCGCTGCTCGCCGCCTGGCGCGACCTGATGCGCCAGTACCGCTGGCTGTTCGAGATCGGTGCAGCCAACCGCGCACGCGGCTTCCGGCCGCTCGACTGGCGCAGCTTCTGGCGCGGCTGGCGGCGCGAGAAGGCGCTGGTGGGGGTGTATCCGGCGACGGATTGACGTGGCTGAGCAGCCCGCCGGCGAATGGCCGCGTTTCGCGCCGCGCGCGTGTCAGTCCACGGGGGCGCCAGTGTCCGCGTCGGCAGGACGCATGCGGGCATCGAGACAGTCGCCCTCGGGCCGAGGCGACTGGCCGCGGGCGTCCGGATGCCAACGAACGGCGGCGCAGTAGCCAACCGCAGTGCGCACCGCCATGAGCTGCCCTTGAGCGTCGAAGTAGCGGCGCAGCACCAGATGGCCTCGTTCGTCGTAGGTGCTTCGTTCGATGGCGGCATTGGCGGCTGTCGGGTCGGGAACGTGCACCGGCATGCCATCGAGGCCATAGCGATGCGCCTCGACGATCTGGCCCCTCCAATCGAATCGCTGCAACTCGCGCGCCACGTCGTTCCATTCGACGGGTTCGCCAGTCGGGCCCAGCCAGCGCATCTCGACGGCGTGGCCGTACTGGTCGAATCGGGACCGGCGCGTGACCTGCAAGGCCAGCCCGGTCGGCGACCACGGGTCGCTTGAGAAGCCACTCAGTTCGACTTCGCGTCCTCGTTCATCGTAGGCATGCGTCAAGCGTGCCCAGTAGTTGTCCCGCCCAGGCGTGGGGCGACCGTGGGCGTCGAACCACGTGGATTCGACTTCCTGACCCGAGGCGTCGAGTCGCGTGATGCGGGCGGCAAACGTCCCCGCACCCGCCGATGGCAGGCCATTGGCGCGGTACCTGCGCTCGGTCAGCGTCCGCGTGCCATAGCTGAACTCGGCGCGCGCGAATTCATCTGTGCGCAACCGGCCGTCGGTGCCGAAGTAGGACTCGGCGATCGTTCGGCCCAGCCTGTCGTGCGTGACCGTCTTGCGGGCGAATCGCCCGTCGCCTTGCATCAGCCGGCCGTCGGGTCCGCGATAGATCTGTTCGACCAGGCGTCCGCTCTTGTCGTGGCGGAACTGCACGACCGACACGCCCTCCGGCCCGGCGGTCGGGCGCTGCCGGCGGTCGACGTAGCGCCGCTCGACGACGCGCCCATGTTGGTCCAGCCGTTGATGCACTGCGTGGTGCGTGGCATCGGCGGACAGGTCGGCCTTGCCATGGCTGTCCCAGTACGAGCGGTGAACCTCCCGCCCCAGCGCATCTAACTCGACCCGCATCTCGTGCCAGCCCGGTCCCCCAGCCACCGGGCGATTCGCCGCGTCGTAGTGACGCCGACCGAGTTCGCGCCCGTGCACGTCGGTCGTGAACTCGACGCGGTGGGATCCGTTGATCGTTTTCACCGGTGCCCCCTGCGGATCGAAATACTCCTCGCCGATGGTCCGGCCACGTTCGTCGAGGCGGTAGCGCACGCGGTGAAAGCCGCTGTCCGTCTGCACTGCTTGGCACTCGGCACCAAGGTAGGAGTCCTGCACGAGCCTGCCGAGTTCGTCGCGGGTCAACCTGCGCCGTGCATAGCCTTCGCGCAGGTAGACGGGCTCGCCCCGCATGCCGAAGTACGCCTCTTCGACTGCATGGCCCAGCGGGTCGCGAACCCAGACCGTGCTGGCGTAGCGATATCCCGCCTCACCCTCCGTGGCGACGAGGCGCCCGGACAGATCGATCGAGTCCTCCCGCGTGACGTTTCCCCAGCGGTCGAACACCTGCCTCCATCCGGCCTTGCCCTGGACGTCGGCGACCGGTCGACCGTCGGTTCCGAAGTAGCGCCGCTCCACGATGTTGCCGAATCGATCGAGCGAGTCACGCCAGCCGGCAACGCCGTCGGCATGTGCGGTCGGCCTCCCCGAAGCGTCGGTGTACTGCAGCATCACGGCACGCCCCAGGCGGTCATAGGTGTTTCGCTCACCCGAATGTCCGTCCGCGATGGTCACGGGCCGGCCGTCCGGACCGACGAAGCGCCGTTCGGTCTCCTGTCCGCAGGTGTCGCGCTCGAAGTCGACGCCGACGAAGCCAGTGGCGGCCCACGCCATGTTCCCGTCCGCGTCGAAATAGCGTTCGGAAGTGCGCTTCCCGTTCTCGTCGTAGGCGTACCTCAGCTCGGCATAGCCGTCGGCGATCAGCGTCGCGTGCTCGTCGGGGTCGAGGTAGACACGTCGGACGAGCTGGTTGCGGTCGTCGTATTCGAAGCGCGTGCCCGCGTGCCCTCTCTTCAATCGCACCGCCTTGCCGTGGACATCGAGGTACGTCTCGATGACGAGATTGCCACGGTCGTCGTGCTTGCGCACGAGCCGGTGCCACCCTTCGCGACCGAGAACCGGCTGGCGACCCGCTGCGTCCCAGTACGACCAGGCCGAGGTGTTGCCGTCGCCGTCGTATTCGATCCGCCAGGTCGGCGCATCGAGCCCGCCTGGCCGTCCGTCGATCCCGCTGCAGGCCCCGCCGATGCGTCGGCCCGCATCGTCGTACGTCCAGCGCATCTCGTGGCAGCGGTCGCGCTGGGCGGCGGCACTGCCGTCGACGGCCCAGAACGTTTCGCGCGTGATCGTTCCTTTTGCACCGTACTCGATGGCCCGGCGGTGCCAGCCTTCGCTGCCGGTGGCCGGGCGCCCGCCGGCGTCCAGTGCGAGCTCCTCCGTCTGGTTCCCCACGGCGTCAAAGGCCCGCAGGTAGGCGGCAACCCCCTTCATCTCCACCAGTTCACCGTCCGCACCGCGATACTCGACGCGGCGCCCCTGGCCGAACCGATCGAAGTCGCTGTACCGGACCGACGCGTTGCCCATGGCATCATCGATCGGAACGAGCTCGCCATTGCCGCCCCGGAAATCCAGCGACACGACCTCCAGCAAGAAGCCCCGCTCGTCGCGCCGGAGCTCCTGCACCGGAACATGATCGCGTCCCGGCGCCGGCTCCCCGAAACGATCCTTGTAGCGGTACCGCCACTCGTACCCTTCGGGCGACGCGAACTCCACCGTCTCGGTCGACGCGCACATGTCTCCCGTGGGTGGCAGCGGGAAGCCGCCCTCATCGAGAAGCTGGCGCGTCCTCTGCGACGGCGCGCTGCCCTGGTCTGCGGGTGAGTAGACGAGGCTGCGGACCAGGCGGCCCTTGCGATCAAGTTCCACCTCGTAGGCGATGCGGCCGAGGTCGTCGTAGAGATACTGCCAGCGCACCCCTTTGCGCGCCGGACGGGCCGCGTCGTCGCTGCCTCCGAGCGCGGACAGTTCGGCCCGATGCGCCGTGGTCAACTCGCCGCTGGCGTTGATCGCTCGCATCTCCACGATGCGCTCTTGCGGGCAGGCGCCGGCAGCAGTCGAGAAGTTCGTTCCGAGCCGGTCGTCGATTCGCTCCAGCCACTGGCCGAACCGGCCCGGAACGCGCCGGCACTTCTTCGTGATCTGGTACGAAACCGCGCGCCGCGAGATCTGTTCGGCCGTCAGGGCGGGGCCGATCCCGCGGGGCACGCCGCGCACCGAATGGAAGTCCGCATAGGTTTCCTGGGCGGGAGTGAGCATCCATCCATAGAGTTCGTTGCGTCCCCACAGCCCGAGCACGGCCAGCGCCAGCAGCGCCGCCAGGCCGGCCAGAGCGACATTGCGCCGCCGCCGCGCCGCCGCGACCTTCTGTGCGCGCTCCAGGTTCAGTTCGGCATGGGCGCGCTGGGCGTCTGCGCGTGCCGCGTCGGCTTCCGCCTGGCGGCGGGCTTCGTCGATGTCTCGCCGGCGCGCGTCTTCCTCGCGTTGCCGCTTGCGCTCCTGCGCGTCGTCCCATGCACGGCGGCTGGCCTCCAGGTACGCTTCGACGCGTCGGAACTCCTCACCGGCGGCGTCGGCCGGCTCCTCACGGCTGCGATAGCGCGCCGCCCAGGCCTCGCCTGGGTGTTCCTGCGCCTGCCACTGCAGCGCGTGCTGCAGATCGGGCTCCCACAGCAGCGCCGCCTGGTTCCGCGCATGCCGTCTGGCTGCATCCGCAAGCCGCACATAAACCGCCGCCGACTCCGCTTCGGCCTCGACCCAGCCCGACAGCGTCTTCCATTGCCGGATCAGGCTTTCGTGGCCGATGTCGAGCAAGGTCTCGGTGCCGAGTTCGGGGGGCGATGCGACGATGAAGTTGCAGCCCTCGCGGCGGAAGGCGTCGATGACCGGCGCCAGCGCCGCCACGGCGCGTGCCGGCTCCAGCCCGGCGACCGCTGCCACCTCGCCCAGCAGGGCCGGCGCCCGGGTGTCGCGGCGACCCGGGGCGCGTTCGGTCAGGCGCCGGAACAGGACCTGCGCGAGCCACTGTTCGTCGTTCGTCAAGGTGTGCAGCACCTCGTCGGCATGCCGATCCAGCGCTTCGCCGAGGCGTTGTGCATAGTCCGCCCGCTCGAGCAGCACCGGCTGCCCCGGATGGGTCACGGCGCAGGCGTCGGCCTTGCGCTGCCACATGCGCATCAGCGCATGCTGCAGCAGCGGGAGCTGATCGGGGTCCGGCCCGAAGTCGTTGAGCAGCGCGTTCAGCAGCCCGGCCTCGACGTCGCCGCCGAACACGCGTGCCGGCCCCTGGATGGCCTGGGCGCACTCGTCGCGTGTCAGCCGGGGCGTGAGGTACTGGCCGTCGTTGATCGCCTGCGGCAGGCCCTGGAAGACCGTGCAGTCCCCGAGGTAGTCCGAGCGCATGGTGATGACCACGTACACCGGCAGCGCCGTCTGCCCCGCGGTGGCCAGCAGCAGGTGCACGAACGCGTCGGCCTCGTCCTGGCTGATGCGCTCGCGGAAGCGGAAGATCTCCTCGAACTGGTCCACCAGCAGCAGCACCGACGCTCCGCCCAGCACCGTCGACTCGCGCAGCACGTCCACCAGACCGCGCGGACCAAAACGCAGGGCCGCCTCGATGCGGTCGGGGTTGGCCGCGTCGAGGTGCTGCGCGCCGACGATCTCCCGGGTGGCCAGGGCCGTGGCCAGGGCCCGCATCGGGCTGCGCCCCGGCCGCATCGGACACACCCGCCAGTTCGAGCCGGCGTCGACGGCCAGTCCACTGCGCAACGCAGGAATCATCCCGGCGATGACCAGCGACGACTTGCCGCACCCCGACGGCCCGGTCACGGCGATGAAGCGCTGGCGCGCCAGGCGCGTCAGCAGTTCGTTCGTCTGGGCGTCACGTCCGAAGAAGATCTCGGCCTCTTCCTCGCGGAACGGCCGCAGTCCCGGATAGGGCCGGCGGGCCGAGTGGACTTCGTCCGTCATGGCTCAGACGTTGCGTGCACGCGCGGCGCGCAGGCGTTCGATGAAGGGTGCCAGCTTCGCCCGTTCCAGACGCTCCGCGCTCTGGACCACCAGGAGGGGGCCCAGGGCGTGCGCCACCTCGGCGAACTTCTCGTCGTCGCCGGGTGGCCCTTCGACGACCACCTGCGCCGCCACCTCGTGCTGGCTGAGCCGCAGGTGCTTCTTGTTGGTGATGAACCTCGACACCACCGAGGCGGCGTCGGCACTGCCGAAGACCTCGATCACGCCGTCGGCCATCTCGAGCAGTTGCTTGAGATGCTGGCTGACGGCCTGGGGATCGCCCTTGCTGACAGGCAGGTACACCTCATCGAAGCCCTCGTCGAACAGGATCTTCCGCAGGTCCTCGGCCAGCGCGCTGTCCATCGGCAGGTGGTCCACGAAGATGACCACGCCCGACGGTCTCGGTGCCGGCGGCGGCCGGCGCGGCGCGGTCGCGGCCTGGACCACGCGCCGCGCGAACTCGTCGAAGCCGCAGGCCATCGCGCCGTCGACCAGCGCACGGTGGGCGTCGTCGGAGTCGATCCTCGACGGATCGACATGGTGGTCGCGCCACTGCACGATCGGCAGCCCGGACTGGCGGGCGAGTTCGGCCAGCAGAACCGGCAGGCGGTGCTGGTCGTCGAAGTCCACCTCCGGTCCCCGCGCCTCGCTCAGCACTTGCGCGAACACGCTGCAGCCGGCGAGTTCGTCGCGAACCGCCGCCTCGAATGCACTGCGGCTGCCCTGACCGTAGTGACGCCGCGCGGACACCTGCAGCCCGCTGCTGGCAAGGTGGTTGCGGAGCTCGACCTCCCGGCTCTCGAGGTCGTCCGTGGCTCGCGCGACGAAGACCCGGGGCGCTCCTTGCTCCGCCGCGCGCGGATAGGGCTCACCCGCGGCCTCGCGGCTCAGGCGTTGCAGGGTCGCGGCGATCTTGCCGCTCAGGGCATAGATCCTTTGCGTGAACTGCGGCTCGCGGTGGTCGAACCTGCCCGCCGGCCGCTTCTCGCGGATCTCGGGGTCGAACACGCCGAACTCGTCGCCCTCGAGGTCGCCGAACTCGACCGGCCACTCCCGCCGGTCGACGTCGAGGTACTTGACGATGAAGACGCGACCCTGGGCGATGCGGTCGCGCGCGACGTCGAGGAACGCACTGCGCTCTCGCCGACACCAGTCCGACGCCAGGTAGTAGGGCGACATCACGACCAGCAGCACCGCCGCCCCACGCACCCGCGCGAGCAGCTCGGGTGTGATGGGCTTGTTGGTGGGCAGCTCGTAGTCGGTGAACACCTTCACCGTGTCCTTGGGCAGGACGAGCCGCCGGTTGATGTTCAGCTGCAGTTCCTCTGCGAGGGCCTCGACCCAGCCTCCGGCGCGCTCGCCGTGCGGGCCTTCGTTGTCGGCGTGCGCGTAGCTGACGAACACGTCGCAGTCGAACCCGGGAACATAGGCCATGCACATCCCTCGCCAATAGCGCCCGCAACCGATCAGGGTGCAACGTCGGCAGCCAGCGTAAGGCTGGCATGCCGGAGCCTGATTGATTCGACTCAAACCCCTGAACGGCGGGGGACGAGCCTGCGACCACGCGCACTGTCATCGGCAGACGCCGGCATCGACACATGGTCGGCGCAGCTGGCTGCGCAAGCCTCGTCAACCCATTCCCCAGGAGAAAGCCGATGTTCACGAAGAAACTCGCTGCCGGCCTCGTCGCCGCTGCCGCCCTGATGAGCCTGAACGGCGTCGCCCGCGCCGGCGAAGGCGACTACCAGGACCCGTTCATGCTGTTCAAGATGTCCGTGCTGGACAAGAACAAGGACGGCATGGTGTCGAAGAAGGAATTCATGGCGATGGTCGAGAAGGCCTACGACATGAAGCTCAGGCAGATGGGCGCCAAGGGTGGCCTGATGACCGAGGACCAGACCCAGGCGCTGCTGAAGTCGCTGTACTACGTCGGCGGCAACTGAGTCCGAGCGTACGATCCTCGCGTGCCCCGCCAGGAGGACGCGATGGACGACCCGCACGCGCTGCAACGCTTCGTCGACGCCCAGCAGGGCGTCTATGCGCAGGCGCTGGCCGAGCTGCGCGCCGGCGCGAAGGCGAGCCACTGGATGTGGTTCGTCTTCCCGCAGCTGCGCGGCCTCGGCCGCAGCGCGATGGCGCAGCACTATGGGCTGGCCGGCCTGGCCGAGGCGCAGGCCTACTGGCAGCACCCGCTGCTCGGGCCGCGCCTGGCCGAGTGCACGGCGGCACTGCTCGCCGTGCCGCCGGGGCGCAGTGCACGCCAGGTGCTGGGCACGCCCGACGACCTGAAGTTGCGCTCCTGCATGACGCTGTTCATGCAGGCCGTGCCCGCGCAGCCGATGTTCCGGCAGGCGCTGGAGCGCTTCTTCGACGGCGCCCCCGACGCCCTGACGCTGGACCGGCTGGCGGGCTGACCCCCCTGGTGCAGCGGCCGGCACGGGCCGGCAGCGGCCCGACAATGCGCGCTCCCGCCACCCTGTCCGTGTCGATGAGCGCGCCCGTCCAACTCGTGTTCCGTGGTGAAGTGCTGGCCGGATTCCGGCTCGAGGATGTGCAGCGCGACCTGGCGCGCCTGCTCCGGGCCGACGAGGCCGGCCTGAAGCGGCTGTTCTCGGGCCAGCGCACGGTGCTCAAGCGCGGCCTGGCGGCCGCCGACGCGCAGCGCTACGTCAGCCGCCTGGCCGCCGTGGGCGCGCGGCTGCATGTCGAGCCCATGCCCGCGCCGCCGACGGCGCCGGCCGCCAGCGGCTGGCCGGCGATCGCGCCGCCGCCCGAGGAGGACCGGCGAGCCGCCCCGCCCATTGCCGCGCCTCCGCCACCGGTGCCCATGCCCGTGCCGGCGATGCCGACGGAACTCGCCCTGGTGGCCACGGCGCCGGCGGACGAGGTGGTCTGCCCCACCTGCGGCGAGCGCCAGACTCGGCGGGTGCTGTGCCGCTCGTGTGCCACCAACCTCGAGATGGCCCTGGCGGCCAAGGCGGAGGACGAGGCGCTGCGCCGCGCCGAGCGCCAGGCCGCGCTGGAGGCACGCCGGAACCCGCGGCGGCACGTGGAGGCCAACGGGGGCGAGCGCAGCGCCTCGGCGATCGGCCTGAGCTTCTCGGGCCGCGTCGGTCGCCTGTCGAGTGCCACGGCCAATCTGTGGCTGATCGGCGCCATGCTGCTGCTCACCGCCGGCTTCCTGCAGCGGCCCAGCCTGCCGCGTCTGCTGCTGGTCGGCGTCGGGGCGCTGGGGGTGTTCTTCTTCTCGATGCGCCTGACGGTGCTGCGCTGCCACGACTGCGACCGTCACGGCTGGTGGGCGCTGTTCGTGCTGGTGCCCTACGCGGGCAGCCTGGCCAGCCTGCTGATCGGCCTGCTGCCGGGCAATCCGGGGACCAACGAGTACGGCCCGCCGCCGCCCCGGGGCCGCTGGCGCTGGTTCGGCCTGTCGCTGGTGGTGCTGGTGCTGTGCAGTGCGCTGCTGGTGCGCGGCGGCCTCCGCTTTGCCGAGCGCTACGCGGCCGAGCAGGCGGACGATGGCGCCGACGACATCGTCGAACTGGGCGGCGACGGCCGCATCGGCGGCGGCAGCGGCGGCGGTGCCGCGCTGCAGGAGGCGCTGCGCGACTACGCCGGCGCGCCGGGCCACAAGGCCTTCGCCGCGTCCTCCCGCCAGACCTTTGCCTGGGCCGGCAACGCGAGCTCGCTGGACGAGGCGGTGCGCGAGGCGATGGCGCAGTGCGATGCGCGCCGGAAGCCCTACACCCCGGACTGCCGCGTCGTCAACGTGAACGGCCAGGCCGTCAGGTAGTCGCACCGGCCGGCGCAGCCGGCGCCGACTGCCGCGCCAGCAGCCGCAGCCGCTCGATCTCCGCCGCAGCGCGGGAGAGGAAGATGCGGAACACCCGGTCGACCAGCATCTCCTCGTCGCGCGCGCGCCGGTCCAGGAAGGCGAGGTGGCCGAGCACGCGGCCGTCGCTGCCGACGATCGGCAGGCCGAGGTAGGCCTCGAAGCCCTGTTCGATCGGGAACAGCCGCTCCAGCCCCTCGGGGTGGAAGCAGTCGCGCGCGCCGCGAATCACCGCCTCGCAGGGCGTGCCGGCCAGCTCGTACTCGAAGTTGCCGCCGCTGCCGCCCGCCGCCGACCAGTAGGCCAGCGTGCGCACGCGCGTCGGCGGGTCGTCGGCACATTCGGTGATGAAGGCCGAGTCGACCTGCAGCGCGCGTGCGAAGTGCTGCACCATGGCCGCGAAGAAACGCGCGCCGGCGGTGCCGTCGGTGCCGTCGGCCACCGCGTCGAGCACCAGCTGCACGCGGCGCAGCGCGGTGACGTCGGTGTCCAGCCCGACCAGCCGGTAGGCCCGGCCGGACTCGTCGCGGATCGCCACCCCGCGTGACAGCACCACGCGCGCGCGGCCGTCGGCGTGCGTCAGGCGCAGCTCGTGGTCCAGGCGCGGCGTCTGGCCGGCCAGGTGCTCGGCCAGCGCCTGCTCGAAGCCGGCGCGGTCGTCCTCGTGCACGCGGCCGCGCCAGGCCGCCAGGTCGTCGGGCAGCTGGTGCGACTCGAAGCCCAGCATGCCCTTCCAGCGCGGCGAGAGGTGCACGGCGCCGGAGGCGATGTCCCATTCCCACAAGCCGTCCTGGCTGCCGCGCAGCGCGATCAGGTAGCGCTGCTCGGTGGCGCGCAGGTCGGCCTCGGCGCTTTCGCGCGCGGCCTCGGCGCGCTCGAGCGCCTGCTGCTGCTCGCTCACGCGCCGCTCGAGCGCGGCCAGGCGTCCGGCCAGGCGGGCCTCGCCGGCGCGGGCGCGGGCCCAGGTGCCGAACACGAACACGCCGGCACCGAGCAGCGCCAGCAGCGGGACGAACAGGTTGGGCAGGGTGATCATGCGGCGATCCTCCTCGGGGTGATGTCTTCGGCCAGCGGCAGCGCGAACGAGACGCAGGTGCCCGTGCCCTCGGTGCTGCGCACCTCGAGCCGGCTGCCGTGCAGGCCGACGATGTGGCGCGCGATGGCCAGGCCGAGCCCGGCATGTTCGCTGTGCTCGGCGTCGCGCACGCGGCTGGCTCGCTCGTAGCGCTCGAAGATGCCGGGCAGCTCGTCGGCGGCGATGCCGTGCCCGGTGTCGCGCACCACCAGGCGGGCGCGTCCGTCGGCGCCGGCCAGCTCGATGGCCACACGCCCGCCGGACGGCGTGTGGCGCAGGGCGTTCTCCAGCAGGCTGTCGAGCACGCGGGCCACCAGCGCCAGGTCGGCATGCACGCGCGTGGCCGGCGAGCAGGGCGGCTGGAAGTCCAGCGCCAGCCGCAGCCCGCGCTGCTGCGCCTCGGGCTCGAACTTCTGCAGCAGGTCCTGCGCCAGCTCGGCGATCGAGAAATCCTCCTTGTGCACCTGCCACTGGCCGGCCTCGAGCCGGGTCAGGTCGAACAGGTCGGCCAGCAGGCGCGTCAGCTTCTCGCCCTGGCGCGCCGCGGTCTGCAGGTAGTTGCGCTCCTCGGCAGCGCTCAGGCTGCCGTGGCGCACCAGCAGCAGTTCGATGTAACCCTGCATCGAGGCGAGCGGCGTGCGCAGGTCGTGCGAGACGCGCGCCAGCAGCTCGTGGCGCTGGCGCTGCAGCGCCTGCAGCGCCTGGCGGGTGTCGGCGTGCGCCTGGCGCTCGCGCTCGAGCGCATCCTCGCGGCCGAGCAGCTGGCGCTGCAGGTGCAGCACGCGCCACAGCGCCAGGCCGCACAGCGCGGCGGCGAGGACCAGCAGCGCCAGCAACTCCATCGGCGCCGCGTCGAGGTCCATCTCAGCGGCGCTCTGAGAACTTGTAGCCCACGCCCCAGACGGTCTGGATGTAGCTCGGGTTGCCCGGGTCCGTCTCGATCTTGCCACGCAGGCGGTTGATGTGCGAGTTGACGGTGTGCTCGTAGCCGCTGTGGCTGTAGCCCCAGACCTGGTCGAGCAGCTGCGCGCGCGTGAACACGCGGCCCGGGGCGCGCGCGAAGAAGGCGAGCAGCTCGAACTCCTTGGCCGTCAGCTCGACCGGCGCGCCGCGCACGCGCGCCTCGTGGCGCTGCAGGTCGATGCGCAGGTCGTCCACCTCGATCAGCTGGCCCTCGGGCGTGCTGCTGGCGCGCACGGCCTCGGCCTGCTCGGCGCGCCGGAACACGCCCTTGACACGCGCTGCCAGCTCGAGCATCGAGAACGGCTTGGTCAGGTAGTCGTCCGCGCCGAGCTCGAGGCCGAGCACGCGGTCGAGCTCGGTGGACTTGGCGGTCAGCATCAGCACCGGCGTCTGGTGGTTGCGCTCGCGCAGCCGGCGGCAGATCTGCAGCCCGTCCAGGCGCGGCAGCATCACGTCGAGGATGACGAGGTCGTAGCGCCCCTCGAGCGCCTCGGCCAGCCCGGTGACGCCGTCGTCGACCAGCTGGCAGCTGCAGCCGATCTCGGCCAGCTGCAGCGAGACCAGCCGCCCGATGTCCGGGTCGTCCTCGATGACCAACACCCTTCGACTCATGCCGGAAATTCTAGGAAGCCGCGCGCCCCGTCCGCCCGCCGTGACGGAAATGTGAGATCCGCGCCGCCAGCCGCATCGCCAGCGCGATGCTGGCGCACATGGTCGCGAACGCCACCCAGGCGTAGGGCCACAGCAGCGGCATGCCGATCAGGATCAGGCCGTCGTTGCTGCCGGGGATCAGCAAGGTGCCCCAGGCCATCAGCGCACCGCCGGCCGTGCAGCGAAGCAGCTGTGCCACGGCGGGCCGGCGCGCCTGCCAGCGCCCGGCGCTCGCGCCGCCCCAGGCGGCACCGGCCAGCAACGCCAGCGCCAGCGCGACGCGCTCGCCGACCCGGGCGCCCATGCCGCGGGCGAGGTCGGCCAGCAGGTCGGTGTAGGCCCAGGCGCCGACGGCCAGCAGCATCACGACGAAGCTCACCCCGATCACCGAGGTGGCGGCGTGCGGGGCCCAGAGGCGCTGCGCGAACAGGCGCCGGCCGTGCCAGGCGAGGCCGACCACGCGCCAGGCGGCGAACGCGATGAACAGCGCGCCGGCGGCCGGCGGCAGCGCGAGCACCGGCGAGCCGGCCGCCAGCGGCTGCGGCGCGGGCGCACCGAACAGCAGGCCCGCGCTCAGGCAGCCGAGGAAGAAGCCGAGCGGCGTCAGCGCATAGGCCCATTCGCCCGAGCCGAAACGGGCGATCGCGCCGAACACGCAGGCGCCGTTGACCCAGGCGCCCAGGCCGAGCAGCGCGGCGCCGGCGATGGTCCACGGGCCGAGCGCGTGGCCGGCGGGCAGCACCGGCAGCTGCATCGCCAGGCGCGCCAGCAGCAGGCCGCCGGCCACCCACAGCGCGGCCTCGGCCAGGCTGGCGAGGCGGCGTGCGCTGCGCTTGACGAGCAGTTCGTCGACCGCCGCCACGGTGCAGGTGGCGCCGCGCTGGATGGCAAAGCCCATCAGCAGCGCAAACGGCAGCGCGAGGGCGAGGGCGAGCGTGCTGTTCACGACGCCGCCTGCAGGTCGAACTTGCAGATCGTGCCCAGCGCCTCGAGGCCGCCGATCATCGGTGTCTGCGGGTGCAGGTGGCCGGTGTCGATGTCGAACACCCAGCCGTGGATCCAGGGCCGGCCGCGCTCTTGCCAGGCGCGCTGCACGGTGCTGGTGCGGCCCAGGTTGTGCACCTGCTCGACCACGTTGAGCTCGACCAGCCGGCGTGCGCGGGCCGTGTCGTCCAGGCCGTCGAGCTCGGCGCGGAAATACTGCCGCGTGTCGCGCACGCCGCACAGCCAGTGGTCGATCAGCCCGTGGCAGGGCTCGGCCAGCGCCGCCTGCACGCCGCCACAGCCGTAGTGGCCGCAGACGATCACGTGCGGCACCCGCAGCACCTCGACCGCGTACTGCAGCACCGACAGCAGGTTGATGTCGGTGGGCACCACCAGGTTGGCCACGTTGCGGTGCACGAACATGTCGCCCGCCGCGGTGCCGGTGATCAGGTTCGGGCTGACGCGGCTGTCGGAGCAGCCGATCCACAGGAACTGCGGGTGCTGGCCGCTCGCCTGGCGGTGGAAGGCCTGCGGGTCCTGCGCCAGCTGCTCGGCGACGAAGCGGCGGTTGTTGGCGAGCAGCTGCTCGATGGTCTCGACCATATGGGGTGCTCTCACGGCTCAGTGGTGTTCGATCACGCCCTCGATCGGGTCGGCCGCCGCATGCGCCCAGGGGGCGCGCTCGATCATGCGACGTGTGTCGGCATAACCGGCCTCGCGGCGCGAGCGCACGCCCTGCGGCGTGAAGTCGATGTCCTTGGTGTGGTCCTCGCCGTCCAGGCGCGGCGCGATCAGGTGCGCCACGTGCATCGTCGTGCCGCAGCCCCAGCCGGCCAGCTCCTGCACCTTCGGGTCCTTGCGCCGGTTCTCGGGCAGCGCCGCGCACAGCTCGCGGATCACGTGGCGCAGGCGGTGGATCTGCTTCTGGCGCGCGATGTGGCTGTCGGCCCGGCTGGCGTACTGGATGTCCTTCTGCCGGCCCATCACCTGCCAGATCGACTCCGGCTCCGGGCCCTGCTGGTGCCACACGTTGACGGCGAAGATGAGCGAATCACGCCGCGGCTTGTCGTCCAGCACCGCCTCGATCGGGGTGTTGGAGTAGATGCCGCCGTCCCAGTAGGGCTCGCCGTCGATGCGCACCGCGCCGAAGGCCGGCGGCAGCGCGCCGGAGGCCATCACGTGCTCGACGCCGAGTCGCTCGTGCCGGGTGTCGAAGTAGCGCATCGCGCCGCTGACCACGTTGACCGCGCCCACCGTCATGCGGGTGCGGCAGTCGCACAGGTACTCGAAGTCGACCAGCTCGAGCAGCGTCTCGCGCAGCGGCGCGGTGCTGTACCAGGCGGCCGACTCCACGCCCAGCGCCGCGGTCTGGCCGCGCCAGGCGTGCAGGTTGGGGGTGAAGAAGTCCGGGATGCCGCGCAACACGGTGGCCAGGTTGGCGGCCAGGTTGGGCTGGCCGAACCAGGCCAGCGGCGCGAGCGCGGGGCCGCTGGGCACGGCGCGCTGCATGTGCTGCCAGAAGGTGTGCAGCGCCTGCAGGCGGCGCTCCGGTGGGTTGCCGGCGATCAGCGCGGCGTTGATCGCGCCGATCGAGGTGCCGATCACCCAGTCCGGCTCGATGCCGGCCTCGTGCAGCGCCTGGTAGCAGCCGAGCTGGTAGGCGCCCAGCGCGCCGCCGCCCTGCAGCACCAGCACCACCTGGCCGGGCAGGGCGGGGTTCTTCTTGTCGTCGCGGGATCGGGTTCGGGGCATGGTGGTTCTCATGCGTGTCTCAGGCGTGCGAGGGCAGGGCCGCGGGCGTGCCGAAGCCGGCCGGGGCCAGCGAGGCGCGCAGGCGGGCGCGGGCGCGGTGCAGCATCACCGCGAGGTGGTTGGCGCTGACGCCGAGCTCGCGGCAGATGTCCTCGGTCTCGGCCTCGCCGCCGTAGCGCATCATGAAGGCGCGCCATTGCGCGCGCGGCAGTTCGCGCAGGCTGCGCTGCAGGCAGTGCATGAACTCGCGCCGCGCCAGGCGCTCCTGCGGGTCGCCCCAGTCGGCCGGCGCCTCGCCGAGCGCGGCGGGGGCGTCGTCGGCACGCAGCTCGGGCTCGGGCGCGTCGTCGGGCGTGTCGAGCTGGCATTCGCGCGTGTGGCGGCGGATCTGGTCGACCAGCTTGTGCTTGAGGATGCCCACCGCCCAGGTGCGCAGGCTGGCGCGGCCGGCGAAGGCGGCCGGGTTCTCCAGCGCGGCCACCAGGGTC
This sequence comes from Piscinibacter caeni, assembly GCA_003265685.1. Lineage (GTDB taxonomy): Bacteria > Pseudomonadota > Gammaproteobacteria > Burkholderiales > Burkholderiaceae_C > Piscinibacter > Piscinibacter caeni. The sequence goes on along the minus strand of KZ836119.1, from coordinate 21,932 downwards.
TCGGACACGGCGTCCTCGATCCAGGCCTCGTTGTTTGTGCGCCGGCGCGCCATGCGCACCAGCATCGGACGCAGCTCGACGAGCTGGGCGGTGTACTCGGACATGGTGGGCTCCTCCTGCGCGGTTCAGTGCAGCGTCCAGCCGCCATCCATCGCGATCGCGGTGCCGGTCATCGAGGCGGCCGCGTCGGAGGCGAGGAACACGGCCAGCGCGGCCAGTTCGTCGACCTGGATGAACTCCTTGCGCGCCTGGTGCGAGAGCATCACCTCGCGCACCACGCGCTCCGGGCTGATGCCGTGCGCCTGCGCCTGGTCGGCGATCTGCTTCTCCACCAGCGGCGTCTTCACGTAGCCGGGACAGATGGTGTTGGAGGTGATGCCGTGTTCCGCCAGCTCGACGGCGACCGTCTTCGACAGCCCGATCAGCCCGTGCTTGGCCGCCACGTAGGCCGACTTGAACGGCGAGGCCGTCAGCCCGTGCGCCGAGGCGACGTTGACGATGCGGCCGAAGCGCCGCGCCTTCATGCCCGGCACCAGCGCCTTGACGAGGTGGAAGGCCGAGCTGAGGTTGATCGCGAGCACTGCGTCCCACTTCGCATCGTCGAATTCCTCGACCGGTGCGACATGCTGGATGCCGGCGTTGTTGACGACGATGTCGACCTGGCCGAACTCGGCCAGCGCCTGCTCGGCCAGCGCGCGGATCTGCTCGGGCCGGCTCATGTCGGCGGCGCTGTAGCGCACCTTCACGCCGGTCTCGCGCTCGAGCGCGGCGCGCAGCGCCTCGATGTCGCCGGCCGGGCCGAAGCCGTTGAGCATCACGTTGGCGCCGGCCTGCGCGTAGGCGCGGGCGATGCCCAGGCCAATGCCGCTGGTCGAGCCGGTGACGATGGCGGATCTGTTCTTCAACACGGAAACACTCCTAGGGTTGCGAAGGGGTCAGGGGCGCGGCGGCGGGCGCGGGCGGGGTGTCCGCCTCCGCGGTGCGCGTGAAGCGCAGGTGGGTGATGTCGGCCGCGAAGAACATGCCCCAGGTCCACTCGAGCCAGATGCGGACCTTGCGGCCGAGGGTGGGCATGCGCAGCAGGTAGTAGGCGCGCCACAGCAGCCAGGCCGGCAGGCCCGACAGGCGCAGCGCGCCGACCTGGGCCACGCCCTTCAGGTGGCCGGTGGTGGCCATCGCGCCGCGCGAGACATGGGCGAACGGCCGGGTCGGGCGCGCCTCGATGCGGGCGATCAGGTTGTGGGCCAGCGCCTGCGCCTGCGCCACCGCGAACTGCGCGGTCGGCGGTGCGAAGCTGGCCACGCCCTCGGGCCCGGCGCCCGGGGCGTGATTGCGCACGAGTGCACAGTCGCCGATGGCCCACAGCCCGTCATGGCCGTCGATCGAGAGGTCCGGCCGCGTCAGCAGCCGGCCGCGCTGCGTCGGCAGGCCGAGCCGCTCGACCAGCGGGTTGGGCCGCGTGCCGATGGTGCAGACCACCGTGGCGCTGGCCAGGCGCTCGCCGCCGGCCAGCTGTACCGCCTCGGCCTCGACCTGCTCGGCGCGCGCACCCAGGCGCACGTCCACGCCGCGCTGGCGCAGCGAGCGCGCCGCCGCCTCGCCCAGCGAGGCCGGCAGTTCGAGCAGCAGGCGCGCCGCGTCCTGCAGCAGCGTGACGCGCAGCTCGTCGGGCGCCACGCGCGGGTAGTGGCGGCGCGCGCCGGCCAGGAAGTCGGCCAGCTCGCCGGCCACCTCCACGCCCGAGAAGCCACCGCCGATCACGACGAAGTGGCCGAGCGCGCGGCGCAGCGCCGGGTCGCTCTCCAGCTCGATGCGGGCCAGGCGCTGCAGCACGCGGTTGCGGATGTGCAGCGCGTCGCCCACCAGCTTGAGCGGCAGCGCGTGCTCGGCCAGGCCGGGCACCAGGTCGAGGTTGGCGCGGGTGCCGAAGGCCAGCACCAGGTGCTCGTAGCCGATCTCCTGCGCGCCGGCCAGGGTCTGGGCCTGCAGCGTGCGGCGCACCGGGTCGACCGCCGTCACGCGGCCCATCACGAAGCGGCTGGTGCGGGTGGCCAGCATCTGGCGGATCGGTGCGACCACGTGCTCCGGGAACACCGAGGCGCCGACCACCTCGGCCAGCATCGGGTTGAAGGTGGTGTAGCTCTCCTCGCTGACCAGCAGCACCTGCCAGGGCGGGGCGAGCCGGCGTTCGAGGGCGCGGGCGAGCGTCGTGCCGGCGAAGCCGCCTCCGACGATCACGATGCGACGGGTGGTGGAGTCCATGGCCGGCAGTCTCGGCAGGCGCGCTCACGGCAGCGTCCGGGCCGGCTCACGTTTCGATCACGCCTTGGTTGCGCTACGCTCCGGCGCCATGGACGAGGACCGTCTGCAGACCTGGCTGATGCGCGTGCACGGCCGCGTGCAGGGCGTGGGCTTCCGCGACGGCTGCGAGCGCCACGCGCGCCAGCTCGGCCTGACCGGCTGGGTGCGCAACCGGCTCGACGGCACGGTCGAACTGCTCGCGCAGGGCGAGGCCGACACGCTCGCGCGGCTGCGCGACTGGCTGCATCACGGCGTGGCGGCGGCGCGGGTGGACCGCGTCGAGGTCACCGCACGCGACGACGCATCGCGCCAGACCGGCTTCGAGCGGCGGCCGACGGCCTGATGCCTGCGCGCAGCGGCGGACGCGGGCGTTCCGACGGTCTTCGGCGCAGAACGTCGGGCGCAGACGAGTCGCTAAACTGGCTGCCGAGCTTTCGACCCGCCCGATGCCAGAGCAACCCGAACGCCGCGACCTCCCTGCTGCCGGCTCGTCCTCCGGCGGCACGGCGCCACCGGGGCGGGCGCTCGACATCGCCGCACTCGGCCTCGAAGCCCGCGATCGTGCCGTGCTGGTCTCGATGACGCGCATGCTCGACGGCCAGGCCGGCCTGCGCTTGCGCTGGGTGGAAGACGTCACGGCCTGCACCACGCTCTTCGTGCCGCACGACTGGTCGCAGTACGTCCCGCCGCCGCGGGTGCTGGTGCGGCTCACGCCTCGCGGCGCGACGCCGGCCGACGCGCCGCGCGGCCTGTCGGTGGCCTCGCCGGTGCGAATCGGCGAGATGACCGACGCGCTCGAAGCCGCCGCGGCGCTCTACGACCTGGCGCGCGGCGCCCTGCAGCGCGAGCATGCCCGCATCGCGCTGCACGCCTTGCGCGACCTGCTGGTCGGGGCCCTGCTCGCCGGCGAGCGCCGACGCACGCTCTTCGGCGTGGGTGACGGGCACGGCATGGTCGTCGACTTCCGCACGGGAGAGATCGCGAGCTCGCTGCCGCAGGCCGAGCTGCTGGCGCGGCCGCTGCAGCTGGCCGATCCGCAACGCGCCCCCCAAGCCGCGGCGTGGCCGGGTACGACCCACACCCTGCGGCTGTCGACCTTGCTGTGGGGCCTGACGCACGCCCTCATCGACCAGGGCGTCTCGCCGCGCACCATCAATGGCCGCTACCAGCTCATGCGCCCGCCCGAGCCTGCGGCCCTCGTGCGTCCGAGCACGCCGCGGCTGGTGGCCGCCTGGACGCAGCGCGCCATGAGCGTTGGCGAAGCAGCCGCGGCGGGCCGGCTCGCGGCGTTCGAGGTCCTGTGGTTCCTGAGCACGGCCTTGGCCCTGGGCATCGCCGTGCCGGCCGCCGCATCACCGGCGGGCGCCAGCCAGGCCTGAGCAGGCGAGGCCGAGGCGCGGCCGCGGCGACGCCGCTGAAGACTCGGTCGGGGCACCGAAGCCGTGGGCGCGGTTGGGGCCCGGCGGGTCAGGGGCAGGTCACCTGCGGGTTGTAGTCCTCGAACAATCCGGCCGGGTTGTGGTCCCACAGCCAGAGGTGCAGCGCGTAGAACGGCGGAATCCCGTAGCGGTTGTCGGCGCCCGAGGCGTGGAAGGGCCGCCCGAAGAGGCGCGGTGCCTCGCCATGGCCGGGATCGGCGTGCCACGTGGCCTGGAACACGATGTATTCCATGCCGACGAGTCGCAGGCCACCACCCGGCAGCGGCGCATAGATCAGCGCCTCGGGCTGCAGCGGGTCCAGTTGCGCATCGCCCACCAGGTTGCCGTTGACGTAGTGGATGCCCATCGCGCCGTCGGTCGGGTGGGCGATGCAGAGGATGCCGGCCTTGTCGGCAAACGGGGCGTAGCCCGCCGCCAGCGCGGCATTGACGTCGTGGAAGGCCGCGGTGGCCTGCCGCACCGGGGCCACCTGCGCGCCGGCCTTCGCCGACGCGCCGTCGCCATGCGCCTCGGCCGGCAGGGTGGCCGCGGCCAGCAGCGCTCCACCGGTCGCGAGGGCCACGAGCTTGGATGCAAGGGTGTTCATCGGGGGCACTCCGATCAGGCGGTGTAGAAGTACGGGTCCAGCACGCTCACCTCGGTGATGCGCGTCACCGGCAGGCCGTTGCGCTCGGCGACCTTGCGGATCGCCTCGGGGCTCGGGCCGTCGTAGATGCAGAAGGTGCCGGTGCGGTCCGGGTTGACGTACGAGTGCACCCACGTCACGCCGTGCTCGGCGTTGGTGGACACCACAGAGGCCACGGCCTTCTTGCCTTCGTCGTTCATCGGGATGGCCAGGCCGTTCGGGAAGTGCCGTTCGATCAGGTAGCGGGACATGAGGGCTCCTTGGGTAGTGGCGGCAGCACCGTGCTGCCGTGGTGCCACTGTGCCGACCCACCCGCCCCGCCACGAGGGCAGCGCTGCCTATCTTGGAGACGACGATTGCCCAGATTGCGCGGACTCGTCGAGCCAGCCTTCGCGCTGCGCGCGCCGGACCGCATCGGTGCGCGAGTCCACCTGCAGCTTGGCCAGCACCGCGGCGACATGGTGGTCCACGGTGCGCACGGAACGGTGCAGCCGGGCCGCGATCTCGGCATTGCGCAGTTCGAGGGCCATCAGTTCGAGCACACGCTGTTCGGCGCCGGTCAGCCCGCAGGGGTGACCGCGCGTGCTGGGACGCGCGCCTCGAGCGACACCGCGAACACCCTCGGCGCGCAGCTGCCGGCGCAACGCATCGGCCAGCGGGGGCGCTCCGAGGGCGTCGAGCAGGGCCAGCGCCTGCTGGCGCGCCGCGGCATCGCCGCCGGTCAGCGCACGCGCCTGCGCCAGCGGGCAGCCGAGCTGCTGCCACGCCGCGGCGGCCTCGCGCCAGCGGCCGGCGATCTCGGACGCAAACGGCTCGGCCGGCGCGAGGCCGAGTGCCTCGTCGACGTCCAGACGCCCGGCGCGCCAGCACCACATGGCCAGCTCACCGATGAACCAGCGATGGCGGCGCTGCTGCGCCAGCGGCAGCGCGTCCCGGGCCTCGGCATCGCAGGCCGCCGTGTCGCCGCGCCACCACGCCACCTCCGCGCGCGCCGCGCGAACCGGGGCCATGCGCTGCAAGGTCTGGCTCCGACTCGCCAGCGCCAGTGCGGTGTCGAGCGCCGCCTCGGCGCCCGGATCGCCCCGCAGCGCGCGCAGGCTGCCGAGCGCGATCGTTGCCATCAGCCGGCTGACCGACGAGGCGCCCGACCGCTCGGCGACCCAGGAGGCGCGCTCGGCGGCGCTGTCCCAGTCGCCCGTGCGCAGATCCCAGATCGCCAGCCACGCGCTCGTGTACTGCGCGTTGGCTTCGATCTCGCGTTCGGTCGAGAAGGCGAACGCCTCCCGCAGCCAGCGGCCCGCGTCGGCCATGCGCCAGGTCTCGCCCGCACCGGAGCCGAGGTTCGTCAGCATCGCCACGATCACACCGTCGCGGCCCTCGGCCGTCGCCAGACGCAGCACCTCGTTGGCGGCGACCACGCCCGCGTCGTAGTCGGTGAACAGCCGGGCCGTCGCGGCGATCGACATCGACATCAGCTCACGCTCGCGCTGGCCGAACTGCCGCGCGAGCGCCACCGCCCGGGCGCACCAGTGCAGGCAGGCGTCGTGGTCGCGGTCGAGCATGCGCAGCGCCCCTTCGATGCTGCAGGCGGTCGCCAGTTCGGGCCCGGGCGCCAGCGGCTCGAGCAGGTCGAGCGCCCGGCGATTGGCCTCGTCGGCGCGCGCATTGCGGGCGCTCAGCACGTGAACCTGCGCGGCCAGGCTCAGACTGTGCGCCCGCGCGCGCACGTCGCCGTTGCGCTCGAAGGCCTGGTCGAGTTCCTCGCGGGCCGCGATGGCGTCGTCGAAGCGGGCGAGCTGACGGCAGGTGTCGGCATAGGCGGCCAGCCACTCCAGGCGCTGCGGGGCGAACGGTTCGTCCGCCGTGCAGCGCAGGGCGTCGCGCCAGTGCTGGGCCGCCTCGCGATGCGAGCCGCGGGCCGCCGCCTCCTGGGCGGCCAGGGGGGCGAAGCGGCGCAAGGCGCTGTCCTCGCCCGCGCGCGCCGCGTGGTGCGCGAGGCGCGCGGCGGCGACGTCGCGACCCCGGGCGACGAGCAGCTCGAGCAGGCTCGCGTGCAGGGCCTGCGCCACCGGCGCGGCCAGCGAGGATTCCACCGCCACGCGCGCCAGCTCGTGGCGGAAGTGCAGCGAGCCGGCGTCGGCCTGCAGCAGCCCGGACGCCAGGCAGGCCTCGATGTCGCCGGCCGATGGCGACAGCCTCGCGTCGAGCAACCAGCGCTCGATGCGCGCCGGCACCAGCGCCGTGAGGCGCACGATCGCCTGCGCGGCGCCCGGCAGCCGCGCATAGCGGGCAAGCACGAGGTCCTGCACGGTGCGCGGTACCGCAGCGCCCACTTCACGCAGGGCTTCGGTCACGAAGAACGGGTTCCCGCGCGTGGTGGCGAACAGCCCCTCGGACGGACGCGACGCCTGCCGCGCGAGTGTTTCCACCGCGGCGGCCGACAGGCGCGCCAGGTCCACGCGCGACACGGCCGCGGCCGGCAGATCGCCGAACAGCCGGCGCAGCGGGTGCGAGGCCGTCACTTCGTCGTCGCGGAAGCTGATCGCCAGCACCGCACGCGTGCTCTCGATGCGGCGCCCGATGAACTTCAGCAGGTCCAGCGTCGCGTCGTCGGCCCAGTGTGCATCCTCGATCACCACGAGGACCGGCTCGGACACGGCGCGCAGTTCCTCGAGCACCGCGTCGAACAGCGCGGGCCGCGGCGCGGCCAGCCGCGAGGCGAAATGCGGGCGCTGTTCGCGCGCGATGTCGAGCCAGGGCGCGAGCGGCAGCGGGGTCTCCAGGGCATCGCAGGCGCCCCACCAGCAGCGGCCGTGCGCCTCGGCGGCCGCCTTCAGCAAGCTGCTCTTGCCGATCCCGGCCTCGCCGGCGACGAGCGCCACGCGGCCCTTGCTGGCGGCCTCGTGCAGCAGACGGTGGAGCGTCGCCAGGGCGTCGGTGCGTTCCAGGAGAGCGGCCATCGTGGTACCTCGCGGCGGCGGCGCCGGTGAGGGCTGGCGCAGCCTGTCCGCAGTCTAGTGGTGCGGACGCGTCCGGGCATCTCCGGTTCACGCCGCCGCCTGGCCGGCGTCACGGTTGGTGTCGGTCTCGGTGTTGGTGGCGTGCACCGCCTGCCTCGGCCATGCGCTGCGGGCCGTGCGGTTCAGATGACCGGCGAGGTGACCGACGAGCTCGTGCACGTCGTCGCCCGCGCCATGGATGAAGCTCGACTTGCGGCGCCGCAGGAACGGCAGGCCCAGCACGTAGAGGCCGGGCGCGTCGACTACACCCCCCTGGTGCCGCAGCGCACCGGCACGATCGAACACGGGCAGCCCGAGCCATCGGTGGTCGGGCTGCACGCCGGTTGCCCACAGCACCGTGCGCACCTGCTGCCGCAGGTCCATGGCGAGCAGCGGCGTCGCGGGCAGGCGGGTGGCGGGCGCGCGTTCCGCCGGCGGCAGCCGGGCCTCGAGGCCGGTGCGCCGCGCCCACGCGTCGAAGCCGTCGAGCATCCGGTTCAGCTTCAGGTCGGCCAGCGCGCAGGCGTTGCGCAGCGAGCCCGAGAACAAGGCACGACCGTCGCGCACCTGGGCCAGCCGGCCGACCGGGACGACGCCCTCGCGCTGCAGCACGTCGAGGTCGAGCGTCGCGCGCTCGGGTGTGCCGGCCAGCTGCGGCGAGGGCAGCCGCCGCACGCGCGCGATGTCGTCGACGTCCTCGAGCCGCTGGTCGAGCACGCCCGTCGCGAGCAGCCACCATTGAACGTCGCGGCCGCGGTACAGCCGCGGCATGCGGACGTGCTCGCCCACGGCGATCGTCACCGGGCGCCCGCTGCGCTGCAGCTCCTGGGCGATCTGCAGACCGCTGGACGATGCCCCGACCACCAGCACGCCCCCGTCCGGCAGCGCATCCGGCCGCCGGTACCCGTGTGCGCTGAGCTGCAGGATGCCGGGCGGCAGGTCGCGCGCGCAGGCGGGAATGGCCGGCCGCGACGCGGCGCCGGTGGCCACCACCAGCGCGCGGCACTGCCAGGTCCCGCGGGTCGTGTCGACGCGGTAGCCGGCACCGGCCGCCGTCACGCGCAGCACCGAGGTGCCACCCCGGACCGGCGCCGCGATCTGGTCCGCGTAGCGGGCGAGGAACGCGGCCACCTCGGTCGCGGGCATGTAGCCGTCCGGGTCGTCACCGTCGTAGTCGCAGCCCGGCAGGCTCGTCATCCAGTTCGGCGTGAGCAGGCGCAGCGAGTCCCAGCGTTCGCGCCGCCAGGCCTCGCCGACCTCGCCGCGCTCGAGCACCACGTGGTCGATCGCGCGTCGCGAGAGCGCCCGGCTCATCGCGAGGCCGCAGTGGCCGCCGCCGACGACGACCACGTCGACCCGGGCGTCGGCCCGCGCCGCGCCGGTGTTCACGACGAGACCTTGCTCGCGGTGACGTGCACGTCGGTCGGGTTCGTCATGATGTCGAACACGGCCGAGCGCTTCTGCGACTGGGCGACCAGCGCCGCGATCTGCTCCGGCGTCGCATCCGCGTCGATCTCGAAGTGCACGCGCACCGCGTCGAAGCCGTTGCGCACGGCGTCGTCCATGCCGAGGATGCCCTGGATGTCCATGCCGGCCTCGAGCGTCGCCGTCACCGAGCGCAGCTGGATGTTGCGGCGCTGCGCGACGGCGGCGACGCCGGCCGACAGGCAGCCGGCCAGGCCGACGAGCACCATCTCGACCGGCGTCGCGCCCTTGTCCTCGGAGGCGAAGATCTCCGGATGGTCGGTGTCCATCTGGAACGACCGGCGGTGCTTCTGCTCGGCGCCGAGTCCGTAGAAGCCGTCGATCGTCGAGCGGGTGTGCGTGCCGCGCATCCACTGGCTGGTGGCGCGCCAGCGGAAGCTTGCCGCTTCCGGGGTTTGTGCCAGCGCATCGCGCGCGCCGAGCAGGGCTTGGACGTTGACGCCGTTGTCGGCGCTCATGGCTTGGGTGTGCATGGAGGGCTCCAGTGACGAGGTTGCGCCGGCACTGACCGGCACGGCCACTGTGACCGGAGGCCGTGGAAACCAACGTGGATGCGTTCGTGGAATCGGCGCAGGCGCGCCGCGCCGTCCCTCTAGCAGACGAAGCGCCGCACGGCGACGATGCGGTCCGACGGCAGCCCGGCACGCCGCTGCGCCAGCCGCACCGACTCCGCGTCGGGGGCGGCGTAGAGCGCCAGCAGGCGCAGCCGGTCGGTCGACAGGTAGCTGCGCAGCCGGTGCACCCGGTGCAGCTTGAAGCAGCCCATGTCGACCACCTCGCTGACTTCGCGCGCGTCCGCCTCCGCAGGCTCGTCGAAGGCGTGCAGCACGACCGCCGTCACGGCGCCGAGTTCGGACTCGCTCAGCCCGGGCGCGTCGTGCACGTGGCAGGCCCAGGCCAGCCCGGTCGGCGCGGCAGTCTGGCGCAGCGCGATGCGTACCGATTCGGCATCGGGCCCGCGAAAGTGGCAGAACGTGGCGCAGCGGTCGCTCGACACCAGACTGCCGAGCCACTCGACGCGGTGAATGTCGAAGCAGCCCAGCGCGCCCTGCTGCATCGCGCGCAGGTCCTCGTCCTCCAGCGGCCGCGGCAGCAGGCGCTCCACGATCACATCGGTCATCGGGCCTCCAGGCCGACCAGGATCGCCCGCGTCCAGCGGGCCGCACCGCGCTCGGCCAGGCGCCGGGCGGCGCCGGCGAAGCGGTCCGCACCGGGTCGGTCACCTAGCGCAGCGCAGCCCTGCGACAGCACCACGTTGGCCAGCAGCATCTCGGTCGGCCGCTCGAGCACGGTTGCATGGCCGAGCGCTTCCTCGGCACGCCGGCGTGCGTCCGCGGCGCGTCCGCGCTCGCCGTCGAGCAGGGCCGCGCGCGTCAACAGGTAGGCGAGGCGGTGCTTCGCGTCGGCCACCCGCAAGTCGGCCAGCGCGGCCTCGAGCCGGCGGGCGTCGTCGTCGATCGCGTAGTCGACCAGGCCGGCCATCGCGCGTGCGAACGGCTCCTCGCTGCCCTCCCGGAGCTTGTCGCCGAGCGCGAGCAGGTCGGCGCAGCGCACGCGGGCTTCCCGCAGCCGGCCCCGTTGCACATGGAGCATCACCAGGTACTCGTTGGCCTGGTACTCGGCGAGGCGGTCGCCGACGGAGCGGCACATCGTGCGCGCCTCGCCGAACAGATCCACCGCCTCGTCCAGCCGGTCCTCGTGGAAGCGCAGCATGCCCAGGCCGGCGGCGATGGCGTGGTGCGCGAAGCCCTTGCGGCGCGCCAGGTCGCTCGCCTCCATCAGCATCGCATCGGCCTGCGGGATGTCGCGTTCGATCATCACCAGGCACTTCGCGGTCTCCGCCATGCCGATGATCTGCGCCTCGTCGCGACCGCCGCGCACCGCACGCATCGCCTGCAGCGTCGTCTCGCGCGCCGCGGTCCACTGACCGGTGGCCCAGCGTACCGTTGCCGCCATCTGGTAGCCCAGCCGCGCGTGCGCGTGGGCGCCATGATCGAGCGCCCGCTCGGCCAGCTCGGTGTAGTGGTCCACCGCGCTGGCGTCCAGCGGCCGGGCGGCCAGCAGCACGTCGTGCGCGTCGATCTCCACGCCGACGCGCTCGGCCTCGCGCAGCTGCCCGGCGAGCTGCAGCGCGCGGCGCGCGAGGGCCGCCGCCTCGTCGTTGGCGAAGAAGCGCAGGCTCAGTCGGGCGGCCGCGACCAGCGCGCGCGCCGCCAGCGCCGGATCGGCACTGTGGGTCGCGTGGTGCGCCAGGTCGGCGGCCCGCGCGAGGTCGTGCACGGTGTCGCGCTCGAGCAGCTCGGCGATGCGGCGGTGCATCACCTGCCGGCGCAACGGCGAGATCTCCGTGTAGATGGCGCGGGCCACCAGGTCGTGGGCAAAGCTCAGCCCGTGCGGCCCGCTGCGCAGCATGGCGTGGCGCTCCGCGGCGTCGAGTGCGGTGGCGACCTCGTCGGCGCCGATGCCCGAGGCTTGGCAGAGCAGGCCCACCTCCAGCCGCGGGCTCAGCACGGAGGCCCAGCGCAGTACATCGGCGCCGATCGCGCCCTGCCTCGCGAGCCGCTCGCGCACCAGTTCGTCGAGCGATCCCGGCGCTCCGCCTGCCCGCTCGGCCCGTGCGAGCTCGAGGGCGAGCAGCGGGTTGCCGCTGCCGTCCGCGCTGAGGCGCAGCCCGTCGGCGCCGGGCACCTGCAGTTCGACCAGCCGCGCGAGGTCCGCCTGCGGCAGCGGCCCGAGCTCGAGCTCGCGCAGCAGGCCGTCGCGCAGCAGGCCACGGCGCGCCTGCTGCAGGGGCACGTTGTCGGGCAGCTCGGCGTCGCGCACGGCCAGCAGCGCCAGCACCGGCCTGTCGCGGTTCATGCGCGCCACGTAGAGCAGTGCCGCGGCGCTGGACTCGTCGCACCACTGCGCGTCGTCGACGGCGACGACGACCGGCCGCTGCGCCGCCGCCCCGGCGACGGCCGTGGCCAAGCGCGCGAACAGGCCGTCGCGGTCCCCGGCGTCGGCGCGGCCGAAGGTCTCGTCGTAGACCGCACCGGCCTGCTGGCGCAGCGCGTCGGTCCAGACGGAGAACGGCCGCAGGCGATCGGACTCGAACGCCGCCGTCTGCAGCACGAAGGCGCCCTGGCGTCGCGCGAGCGCGAGCGCCGCCTCGAGCACGCGGCTCTTGCCGATGCCGGCCGCGCCGGTCAGCATCAGCACGCACGCGCGCGGCGCCTGCGCCACCACGCGCAGCGTCTCGCCGATGCGCGCCATTTCGCTCTCGCGCCCGACCAGCCGGTGGTCGATCGGGGCGGGCTCGTCGGCCGGCGCGGTGGCCGGGCGCGGCGGTGCGTCGATGCGCGGCTTGCGCCGCGCGGCCAGCAGGTCGCCGCTCGACACCGTGCCCGCTTCCTTCAGCATGCGCAGGCCGAGCTGATACTGCTCCTCGGCCTCGACGGTGCGGTGCAGCGTGTTGAGCAGCCGGATCAGACGTGCCCGGTGTGCCTCCTCGTAGGGGAACAGCCCGACCAGCGCGCGTGCATGAGGCACGGCACGCTCCGGCGCGTCATCGAAGCGCCCGATCAGTTCGGTCAACAGCGCGGCGCGCTCGCGGATCGCCTGCTCGCGCTCGGACATGCACCAGCCGTGGAAGTCGTGGAATTCCGGGAACTCGAGCCCCTCGAGGAAGCTGCCACGATGGCGCACCGCAGCCACCTCGAGCACCGGCGTGTCGGCGCGCTGCAGTCCGTCGCGCACGAGCCCGCGCAACGCCAGCACGTCGACGTCGACGCCGCCCGGGTGGAAGGCCACGGTCGTGCGGTCGGCGACGAGCCGCGGGTGCCCCGGTTCATCGACCAGGCGGCGCAGCTTCGACAGGCTCCAGCGCAACGAGCCGAGCGGATCGTCGGGAGCGTCCCACAGCAGTTCGCTGAGCTGCTCGCGCCGGAACGGCCGCGGCTGCAGGCACAGGTACGCGAGCAGCGCGCGTGTCTTGCGCGACGGCGGCAGCGCCAGCGCGTCACCCTCGCGCAGCACCGCGAAGTCGCCGAGGAAGCGGAACTCGAGGCGTGTCATGGAATGCCCGGACGAGGGCGTGAATGTAGGCCGCCGATCCGATGGCCACAACACCCGGGCGCGCCCGCGAAATCCACGCTCGCTTCCACGCTGGCTCCACCGGCCACCGCGGAGGATGGGCGCCATCGCAATCCCAGGAGGCCCGCATGGCGCGCCACGACAACATCCTCGACACCATCGGCCGCACCCCGCTCGTGCGGCTGAACCGGCTCGCGCCCGACCACGCGACGGTCTGGGTGAAGGTCGAATCGTTCAATCCGCTCGGCTCGGTGAAGGACCGCATGGCCCGCGCCGTGATCGAGGACGCCGAGCGCTCCGGGGCGCTGCGGCCCGGCCAGACCGTGATCGAGGCGACCAGCGGCAACACCGGCATCGGCCTGGCGATGGTGTGCGCACAGAAGGGCTACCCGCTCGTCGTGACGATGGCCGAGAGCTTCAGCCTCGAGCGGCGCCGGCTGCTGCGCTTCCTCGGCGCCAGGGTGGTGCTGACGCCGGCCGCGGAGAAGGGCACCGGCATGCTGAACAAGGCGGTGGAACTCGCCGAGCAGCACGGCTGGTTCCTGTGCCGGCAGTTCGACAACGAGGCCAACGCGGAAGTCCACACGCGGACGACGGCACGCGAGATCCTCGACGACTTCGCCGGCGAGCCGCTGCATGCCTTCGTCAGCGGCTTCGGCACCGGCGGCACGCTGCTCGGCGTCGCGCGCGGCCTGAAGGCGGCCGATCCGCGCATCCGCATCGTCGCGGCCGAGCCGGACAACTCGCCGCTGATGGGTGGCGGACTGGCGCAGCCGCGCGACGCCGCGGGACGGCCGAGTGCCAGCCACCCCCACTTCCGACCGCACCTGATGCAGGGCTGGAGCCCCGACTTCATCTCGCGGCTGGCCGAGCAGGCGCGCACGGAAGGCCTCGTCGACGAGGTGGTGCCCGTGCCGGGGCAGGAGGCGCTGCGGCTGGCGCGCGCGCTGGCCACCGACGAAGGCATCTTCGCCGGCACGTCGAGTGGCGCCACGCTCGCGGCGGCGCTCGATGTCGCGCGGCGCAGCCCGCCGGGCGCGCACATCGTCTGCATGCTGCCGGACACCGGCGAGCGCTACCTGTCGACGCCGTTGTTCGAGCACATCGCCGACGACATGGACGAGGCGGAGCTGGCGCTGTCGCGCTCCACCCCGGGCTATCGCTTCGACACGACGACGACGCCCGTGGCGCCGCCGACGCCCGCCGGCGAGCCGGTCGACGCCGCCGCCGAGGCCTTCGTCGACGCGGCCGCGCGCGACGAGCCGGTCGTGATGTTCGCGCTGGAGTGGTGCGAGTTCTGCTGGGCGGTGCGCAAGCTGTTCGCGCGGCTGGGGGTCGCGTTCCGGAGCATCGACGTCGACGCGGTCGGCTTCCAGGCCGACGAGTTCGGCGTCAAGGTCCGGCAGGCGCTGAAGCAGCGCACCGGCGCACCGACCATGCCGCAGATCTGGATCGGGGGCCGCCACATCGGCGGCTGCACCGACCTGTTCGACGCGATGCGCAGCGGCGAACTGCAGCGCCGGCTCGCCGCCGCGAACGTCGTGCACGACGCCGATGTGCGACTGGATCCGTACAGCCTGCTGCCGCGCTGGCTGCATCCGCGCCACGCCGCCTGAGGCCGCCATGCACGATCGCATCCCGGTCATCGACATCGGCGACACCGACCGCGCGGCCACGCGCCGCGCGCTCGACGCGGCCTGCCGCGAATGGGGCTTCTTCCATGCCGTCGGCCACGGGCTCGACCCGCAGCTGTGCCGTTCGCTGCTCGAGGTGGCGCGCGCGTTCTTCGCGCAGCCCATGGCGACGAAACGGCGCGTGCGGCGCGACGCCGTCAATCCCTGGGGCTACTACGACGAGGAGCTGACCAAGAACCGGCGCGACTGGAAGGAGATCTTCGACGCCGGCCCGCCGGACGGCGGGTCACTCGCACCGCGCTGGCCGGACGGCGCACTCGGCGAGCGGCTGCGCGAGACGATGGCGGCCTACTCGGCGGCGTGCAAGGCCGTCGCCACGCGGCTGCTCGGCGCGATCGTGGCCGGCCTCGGCGCGGCGCCCGACGCCGTGCTGCGCGACTTCGGCCCGGCGCATACGAGCTTCCTGCGACTGAACCACTATCCACCGCAACCGCGGCAGGCCGGCGGTGCGGCATCGCTCGGCGTCGGCGAGCACACCGACTCGGGTGCGCTGACGCTGCTGCTGCAGGACGAGCAGCCGGGTCTCGAGGTGCGGCGGGACGGCACGTGGCACGGCGTGGCGCCGCTCGACGGGGCGCTGGTCGTGAACATCGGCGACATCGTGCAGGTGTGGTCCAACGACCGCTACCGCGCCGCGGTGCACCGCGCGGTCACGCACGCCGAGCGCGACCGCTACAGCGCACCGTTCTTCCTCAATCCCTCGTACGACGCCTGCTACGCGCCGCTGCCGACGACCGTCGGCACGCGGCAGCCGGCGCGCTATCGGCCGATTGCCTGGCGGGAGTTCCGCGCGCTGCGCGCCGCCGGTGACTACGCCGATCTCGGCGAGGAGATCCAGATCCACCACTACCGTGCCGGGGAGCACTGAGATGGCCTTCATCCGAACGATCGATCCGCGCGACGCCGATGGCCCCGTCGAAGCGATGTACCGGCGCCAGCAGTCCGCCTGGGGCTACGTGCCCAACTACGCGACCGTGTTCTGCTACCGCCCGGAGGCGATGGTCCGCTGGGGGCAACTGCTGGCCGAGATACGCCGCCCGATGGACGCGCGCCGATTCGAGCTGGTGACCTTCGCCGCCGCGCACGAGCTGCGCCACTCCGCCTGCACCCTGGCGCACGGCCGCAGGCTGCAGGAATGGTTCGGCGACGACGACATTGCCGCGCTCGCCGCCGAGCGGTCGGTCGAAGGGCTCGATGACGCCGAACGAGCGATGCTGCGCTTCGCCCGGCAGGTGGCCAGGGACGCCGCATCGGTGACCCAATCCGATGTCGACGCGCTGCGCGCCGCCGGTCTCTCCGATGCCGAGGTCTTCGACGTGGCCGCCGTCGCGGCCGCGCGCGCCTTCTTCACGAAGCTGCTCGATGCGCTCGGCGTTGTACCCGATGCGCCGTTCCTGGAGCTCCCTCCGAAGCTGCGCCAACTGCTCGGCGTTGGGCGCGAGATCGACCACCGGCCGACGGTTTCGTTGCCATGAGGCATCGCCACGCATGATATCTCTGGTCACACGCTCGTGGCCTCGGCAACGCAGCGCTCATGCAGGAGCCCGTGGCTGCGGTGATGTGCGTCATGAAGCAGGCACAAGGGGGATGAGCGCGGATGACCGCTTCCGGCCATGGCACCGGACCGCTGTGGGTCGGGATTTGCCCGTCGAACCGTCGAAGTCGACCCCGGTAAGCCGTCTCAAAGTTGACGAGGCTGGACAGTCGACTTTCGTCGCGCCGGATCGGGCCAGTTGCTGTCGCTCAGGGTGGCGCAGCCGACGGCAGCACGCAGATTGTTCAGCGTTTGTCTCGGCACAGCACCCGGAACCCGATGTTGGGCCTGTGGTCCGTCGCCGCAAAGCCGCGGCGCGACGACGCTCGGGAATCGTCGGGGTCAAACCCGTACGATCCACCGCGGGCCGTATGCAGAGCCCCTCCGCTCATCGCCGCGCACTCTTGCTCGTGCAGTTGATCGCCGAACTCGGGCTTCCACTCGGAGCAGGTCCACTCCCAGACGTTGCCCAGCATGTCATGCAGACCGAACTGATTGGCGTCGAAGCTCCCAATCGGCATCGACTTCTCCGGATCCGCCCGCCCCCCGCACTTGAAGCAGTTGGCGCGGTTCGGTACCGGCGTATCGCCCCACCAGAACGCGCTCGATGTGCCGGCTCGGGCGGCATGTTCCCACTCCGCTTCGGTCGGCAAGCGGCACTCGGTGTTTCGGCGACCTCCAAGCCAAACGGCGTAGCGGCTGGCTTCCGCCCAGGTCACCTGGACCACCGGCTGCCTCCCGCGTCCGCCCTTGGCCGTCGCCGGATACTTCACGTCGGTCGCCTGCGCGCGCTGCCGATCCCAGACGTAGAAGTCGAACTCGTCATAGGTGACCTCGTAGATGCCCATGGCGAACGGCTTGTCGATCACGGCTGCTCGGCCCGGGATGCCGAAGAACTGCCGGCGCGGCTCCGGGAGCCCGGCGATGAACGCCGCGTCGTGTTCCCCCAGCGTCACCGTTCCCGGAGGGATCTCCTTCATCGTCGGCACGGGCTCGTATCCGAGCCTGAACCGCTCGAGCGTGACCATCGCCTCCACCGGCAGGTCGTTCACCCGGGTCCAGTAGAAGGCCTCGACGACCACCGCCGCCAGGACCAAGACCAACAGGGTCGCTGCCAGAAGCGCTGACTTGCTCGCCCTGAGGTAGCGCCCCTCAGGCGAGTCTGGCAGGACACGCAGCCCCCGGTACTTGAAGACGTCGAGATACGCGAGCTGCAGAAGACGGTTCAGTCCGCGTGCGTGGTCCCAGGTGTCGGAGACCAGCGTCAACTGCTGCCGGCGGATGTCGCGATCGCGATTCGCTTCGACGTACTCGTAGAGCGTCGGCCAGTAAGGCCTGGGCTTGCCGTCGGCACCCTGGCCCCGGGCCCGAACCAGAGTCTCATGGATCAGGTCGACACGCGGCTGCCCCGCCTCCATCGTCACGGTGATCAGGCGCAGCGGACCGGCGCCGGCTCGACGCGAACCGACTCCGTCTTCTTTGCGGCGTTCACCCGACAGTCGTCCCACGATTTGCTCGCCGCGGTCAGCGTTGCCCGCTCCTGCAATGGTCACCGCCTCCAGCCGGGTGAGGCGGCGCCTCGAATGCCGGCCGCCCTCACCCGCCCGCGTGAGCGCCAGCAGCAACTCCAGTGCGTCGTGACGGCCTCGTGGCACCTCGTCTTCGATCTGCGCCAGGAGCGTATCGGCCTGATCAGCAAGCATCCCCGCGATTCCGTTCGAGGCGCGGTACTGCTCGGCGCTGAGGCTGCGGCCGACGCGCTGGCTCCATAGACAGTAGAGCGCGTTCTCCACAAGCGGCAGCGCGCCGGGTTCGGCGCGCGCGTCCTCGAGAATGACCGCCGAAACTTCGCGCACGTCCAGATCCGCCAACCGCGCCGGCTGCTCGATCACTTCGCGCAGTCCCTGTTCCGAGATGGGCGGCAGGAAGTAGCGCTTGCAGCTTCGGTTGTAGTGGCGCTGTAGCTGCGGGAGTCGGTCGAAATGTTCGAGGAAGTCGGCACGTACGGTGGTGATCAGGAAGAACGGGCAGTCGGCGTCGCCCAGCGCATTGGCGATGAAGGCATCGAACTGGCGACGCGAATCCGGGTCGGCCAGCGTGAAGATTTCTTCGAACTGATCGACGACGAGTAGGCAGGCAGTATCCGGTTCGCGGTAGTTCCGCAGCACTGCTGCAAGGTGGCTGTTGTCCTCGACCAGCCTGCGCCGCCTTGCAGTCAGATCCCTCTGCGCAGCGTCCTCAAGGAGGGACTGTTCGAGGATGTCGGCCAGCCGGCCGACTGGATCGCTGCCAGGGGTCATGCTGCCGAGCACCCGCCAGTGCTCGTACCCGGTGCTGGCCCACAGTGCGCCGCTTTCGATCATGGGCAGCACGCCTGCATGGACCAGGGACGATTTCCCCGCCCCGCTGTTGCCCTCGACCTGCAGCCAGCGCACGTACTTGCCTGCGGCGCTCCGAACGACGTCGGGTGACGTTCCCGTCTGATCGCCCAGGCAGGCCAGTGCCTCCAAGGTCTCTTGGCGTCGGCCGAAGAACAGGTTGGCTCGCTTGGCATCGAATGCGTCCAGGCCGATGTAGGGGCAGCCCTCGAAGGCTGGCGGCGGTTCCAGCATGGACGCGCGTGTATGGATCGATTCGACGAGAGTCGGCGGGACTTCTTCTCCGGGCACCCAGCGCGTCGCCTGGATCAGGCTGAGGAGCGGCGGCAGCCGTTCGGGCTCGCTTCCAGGAAGGAGCACGGGGAAGATCGGCAGCCGGTCTTCGAGCGCCGGCGACAGATGGCGCTTCAGCGCGTAATGGACTTCCACGCCGACCCATTGCCCGATGCCGTCGCGCCCGACCAGGACGACGAAAGCCATGCAGTTGGCCAGCGCATCTTCGAGGCGCGCCACCCAGCGGTCACCGGCGCGGATTCGGTCCTCGTCTCGAAAGACCTTTAGCGATGCTCGCTCGAGTTCGCCTTGGAAGACTCGGCAGGCTTGAATGTCTGCACGGCTGTAGCTGAGAAAGACATGTTGATCCAGCGGTCCGGCCACACGTATCCTCCCTGGGGAAATGTTCGCACGCGATACCGTGGCGCGACATCCCACGAAGGCGGTTGGAGAGCCTCTGTTTCGCGGCTGAGACCTTGGCGCCGCTCGGGGCCGCCTGCGTACTCCGCTGATCGAGGACAGACATCCCAAGCTGATCGAGGACAGCGTTCCGGGCGATCGCGAACACACTGAGTGGGGCGCCCGAGTGGCGGTCCGGCTGTATGGCCGTGCGACTGTTTTGCCGCAGGCGATCCAGGTACTCGGATGCCTCGAACGGGTCGAATACCGACCCACATCCGCCGCCGCTGAATGACAACTGGGGTCAGCGCCAGTCCCCCATCAGCACGAACGGCGCCCAGTGGAACGGATGGGTCCACGGCGTGCCGGACTCGGGCCGCAGCGTGCCCTCCAGCAGTGCCAGCTGCGCCTGGCGCAGCGCCTCGGCCTTGTTCGTGCCGGCCTCGTTGCGCGCGCGGTAGAACTGCCGCATCAGCGCCCCGGTGCTGCGGTCCGACACCTTCCACAGCGTGGCCAGCACCGCGCGGGCGCCCTGGGCCTGCGCCTTGGCGCCCAGGCTCTCGATCTCCTGGCCGTAGGCATCGCGGCCGTCGGCCTGGGCGGTGTCGCAGGCCGACAGCGTGACCAGCTCGAAGCGGTCGAAGCGCAGGTCCATCGAGGTGATGTCGGCCAGCGTCAGCCGGCTGCGGTCGCCCAGGTACAGGCGCGAGGCGGCCGGGTCGCCGGCCTGGAACACGAAGTGGCTGGCCAGGTGCAGCACGTTGTACTCGGCCGCCAGCGCGTCGAGCAGGGCCTGGCGCGTGAAGCGCGCGTCCAGCCAGCTGCGCCCGCCGAGCTGGCCCACCACCGCGGCCAGTTCCTCCGGCACCGCCGGCAGCGCGCGCAACTCGTCCACCGGCTGGCTCAGGCCCATGCCGGCCACGTGCCAGCGTGCCGCCTCGCGGGTGTCGAAGGTCTGGCCGCCGGCCTCGTTGAACAGCGCCAGCGCATGGTCCTGCAGCAGCCAGCGCCGGCCGTCGTGCAGCGCGGCGAAGGGCAGGTAGCGCAGCACGTCGGTCAGCGAGAGCATCAGCGTGCGCGCACCGGCGGCCTGCAGGTCGGAGCGCACCGGCGCGATCAGCAGCGCGTGCAGCGCCTGCGCCGCCGCGCGCACACGCGCCGGGTCGCTGGCCGGGTTCTTCAGCAGCAGCGTGAAGGCTGCCACCTGGCGGCGCAGCGACGCGGCGTCGATGGCGACCTGGCGTGCCAGCGGCGGGCCGTCCGGCACGGTCAGCAGGATCGACAGCCGGTCCTCCCCCACCAGGTACTGCAGCGCGACTGCGCCGTCGCCCGGGCGCTGCGATGCGGCGATCACCGCGCGGCGCAGCAGCGTCTCGGTGAGACGCACGTCGCGCCGCTCGGCGCCGGCGCGCTGGGCCTGGTCGAGCTGCGGCTGCAGCGTGGCGAAGAAACGCTGCAGCGCGGCGACGATCTGCGGCAGCGCCTGCCGCTCGATCTCGGCCAGGCGCGCCGCCCCCGAGGCGGACAGGCCGCCGGCGCGGCGCTGCTGCTCGAGCGTGCGGCGCTCGCGGTAGAGCACGAGTTGCTGCTCGCGCAGCGTGTAGAAGCTGCCGAAGCGCTCCTGCTCGAGCCCGGTCAGCGGCAGTGCCGTGCCGGGCGCCGGCGCGCCGCGCAGCGCGCCTTCGTCGAGTTCGTCCTCCTTGAGCAGCTGCAGCGCCTGCTGCGCCTCGGGCAGGCGGCCGGCGCCGATCAGCAGCTCGGCCAGGCGCTGGTAGACCTGGCGCTTGGGGCTGTCGACGAACCGCACCTGCGCCGCGCGCCCGAGCGGCACCACGGCGGCGCGCAGCCCCTGCAGCGCGACGACCGCCTGCTTGCCCCAGACGATCGCCTCGTCCGTGCGGCCGGCGGCCTGGCTGGCGCGCATCAGGCCGCCGTGCAGGCGCCACTGCAGTTCGGGGTCGTCGGCCTCGGTCAGCACCAGCCCCTGCTGCAGCAGCCGCAGCTCGAGCGGCGCATCGCCGAGCCGGCCGGCCAGCAGCGCCAGGTCGTGCAGCAGGTCGGCGATGTCGGTGCGGCCTGCTGCCAGCAGCGTGTCGACGCCTGCGGCGGCGCGCTGCTTCTGTGCCTGCGCCGCGTCGAGCCGGCCGAGGCGCTGCTGCGCGAGGCCGAGGTCGACCACGGTGTCGAGCAGCGAGGGGTGCTGCGGCCCGAGGCGCTGCTCCTGCAGCGCCAGCGCGCGCTCCAGGTAGGGCAGGGCCTGTTCCTCTCGCCCGGCACGGCGGTGCGTGCTGCCGATCTGGCGCAGCACGATGGCGAGCTCGGCGCTGTCCGGCCGAGGCTGCTTCTCGAGGATGGCCAGCGCGCGTTCGTAGAGCGGCAGCACCTGCTCGGGCCGGCCCAGCTCGCGCTGCAGCGAGGCGAGCAGGCGCAGCGGGCCGACCAGCAGCGGACTGTCGGCGCCCAGGCGTGTCTCGGCCGTGCCGATGGCGCGGCCGTAGGCCTCCAGCGCCTCGGGGTAGCGGCCGAGCTGGCGCAGCAGCGCGGCCTGCATCGTGAGCGCATTGACCAGCCGGCCCGGGCTCGCGCCCGGCGCGGCCTGCAGGAGGGCGACCGCGCGTTCGGCCGCCTCGAGCGCCTCGGCATGCCGGCGCAGGCGGCCGAGCGCCCCGGCCACCGCGGTCAGGCTTGCGCCCACGTCGGGATGCTGCGCACCGAGCGCCGCCTCGCGCAG
>KZ836118.1 GCA_003265685.1 Piscinibacter caeni | reverse complement strand
CGCCGCAGCGGCCCCCGCCTGCAACTCGATCCCGCCGCTGCGCCGGCCGATCCCCGCCCGGCGCAGTCAGTGCAGACCGCCTCCGTGGTGGCCGAGGCGGCTTCGGCCGCGCTCGCCAGCGTCGAGGCGGCCCGGGCCGCGCAGGCTGCCGCAGCGGCCAGTGCGGCCAGTGCGGCCGAGGCGGCGCAGCGTCGGCTGGTGGCGATGGAGCAGGACCTGGCGCGGCTGCGCGAGGAGTCGCAGGCTACGCAGAAGGCCCTGGCCACGCTGCAGGCCAGCCTCGACCAGGCCCAGTCGGCGCGCTACACCAACCCGCTGGTCTATGCGCTCGCGGCGCTGTCGGCGCTGCTGGCCGCCGTGGTCGGCCTGCTGTGGTGGCGCCAATCGCGCAGCCGGCCGGCCTCGCAATGGTGGCTCGCCCCGGCCGGCGGCGTGGCCCCGGCGCCGCGCCGCCCCGAGCGGGCACCGAGCCCCGCCCCGGACACCGGGCGCGTCGAGACGCGGCCGGCCGTGATGGACGATCGTGCGGTGCTGCGCGAACTGGAGAACCCGGCGACGATGCCGCATCCGACGCTGGTGCCTCCCACGGTGCTGCCGCCGGTGGCGCCGCCGCCGGCACCGGTGGCCATCGTCGACCCGCCGACGCTGCGCCGCGAGCTCTCGGTCGAGGAGCTGATCGACCTGGAGCAGCAGGCCGACTTCTTCGTCGTGCTGGNCTGATCGACCTGGAGCAGCAGGCCGACTTCTTCGTCGTGCTGGGCCAGGACGAGGCGGCCATCGACCTGCTGATGGGCCATGTACGCAGCAGCGGCGGCGCGAGTCCGCTGCCCTACCTGAAGCTGCTGGAGATCTACCGCCGGCGCGGCGACCGCGACGCCTACGAGCGCATCCGCGACCGCTTCAACAACCGTTTCAACACCTACGCGCCCGACTGGGATCACGACCTGGCGCACGGCAAGTCGCTGGAGGACTACCCCGAGGCGATGGCCCAGCTGCAGCGCCTGTGGAGCGACCCGGCCCGCGTGACGCTCTCGCTGGACGCCGCGCTGCTGCGCGAGGACGAGAACCCGGACACCTTCGACCTGCCGGCCTACCGCGAGCTGCTGTTCCTCTACTCGATCGCGCGCGACCTGGCCGAGCACCCCGGCGTGGCCGGCGCGGTGGACCTGCTGCTGCCGCTGGACGGCGAGGAGCCGGAGAAGCCGATCGAGAAGCTGACCGCCAGCCGGCTGCTCGGCTTCGCCGCGACCGACCAGCTCAACCCGGCGCTCGACCTGGACGTGACGATCGCGCTGCCCGGCCGGGCGCCGTCGCGCGACGAGCCGCTGCTCGGCCTGGTCAACGTGCGCCCGAAGGACGAGGGCGGCGGCGCGTCCTCGACCTGAGCCGGACGATCAGAGCCGCGCCAGGCGCTCCAGCGCGAGCGCGAGCGTCTCGTCCTTCTTGGCGAAGCAGAAGCGCACGATGTGCTGCTCGAAGCCGCCGGCGTAGAACGCCGACAGCGGGATCGCCGCGACGCCGTGCTCGGTGGTCAGGCGGCGGCAGAAGGCCTCCTCCGGCTCGTCGCTGATCGCGCCGTAGTCCACGCACTGGAAGTAGCTGCCCTGGCTGGGCAGCAGCGCGAAGCGGCTGCCCGCCAGCCCGGCGCGGAACAGGTCGCGCTTGCGCTGGTAGAAGGCCGGCAACTCCAGGTGGTGCGAGGCATCGGCCATGAAGGCGGCCAGGCCATGCTGCATCGGCGTGTTGACCGTGAACACGTTGAACTGGTGCACCTTGCGGAACTCCGCCGTCAGCGCCGCGGGCGCGGCGACGTAGCCGATCTTCCAGCCCGTGACGTGGTAGGTCTTGCCGAAGCTCGAGACGACGAAGGCCCGCTGCGCCAGCTCCGGGTGGCGCGCCACGCTCTCGTGGCGCGCGCCGTCGTAGACCATGTGCTCGTACACCTCGTCGGCGATCAGCAGCACGTCGGTGGGCCGCAGCAGTTCGGCCAGGCGCTGCATGTCCTCGGCCGACCAGACCGTCGCGCTCGGGTTGTGCGGCGTGTTGACGATGATCGCCCGGGTGCGCGGGTTCAGCGCCGCGGCGATGCGCGCGAAATCGGGCCGGAAGGTGCCCGGCGTCAGCGGCACGTGCACCGCGCGTCCGCCGGCCAGCTCGATGTTGGGCTCGTAGCTGTCGTAGCAGGGGTCGAGCACGATCACCTCGTCGCCCGGGTGCACCACGGCCAGGACGGCGGTGATGATGGCCTGCGTCGCCCCGGCGGTGACGGTGATCTCGCTGCCCGGGTCGTAGCGGCGCCCGTAGAGCGCCTCGATCTTGGCCGCGATCGCCTCGCGCAGCGCCGGCACGCCGGCCATCGGCGGGTACTGGTTCAGGCCGGCGCGCATGGCGTCGTTCACCGCGTCGAGCAGCCGCGGGTCGCAGTCGAAGTCGGGAAAGCCCTGGCCGAGGTTGACCGCGCCGTGCTGCTGCGCGAGGGCGGACATCACGGTGAAGATGGTGGTGCCCACGCGCGGCAGGCGGCTCGCGACGGCGGGGGTGCGGACGGCGGTGTCGCTCATGGTGGGACGCTTCTTACAGGGAATAGTCGGTGGTCTTGGGCCCGGTCATCGCCTGCAGCACCAGCGCCCGGCTGAGCCGATCGGACAGCATCTCGGCGAAGGCGTAGACGAAGCTGCGCAGGTAGGCGCCGCGCTTGAAGGCGATGCGCGTGACGTTGCGGCCGAACAGGTGGCCGACCGGGCGCGAGACGAGCTCGCCGCCGGGCGGATCGTCGCGCACCGCGAGCTCGGCGACGATGCCCACGCCGAGCCCGAGCCGCACGTAGGTCTTGATCACGTCGGCGTCGATCGCCTCGAGCACGACGTTGGGCTTCAGGCGGCGCGCCGCGAAGGCCTGGTCGACCCGCGTGCGGCCGCTGAACGACGGGTGGTAGGAGACCAGCGGCTGCAGCGCCAGGTCTTCCAGTTCCACCCGCTCGAGCTGCGCCAGCGGGTGCCCGGCGGGCATCACCAGCGCATGCTGCCATTCGTAGCACGGCAGCGTGACCAGCTCCTCGTGCGCGTCCAGCGCCTCGGTGGCCAGGCCGACGTCGGCCACCTCCTCGAGCACCCAGCGCGCCACCTGGTCGGGCGAGCCCTGGTGCAGGCTGACGCTGACCTTGGGGAAGCGCCGGCGCAGCTGCGCGATCGGCTCGGGCAGGAAGTAGCGCGCCTGGCTGTGCGTGGTGGCGATCGAGAGCGTGCCGGCGTCCTGCTTGGAGAACTCCTCGCCGATGCGCTTGAGGTTGCCGACCTCGCGCATGATCAGCTCGATCGACTTGAGCACCTGCTGCCCGGGCTCGGTGACGCGCCGCAGGCGCTTGCCGTGGCGCGCGAAGATGTCCACGCCGAGCTCGTCCTCGAGCTCGAGGATGGCCTTGGAGATGCCCGGCTGCGAGGTATAGAGCACCTTGGCCGTCTCGGTCAGATTCAGGTTCTGCCGGACGGCCTCTTGCACGAAGCGGAACTGATGCAGGTTCATATGTCCGTGCGTTCTTTGGAACGCGCGGATTATTCCATCTCAGTTCGAATGGCCGAGCGCGGCGCGGGCCATTGCGTCGACCACGCTGTCGACCTCGCCGATCGCCGGGCGCAGCAGCCAGGTGCTGCCGGGATGGGCCTGGCGCAGCCGGGCGAGCAGCTCGGGCAGGTCCTTGCGCACATGGCCGCCGGCGCCGAGGAACAGCGGCACCACCTCGATCTCGTCGCAGCCCTGCGCGACCAGCGCGTCGCCGGCCTCGGGCAGGGTGGGGGCCATGAACTCGAGGAAGGCGAGCCGCACCGGCAGGCCGGGCGCGCGCGCGGCGATGCGCTGCACGATGGCCTCGAAGGGCAGGGCCCAGCGCGGGTCGCGCGCACCGTGGGCGAACAGCAGGAGACCACGTGTCATCGGTACCTCACCAGCCAAGAGAACGCCGCCAGCGAGAGCAGCAGGAACAGCGCGCTCGGCGCGGCGGCGACGATCCAGGGTGTCCAGTTGCGCAGCAGGCCGAGGTGGCTGGCCATGTTGTTCAGCAGCACGAAGGAGATGCCGATCATGATGCCGCCGAACACCTTCAGGCTGACGCCGCCGGCGCGCGCGTGCAGGTAGGCGAAGGGCAGGGCCAGCGCCACCATCACCAGGCAGGCGAAGGGGTAGAGCGCACGCTTCCAGAACTGGATCTCGTACTGCTGCGCGGCCTGCTCGTTGTCGGCCAGGTGGCCGATGTAGCGGAACAGCTCGACCGTGGACATGGTCTTCAGCGGCAGCACCGCCGCGGCGACCACGCCGGCCGACAGCGAGCTCGGCCAGTCGAGCGAGGGCAGGCGCTGCTCGCTGGCAAAGGCCGGCGCGGCGGCGTCGCCCGCGCTCCAGCGCGTGACCAGCACGTCCTCGAGCCGCCAGTGCCCCTGGTCGACCTTGGCGCGCGCCGCGGCCACGCGGCGCAGCAGCCGGCCGTCGGCGTCGAATTCGAAGATGCGCACGTCCTGCAGCGTCGCGTCGGGGCGCGTCGCCCCGACGTTGACCGAGTAGTTGCGCTCGCCCTCGGGCGTGCTGGCATGGTCCTTCAGCCAGGCGCTGCTGCGGCCGACCACCTGCGCGCCCTTGGCGCCGGCCTGCAGCCGGGCGGCCTCGCGCTCGCTGACCGGTGCGAGGTAGTCGCCCACCAGGTAGGTCAGCAGCGCGAAGCCCAGCCCCAGGCTCGCGAGCAGGCGCAGCGCGCGCCCCGGGCCGAGCCCGCCGGTGCGCAGGATGGTGTACTCGGACGACTGCGCCAGCCGCGCCAGCGCGTAGATGGTGCCGATCAGCACCGCGATCGGCGCCAGCTCGTACAGGTGGCCCGGCACCAGCAGCAGCGAGTAGGCGAAGGCGTGCAGCAGCGTGTAGCCGCGCGGTCGCACGTCGCCGAGCTCGTCGACGAAGTCGATGAAGAAGAACAGCGACAGGAAGGCGACGGCCACGAACACCACCGCGCCGACGATGTCGCGCTGGAACAGGCGCCGGACCGTCTTCATGCCTTGGCCGCCCGGGTTGCCCGGACCGGCCGGCGCCAGCCGAAGCGTCGCGCGCCCTGCTCGCGCCACCACAGCAGGCCCAGCGCGAGCATGAACGCGCCGCCGTGGAACAGCAGCAGCGCGCTGCCCAGGCCCAGCTTGCCGGCCGCCACCCAGGCCTGCGACAGGTTGATCAGGTTGTAGTAGACGACGAAGGCCAGCAGCGCGATCAGCAGGTTCCAGTTGCTGGCACGGCGCGGGTTGGAGGCCGACAGCGGGATCGCCAGCAGCACCAGGTTCGCGCCGCCGAACAACAGGCCGAGGCGCCACACCAGCTCGCCCTGGTTCTTGGGCGCCGGGTCGAACAGCAGCTCGATGCTGCGCTTGGCGCGCGGCGGCAGTTCCTCGATGCTGGACAGGGCGCGTTCGCCGACCAGCACGCGGTAGCTCTCGAAGCGCGAGAGTGTCTTCGCGCCGGTGACTGCGTCACGCTCGTTGCGCTGGCCGCGGTCGAGCACCAGGAAGCGGTCGTCGCCGTCGAGCTCGATGCGGCCGCTGCGCGCCGAGGTGACCGACTCGACGTTGCCCGAGCTGGTCAGGATGAACACGTTGCGCCCGGTGCGGCCGTCGCCGGCGTCGCGCTCGATGAAGAACACCCGCTTGCCGTCGTTCGAGGTCTGGAACTGGCCGGGCACCACGCGCGAGAGGTCGGAACGGCGCTCGAAGCGCTCCTTCAGCTCGGCCACGCGCTGGTTCATCCAGGGCCAGACGAACAGCGCCAGCAGGCCGATCACCAGCAGCACCGGCCAGGTGGTGCGCAGCACCGGCCGCACGAAGCGCGACAGGCCGACGCCGCTGGAGAACCAGATCGTCATCTCGCTGTCGCGGTACATGCGCCCGAGCGTGGCGACCACCGCGACGAACAGCGACAGTGCCAGCATGGTCGGCAGGTGGCCGAGCGCGGTGTAGCCCAGCAGCAGCACGACGTCCTGCGGGGCGATCCGGCCGCCGGCGGCCAGGCCGAGCGTGCGGATCAGCATCATCGTCAGCACGATGGTGAGGATCACGACCAGCGTCGCCCCGAAGCTGCGCGCGAGGTCGGCCCGCAGGGAGGAATCGAATAACATCCGCCGATTATCCCGACTGACGACGCCGATGGAATTCCGCCACCAGATCGCCCCGCTCGACACCCTGGCCAGCGTGGGCTGCGATGCGCTGCTCGTGATCGTCGCGGGCGAGCAGGCCGATGCCGCGCTCGACGCGCCGCTGGCCGCGGCGCTGGCCGATGCGCTCGCGCACGGCGACTTCGAGCTCAAGGCCGGCAAGACGGTCTACCTGCACCGGCCGGCCGGCGTGAAGGCGGCGCGGCTGGTGTTCGCGGCGGCCGGGGCGGCCTCGCCCAAGTCGATCAAGGCGGCGCTCGCGGCCGGCCTCGGCGCGGTGAAGGCCGGCGGCGCCAAGCACCTCGCGGTGGCCATCAGCGGGGCGGGTGCGCTCGATGCCACGTCGGCCGAGGCGCTGGTGGCGGCGGCGCACGACGCGGTCTACGTCTATCGCCACACCAAGCCGAGCGCGCCGGCGCCGGCCGCACTCGCCAAGGTCAGCCTGCTGTGCGGCAAGGCCGAGGCCAAGGCGGTGGCCCAGGGCCTGGCGCGCGGCGAGGCGATCGCCGCCGGGGTCGCGCTGGCGCGCGAATGCGCCAACCGGCCCGGCAACCACTGCACGCCCACCTGGCTCGGCGAGCAGGCCAAGAAGCTGGGCAAGGAGTTCGGCCTGAAGGTCGAGGTACTGGACCGCAAGGCGATCGAGAAGCTCGGCATGGGCTCGTTCCTCGCCGTCGCGCAGGGCTCGGACGAGCCGCCGCGCTTCATCGTCGCGCAGTACCACGGCGCGCCCAAGACCCAGGCACCGGTGGTGCTGGTCGGCAAGGGCATCACCTTCGACACCGGCGGCATCTCGATCAAGCCGGCCGCCGAGATGGACGAGATGAAGTTCGACATGGGCGGCGCTGCCGGCGTGCTGGGCACGCTGCGCGCGGTCGCCCAGATCAAGCCGAAGCTGAACCTCGTCGTGCTGGTGCCGACCTGCGAGAACATGCCCAGCGGCCGGGCCGTCAAGCCCGGTGACGTGGTGACCAGCCTGTCGGGCCAGACCATCGAGATCCTGAACACCGACGCCGAGGGCCGGCTGATCCTGTGCGACGCGCTGACCTATGCCGAGCGCTTCAAGCCGGCCGCGGTCGTCGACGTCGCCACGCTGACCGGCGCCTGCGTGATCGCGCTCGGCCACCACCACACCGGGCTGTTCAGCGCCGACGACGGCCTGGCCGAGCAACTGCTGGCTGCCGGCCGCACGGCGCTCGACCCATGCTGGCGCATGCCGCTGGACGACGAGTACGACGAGGCGCTGAAGAGCAACTTCGCCGACATGGCCAACGTGGGCAGCCGGGCCGGCGGCGCCATCACCGCGGCCAAGTTCCTGCACCGCTTCGCGCGCAAGTACCGCTGGGCGCACCTGGACATCGCCGGCACGGCCTGGAAGAGCGGCGCGGCCAAGGGCGCCACCGGGCGCCCCGTGCCGCTGCTGACCCACTTCGTGCTCGCGCACGCGGGATGACCCGGATCAGCTTCCACTTCAACGTGCCGCACCGGCTCGGCTACGCCTGCCGGCTGTTGCGCAAGGCGACGCGCCAGGGCGCGCTCGTCACCGCCACCGGCCCGGCGCCGCTGCTGGCGGAGCTGGACCGGCTGCTCTGGACCTTCGACCCGACCGAATTCGTGCCGCACCTGCGCCGCGACGGCGCCGCGCCCGTGCCCGTGCGCCTGCAGGGCACGCCGGTGTGCCTGGTGGCCGACCCGGTACACGCGCTGCACCACGGGGTGCTGGTCAACCTCGGCAGCGAACTGCCGACCGGCTTCGAGAGCTTCGAGCGCCTGGTCGAGGTCGTCTCCACCGAGGAGGACGACCGTGCCGCGGCGCGGCTGCGCTGGAAGCACTACAGCGCGCGTGGCTACACGATCGAGAAGCACGAGGTCGAGGCGTGAACACGAAGCAGGTGCCGCCCACGCGCGTGCCCACGCTGACCGAGGTGGTGCGCCTGCGCGAGGCCGAGGCGGCGGCGGCAGCGGCGCCGGAGCCGCCACCGGATCCGCCGGTCATCGCCCGGCCGCCGGCCAGCCCGCCCTTCGTCGAGCGGCGCGCCGGCTGGCCCCGGATCGACGAGGACGAGCTCGTGCAGCGCGTGCTGGTCGACCTGCAGCGCCAGATCGACCTGATGCTCGAGGTGAAGCTGCGCGAGGTGCTGACCCCGGCGCTCACGCGCGCCACCGATGCGCTGCTGCGCGAGGCGCGGGCCGAGCTGGCATCGACCTTGCGAGACGTCGTCGCCCGGGCCGTGGCTCAGGAATTGTCCCGTCATCGCGGCCGCTGAGCCGCGCGTTGTGGCCCGAGGCCGCAGCCGATGCACCCAGGTTTCCCTGGGCGGAAGCCCCGATTTTTTTGGGGTATCGTCTCGGCCGTTGAGAAAAACCCTCACCGACTCTCTCCTCTCAACATCCCATCCGGAGGCTATTGCATGCAAGTCAAACTGAACCTGGTGGCTGTGGCTGCGCTGATCGCGGCAGGCACGGCGTCTGCCCAAGAAGTGGTCGTCAAGATCGGCCATGTCGGGCCCACCAGCGGTGCGATCGCGCACCTCGGCAAGGACAACGAGAACGGCGCCCGCATGGCGATCGACGAACTCAACGCCAAGGGCGTGATGATCGGCGGCAAGAAGGCCAAGTTCGAGCTGCTCGCCGAAGACGACGGCGCCGATCCGAAGCAGGGCACGGCGGCCGCGCAGAAGCTGGTCGACTCCAAGGTCAACGGCGTGGTCGGCCACCTGAACTCCGGCACCACCATCCCGGCCTCGAAGATCTACTTCGACGCCGGCATCCCGCAGATCTCGCCCTCGGCGACCAACCCGAAGTACACCCGCCAGGGCTACAAGACGGCCTTCCGCGTGGTGGCCGACGACACCCAGCTCGGCGGCACGCTGGGCCGCTATGCCGTCAAGGAACTCAAGGGCAAGACCTTCGCGGTGATCGACGACCGCACCGCCTACGGCCAGGGCGTGGCCGAGGAGTTCTCCAAGGCCGTCAAGGCCAGCGGCGGCAGCATCGCCGAACAGCAGTTCACCAACGACAAGGCGACCGACTTCACCGCCATCCTGACTGCCATCAAGGCCAAGAAGCCCGACGTGGTCTTCTTCGGCGGCATGGACGCCGTGGCCGGCCCGATGCTGCGCCAGATGAAGCAGCTGGGCATCAGTGCCAAGTTCATGGGTGGCGACGGCATCTGCTCGGGCGAACTGCCCAAGCTGGCCGCGGGCTCGATGGCCGATGACCAGGTGGTGTGCGCCGAGGCGGGTGGTGTCGACCCGAAGGACGCGGCGGCGACCAAGGCCATGGACGACTTCCGTGCCAAGTTCAAGGCGAAGTTCAATGCCGACGTCCAGATCTACGCCCCGTATGTCTACGACTCGGTGATGGTGATGGCCGAATCCATGGTCAAGGCCGGCTCGGCCGATCCGGCCAAGTACCTGCCCGCGCTGGCCAAGGCCAGCTACAAGGGCGTGACCGGCAACATCTCCTTCGACGAGAAGGGCGACATCAAGAACGGCGCGCTGACCCTGTACACGTACAAGGGCGGCAACAAGTCCTCGATGGGCGTGGTGCGTTAACCGGGCTCGCCCGGCATCCGGGAACGGGGCGCTTCGGCGCCCCGTTTTCGTTCCGGTCAGGTCTGCAGCGGTGTGCCGTCGCGGCGGTAGAGGCGCGCCAGGTGCGCGAGGCGCTGGGCATGCGCGGGCTGCACCTGGCTCCAGTCGAAGCGCCAGGCCCAGTAGCCCTCGCCGAAGCCGGGGAAGTTCATGCGGCTCGCGCCGTCGAGCCCGAGCACGTCCTGCAGCGGGTGGATCGCGGTGTCGGCCACGCTGGCGCAGGCGGCGCGCAGCAGGTCCCAGTGGATCTCCTGGCCCGCGGGGTCGTGGGCCGTGCCGAGGTAGTCGCGCACGCGCGTGCGCTGCGCCTCGTCGAGCGCGGCCCACCAGCCGAGCGTGGTGTCGTTGTCGTGCGTGCCGGTGTAGACCACGGCGTCCGGTTCGTGGTTGTGCGGCAGGTAGGTGTTGCCGCTGCCGCCGTCGAAGGCGAAGTGCAGGATGCGCATGCCGGGGAAGGCGAACTGCTTGCGCAGCGCCAGCACGTCGGGCGTGATCACGCCCAGGTCCTCGGCGATGATGGGCAGCGGCCCGAGCGCGCGCACGATCGCCTCGAACAGCGCCGGCCCCGGACCGCTCACCCAGCGTCCGACCATCGCGGTGGGCTCGCTGGCCGGGATCTCCCAGTAGCCGGCGAAGCCGCGGAAGTGGTCGATGCGCACGATGTCGACCAGCTCGAAGATGCCGCGGATGCGCTGCGTCCACCAGGCGTAGCCTTCGGCGGCATGCGCGCTCCAGCGGTACAGCGGGTTGCCCCAGCGCTGGCCGGTGGCGCTGAAGGCGTCCGGCGGCACGCCGGCCACCACCGTCGGCCGGCCGTCCGCCCCGAGCTCGAACAGCTCGCGCCGCGCCCACACCTCGGCGCTCTGGTAGGCGATGAAGATCGGCGCGTCGCCGACGATCTTCACGCCGTGCCGGTTTGCGTAGGCCTTGAGCGCGCCCCACTGGCGGAAGAAGCACCACTGGCCGAACTCGTAGAACTGCACCCGCGCGGCGAGTTCGCGCCCGGCGGCCTGCAGCGCGGCCGGCTCGCGCGCGGCCAGCGGCGCGTCCCAGTCGCACCAGTCGCGCCAGCCCTGCCGCTCGGCCAGGGCCATGAACAGCGCGTAGTCGCGCAGCCAGTCGGCGTGATGGTGTCGGAAGGCCTCGAAGTCGGCACGGTCGGCCGCGCCGGCGCCGTCGGCGAAGCGCTGCGCGGCGCGCGCCAGCCGGTCCATGCGGAAGGGCACCACCGCGCCGAACTCGACGCGCTGCGCCGCGATGCCCGGTGGCGGCTCCAGCTCGTCGGGCCGCAGCCAGCCGAGCCGGCCGAGCTCGGCCAGGTCGACCAGCAGCAGGTTGCCGGCGAACGCCGAGGTGCTCATGTAGGGTGAGTTGCCCGGGCCGATGCCGCCCAGCGGCAGGATCTGCCAGAGCTTCTGCCCGGCGCCGACGAGCCAGTCGACGAAGTGGTAGGCCGCCGGCCCGAAATCGCCCGAGCCGTGCGGGCCGGGCAGCGAGGTGGGGTGCAGCAGGATGCCGCTGGCTCGTTCGAGGCGCATCGCTCAATTCTCCGGCAGGCGCAGGCCGTGCCCCTCGAGGGCGAAGACCATGATGCTGCGTCCGCCGACGCTCAGCGGGGCCGGGCCGCGCACGTGCCGGTCGGCGCGGCCGCGCGGGTCGCCGCTGTCCAGCAGCGCCTGCCAGGCACCGGCCGGCAGCGTGAACTCCATCGCCGGCGCATCGCCGTTGACCAGCAGCAGCAGCGGCACCGGGCAGGCACCCGGCCGCCCGATCAGGCAGCCGAACGCGCGCCCGTCGGGGCGGCGCCATTCGTCGCCGTGCAGCTCGCTGCCGTCCACGCGCAGCCAGGTCACGTCCTGCAGGCCGTGGCGGTCGGGCAGGCCGTCGTACCAGCGGTTGGCGAAGGGCAGGGCGGCCTGGCGCAGCGCGATCAGGCGCGCCATGAAGGCGATCAGGTCGGCATCGGCGCGCGACCAGTCCAGCCAGGTGGTCTCGTTGTCCTGGCAGTAGGGGTTGTTGTTGCCGCGCTGGGTGTGGCCGAACTCGTCGCCCGCGGCGAACATCGGCGTGCCCTGCGACAGCAGCGTGCTGGCCAGCAGCGCGCGGCGCAGCCGGCCGCGCAGGGCGACGACCTGCGGGTCGTCGCTCGGCCCCTCGACGCCGCAGTTGGCGTTGTGGTTGTGTCCGTGGCCGTCGCGGTTGTGCTCGCCGTTGGCCTCGTTGTGCTTGTGCGCGTAGCTCACCAGGTCGAGCAGCGTGTAGCCATCGTGCGAGACCACGTAGTTGACCGACTCGAAGGGCGCGCGCCCGCGCGGCTGGAAGATGTCGGACGAGGCGCACAGGCGCTGCGCGAAGTCGCCGCGCGTATGGCTGCCCTCGATCCAGAACGCGCGCATCGTGTCGCGGTAGCGGTCGTTCCACTCCAGCCAGCCGCCCGGGAAGCCGCCGACCTGGTAGCCGCCCGGCCCGACGTCCCAGGGCTCGGCGATCATCTTCAGGCGCGACAGCAGCGGGTCCTGCGCCAGCGCGGTGAAGAACGGCGCATGGCGGTCGAAGCCGTGGTCGCCGCGGCCAAGCACCGGGGCGAGGTCGAAGCGGAAGCCGTCGACATGCATCTCGCCGGCCCAGAAGCGCAGCGAGTCGAGCACCATCTGGAGCACGCGCGGGTGGCGCAGGTCGAGCGTGTTGCCGCAGCCGGCGTAGTTGTCGTAGTGCGCCTTCGCGTGCGGCGGCAGGCGGTAGTAGCTGGCGTTGTCCAGCCCGCGGAAGCTCAGCGTCGGGCCGTGTTCGTCGCCCTCGGCGGTGTGGTTGTAGACCACGTCGAGGATCACCTCGATGCCGTGCTCGTGCAGCCGCGCCACCATGGCGCGGAACTCGTCGCGCGGCGAGAGCCCGCCGTGGCCGCTGGCGAGCCTCGGGTCGGGGCAGAAGAAGCCGAGCGTGTTGTAGCCCCAGTAGTTGGTCAGGCCCATGTGCACCAGGCGATGCTCGTCCAGGTGCAGGTGCACCGGCAGCAGCTCGACGGCCGTCACGCCCAGGTGCTGGAGGTGGGCGATGGCCGCGTCGCTGGCCAGCCCGGCGTAGCTGCCGCGCAGCGCCTCGGGCACGCCGGGGTGCTTCATCGTGAAGCCCTTGACGTGCAGCTCGCAGATCACCGTCTGCTCGATCGGGACGTGCGGGTGCCGGTCGCCGCGCCAGTCGTGGCGCTCGTCGACCACGCGCGCCTTCAGCGCGTGCGCGGCGTTGTCGCGCCCGTCCATGTGGCCGCCGTGCTGCGGGTCGGCGCCGGCATGCTCGGGGCGCCAGTCGAAGCGGCCCACCACCTCGCGTGCGTAGGGGTCCAGCAGCAGCTTGTGCGGATTGAAGCGGTGGCCGCGCTCGGGCCGCCAGGGCCCGTGCGCGCGCAGCCCGTACACCAGCCCCGGCCCGGCGCCGGGCAGGTAGCCGTGCCAGACGTCGTGGCTGTGCGCCGGCAGCACGTGGCGCGCCAGCTCGTGCCGGCCCTCGGCGTCGAACACGCACACCTCGACACGCTGCGCGTGGGCCGAGAAGACGGCGAAGTTGACGCCCTGGCCGTCCCAGTGGGCGCCCAGCGGCCACGGGTGGCCACGCTGCAGGGTGGGTGCGCTCACGGGTTCGGCGCCACGCCCCAGATCTGCTGCGCGTAGGCGCGGATGGTGCGGTCCGAGGAGAACGCCCCCATGCCGGCCACGTTGGCGATCGCCTTGCCGGCCCACTCGGCGCGCTGGCGGTACAGGCCGTCCACACGCGCCTGGGTCTGCACGTAGTCGGCGTAGTCGGCCAGCAGCAGGTACTGGTCGCCGCCCCACAGCAGCGCGTCGACCAGGCCGCGGTAGCGCCCGGGTTCGCCGGGCGAGAACTGGCCGCCGGCAATCGCGTCGAGCACGGCCTTGAGCTTCGGGTCGGCCTCGTAGTGGCGCAACGGCTGGTAGCTGCTCGCACGCAGCGCCTGCACCTCGGGCGTCTTCAGGCCGAAGATGAAGATGTTGTCGTCGCCGACGTTCTGGCGGATCTCGATGTTCGCGCCGTCGTCGGTGCCGATGGTCAGCGCGCCGTTGAGCGCCAGCTTCATGTTGCCGGTGCCCGAGGCCTCGGTGCCGGCGGTGGAGATCTGCTCGGACAGGTCCGCCCCGGGCATGATCACCTCGGCCACCGACACGCCGTAGTTCGGCACGAACACCACCTTGAGCCGGTCGCCCACGCGCGGGTCGCGGTTGACCACGCTGCCCACGTCGTGGATCAGGCGGATGATGTTCTTGGCCATCGTGTACGACGAGGCGGCCTTGCCGGCGAAGATCACCGTGCGCGGCTGCCAGTCGGCGCCCGGCTGGGCCAGGATGGCGTGGTAGCGCGTCACCACGTGCAGCAGGTTGAGCAGCTGGCGCTTGTACTCGTGGATGCGCTTGACCTGCACGTCGAACAGGCTGGCCGGGTCGATCGCGATGCCGGTGCTGCGCGCGACATGCGCCGCCAGCCGCACCTTGTTGGCCCGCTTGACGGCCATGAACTCGTCGCGGAACGCCGCATCGCCGCGGAGCTCGGCCAGGCGGCGCAGCTGGTCCAGGTCGGCGCGCCAGCCGGGGCCGATCGAGCGGTCCAGCAGCCCGGCCAGGCCCGGGTTGGCCTGGGCCAGCCAGCGGCGCGGCGTCACGCCGTTGGTCATGTTGGTGAAGCGCTCGGGCCACAGCGCGGCGAAGTCGGCGAAGATGGTCTTGACCAGCAGCTCGGAGTGCAGCGCCGACACGCCGTTGACCTGGTGGCTGCCGACGATCGACAGGTGCGCCATGCGCACGCGGCGCTCGCCGTGTTCGTCGATCAGCGACAGGCGCGCCAGGAAGCCGACGTCGCCCGGGCGCTTGCTGGCGGCGAAGTCGAGGAACTCCTGGTTGATGCGGAAGATGATCTCCAGGTGGCGCGGCAGCACGTGCTGCATCAGGCTGACCGGCCAGGTCTCGAGCGCCTCGGGCATCAGCGTGTGGTTGGTGTAGGAGAACACCCGGCCCGTGATCGCCCAGGCCTCGCGCCAGGCCATGCCGTGCTCGTCGCACAGCAGCCGCATCAGCTCGGCCACGGCGATCGCCGGGTGCGTGTCGTTGAGGTGGATCGCCACCTGCTCGGCCAGGTTGGCCAGGCTGGGATGTTCCTCGAGGTGGCGGCGCAGGATGTCCTGCACCGAGGCGGTGACGAAGAAGTACTCCTGGCGCAAGCGCAGCTCGCGCCCGGCCGGGGTGCTGTCGTTCGGGTACAGCACCCAGGAGATGTTCTCGACCTCGTTCTTCAGCCCGGCCGCGCGGGCGTAGTCGCCGGTGTTGAAGGCGTGCAGGTCGATGTGCTCGGGCGCCACCGCCTTCCACAGGCGCAGCGTGCTGACCTTGTCGGTGCCGTGGCCGGGCACCACCATGTCGTGCGCCTTCGCGGCCACCTCGCCGGCCGGACGCCAGACGGCCCGCTCGCCGTTCGGGCCCTGGTGCTCGACCCAGCCGCCGAAGCGCACCGGGTAGGTCACCGACGCGCGCGGGAACTCCCACGGCGTGCCGTTGGCGAGCCAGGGGTCCGGGAACTCGACCTGGCAGCCGTCGCGGATCTCCTGCGCGAACATGCCGTACTCGTAGCGGATGCCGTAGCCGAACGAGGGTAGCCCGAGCGTGGCCATCGAGTCGAGGAAGCAGGCCGCCAGCCGGCCCAGGCCGCCGTTGCCGAGCGCGGCGTCGGGCTCGCGCTCGGCCACGTCCTCCAGCGCTTGCGCATGCTGCTTCAGGTCCTGCGCGACGCCGTGGTTCAGCTCCAGCGCCGCCAGGGCATTGCCGAGCGTGCGGCCGATCAGGAACTCCATCGACAGGTAGTAGACGCGTCGTGCCTTGGCGGCGCGGTCGCGCGCCTGGGTCGCCACCCAGCGGCGCGACAGCTGCTCGCGCGCGACCTGCGCCACGGCCTGCATCAGGTCGGTGGTGCCGGCGAGCGCCGGCTCCACCCCGACGGTCTGCAGCAGATGCTCCTCGATGCCGGAGCAGATGGTGTCGTTGGTCAGCGGGCTGGGGGTCACGGGATTCCTCGAACGGGTAGGACGCAATTTTCGCGCCGAGTCTGCCGCAGCCCCTGTTGCGGCGGCACCGACAATACCCCGATGATCGTTGGTAGTGACCGACACTCCCTGAAACGAGCATCACCGCAGGAGACGACGATGACACCGAACGAACTCGCCCTCAGCCTGGACCTGCCCAAGCGGGCAGTGGCCCTGGTGCTGGCCGGCGGCCGCGGCAGCCGGCTGAGAAACCTGACCGACCGGCGCGCCAAGCCGGCGGTCTACTTCGGCGGCAAGTTCCGCATCATCGACTTCGCGCTGTCCAACTGCCTGAACTCCGGCATCCGCCGCATCGGCGTGATCACCCAGTACAAGAGCCACAGCCTGATGCGCCACCTGCAGCGCGGCTGGGCCTTCCTGAAGAGCGAGATGAACGAGTTCGTCGACCTGATGCCCGCGCAGCAGCGGGTCGACGAGGAGAGCTGGTACCGCGGCACGGCCGACGCCGTCTACCAGAACCAGGACATCCTCGCGAGCTACGGCGCCGACTACATCGTCGTGCTGGCCGGCGACCACATCTACAAGATGAACTACGCGCTGATGCTGGCCGACCACGTGGCCAAGGGGCGCGACTGCACGGTCGGCTGCATCGAGGTGCCGCGCGAGGAGGCCAAGGCCTTCGGCGTGATGGCGGTCAACGAGAAGAGCCTGATCACGGACTTCGTCGAGAAGCCGGCCGACCCGCCCAGCGTGCCCGGCAAGCCGGACCGCTCGCTGGCCAGCATGGGCATCTACGTGTTCAACGCGCGTTACCTCTACAAGGAGCTGGAGCGCGACATCAACGACCCGAACTCGAGCCACGACTTCGGCAAGGACATCATCCCGCGCGCGGTGAAGAACGGCCAGGCGGCGGCGCACCCGTTCGAGCTGAGCGCCGTCGGCACGCGCATCAACGAGGCGCCGTACTGGCGCGACGTCGGCACCATCGACGCCTACTGGGACGCCAACATCGACCTGACCGCGACCGACCCGCTGCTCAACCTCTACGACAACCGCTGGCCGATCTGGACCCACCAGCCGCAGTTGCCGCCGGCCAAGTTCGTGCACAACCAGGACGACCGGCGCGGCATGGCGATCGAGTCGCTGGTCTCCGGCGGCTGCATCGTCTCGGGCTCGGTGTTCCGCTCGGTGCTGTTCTCCAACGTGCGGGTGCACTCGTACTCCACCGTCAGCTGGGCCGTGCTGCTGCCGGGCGTGCAGGTCGGTCGCGGCGCGCGCGTCACGCGCGTGGTGGTCGACCGGGGCTGCCGCATCCCCGACGGCATGGTGATCGGCGAGGACGCCGCGCTGGACGCGCAGCGCTTCTACCGCACCGACAACGGCATCACGCTGGTCACGCGCGAGATGCTGTCGCGCTTCCTGGAGCAGAGTCCGGAATGAGGGTGCTGCACGTGGCGGCGGAAGTCTTCCCGCTGGTCAAGACCGGCGGGCTGGCCGATGTCGTCGGGGCCCTGCCGCCGGCGCTGGCCGAGGCCGGCGCGGACGTGCGCGTGCTGCTGCCGGGCTACCCGGCAGTGCTCGATGCGGTGCTGCACCAGAAGCGCCTGCTGGAGATCGGGCCGCTGTTCGGCGCTGCGCGCGTCACGCTGCGGCGCGGCCAGCTGCCGTACAGCCACGTGGACGCCTACATGATCGACGCGCCCTACCTGTACCGGCGCCCCGGCGGGCCCTACCAGGCAGGCGACGGCAGCGAATGGAGCGACAACCTGCAGCGCTTCGCGCTGCTGGGCTGGATGGCCGCGCACCTGGCCGCCGGCGAGCTCGATCCGGACTGGACGCCGCAGGTGCTGCACGCACACGACTGGCACGCCGGCATGGCCTGCGCCTACATGGCCGCGCATCCGGGCACGACGGCCGGTTCGGTGTTCACGGTGCACAACCTGGCCTACCAGGGCCTGTTCCCGCCGCACGACTTCACCCAGCTCGGGCTGCCGCCACGCTTCATGCAGTCGCACGGGCTCGAGTACCACGGCCAGCTGTCGTTCATGAAGGCCGGCCTGAAGTTCGCACGGCGCATCACCACGGTCAGCCCGACCTACGCGCGCGAGATCGCCACGCACGAGTTCGGCTGCGGCCTGGACGGCGTGATCCGCGGACGCGCGGCCGATGTCTCCGGCATCCTCAACGGCGTGGACCGGCGCATCTGGGATCCGGCGCAGGACACCGCCATCGCCGCGCGTTATGCCGCGGGTGACCTGTCGGGCAAGGCGCGCTGCAAGGCGGCGCTGCAGCGCGAGCTGGGGCTGGGCGAGGAACCGGGCACGCCGCTGTTCGGCGTCGTCAGCCGACTGACGGCGCAGAAGGGGCTGGACCTGGTGCTGGCCGCGCTGCCGGCCCTGCTGCGCCAGGGCGGCCAATTGGTGCTGCAAGGCAGCGGCGACCCGGTGCTCGAGGCTGCCTTCAATGCCGCGGCGTTCAGCCACCCCGGGCGCGTGGCGGTGCGCATCGGCTACGACGAGCAGTTCGCGCACCGGCTGATCGCCGGCTCGGACCTGATCCTCGTGCCCTCGCGCTTCGAGCCCTGCGGGCTGACGCAGATGTACGGCCTGCGCTACGGGACGCTGCCGCTGGTGCGGCGCGTGGGCGGCCTGGCCGACACGGTGGTCGACGCGAGCGGCGCCGCGCTGCACGAGGGGCGCGCCACCGGCTTCGTGTTCGATGCGGCGACGCCGGCGGCGCTGGAGGGCGCGCTGCAGCGGGCCTGGCAGTTGTGGGCGCGTCCCGACGAGTGGCGCCGCCTGGTGCGCACCGCCATGGCACAGGATTTCTCCTGGGCCGGGTCGGCCGCGCGCTACATGGCCCTGTACCGCGATCTGGCCGAAATCGGGCACTAGTTCACGGCGTGTATCCAAACGTAAGCAAGGCCCCGCGGCCACGGGCTGTGCGGTGTTGCACACGCCCGAAAGAATGCGTGGCATGACACGGTCACGCAACGACTTCAAGACCACGCAGGTGTTCGACTGGGAGTCCGAGCCGAAGGACGAACGACCCAGCGAGTTCGTCCCGAGCACGGGCTTCTCGTCGCTTTCGGGCTATTACTCGATGCCGCCGGACGCCAGCCTGATGCGGCACCAGCGGCGTTCGCGTGGCGGCGGCGGGGCCGTGCTGTGGCTCTCCGCCGGCCTGGTGATCGCGCTGGGCGTGGTGGCGATGCTCGCCTTCCTCTACTACGTCAAGCGCTGAGGCTCCCGGGCGCTCAGATCCACAAGGCGGCCGGCTCAGGCGCGTGCCGGCGCAGGAACGCGCGCATCGGCGCGGGCTTGCCGAAGTAGCCGCGGTCCAGGTCGGACACCACGGCCGCATACCAGGCCGAGCCGGGGCCGGCCGCGTAGACGCGGATCTCGCCGGTCGAGCGGCGCCGCAGCGTGATGATGCCGCCCACCAGGCCGAGCAGCTGGCTGATGCCGGACTGGGCGTCTTCCTCGATGTCGAAGTCGTGGGCGTCGAGCCCGCGGGCGTGCAGCAGCTGGCGCAGCGCCAGGACC
Organism: Piscinibacter caeni; assembly: GCA_003265685.1. Classification (GTDB taxonomy): domain Bacteria; phylum Pseudomonadota; class Gammaproteobacteria; order Burkholderiales; family Burkholderiaceae_C; genus Piscinibacter; species Piscinibacter caeni. The sequence goes on along the minus strand of KZ836118.1, from coordinate 38,967 downwards.
TTGTCGCTCGAACTTTCGGTGCGGAACATGCGGGCCATGGTGCCGTCCTCTCGCGGCCGACGGGCCGCCTGAAGGGAATTCTTCGGCGCGATGCCTTTCACACGAATCCCCAAGGGGTGGGAACCGAACTAGGGAGGCGCTAGGAGCCGGGTCGCCGCCGCGCGTTCGGAGGCAACCATCGTGGCGCTGCCGGGCTGCTGCCGCGTTTCACGGTGCTGCCGTGCCGGTTTCATTCGTTGCGGCGGCGCCGCGGCACGTTCAACGCAGCTCGAAGCGGATCACCAGCATGTCGGTCTGGAGCTGGCGCTGCAGCGTCGGCGTGCTCAAGGCCTGGGACACGTCCCAGGCTGCATGCTGTCGACCGCGCAGCGTGAGGTCGATGGCGATGGCGCGCAGCAGCTCGTTGCGTGCGTCGCTGCGTTCTTCCCGCATCGCGAGCGCCCGGGCCGCCGGCGCATCGTCGATCGCCAGCAGGCCGTGCACCAGGCACGCCAGGCCGCCCGAGCCCAGCTTCGGCCCGCGCGGGTCATCCGCGTGCCGCCGCTCGGCCGCGCGGACAGCCGCCGCCGCGCTGTCGGCCGCACCGGCCAGCACCTGAGCGATCGCCGGGTCGCGAAACTCGCAGACCTGGGCGTCGCGGGGATCGACCCAGGTCGACTTGGTGCCGGGGGGCGGAGGGCGCGGGGCGCCATCGGGTGCGGTGCCCAGGCGTTCGACCAGCGGAACCGAGATCCGCGGGGCTCCGGTCAGCACGCCGTGCATGGCCCGGTAGAGCTCCTGCCGGGCCGGCGCGCCCAGCCAGGCGGCGTCCAGCGCATGGCGGACCCGCCGGACCAGGCCGATCGGCAGGTTCCGGTCGGTGAGGGTTCCGAGCAGGCGGTGGCTGGCCAGTGACTCCCGGGCCCAGTCGATCACGGCGCTGTCGCACTCGGTCGGCTGCAGCAGCGTCGCGAGCGCGGCCAGGTCATCGAACACCGGCGCACCCCAGCGCCCCTGGCCGCCCAGCAGCTGGACCAGTGCTTCGCAACGGCCCTCGCGGGTGCGTGGCGCGGCGTCGGGACGCCGGTCGAACGACGCCCACTGCAGCCAGGGTGAACGCCGGACTTCCGCGCGCCAGCCGGCGATCCACGTGGGCGGCAACTCGGGGGGACTGCCCGCCGGCTGCTCGCCCTCGCACACGAACGTCGCGAGCGCATCGGCCTGGGCATCGAGTCCGCGCTCGCGCAGCGAGGCGACGGCTTCCGCCACGGTGGGGTTGTCGACGTCGCCGGAGGTCATGGCATCCTCGTTGCGACCCCGTCCGCAGCGCATGGCCTCGTGGGCCGACATCCAGCGCGACACGGCCGCGCCGACCTGCCCGGCACGCGCCGGCGGTGCCATGCGAACCGTTCGCGCCAGCGCGCGCAGGCCCCAGCGCGGGTGGGCGTGGCCGACCGCCAGGTCGAGCAGGGCGGCGAATTCGGCGTCGCTGCTGCGGACCAGCGCGGCGTGATCGAGCCAGTGCAGCACCGACGGGGCCATGAACGCGCCCTTCGGACCTTCGGCGGCGACCACCTGGCGGACGATGTCGAGCGCACGCGGGCCGAGGCCGATCGCGAACGCCATGTCGAGGCAGGCCTCGGCCCGCCGTTCCCCCCCAGCAAGTACACGCTGGTCGTCGTCGGCCAGGGTCCGGACCAGCGCCGACGCGCCCAGCAGCCGCTCGACGAGCGCCTGCGCCTGCGCCGGGCGCCCCGAGCCCAGGGCCGCCTGCGCGGCATTGCACAGGGCCCGCTGGCCGGCTGCCTGGTCACGTTCCGGCAGGGCCTGCCACTCGGCGTCGATCTGGGCGTCGCGCCCGGCCGCCGCCAGAACCGCGAAGCGTCCGGGGTCGGGCCGGAAGCCCTCCTCGGGGCCGGGGCCGTTGGCGAGCATGCGCGTGAGCGCATGGTGGTCCGAGCGCAGGTAGAGCAGCCCGACGACGAGCAACAGCGCCGCCGCCGCAGCGGCGGCTGCGACGCGGCGCGGCCAACGGCGTGATGCCGCGGTGCAGGCGGCCAGGTAGGCCAGGCCACGCTCGCCCAGGCGCTGCCGCCAGGCGGGCCGGCGCGCCAGGGCCCGGGCACGCCGCAATCGCTGCCCGGTGTGGCGCAGTTCGGCGCTCGCCTGGTCACCCGGAGCCGAGGCCGCCTGCGCCCAATCGAAGGCGGCGCGTTCCACGTCCTTCAACAGGCGCAGATCCGGCCGGGCCTGCTCGATGCGCTCGGCCAGCAGGTCCCAGCGGCGCAGCAGCGCCTCGTGCGTCACCTCCAGCGCGCCGCCGGCATCGGAGCTGAGCAGCCGCGCCGCCTCGAGCCGGCGCAGCACCGGCACGGCCCGCGCCGGCATCGCAGACCATGCGCCGCGTCGGCGCACGACCTCGCCGCCGTCGGTCAGGTCGACCAGACCGGGGACGAAGGCGTCGAACAGCGCCTCGGCCTCGACCGGGTCGAGCGCGCCGACCGCCTCGCGCGCAGCCAGGCGGACACTGTTCTCGATCGGGCTGATCCGCCGGCCCTCGGCCTGGCCGGAGCGCTCCTCGTACTGGGCGAGCATGAGGCGTCCGCTCGCGCCATGGCGGCGCCACAGGTTCTCCAGCGTGAACGACAGCAGCGGCAGCGCATCGCCGGTGCCCGCGTCGCGGATCACCTGGTCCACCAGGGCAGGCTCGATCTCCAGACCGACTCGGCCGGCCGGCCCCGTGATGACATCACCGATGCGAGACAGCGGAATCGGCGCGAGCGGATGGACGCTGCAATCGATGCCTTCCAGCAGGCGCTGCTCCATGACGCTGTCGAAGGTGTCCGAACGCATGGCCAGCACCAGCAGGCACCTCGGCAAGGCCAGGAAGGCGCGCAGGCTGCTGGCGAACTCGGCCTGTGCGGCGGCATCGTCCTGGAGCACGACCTCGACCTGATCCAGCCCCAGCACGACCGCGGCACCAGGGCTGCCGGCATGCGTGCGCAAGCGCTCCAGCGTGTCGGCCAGCGCCGGCTTGCCGGCAGCCTGCCGGCGCTCGCAGTCCGCGCGGTCGAAGGGCACGCCGCGGGCCAGGAATGCGGCACTCAGCGCGTCGAGCAGCGCGCCGGCCGGACGGCGCAGGCCTTGCGGATCACGCGCCAGCGTGACCGGCGGCAAGGCGAGGAACTCGCGCGGGCGCAGTCCGAACTGCGGCCACAGCCCGGCGTGCAGCAGGGAACTCTTGCCGGCGCCCGAGGCCCCCAGCAGCACCAAGGTGCGCCGCGCCGCCCCGTCGGCCGCCATGGCCCGCACGGCCTCGAGGCAGGACTGGATCTCCGCGCTGCGGCCGAAGTACAGGCCGCATTCGGGTTCGCCGTAGGCGCTCAGCCCGCGGTAGGGCGGCGTGCCGGGCGGCACCGGAAAGGCCGCCGGCGTCACCTGGCTGCGCCCGAGCACCGCCTCCAGCCGCGCCAGGCCGTCCTCGCGGTCACGGGTCAGGTCGGCGTACTGCACGTCGCCGAACCGCTCGCGCAGCGACTGGCACAGCTGCGCCCACTTCGACGCGTCGGCGGCCTCGATCAGCAGCGGAATGACCGGCTTGCCGAGCATCGTCGCCGCCGCCTGCTCGGCCTGACACCACGGCGAACGGAACCAGTGTTCGGTCACCAGCGCAAGCACCACGTGGCAGCGCTGCATCGCCGCAGCCAGTTCGCCCTTCCAGTTGGTGCCGATGGCGATGCCATCGTCGCGATGCACGTCGAGGAAGATCTCCTCGTGGCCCCGTGAGCGCAACCAGCCGTCGAGCGCGAGCGCGTGGGGATTGTCCCGGCTCGAATGGCTGATGAAGATCGACGGCATCCGGCGCGGGGAGGGCCGTCAGCCGGCCGAACGGGTCGACGCGTTCGAAGCCCGCAAGGCGGCGGTCGCGGAGGCTGGCGGAGAGAGCGTCATGCATACCTCCAGTATTGGTGAGGCTAACAGGCCGATCTGCTACCGAAACCCACCAACCGCGCACCTTGGCAAATCAGGCCTGCCGCGGCACTGCCGCCGCTTCGCCATGGTAGTGCGGCGGCAGACCCGCGGTACAGCCGTGGCGGCCGGCTACCATGCCGCCATGCCCCGCATCTCCCTGACCGCGACCGACCGACTCATCTGCCCCGCCTGCAAGGGCGAACTGGCGATGACGGTCGCCGAACGGATGGCGCCCTACACGACGCGCAAGGGCGAGCAGCGGACCCCGACCCGGGCGCTTCAGGAGTGCCCGCACTGCGACAACGTGTTTGCGGTTGAGAAGACCTTAGACCTGTTCAATGACCCGCCGACGTATGCGGTGCATTGAGGCGTAGGTGATGGGCTGGCCCCTTACCGTCCCCGAGACGATCACCGCGGCCAAGGACATCTTGCTGGCCCTCGCCGGCATCGTGACCGCAGGTGTCGCGATGAAGGGCTTGAGCACGTGGCGGCGGCAGCTTTGCGGCACCGCGGATTTCGAGACTGCCAGCGCATGAGCGACGTAGGCGACGACACCGACGACAAGATCCGCCGCAACCTCGTTGCGTTCAGCAGCATCATCATCCTGGGCGCGTGGCTCGGAGTCCCGCTCGCGGCGCTTGCAGACAAGGCGCTTGCTGCTGGCACCTTGGACAAGGTGACACCGTGGCGCGTGTGGGTGGCGGTTGTCGCGGTGCAGGCCTACTTAATTTTGCGCTTCCGTTTCTCGGCCGACACCTTGGCCGAGGCGCAGATGCTGCGCCGTGCTTGGGCCTTGCTGTATCAGAGCAAGGTGATTCGCATGCTGCGTCGCCACTTGGCGTGCTACTCCAAGAAGCAGCAAGCGTCCCCGCTGTTTGCTACGTCGCTGGCGGATGCCACTGACCAAGCGGCAGCGAAGTTCGCGGTGCAGATCGGCAAGGCCAAGGAGTCGCTAGGGGCTCCCACGCTCATCGGGGCCGAATTCCAGTTCTTGAACCCGCCTCGGTCGCCCACCGACACCGACGAGACCGCGCCGCCGTTGGAGCCCTACCGGGGATACGTCAACATCGCATTTGAGTGGCCAAACGGCGGCGCTTCATTAGCCGGGTCAACAGAGTTCCGCGTCATTGGCTGGCGGCGCTACGCGCTGCACGTGAAGACACTTTGGACCTTGTGCATTTACTCGCCCGAGGCGATGAAGCTGGTTATTCCCTCGGCGCTTGCGGCGGTCGCAGCCGCGATCGCGCTGTTCAAGCTGGCGCTGTCACTCGTCGGCTAACCCAGCCGTATCAGCACCGCATCCCGCTGCGCCCGCAGATCCTGCAGCTTCGTCTCCCCGATCTGAATCTCAGCCGACAGCGCTTCGGCGCGGCGCTCCAGCACCTCGCGCTGACTCTGCACCTGCAAGTGGTGCTGCCGCGCCGCGATCTGCGCCCGCAGATCAGCCGCAGCGCGCTCCAGTTCGGCGAGGGAGTACCCAGGCCTCGCAGCCTCGAGTTTGCACCGCTGGCGTTCTTCCTCCGCCCTGCGCGCGGCCTCGGCGCGCTCGGCCTGCGCGCCACGTCGATGCGAGATCGAGCTGCGCGAACGTTGCTGCGTCCAACTCTGATTGGCGCCGGAAGCGAATCGTCTAGGGCAATTGCGATTCGGAGCATGACAAAGACCCAGTCCCAGAGCGGCTACAGTTTGCTGTCAGGTATCAATCACCAAAGGAAGACACTTAGGCCTGAGGCCTACGAGCGCCTCAAGCGTGAACGCTGGCTCTTGCGCATTGGCGAGTTCGGCAAGAGGAGAAACGCCCCAAACGCGCTTCGACACCTTCGTCTGCCGCGGAACCTGATTCGGCTGCCGCGGCAATGGAAACTGGAGCGAGAGATCGCCAGGGCGCGAAGACGGCACGAATTGCTGACCGCAGCCGACGACGCTTGGGAGGCTTCGAATCTGGACACCGCTAAGCGACTGCCCTGGTTCGAAGGCAGACAAGCGTGGAAGGCGTCCGGACGGCCCGAACCGGAGTGGTACGAGCTGCTGTGGCTGTTCGACCGAGTGAGCGTTAGCCGGTGGCTGGGGGATGCAAGTACGAACCTGCTATTCCGATGCAAGACGTCGGGAAGACACGGCGCCGCAAATGAGAGCTAGGCGTCTATCGACATCCGGGACAATATCGCAAACGCGTCCCTGTAAACGACACGCTCAAAGTGATCCGTTGAATCGAAGTCGCCCAACAACGCTTGGCCTTCGAGCTTCTCCTTGAACTCGACAAGACTCATCTTCTGGCGAAGTTCGTCCTTCTGGACGAGGTTTGTCGGTCGGTTGCAGAAATAGATCATGACGTGCGGTCGACCGGAACTCTTCCAGCGCTTGATCGAGCGAAGAACCTCGCTCTCCGTTCCAGTAGTGCCCTTCGCGGTCTTCAGTCCGAGCCGGTTCCAAAAGATCACTACTACAAGGTCGGCCTTGTCAAGTTCTGGGTCAATGAGGCTTTGAGGTTCGCCGATACCCGGCGGTGCATTGACCTCGTATCGCCACAGTTCAACCGTCACGGATCGAACAGTCCCCAATGTTTGATTCAACAACTCCACGACCGCGGGCATGCGCTCACGTTCCGGCTGCACGTCCTTCGGTGAAGCGACGAATATGCGCAGTCTACGACTTGTCTTCTCTGTTATGTATGCATTTGGTGATGGCGCGTCCTTCGAGGGAGACGCGATTCGGTTTTGGCGACGCGGGCTTCGCGCGGTCATATCAGGCTTAGCACTCGGCTGCTTGTGTGTGACCTGCCTGCGGCCTCCGCCTAAGGCATCGACCGTACCTGTAGAGAGTGCGTGGCGCTCGTCGGCTGGCAGCAATGCCTTGACCTCGCTTTGAGCCTCGGGCACGCTGCCACGCTCTTGAACTTGCTGCATCTGGTACTCAAACAAGCTTCGGGTCACCCTTTCACGCAAATCGGCTATTGTTTTGAAATTTACGACAAACCTATCCGCTTTCAACGCGTCCTTGAATTGTTGTAGCCGCGCTCGGGCTTGGGGATCCTGTTCAAACTGCGCTAGAGGAAGCTGAAAAGTTGGATCGGCCATAAAGGCCATGACGGGAATGCCACGCTGTCTTGCCCACATGTATTCCAATTCGGCCAACGACTGGGTGTATCCAGGGGGTACAAGGCCGTACCGCCATCCGAGCGTCAAGAGCAGGAGGTCGGCCTTATTGACTAAATCCCGTATGCGCGCCGGTACATCAATCTCAGAAGCTGACCAGGTTTCGGCCGATATTGGCATCACCCTGGCCGCGAGACATGCTTCCCGCATCGCATCTCGGACCTGCGGCAGGTCTAAGCTACTGCTGCTAATCAGCGCGGTTGGTACATTTGGCACGGCCCGTTCCCCGCTCGTAGTCCCAGTCACTGGCGGAGTTGTGTACCACAGGTGGGTGACTCAGAAAAGGTGTGTCGCTTTCGCGCCATTGAAACTGCAGCATTCATCTACCAGCGAAGGAGGTCGCCCGCACACCGATCTGAGCGGCTGCCTCGTCACTTTCAAGGTCACGGAGCCCGGCCCAACGGTTTTCGGGTTCCGGATCCCGGATGCCTCCCAGGCACTCCCGTGCCGTCTCAGGTGATGGCGCCTACATCCTCACGGTCCAGGTGTCCCCAGGCCTCATCGGTGGCTAGTGATACCTCCTTCAGAAGTATCACTGGAAACTCCGATCCCACGAGCGGGTTATGGGTTTGACCCACATACCGGAGGCTATCCATAGACCGGTCTTTGGGGCAAGCCCATAGGACCGTCGCAGGTTGAGCACAAATCAACAGATGCTATCGATCGGAATCGTCAGCCTCGATATGCATACGTACGTCACCGTCGCCTTCATCGGCGACACCGACGGACTGCTTCATTCGACGCAGAGCTTCGCGATAAACGCGCTCGATACGCCGCTCAAGCGCGGTTCTCCGCGACGCACGAGGAAGCCCTTCGACTGCCTTCGCATAACTGTTCTTTATTGCCACGACGTAGCTGGTCTTTCCCGCACGCAGCATGGCGTCCATGAGTACCAGCACTGAAGGTGCATGTGTTATCTGAGCGGCGGACCAAGCACGTGAGATTTTCAGTTCCGCGTCGGTCAACTGATCAGTTTGCCGAGCTAAATACGCACGTGTCTGCAGTTCAATTGCCTCCAGCAACAGTTTATTCCCTCGATCCTCCGCAGTTTTGGGCCACAAGTTGGTATCGAGTGGCATTGCTAAGTCAACCAGGTAGTGCCCGCCTTCACTCGGTGCTTGCTCAGCAGCTCTAGAATTCGGCATTCGCCATGTTTGAACTATTACTAGTGCTCCCGCGAGAGATTGAGGAAGATTCAAAGGGGTATCAAAGTCGCTGGCAATGACTCGTTGCGCGATACCTAAGGCATCCATTGCGGCAGCGGTGTATTGAACCGCGGCGGAGTCGACGCAACTTCTGTCCCAAACAACAACGTTTGCGTTAATGTCCGCGGCAAACCTGCGTGCGGTCGCACCGCGATTCTTAGCCGAGGACATTTGAGCAAGAAATTCTCGGCAGTCGACCCAAGATTCCGCAGGACTTGGAAGCCAAGGGGCATCCAGTGCAAGGCCGAAGTCCTCAAACTTGAAGCCTTCGCCGAGCGCGTGCGTGACCAAGAGCCTCGCCATTCTATGCAGCCCGTTTAGATTCAGCCAACGTCCCGGCGAGTACATCGCCCACCTCACGCCATGCGATTGAAGGGCTGCAGTTGCCCTCGATCATCAGCGGTGGGGTGCCATGTTCCTGGCTCCTCAGCTCCTGGTAAGTCACATGGTGCAGCAGCACGTAGCTCGGCACGTCAAACGCATCGGCGTAGGCCAGTTCCATCCATTGGGTGGCTCCCGCCTTTAGGGTGGAGGGTGACGCCAGAAAGACTGCCGCCGTCGACGCTTTCATCTGATCCTTGATGGACGCCCCGATCGATCGAGCCGAGAGCGACTGGTCGCGCTGGTAGGTCCACACCTTGGTTTGGCCGAGAAGTTGCTCATAGGCGAACTGGAGCAGGCTGGCCTCGCAGCTATCGCTGCTGGAGTAAGACAGGAACACCTGCTTTACGGGGATAGCCGTTGCCATGGCTTCAATCGGCGTGGCCGGTGGACTGGTTTGATCGTCCAAGGCGTCTCCCTCCGCTTGATACGGTCGGCGGGAGGGTAGCACCCGCCCGTAGGTGGGTCCATCCCGGGTAGGCCATAACGGGGCTGCCTTCGACAACCACTGCGGCACACGCCGCGGCTTCCTCCCTCGCGGCTTGTCCGACACCTGCCCTTCGGCTGGTGCGCATCGATGCCTCGCCGCGTGCGCGGGCAGGTGTCCGACAACCCTTGACAGGTCAAGTTGGCGCAAGGTCTGGGTAGCTCGCCTCGAAGCAGTCATCCATCGAGGTTTCGCGGCCCAAATCTAGGCCGCGACGCGAAGGGCTGCTTGTGGCCGCAACGACCTGTTCGCAGATGCCGCCGAAACCGGCCGGCGGCCAGCCTGGCGGACCCGACGAATGGCGCTGCGGCGCGGACCCAGGGTCCGAGCGAGACTTCCTGCGTGCGAGCGCCCGATTTCGCCGCAACCTCGGCGCGCAAGGCGCTCGCCGGTAGCGCATGCCGTCGCGCTATCGCATAGGTCGGCCGGAAGCCGTGACCAGGCATCCCGGCGACGGCCTATGGGCCCGTGAGCCGAATCGTCACTCCACCACCTCCCGGGTCGTCCGGCAACCGAGTCGTGAATCCATATTGGCTTGCCGTGGCCGCGTCAGACCATCTCGACTTTCTGGGATTCCGGTAGTTGAACCACAGGCAGGCCCCACGCCCTCCCAGGAGGATCGTTCGCGCAACGGCCTCATCGTCCGGATGGTCGAAGATCGCCCCACTGGTGCTGAAGATGTAGTGCTTCGCCCGGACCGCGGCGAACAAGTCCCTGGTCACGTTGGCGCTGCTGCCGTGGTGGCTGAGCTTGAGGACGTCGACGCCAAGGGGTTCTCCCGCGCCGCGCACCTGCGCCAACTGCCGCAGGGCCGGCCCCATCACCGGAGCGAAGGCATCGGCGCCGAGGATGACCGACGCCCCCCGATGCTCGAGCAGCACCGCAATGCTCGAGCCGTTCGGCTCGGCCTTGTCCAGCCGCGTGTCGCGGGCGGCAAGCTCCTCCAACGTTGGCTCACCCATACCGCGGGGAGTCGGTCGTTCCACCGCCTTCTCCTCACTGTGCTGCTTCTTGCGCAGCCGCTCGAGCTCGCGATCCCAGACCCTGAACAGCGCCTCGAGTCTTGCCGGGGTCGGCGACAGCAGGGTGATTCGCGGTCCCCCCCGCTTGCGGCGAACTTCAAGCGTCTGCCCATCGCCTGCGGTGCACACCGTGCTTCCATCGAACGCGAGATTCCATGGCAACTCGTTTGCAGGTGCGCCCAGCAGCGTGGCGAGCCCCTCGCCCTCGGCTACCCCTCGGGCCTTCGGCCGCGGCGGCGCGTTGAACCAGACGTCTCCGAAACTCAGGCTGAGCTCCCGGTCGGCGAGCAGCAGCGCGGCGCCACCGATGTGGTCGTGGTCAATGTGACTCACGATGAACAGGTCGATGTGCCGCTTGCCCTGACTGTCCGGCGGAATCTGCGCCAGCCGGGACTTCAGCGCCGGGTAGGCCTCGTCGGGGCCGGTATCGACGAGCAGCCGCCAGGTCCGTCGGCCCACCGGGCAACTGACCAACAGGCAGTCACCATAGCCCGCGGGCAGGACTTCCAGGGTAACGGCTGGGGTCGGCATGGCCGCCACGATAGCGGCCCGCCCGGCGACCGGGTAGTCGGGGAACTCAGGCGCCGGCGGTAGCCTCTTCGGCGGCCTTCTTCCGGCCACGGGTTGATCCCGCCGAACGCCGCGACGTCCTGTCAGTCGCCTTGGCACGGCGTTTGGGGCTACTGCCGTTGCCGCCGATCAAGAAGGCCTCACGGTCCTCGGCGCCGGCAATCCAGGCGGGCGGGCGTCCACGACCCGTCCAGGTTTCACCGGTCTGAGCATTGCGGTACTTCGCCACTCCGACGGTCGCCGTGCCGGCATGACGAACTTTGCGTCCCGGGGTCTTGCGAGCGACGCCAGTCAGGCCCAGGTCGGCCGCACTGAGTTCGTATTCCGCAATCGTCTTCTTCAGCTCGGCCACGACCTTGCTGACTTCCTTCTGGCGAATCGCCGCGGCTTGTTTCTCGAGTTTGTCGATCTGCGCTTTCAGCGCGCTGTAGGTTTTCATGGTGGACCCTATGGGAAGTTCAGGGTTGTGCAGACTGCCCAATCCGGACTGCGGCGATTGCCGCTTGCCGGCAGCTGCTGGATTCTGCACTGCGGATTGCGCACTGGCGAGTCAAACTGGCACTTAGGCAAAGGGCGGTTTGCAGCCCTGGGTTAAGGCTTCACGACGAAGCCGCCAATCTCGGACGGCCAAAGTTGTATCTGTAGGGACTTTGACTTACTGCACATTTCCGAGTTGCGATTCGGCGAGTCGTTGCATCGCCTTTCCGGTGCCGCCGCGCGGTTGCTACGGCCGTCGCGGCGCTAGGCGGTGCCGCACGAACCAGGAGAAGGGAATGAACGACCTTATGGCACCGACTCCTCGTCGTACTCCGTGGAACAAGGGCAAGATCGTTGGACAGAAGGCGCCCTTCAAGCCGAAAGACATCAGGGCGCTGCGTGTGCGACTGCAGATGGAACACCGGGTACGCGAACTCGCGCTCTTCAACCTGGGTATCGACAGCACGCTGCGCGGATGCGACCTCGTTGCACTCAAGGGCCGGGACGTGTGCCACGGCAACCAAGTGGCCACACGCGCCATCGTCCTGCAGCACAAGACCCAGCGGCCTGTGCAGTTCGAGATCACTCGGGCGGCTCGGGACGCGGTACAGGCCTGGATCAGACAAGCGGCGCTGGGGCCCGAGGACTTCCTGTTTCCCAGCCGGCTTCACGACTCGCTCCATCTCGGGACCCGCCAGTACGCCCGGATCCTTGGGCACTGGGTCGACGAACTGGGCCTGGATCGCGCCGACTACGGCACGCACTCGATGCGAAGGACCAACGCAACGCTGATCTATCGGCGCACCAAGAACTTGCGAGCCGTGCAGTTGCTCCTTGGGCACTCCAAGCTGGAGTCGACGGTGAGGTACCTGGGCATCGAAGTCGACGACGCCCTCGAGATCGCTGAGCAATCGGAGATCTGAACCTACCGACGGCGGCCGCGTCAGCCATCAACTGAGGCGGTCGTCGTGAACGCCAGCTTTGTGTTGCCGGCCGGGACTGGTGGTCCCGGCCAGGAGCGGCCAGTCAGGGTTGTGGTATGGATGACAGCAATGTGGTTGTTGACGCCATCCGACCGAAGGCGTCGCGGCGACTGGCTCGATTGGTGCGCGGTGCTGTTGACGTTGCCGGCGCCGCAGACGACTTGGTAACCCGACGCGCCCCAAACGCGCCCCCGGCGTTCGAGCCGAACCTGCGCCGAGGCGAGCACTTGCCCGGCGGGGTTCAGGCTCAGGCGGACGCCGAAGTGGTCGATGTCTTTGCAGGAATCGAGCGTGTCGAGGCGTCGCGGCGAGGAAAGCGAATTGGCGGGGCGACCGTGGTCGGCTTGGGCGCGAGAATAGCCTCGCGCTCGAAGAGGCGCCAAGAGTCCATGTCGAAGCCCCCGGTGGGTCGGTACGGGCCTTCGTCGCGCTGGACGATCAGGTCCGACATGGGGAGCTGGTGCGTCCATCCGCGGCGCTTGACGCCACCTATGCGCTGCCGCTATACCCAATCGGGCAGCGCGCGACCCGCCATGGCGATCAAGGTATTCATCAGCAGCACGTCGCAGGACCTTTCCGCCTACCGCAGCGCCGCGGTCGAGGAATGTATTCGCCTCGGTATGCTTCCGATCCCGATGGAGCTGTTCGAGGCGATGGCGCTCGGTGCCAACGCCGGCAGCCGGCGCAAGCTCGACGGCGCCGACCTTTACGTCGGCATCTTCGCGCATCGCTACGGCTATGTGGAGCCCGGGCATGTGGCCAGCGTCACCGAGAACGAGTTCGACCATGCCGGAGAGCGCGGCATCGACCGGCTGTGCTTCCTCGTCCGACCCGATCATGTGATCGAGAGCGCGGACGAGGGCGACGAAGCGCGCGCCCGGCTCGAGGCGTTTAAGCTCCGCATTGAGAGCCGCCTGATCCGCGCCCAGTTCACCACCGTCGACGACTTCCGCGGCAAGCTGAGGCTAGCCTTGCAGGAGTGGCAAGCAGGCGACGCGAAGGCGCGGCTGCCGCAGCCGGCGCTGAGCGCCAACTTGCTCACCGCCGACCGCGTGACCCGGCTTACCTACCGCGCGCGCCAGCTGCCGTTTGTCGGCCGTGGGCCCGAACGCGCCGTGCTCGAGCGGTTTCTCGACGCAACGGACCCGGTCGCCTGGCTCGTTGTCTGTGGTCCGGGGGGCGTCGGCAAGAGCCGGCTGGTACAGGAGTTCTGCCTCTCCGCGGGCCCGGCTTGGCGCGCCGGTTTCCTCGTCGCCGGCCAGACTTTCGACTGGACCACCTGGCGGCCGAACGCTGACACGCTGCTCGTGATCGACTACGCGGCCGAGCGCGTCGCCGAGGCGCGTGCAGTGCTCGGTGCACTGCTCGTCTCGCCGCCGCGAGACGCCCGCGTTCGCCTGCTCCTCGTCGAGCGCGACGGCGAGGGCCGCTGGACTCGCGATCTGATCGGTGCGCGCGGCGACGCGCACGAGATCGAACGCGCGCGCTCCGATCTGTCGCCGCTGCGGGTCGGCGGGCTCGCGCCGGCCGAACTCTGCAATGCGGTTTACGAGCGCTTGCGCCTGGCAGATCGTCGGCTGCTGGACAAGGACATTCTGATCGAAGGCTTGCGCAGGATCGATCCCGAGGGCCGCCCGCTGTTCGCGGCACTGGCCGCGGACGCGCTGGCCGCCGGCCGCGACCTGCGCGACTGGGACCGCGACCGGCTGCTTCGCGACCTGCTCGCGCGCGAACGCGAGGCTTGGTCCGCGGCCGGCGCCGACGCGACCTACGAGAACCTGCTCGCCCTCGCGACGGCGATCGGCGGCGACCGCGAGAGCCTGCTCGAATCCGGCGGCGGCGACCTCAAGCTGCCCCCGTTTCGCGACTTCGACCGGGCCGCGTTCGCCACGATGACCGGCTGCGCCCTCGACGGCGACGAAATCCCGGCATTGAAGCCAGACCTGCTCGGTGAGTTCTACGTGCTCGAACATGTGCGCGGGCGCAACCCGCCCGTCGCTGCGCTGCGCGCGCAGGAACTGATCGCCGCGGCCTGGCGTCGCCGCGGCGGCGCCAACGAGACGAAGCCGTTCGGCGAACTGGTCACGCAGATCGGCCCGTCGAGCCTGGTGCAGTTCCTGACCCGAGTGGTCGAAGACTTTCCGGATCACCCGTCGCTGCCGCTCCTGCTTGCCCGGCCGCGCGCGCCCGGAGTGGACCTGCGCTACTGGGCGACGCTGGTCTCGCTGGGCATCCGAAGCTCCGCGATGCGCGGCGATGCTGCCTGTGCAAAGGCGCTGTTCGCTGAAGTGGACGGCCTCTCACCCGACGAGTTGCGGGCCGCTGACGACACGGCCGGCTTCATCCGCTCGGGTCTGTGCCTGCTGCCGGCGCTGCTCGCCGCCGGCGATGCCGCGTCCGCGCGGGCCGTCGTCGCGCGCGTGCGAGCGTTGCTCGATACGCGCAGCGGTGACCACGGAGAGGCGACGGCGTTCTGCGAAGGCGTCGCCGACGCGGTGGCGATGCTCCGTGGCGGCACGGGCGACCCGCTGGTCGACGAGCTGATCGACGCCCAGGCGGCTCTCGCGGCCGAAGGACCGACCGATCAGGAGCTTGTGCTCGCGCACGCACGTGCGCTCGCCGCGCGGGTGCTCGACGACGCCCCGCTTGCGGACCGCGAGCGCAGCTTCGAGCGCTTGCGCACGTTCTGCGAGACGCACCGCGGCGAAGTCGCGGCCTTCCAGCACCTCGCCGCTTCGGCCGCGGCGCTGTGCAAGGTTTACGCCGGGGAGCCGCAGCGCCTCGCCGACGCCGAGCGCATGAACTACATGATCCGCGGCTTGGCCCGGGTGCGCGAGGCCACGCCGCTATGGCAAACGACTGCGCCATTCAGCTTCGAGATCGAGTGGGTCGCCGACGACCTGAGTCGCATCCATCGTTGCCTGCTCGAGTCGGACGCGAACCTGGTCGGATCCTTGGTGCGGGCCGAACGGTTCCGCGAGTCGAACGCACTGATCGTCGAGGCCACCCGAATCTGGCACCGCTTCCATCGCCGCGAGATCGCGTTCGCAGCGCTGTGGGCCGAGGTCGTGGTCGTGCATGCGCATGCGCGCGCGAGCCAGGGTGTGACCGAAAACGTCGGCAACGCGGTCGCGGATCTGATCGACACCGAACGCGAGTTCGACGGCAACCCGCTCTTTGTGCGCTACGCATCGGAGCTGGTGCGCGGCTCCGTCGCCGGCGCGATCCGCCGAGACGACCTGACCGCCGCGGCAGCCTTGCTGGACGTGCTTCCCGGCCTGGCCACGCGCGAAGCGGCACCCGGCGAGGTAGTTGCCGACTTTGCCGACGCCTCGATGAGCCTGTACATCGCCTTCCAGCAGCGTGGCGAAGCGCAGGCAGCACTGCCGATTGCTCGCCGGGCTGCCGCAGCGCTGCGGTCGACCGCGTACCGCGACAGGCTGCTTGGCCGTGGTGCGGACGAGAAGATCTGGAAGCAGCTCGTCGACTGGGTCGACGCCGTGGAAGCGCCCGGCGAATCCGGAAACGTCCGGGAAGCTCCGCGATGAACCTGCACGCCAAGCTGCTCCAATGTGCCGCCGACCGGCAAGTTCGGCTCGATGCGCCTGACGCAGGTGCCTGCTCAATCGACCGGGGTTCGGCTCACCAACCCCGACCAGTGAATGTCGCCGATGGGTCGTGACCTTCAGTTGGCGGCCCGCGGAAGCGGTCAGCCGCCACGTGAGCTACGTTTCGGCATCTGCTGACCGCCTCACCTCGAGCAGCGACTACCCGAGCTGGTTATGAACGGCCGCAACCGCTGCTCTGCCGGCACTCGGTTGGCCGGTCCCAGCGCCATGTGCGATCCAGGGTCGCGCTGGGCTGGCTGCGGTTGTCCGGAGCGATGGTGTCGACGCGTGATGGAGCAGACATGTGCAGTCAGCGGCGGCGGGTGGCGGTCAGTACTGGGGGTGTTTCACGTGACGCACCTCAGTTTGGGAGCTATGTCCTTGGAGCTGGGGCTTCAACTGCGAGTGGGGCCCACCGATTCGCGCCCGCCCCCGCCTGGCAATTCGATCCCCCCCCTGGGGCCTGGGAATGCGGTGCCCTGGTGCGCCTACCCGGCCGTGCGCCGATGGCCCGCCAAGTCACCAGTTCAGCCCAAGCGGGGCGAACGCGGGTGAGGCAATGGCGACGTAGCCGTATGCTGCTGCGAAGGCTCGGCGGGGCTGCAATTGCACTGGCCTTGCTGATGGGGGTCGTTGGTGGATGCGGTGACAGACTTTCGCTGAATGCCAAGCACTGGTGCAGCCTTTGACGGACGTGGCAGGTGCCATGCGGTCATTGCGACACCTCGCCCACTACCTCGGCCGCGGGCAGGCACACGTGCCCGGCAATCGGGCTGTTCAGCACGCCGGGCACCGGCTGCGGAACGACGGTGAGCTGCTGCACGATCACTGTCAGGTCGCGCTGCAGCGAGTCATCGGACCTTGGCGCGTCGCCCCATCCGCGACGCAGCACGATGTCGGCCGCCTGCAAGCGCGTCGCGTGCGACACGTCCGGGTCGGCAAGCACCGTGCGCACCGCCTCCAGAGCCTCGTGCGTCATCGCACGCGCCAGCTCGGGCAGCGTCATGCCGTTGACCTTCCGTTCTCCGCGCCGGCCGTTCGGGTTGCCCGACTGGCCGGGCTTCCACGGGCGCCCAGGCATGCGGCGCGGGGCGTCATCGTCAGAGAGTGATTGCAGCATTCCGACGACTCTGCACAGAACCGCCGACAGCGCACGAATCATGGGCAACTTTACCGAGCCCAGCGCAAACATGCCAACCATCCGAGCAGCGGGGAGAAATGATTGGCATGTTTGCGCCTCACTGCCAATCATTGGCGTGATTACCTCGCGTGCACGGATAAAGTCATAAACGGTTCTTCTGTCTTCTTCTTGACCCTGATTTCGCGCGCGTGAGGCATAGGTGCCAATCATTCGGCTCCACCCTCGCCCGAAACCCCCTCCGCGCGGTCAATCCTTACCAAGTTTGCGGCCCCGCCCATCCTCAGCGCCACCTTGACCGCGTTGCGTTGCGCCTGATGCGCTGCCCCGTGCTGCGCAAATCGCTCGTGCACCTCCGCCGCGACCGAGTAGGTCGCCACCCGACCCGCATAGATTCGGCCTTCCTGAAGCGGCGTCAGCCATGCCGCGTCAACCAGATACTGCAGCGCGTTCTCCTGCCAGCTCGGCGCGGCATCGCGGAAGGCACGGCAGCGATGGGTCAGCGCCGTGCGCGTGACCACTTCGAGGCGGTCGGCCACGATGGCAGCGGCCATCTGCTTTGCCAGCACGCGGGCGGAGTTGTGTGCCGTGCCAAGCCGGTCATACAACACCATGGCATGCCAGCGCAGCACCCGCAGCAGTGCGATGGCGCGTGACATCGTGGCGCCGCTGATGGTCAGCGCGCAGGCCTCGGCGCCGTGCTCCAGGCAGTGCATCACCAGCGCCACGCGAGCGGCCATCGCGGCGTGCTTGGATACGTGGGCGCTCAGGGCCGGCGAGAGGCCATGTAATGCATCAACCTCCTTGTGCAGCGATGCCCGCAACTCGCGCAGCGCCCGCGCCGCGTCGTCGCCCAGGCACATGGTCATCGGGGGCAGCGCATACAGCGCCCGCAGCCGCGCAGCGAATGCGTCGCGTGCGCCTGCGACCGATGCCGGGTCGAGCGTGTCGTCGGGTTGCGCGCCGTGTTGCAGGCACACCGGGAGGAAGCGCTGCAGCAGCCCATCCACCGGCAGATCCTTGGCGTGACGCGCCAATGCGTCCCAGGTGCTTGCGCCCAGGATGCTTGTGCCCCAGTTCGGGACGAACACCGACCCGCGCTGAACCCGCTCCACCTGATGCGGGCCGCCATCGAACAGCCTCAGCCACTCGCCCCGGTCACGGCCCTTGTTGCCGCGGTAGGTGTCATGCGCCCCAAGCCACGAATCAAGCTCGTGGTACTGGCACAGCAGTCCGCGCGGGGTCTGCTTCAGCAGCTCACTCAAGCTCTCGATGGTCACGTCGGCCACAACCAACGGCTCGGGCGTCGGCTTGGGGTCGTCGTCCCGGCAGGCGGCCAGCTTCACCTCGTATGCCTCGCGCCGCTCGCCATGCATGCGCCAAAGCTCCTTCATCGCCGCGGTGACGGCGGGTGACTTGCCCGCGCCGGGCGTGCCCAGCAGCATCACCCACAGCCGCGGAGACTCGAACCAGTCGGAGCGCGAATCGACCAGCACCCGGACCTGATCGCTGATCGCCCCCGCCGCAGCGGCGAGGCCCGCCATCAGATAGGCCCCGGTGTCGTGCCCTGCCGCAGCCGCTTGCAGCACGCCGAAGCGGGCCAGCACGGCGGGGAACAGATCATCAGCGAACGTTGGAGCCGACAGCTCGCGGAACACGTCCAATGGCGGCTCCGGCGCAACGGCCAAATGCGCCGCGGCAGGCTGCGCGGCTGCGCCGGGCTCATACCTCGCCACGCTGGCGGCGATGGCCCGCACCTCGGCGTCGGTCAATGGGGGCCTGCAGCGGTTTGCGTTTTCCGTGAGCAATGCGGCCTCGATGGCCTCGCGGGTCATCCCCTTGCGCCGCATGGTGCCCGCCAGCGAAGCGAGCGTGTCATTGCGCCCGCCTTCGCCGATGATTGCCTCGACGGGTTCAGCGGGCAGCACTTCGGCAGCAGGCCGCTCGTATCGAGTGCCTCCCTCTATCACCCACAACCGGCGCAGCTTTTCCGGCAGCTCGGGGAGCTGTCGCCAGTCGCCAGCGCCGGCCCATGCGTAGGTCTTGCCGCTGCTCGGGTGTTGCGTAGGCGGCAGCACGTCCTGAGCGCCAGCGCAACGGAATTCCAGCAGCATGCGCCCGTCTCGCCCCTTGACTTTGCGGGTGGTCAGTGGCGCCATGCCCTCGGGCAGGCGATAGAGCAACTTGGCCCGCCCCGGCCGCCCCGAGTCGATGCGCACCGCGTCGTCGGCCTGCAGCAGGTCGCCCAGGTCAACCGCGCGGGACTGCAGGTATCCCTCAGCGCCTTCCAGATCGTCGATGTCAATGCAGGCGGTGCGCGAGTGCTCGTGAATCAGCCCGATGCCGCATTCCGCGAACAGCGCGGCCGACCTGATGCCCGTTTCATTCCACCGCTCGCCCATCGGCACCTTGGTGCCCGGCCGGATGCGGCACAGCACCCATCCGGCTTGAAGGTAGGCCTGGGCCGCCTCGAAAATGCCCGAGCCCCCCGCCCGTTCGGTGCTCATGCGATCCCCTCGTCGGCGCCGTTCCACGTCAGCACGGGCGGCTTGTACAGACCCGAGCCAGCCGACACCACGACGATGCCCGTGTATTCATCGCTGTCCTCTGCGCGCCCGAAGCTGCGCAAGGTCAGCAGGTGCGTCAAGGCGGTGCCCGCATCGGCTCGCGTCCCAGGCACCTCAGGGACATGGCGGCGCGCCACCTCGCCCAGGGCGCGCTCCATGTAGTCGAGCACTGTCGCGAGGGGGTGCCCCTCGCGCGCGAGCCTGTCGAGGTTCTTCTGTGCGCAATGCGCCGCCTCGTGCAGCGTCGGGCCCAAGTCCCGCCCGCCGCCATCAAGGGTGATGTGAAATCCCTTGCCCGTGTCGTTGCGGTACAGCAGTACCACTCCCATCACCTTCGTAGTGCCACCCTTGACCCCGGGCCCCATCATCAGCATCTGCATCACCAAGCCTCCAGCCGGTACGCCCCGACCTTCAGGAACCCCATTGCGTCGGGCATGCTCACGCGGCCCAACATCACGTCCATGTGTGGGGCCATGGCTTGAAAGACCAGCTCGTCGGGCAACCCCCCGTTGTGGCCTCCGCCGACCGTGAGCCAAAAGCAATCGCCATCGTGGCCGATCTGCCGCTGCAACACCGAACGGTCGCGCAGCCAGAGCCAGCGAAACCGGTGCGGCCGCGCGTACTCCTGAAGCATCCTGAGCAATTCAGCGCGCACGGTTTGCCCCAGGCGCCCGAGCAGTTCGGCGGCCTCGTCCAGGCTCAGCTCGCGCACCCAACCCCAGCGCATGATCTGCACCCGGTCAGGCGCCACGAGGTGCGCCGTGTAGTTGTGCAGCGTCAGCTCGGCCAGCAGCGTACTGATGCGCTTGTCAGCCTCGGCCACGCGCTCGCGGCCGGCTTCGTCGGACTGCGGCTCGGGCGCTTGCGCCCCGCCATCGGGTGCGTCGAGAATCATGGTCCTTGCTTCCTCGTCCCCAGGGCCGGCGCCGCGTGTCACCGCGAGCCGGCCCATTTCATTGCCCGCCGAGCGGCACCAGCACCTCCAGCCGCTTGCGCGCCTCGATGAGCTTCGATACCAGCGCCTTGATCTGCGCATCGCTGTAGCCAGCGATGCGGGCCGACTGAATCGCCTCGATTTCATCGCTGGGCCACCAAACAAGCTGATTCCCCGCGCCCATGCTGGGGCTCGCCTTGATGGGCGGCGGCAGCAGGGATGCGCCGACGAATTCGTAAAGGGTCGTGCGGCCGATTCCGAGCAGTTCCTGCACCGCGCTGCGCTTGAGCAGCACGCGCGTCTGCCGCAGCGGCTGGCGCCGCATCACGCAGCCTCCGCGAGCAACTCGGCGGCCACCATCGGGCGCTTTGCCATCAACTGCGCCACCAACCGGCGCACCTCGTCGTCAGTCCATCCCGCAAGTCGGGCACCGACCAGCGCAGTGACCTCGTGACTGAGCAGAACCGACTTGTGAGTGCCGTTGCGGATCGGCATCGGCGCCAAGCCCGCCGCGATCCAGCGGCTGGCAGTGCGCCGGCTAATCGACCAAGCGCGGCACGCGCTACGCAATTCGATCAGCTCAACCTTTGCGCTCATTCAGCCCTCGCATGCGGCCCGGACAGGCCCGGAATGGCATGGGTTGTACGAGTGCGTTCGGCCTTCTGCAATGTGTAGCCGGCATGCACATCTGCGCTGTGTAGGCAGACGCACATCAGTGCGCCTAGGCGTGTGTCATGACTCCCACCAGAGACCATGCGCGGCGATTGGATTTCGACGGGCACTAAGCAGCACTGACCGGCGCCGAGCTGCCGCAGAGCAGGTGCCGCGCCAACTTCGCCAGCTAGGCAGGCGCAGCCGCGCTGCAAATCTGACCCAACATCCGACTAGGAAACGCAGAAATGAAAAAAGGCCGCACGTGCGGCCCTTTGTGGCGGTGTCGGTGATCAGCGCGTCATGCCACCGCGACCAGCTTGGGCGCCGTGCGCCGCTTCGGCGCCACCCGCGCACCGCTCGGCGCGCTCAGGTATTCGGCCCAGGCCGCGAGCAGTGCCCGCCGCTCTGCCGCGAATTCGGCGCGGTTGTATGCGGCCCGCACGCGGTTCTGCTCGTTGTGAGCCAGACAGGCCTCGATCACGTCAGGCCTCGCCGCACCCGTTTCGTTCGCCCACGTGCTGAAGGTCGCGCGGCACAACCCGTGAACCGTGGTCTTGTCGCGCGCGCCCAGGCGGTTGAGCGCGTTCAGCATGGTCATGTTGCTCATGGTTGAGTCGCTGTAGCCGGGCATGTCGCTGGGGAAGACCCAGCGCTCATGCCGCCCCTTCTGGCCCTCCAGCACCGCCATTGCAGCATCGGACAGGTAGACCGTGTGCGGCTCGCCGGCCTTCATCCGCTCGCCCGGGACGGTCCAAACGCGGGCCTTCAGATCGAACTCCGACCACTCGGCCATGAGCGCCTCCGATGTCCGCGCCGCGGTCAACACCGCGAACTCCAGGCACCGCGCACCAGTGCCTGCCATCGCGCGCAGGCTCGCCACCAACTGCGGAGCCTCGGGGTAGGGGAGTGCGGCGAACTTGCCCGCGGGCTTCTTGCCGCTGGGCCACATTTCACGCAGTTTGCGGCGCACGGCGGCGGCGGGATTCGAGGTGGCGCGTCCGTTGAACATCGCGTCCTCGAAGATCGCGTCAAGGCGCTGCCGCACCCGGCTGATCGTCTCGGCGATGCGGTGCCCCTTGGGCAGATTGCGCGCATCCTCGTGCGGCTTGATCGCGTTCAAAGCGGCCAGCAGGTCCGGTGCGGTGATTTCATCAATGGGGCGATGCCACAGGTGCGCCGGCACGTGGTTCTCAAGGCTCGCCAGCCACTGCGCGCCGTGCTTCTCGGTGCGGGTCGGCTCGATCACCCGGGCGTGATAGTCGCGCGCCGCGGTCTCCAGAGTCTGCACCTCGCGGGCGCGAGCTGCCGCCAGCGCCTGCTCGCGCTCCTTGCGCGCCGCGATGGGGTCAACTCCGTCGAGCTTGAGCATGCGCCGCTGCTCGCGGGCGGCCTCGCGCGCCTGGGCCAGCTTCACGTCGCGCTCCGACCCCAGCCCCATTTCGCGCCGCTTGCCGCCCACCATCAGGCGCAGCGACCAACTCCGCTGCCCGGTATCCGAGATGACCAGCGCCAGCCCGTCAACCCCGCCCACCGCATGGCGCCCCGGCTTCGTCAGCCGCGACACCGCCATTGCAGTCAGTTCCTTCGCTTGCCTCGGCATGTTGCCCTCCTGCTGATCGCGGGGGTTTGGCGGAGCGATTCCAGCCCACCTATCCAACCCACCAACCGATGGTGGGTTGTGGCACATATTGGCGGACGATTACGGACGCAGCTTGAGGGGCGTTTACCAATGAAAAAGCCCCCTTGGCGGGGGCTCTACGTTGGTGGGTCCTGGCGGAGAGAGCGGGATTCGAACCCGCGGAGGGCTGTTAACCCTCACACGCTTTCCAGGCGTGCGACTTAAACCGCTCATCCATCTCTCCGGGAGGCGGGAGTTTATCAGCCGGGCGGCTTGCCCTTCATCAGCGTCATCGCCGTGCCGATCAGCGTGGCCACCTCGCCCATGTGGCCGGGCACGATCATCGTGTTGTTCTTCTGCGCCAGCTGGCCGTAGGCCTCGACCGCGCGCTCGGCCACCTTCAGCTGCACCGCCTGCTCGCCACCGGGCGACTGGATCGCCGCGGCGATCTTGCGGATCGCCTCGGCCGTGGCCTCCGCCACGGCGGTGATGGCCGCGGCCTCGCCCTGGGCCTTGTTGATCTCGGCCTGGCGCTCGCCCTCGGAACGTGCGATGAAGGCCTCGCGCTCACCGGTGGCGATATTGATCTGCTCCTGCTTGCGGCCCTCGGAGGCGGCGATCAGCGCACGCTTCTCGCGTTCGGCGGTGATCTGCGCCTGCATCGAGCGCAGGATCTCGGCCGGCGGCGTCAGGTCCTTGATCTCGTAGCGCAGCACCTTCACGCCCCAGTTGGCGGCCGCGTCGTCGAGCGCGCTCACCACCGCGGCGTTGATCGCGTCGCGCTCCTCGAAGGTCTTGTCCAGCTCCATCTTGCCGATCACCGAGCGCAGCAGCGTCTGCGCCAGCTGCGTGATGGCGACCACGTAGTTGCTCGAGCCGTAGCTCGCGCGCATCGGGTCGGTCACCTGGAAGTAGATGATCCCGTCGACCTGCAGCTGGGTGTTGTCCTTGGTGATGCAGACCTGGCTCGGCACGTCCAGGGGCACCTCCTTGAGCGAATGCTTGTAGGCCACGCGCTCGATGAAGGGCACGACGAACTTCAGCCCCGGCGTGAGCGTGCGGTCGAACTTGCCGAGCCGCTCCACCACCCAGGCATGCTGCTGCGGCACGATCTTGAAGGTGCGGACGATGAAGATCAGGGCGATGACGGCGATGACGAGCGCGACTTCCATGGTGCGGCGCGAGGCTCCGGTTCAGGGGTGGGAGTGGGGGACGAGCACCAGCCAGTTGCCTTCGACGGCGGCCACCCGATGCTCGCCCGGCGCGGCGGCGGCGCCCGGCTGCAGCCGGGCCGACCACTGCGTGCCGCGGTACTGGACCCGCGCGGTGCCGTCGGGGTTCCAGGCCGCGACCTGCACGCGCTCGCCGATGTCGAGGTTGACGTCGCGGTTGCGTTCGGCCGGGGCCGAGCGCGGTGCCCGCGCGCGCTTCCAGTGCCAAGCGGCGGTGGTGGCGGCGCCGACCAGCGCCGCCGCGATCCATTGCGCCGGCGCACCGGCCCCCAGGTGCGCGGCGAGCGCCCCGGCCGCCAGGCCGAGCGCCACCATCAGCAGGTAGAAGGTGCCGGTGGCGAGCTCGGCCGCCACCGCCACGCCGGCGGCGACCCACCAGAGCGTCGCGGCTGAAACGTCCATCCTCGTTCCCGGTCGTTGCGGGCGGCCAGTGTAGTGCGAGCGTGCAGCGTCATCACGTGGGCCTACACTTCGCGCTCCCTGGTTCCGCCCGCCCCGAGGCCCGCATGCTGCGCTTCCACTTCCCGATCGTCATCATCGACGAGGACTTCCGCTCCGAGAACGCCTCCGGCCTGGGCATCCGCGCGCTGGCCGCGGCGATCGAGAAGGAAGGCTTCGAGGTGCTGGGCGTCACCAGCTACGGCGACCTGAGCCAGTTCGCGCAGCAGCAAAGCCGCGCCAGCGCCTTCATCCTGTCGATCGACGACGAGGAGTTCACCCCCGGGCCGGAGCTCGACCCGGCGGTGCTCTCGCTGCGCAAGTTCATCGGCGAGATCCGCTTCCGCAACGCCGACATCCCGATCTACCTGTACGGCGAGACGCGCACCTCGCAGCACATCCCGAACGACATCCTGCGCGAGCTGCACGGCTTCATCCACATGTTCGAGGACACGCCGGAGTTCGTCGCGCGGCACATCATCCGCGAGGCCAAGAGCTACCTCGACGGCCTGGCGCCGCCGTTCTTCAAGGCGTTGATGGACTACGCGCAGGACGGCTCCTACTCCTGGCACTGCCCGGGGCACAGCGGCGGCGTAGCCTTCCTGAAGAGCCCGGTGGGGCAGATGTTCCACCAGTTCTTCGGCGAGAACATGCTGCGCGCGGACGTCTGCAACGCGGTCGAGGAGCTCGGCCAGCTGCTCGACCACACCGGCCCGGTGGCGCAGAGCGAGCGCAACGCGGCGCGCATCTTCAACGCCGACCACTGCTTCTTCGTCACCAACGGCACCAGCACCAGCAACAAGATGGTGTGGCACCACACGGTGGCGCCGGGCGACGTGGTGGTGGTGGACCGCAACTGCCACAAGTCCATCCTGCACTCGATCATCATGACCGGCGCGGTGCCGGTGTTCATGACGCCGACGCGCAACCACTACGGCATCATCGGCCCGATCCCCGAGAGCGAGTTCGCGCCCGAGACGATCCGCCGCAAGATCGCCGCCAACCCGCTGCTGGCGGGCGTGGACCCGGCCACGGTGCGCCCGCGCATCATGACGCTGACGCAGAGCACCTACGACGGCGTGCTCTACAACACCGAGACCATCAAGGCCAAGCTCGACGGCTGGATCGACACGCTGCACTTCGACGAGGCCTGGCTGCCGCACGCCGCGTTCCACAAGTTCTACGGCAGCTTCCACGCGATGGGCAAGGGCCGTCCGCGGCCGAAGCAGGCGATGGTCTACTCGACGCAGAGCACGCACAAGCTGCTGGCGGGCATCAGCCAGGCCTCGCAGGTGCTGGTGCAGGACTCGCAGACGGTCAAGCTCGACCGGCACCTGTTCAACGAGGCCTACCTGATGCACACCTCGACCTCGCCGCAGTACTCGATCATCGCCAGCTGCGACGTGGCCGCGGCGATGATGGAGCCGCCCGGCGGCACCGCGCTGGTGGAGGAGAGCCTGAAGGAGGCGCTGGACTTCCGCCGCGCGATGCGCAAGGTCGAGAAGGAGTTCGGCAAGGACTGGTGGTTCACCGTCTGGGGGCCGGACAAGATCGCCGCCGAGGGCATCGGCAGCCAGTCCGACTGGGTGCTCAAGGCCGACGAGAAGTGGCACGGCTTCGGCAAGCTGGCCGCCGGCTTCAACATGCTCGACCCGATCAAGAGCACCATCATCACGCCCGGGCTGGACGTGTCGGGCAAGTTCGCCAAGACCGGCATCCCGGCCTCGATCGTCACCAAGTTCCTCGCCGAGCACGGCGTCGTGGTCGAGAAGACCGGCCTGTACTCGTTCTTCATCATGTTCACGATCGGCATCACCAAGGGCCGCTGGAACACGCTGCTGACGGCGCTGCAGCAGTTCAAGGACGACTACGACCGCAACCAGCCGATGTGGCGCATCCTCCCCGAGTTCTGCGCCGCGCACCCGCGCTACGAGCGCATGGGCCTGCGCGACCTGTGCCAGAGCATCCACGAGATGTACGCCAAGGGCGACATCGCACGGCTGACCACCGAGATGTACCTGTCGGACCTGCAGCCGGCGATGAAGCCGAGCGACGCCTTCGCGCACATCGCGCACCGCCGCACCGAGCGCGTGCCGATCGACGAGCTGGAAGGGCGCATCACCACGGCGCTGCTGACGCCGTACCCGCCGGGCATTCCGCTGCTCATCCCGGGCGAGCGCTTCAACCGGCGCATCGTCGACTACCTGCGCTTCGCGCGCGAGTTCAACGCGGCCTTCCCGGGCTTCGACACCGACGTGCACGGCCTCGTGGGCGACGAGAGCGAGGCGGGCGGCGAGCGGCGCTACTACGTGGACTGCGTGCGCAACTGAGACTCGGAGCGTTCAGGTGATGTGCGAGATCAGCACGCCGGGCGCGGGCTGCACCTGATCGCCTGCGGTGCCGGTGCCGGCGGCGGGCACGCTGCCGGCGCCGACCGCCGCGCCGGGCCGCCGCATCGCCAGGCCCACCGACATCATGTCCACCACCAGCAGGTGGAGGATGCGCGAGATCATCGCCACGAAGGTGGTCGCGTCCTCGCTGTGCTCGACTGGGATGCACACCGTGGCGCGCCGCGCCAGCGGCGACTGGCCCGAGGTGACGGCGATCACCGCAGCCCCGCGCTCCACCGCCAGCCCGGCGGCCCGCGCCAGCTCGGGCGGCTGGCCGGAGCTGGACACGAACACCGCCACGTCGTCGGGGCCGAGCAGTTCCGCGGCCATCGCGTGCATCGACACGTCGGTGTGCGCGACCGAGGGGATGCGGAAGCGGAACAGCTTGTGCTGCGCGTCCAGCGCCACCACCGCCGAGTTGCCCATCGCGTAGAACTCGACGCGCTTGGCCCGGCGCAGCAGCTCGATGGCCCGGTCCACCGCCTCGACGTTGAGCGACTCGCGGAACTGCATGATCGCGGAGATCGTGTTGTCCAGCACCTTGGCGCACAGGTCGCCGGTGCTGTCCTGCCGGCGCACCTGGGTGCGCTGCACCGGCAGCGTGCCGGTCAGGCCCGAGCCGAGCTTGAGCTTGAAGTCCGCCAGGCCCTGGAAGCCGAGCGAGCGGCAGAAGCGGATCACCGTCGGCTGGCTGACCTCGGCCCCCTGCGCGATCTGCGCGATCGGGTCGTTTAGCGCGGCACGCGGGTTGTCGAGCACGAAGCTCGCGACGCGGCGCTCGGCCGGCGAGAGCGTCTCGAGCGCGCCGCGCACCCGGTCGAGCAGCGGGTTGCCAGCCTCGGCCTCGGGCATGTGGTCGGCCAGCAGCGACGAGACGCCGAGGAAGGCCAGGTTCTCGGCCGTCAGCACGAAGGTCGGGATGCGCGCGACGTAGTCGCTGAAGCGGCCCTTGACCTCGAATCGCTCGCGGAACGGCGAGGCGTCGAAGCGCGCGCCCAGGCGCGGCACGATGCCGCCGCCGACGTAGATGCCGCCGGTGGCGCCGAGCGTGAGCGCCAGGTCCGAGGCCAGCGTGCCGAGCATGCCGCAGAAGCAGTCGAGCGTGGCGCTGCAGGCGGCGTCGCCGGCCAGTGCACGCTGCACGATGTCGGCCGCGTGCAGGGTCGGCTCGGCATGGCCCAGCGCCTGGTGGATCAGCTCCAGCCCCGGCCCCGACAGCAGCCGCTCGGCCGAGACCCGCGGCATCGTCTTCCAGGCATGCTGCAGCACGCGCAGCTCGCGTTCGTCGGTCGGGGCGAAGCTGACGTGGCCCCCCTCGGTGGCCAGGGTCACCCAGCGGTCGCCGCTGGGCACCAGCCCGGAGACTCCGAGCCCCGCGCCCGGGCCGATCAGGCCGATCACGCCGTCGGCCTGCGCCTGCCCGCCGCCGATCTGGCGCCGCCCCTCGGGCGCCAGGCCCGGCAGCGACATCGCCAGCGCGGTGTAGTTGTTGACCACCAGCAGCGTGGAGAGGTCCAGCTCGCGCTGCACCTCGCGGATCGAGAAGCTCCAGTCTCGGTTGGTCATGCGCACCCGGTCGCCCTCGATCGGGTTGGCGATCGCCACCGCGCCGTGGCGCGGCCGAACGGCCGGCGGCAGCGTCGCCAGGTAGGCCTGCACCACCTCGGTGAAGCCGGCGTACTCGTCGCACGGCAGCACCGACACATGGTCGAACCGGCCGCGCACGCGCTCGATGCACAGGCGCGCGTAGGTCGCGCCGATGTCGGCCAGCAGGCGAGGTGCCGCTTCGACAGGCAGGGCGGCGGCGCGTTCGGCGGGCATGGGACGGCTCAGGGCTGCGCCTTGAGCACCAGCACCTGCTGCGGCGCCATGCGCACCTGCAGCTGGCCGGCCGGCCCGGCGAGCGCCGAGGCGGCCCCGGCCGGGAACTGCACCTGCCACTGCGCCGCGGCCGGCGCCAGCGCCAGCGTGGCGTTCGCCTCGCGGTAGGCGTAGTTGATCAGCACGAGCAGCGTGCTGCCCTCGTGTTGGCGCGTGAAGGCGAAGATCGGCGCATCGCGCGTGGTCAGCGGCGTGAAGCGGCCCAGCGCCAGCGCCGGCTCGGCGTTGCGCAGCGCGATCAGGCCGCGGTACCAGTTCAGCAGCGAGGTGGGCTGGGCCTCTTCGGTGGCCACGTTGTGCGAATTCCAGTTCGACACCAGCGGGCGGAACGGCTGCGCGGCGCGGGTGAAGCCGCCCTGGGCCTCCGCGCTCCAGGCCATCGGCCCTCGGATCGCCTGGTCGTCGTGGGCCACCGGCGCGGATTCGCCCAGCCCGATCTCCTCGCCGTAGTAGAGGAACGGGGTGCCGGGCAGCGTCAGCAAGGTGGCCGCGGCCAGCTTGTAGCTCTTCTCGTCACCGGCGAACTGGCGGATCAGCCGCGCGCCGGCGAAGTGGTCGTGGTTCGCCAGCAGCGTGCCCATGCGCGCGACCGGCAGCTTCTCGAGGTTGTAGAGCAGGTCGGCGCGCAGCCGGCCGAGCTTGACGCTCGAGATGATGTGCTTCTGCAGGCCGAAGCCGAAGGCGGCACCGCACGAATCGGGCTGTGCGAACGGGGCCGGGTCGCCCGGCGCCTCGCAGACCATGTAGCGCTGGCCGTATTCGTCGAGCAGGTCCTGGACGCGCTTGAGCAGCGCGTGGTTCTCGGGCTGGTTCTCCCAGGCGACGGCGCTGTTCTCGAACAGCACGCCCACCGCGTCGAAGCGGAAGCCGTCCACGCCGCGGTTCAGCCAGAAGCGCAGGTTGTCGAGGTGGAAGTCCACCACCTTCGGGTTGCGCAGGTTGAAGTCGGGCATCTGCGGGTCGAACACCGCGTAGTACCAGCGCTGGTTGCCCTCGCGCCAGGGTTCGCCGGCGAAGGTGTTCCAGCCCTTGGGCTTGTCCTCGCTGAAGATGTACCAGTCCGCGTAGGGCGACTTGCGGCTGTCGTAGGCGCTCTCGAACAGCGGATGGCCCGACGCGCTGTGGTTCATCACGTAGTCGACGATCACGCCGATGCCGCGCTTGTGCGCCTCGGCGAGCAGGCGGTCGAAGTCGGCCAGCGTGCCGTAGTCGGGCTCGATCTCGCGGTAGTTCACCACCGCGTAGCCGTGGTCGCGGTCCTCGCTCTTGAAGACCGGCATCAGCCACAGGCCACGCACGCCGAGCGACTGCAGGTAGTCGAGCCGCGAGGTCAGGCCGTTCAGGTCGCCGATCCCGTCGCCGTCGCTGTCCTGGTAGGCGCGCACCAGGATCTCCATGAACACGCCGCGGCGTGCCCAGTCCGCCGGCAGCGGGCTGTCGCGCCGGACCACCGGCACCGGGCCGAGGTCGGGGATCGGTGCCGGCGCCGCCATCGCCGCCGGCGCGGCGACGAGCAGCGCGAGCAGCCAGCCCAGCAGCACGGCGCCGGCACGGCGCGGCAGCAGCGCCACGGCAGGCCTCACTTGCAGGGGTTCTCGGCGCGTGCCTTCTTGGCGTCCTCGAGCGAGGTGTAGATGTTGCGGTCGCCGTTGTTGACCCAGATCTCCTTGGTCGCGTTGCCGTCGAACTGCTGGTCCTTGCCGCCCTGGTCCTTGTTGTCGCCCTTGTGGATGATGTAGTTCACCTTGCCGCCGGGGAAGTCCTCGAGCTTGACGTGCCAGTAGACGCCGAAGTCCGTCTTGCCCGTCTGCTGCACGCCGTTCTCCCAGGTGACGCCGGGCACGGCGGGGCCGCCGGGGCCGCGCTGGAAGATGTGCAGTTCCCAGCGCCGGTAGTCGCCGTCGCAGCGGTTGTAGTTGATCGCCACCGCACCCGCCGGCGGGTTGGAGGTGGCCCAGGCGCTGGGCAGCGTGGCCGCGAACGCGAGCGCGGCAGTCAGTCGAGCCAGGGAATGCTTGCGGATCATGTGTGACCTCGTTTGTCGGTGAGGCGAGCTTGCGGCCCGCAGGTTGGCGGAGGGTTCAGCCCTTGATGCCGCCGGCGGTGAGGCCGGAGATCATCCATTTCTGGGCCAGGATGAAGACGATGGTGATCGGCAGGCCGGAGAGGATGGCCGCGGCGGCGAAGTCCCCCCACAGGTACTTCTGCGCGTAGAGGAACTGCTGCGAGCCCACCGCCATCGTCAGGTTGTGCTGCTGTTTGAGCAGGATGGAGGCGACCGGGTACTCGATGATCGCGCCGATGAAGGCGAGCAGGAACACCACCATCAGGATCGGCAGCGCCATCGGCAGCAGCACCAGGTAGAAGGCCTGCCAGGGCGAGGCGCCATCGACCTTGGCCGCTTCCTCGATCTCCACGGGAATCGTGTCGTAGTAGCCCTTGATGGTCCACACGTGCAGCGCGATGCCGCCCGAGTAGGCCAGCAGCAGCGACCAGTGCGAATCGATGCCGAAGGCGGGGAAGGCGTTGCCGATGCGGTCGAAGATGGCGTAGATGGCGATCAGCGCCAGCACCGCCGGGAACATCTGCATCAGCATCAGCCCGGTCAGCGCCGCCCTCTTGCCGGCGAACTTCATGCGCGCGAAGGCGTAGGCGGCGGTGGTCGACAGCAGCAGCGCGATCAGCGCCGACAGCGTGGCCACCTTGGCCGAGTTCCAGAGCCAGCGCAGCACCGGCAGGTCGGGTTCGACCAGCTTGCCGTCCGGCCCGGCGAACGGGATGCCGAGCGCGAAGCGCCAGTGGTCCAGCGTGATCGTCTCGGGGATGATGCTGCCGGTGGCGAAGTTGCCCGGCCGCAGCGAGATCGACAGGATCATCAGGAACGGGAAGATCACCAGCGCGCACAGCGCGATCAATAGCGCGTGCGCCGCGATCACGCGCCAGCGGTGGCTCTTGTCGAGGACGATGGCCATGCCCGTTGCCTCCTAGCGTTTCTCGGTCTCGACGATCCGCGTGTAGCGCATCTGCACCAGCGTGATGGCCACGACGATCAGGAAGATCACGGTCGAGATGGCCGCCCCCAGGCCGAACTGCTGGCCCGAATCCTGGAACGCCATCCGGTAGGTGTAGGAGACCAGGATGTCGGTGGTGCCGGCCGGCACGCTGGTGTCGAGGAAGTCGGGCCGCCCGCCGGTCAGCAGCGAGATCAGCACGAAGTTGTTGAAGTTGAACGCGAACGAGGAGATCAGCAGCGGCGTCAGCGGCTTGATGATCAGCGGCAGCGTGATGCTCCAGAAGTTCGTCACCGGGCCGGCGCCGGCCACCGCCGAGGCCTCGTACAGGTCGGCCGGGATGGCCTTGATCAGGCCCATGCACACGACCATCATGTACGGGAAGCCCAGCCAGGTGTTGACGATCAGCAGCATCGCCTTGGCCAGCAGCGGGCTCGAGAACCAGGCCGGCTTGACGCCGAAGATCATGTCCAGGATCAGGTTGATCTCGCCCGAGTTCTGGTTGAACAGGCCGCGGAACACCAGGATCGAGATGAAGCCCGGCACCGCGTAGGGCAGGAACAGCAGCATGCGGTAGACGCCCTTGAAGCGCAGTGCGTCCCAGTTGAGCACCACGGCCAGCAGCATGCCCAGCGCGGTGGCGAACAGCACCGTCAGGCCCGCGAACAGCACGGTCCAGACGAAGATGCGCAGGAAGGGCTCCTGGAAGCGCTGGTCGGTGAAGATGCGCTTGTAGTGGTCGAAGCCGATGCCGACCTGGAAGCCGGGCTGCAGCGGCTCGCCGGCCTCGGTCTCGAAGAAGCCGGTCTTCATGTTCGGGCGCAGCACGGCGCCGGTCTGCTGGTTCTTCAGCGCGCCGTCGGGCTGCTCGGCGTAGAGCTTCTGCACCGTGGCGAACTCGCGCAGGCCCGCCATGCGCACCTGCGTGCCGTCGGGCAGGCGCACGGTCAGCGCGCGCATCGCCTTCTGGCGCGCGATCAGTTCCTTGATGGCCAGCGGCTCGGGCAGCGCCGCATCGGCCGGCTCGGGCTGCGCCTCGAGCGTGGCCGGCTGCTCGCCGGTCAGCGCGACCGGACCGGTCAGCCAGGCCTTCTCGGCCTCGGCATCCTCCAGCCGCAGCCGGAACCCACCGTCGACCGGGTGCACCGTGGTGGCCAGGCGCGAGCCTTCGCCGATCGTCGTCTCGTCGAGCAGGTACTGGCGTGCGCGGTCGAACTCGAGCAGGTTCTTGGAGCTGTAGTTGGTGAAGCCGATGCCGATCGTGTAGAGCATCGGGAACACGACGAACACCAGCGCCGCCGCGATGCCCGGGAACAGGTAGCGGTAGGCGTAGGTCGACGGCGCGCTGTAGATCCAAAGCGCCAGCGCGACGATGACGAGCATCGTCGACGCCAGCATGGTCTCGCCGGTGGCATAGACCACCGTGATCAGGTAGAGCAGGGCCAGGACGACCGCGCCGAGCACGGCCGGGCCGACCCAGCGGCTGCTCTTCATCATCGCCTCACTGCCCCTTGATGCGCTTGGCGGCGGCGTCCAGCGCCTCCTTGGGCGACTGGCGCCCCTCGGTCATGTTCTGCAGCGCGGACTGCATCGACGACCAGAAGCGCCCCATCTCCGGGTTGTTGGGCATCGGCGCGCCGTCCTGCGCGCTGGCCATGGTCGCCTGGATGTTGGGGTTGCTCTTGAGCTCGGCGAACAGCGCCTTGCTGGCCGGGGTGCCCAGCGGCACGTCGTCGTTGATGGTCTTCAGGCCCTGCACCGAGAGCATGTGGTTCTCGATGAACTCGACCGCGATGTCGCGGTTGGGTGAGGCCTTGGAGATCATCGCGCCGAGCACGCCGACGAAGGGTGCCGACTTCCTGCCCGCCACGGTCGGGATCTTGGCGACGCCGAAGTTGATGTTGGATTTCTTCAGGTTGTCCCACGACCAGGGGCCGTTGATCATCATCGCGATCTTGCCCTGCGCCATGCCGGCTTCCATGTCGGCGTAGCCGGCGCCCTTGGGCATCACGCCGTCCTTCACCATCTTGGCCAGCAGCTCGGCACCCTTGAGCGCGCCGGCGTTGTTGACACCGGTGTCGGCCGGGTCGTAGTTGCCGTCGGCCTTCAGCTTGAAGGGGTAGCCGCCGTTGGCGGCCAGCAGCGGCCAGGTGAAGTAGGTGTTGTTGTAGTCCCAGAGGATCGCCTTCTTGCCGTCGGCGGAGAGCTTCTTGTCCAGCGCGATCACCTCTTCGAAGCTCTTGGGCGGCGTCTTGACCAGGTCCTTGTTGTAGACCAGCGAGACGGCCTCGATCGACATCGGGTAGCCCCACACCTTGCCGCCCACGGTGAAGGCCTTGAGGGCCAGCGGGTCGATGTCGGCGCGCGCCTTCTTGCCCGGGTTCAGCGGCTGCAGCAGGCCGCCGGCGATCCATTCGCCGATGCGGTCGTGCGGCCAGATCCAGATGTCCGGGCCCTTGCCGGCGGCGGCGGCCTGCTGGAACTTGCCCGGCGCGTCCTCCGGGTGCTCGACGACCACCTGCACGCCGGTCTTCTTGGCGAATTCGTCGCCGACCTTCTGCAGCCCGTTGTAGCCCTTGTCGCCGTTGATCCAGATCAGCAGCTTGCCCGGTTCCGCGGCGAAGGCGCCGGAGGCGCTGCCGAGGGCGAGCGCCGCGGCGGCGGCCAGCAGGCGGATACGCTGACGTTGAAGTTTCATGCGGTGTCTCCTTGGGAGTGTGGCCGTGAGGGGCCGTGTGGGTGTGGCGGGATGAGGCCTGAACGCGTGGCGGCGCCCTCGGTTGTCCGGGCCGACCCTCAGCGCACGGCCGGCAGCGTGCGCCCCTGCTCGTCGAACAGGAAGCTGCGCCGCGGCGGGAAGGTGAGCCACGCGGTGTCGCCGGTGTCCAGCGGGTTCTCGGGTTCGGTGCGCACGGTGATCGCGTCGCTGGCGCCGGCGGGCAAGGCGTGCAGGTAGATGGTGTCGCCCAGGTGTTCGGCGAGCTGCACATGGGAGCGCAGCGCGCCGTCGCCGGACTCGGTACGCGCCACCACGTGTTCCGGGCGCGTGCCCAGCGTCAGCGGTGCGCCGGCGGGCAGCGCGGTCGCGTCGGCGGCCACCTGCACCGCGGTGCCGTCGGCCAGCCGGACCTGCGCGAGCGCCGGCGTCGCCGAAACCAGCGTCGCGGCCAGGAAGTTCATCTTCGGGCTGCCGATGAAGCCGGCGACGAAGCGGTTCACCGGCTGGTGGTACAGCTCCATCGGCGTGCCGACCTGCTCGATCGCGCCCTTGTTCAGCACCACGATGCGGTGCGCGAGCGTCATCGCCTCGACCTGGTCGTGGGTGACGTAGATCATGGTCGTCGCCAGCTCCTTGTGCAGGCGCGACAGTTCGACGCGCATCTGCACGCGCAGCGCGGCGTCGAGGTTGGACAGCGGTTCGTCGAACAGGAACACGCCGGGCTTGCGCACGATCGCGCGGCCGATCGCCACGCGTTGGCGCTGCCCGCCCGACAGCGCCTTGGGCAGCCGCTCGAGCAGGGGCTCGATCTGCAGGATCTGCGCGGCGCGGTCGACCGCGGTCTTGATCTCGTCCTTCGAGAACCCGGCCAGCTTGAGGCCGAAGGCCATGTTCGCCGCCACGGTCATGTGCGGGTAGAGCGCGTAGCTCTGGAACACCATCGCGATGCCGCGCTTGGCCGGCGGCATCTCGTTGACCAGCTCGCCGCCGATGTACAGCTCGCCGGCGGTGATCTCCTCCAGCCCGGCGATGCAGCGCAGCAGGGTCGACTTGCCGCAGCCCGAAGGCCCGACAAACACCATGAACTCGCCGTCGCGGATCTCGAGGTCGATGCCCGGGATGATCACCAGGTCACCGTAGGCCTTCTTGAGCGACTTCAGCAGGACGTTGGCCATGCCCTAGCGTGGTGGTGGGAGGAAAAAGGGGCCGGCCCGCGAAGGCCGGCCCCGGTCACGCGGTGGGGCTCAGAACCAGATTTCGGCCTGGAAGCCCGCGGCGGTCTTGGACGACTTCGACTGCTGGTAGATGGCCTTGTACGCGTCGTTGTAGTTGAACGCCGACACGTAGAAGCGCAGTTCCGGGCGGTCGTAGTAGTTCGGGCCAACCGTCAGCGTGGGGGCGATCGTCAACTTGGTGACGCTGGCGGAATCCCCGTTCTGCGGCTTGTTGCGCGCATGACCCAGTTCGCCCTGGATCTTGAAGTTGTTGGTGATGGCGTAGGCCACGCGGCCGGCGATCGAGAACGTCTTCGTGGTGTCGGTGCCGCCCGTGCCATTCGGCGTGTCGGCAACGCCGTAGTGGATCAGCGTCTGCGCCGTCAGCGGGCCCTTCAACCACGCCAGGCTGTCAGCGATGCGCCAGCGCTTGTAGTCCGAATCCTGGGTTCCGTTGTTGGCGAAACCCATGTCGAGTGCAGTCGTGCCATTGGCGTACTGGAGCCACAGCGTGTTGTCCGCGCCGCCGAAGATGTTCGACTGATTGTGCTGCACGCTCAAGCCGAACCCGCTCTCGCCGCCCGGCCCGCTGAAATCGGTGTAGGTGCCCGTCACGCGCAGCTTGCCGCCCGGGTTGACGTTGATGCCTTCGAGGTCGAGGTTCAGGCGAGTACCGGCGTTGTCGCCAGCGGCTGCGTCGCTGGTGCGAAACGCCGCCACGCTCAGCGAACCGAAGCCCAGGTCGATACCGTCCACGCCGGCGCCGGTGCCGGTCATGTTGACGTAGAAGCTGTCATCCATGTGCACGTCGGCACGATGGTAGAAGCGCTTGCCGACCCAGAAGGTCTGGTTCGGGGCGATGTCGTACCCCTTGCCCTCGACGTAGATCTGGTTGACCTCGGTCGCGGTGCCGCCGACGTCGGAGCCAGGCTTGTAGAAGTTGGTCATCAGCAGCGCCTTGTAGTTGACACCGCCAGCCGACATCCCCTGGCTCAGCGCAAACTCACCGTAGGTGTTGCACTCGTTGCCCAGGCGGCCGATGCCGCCCTTGCCGGGCGCGCCAGAGTCGTTGTCGTTGGCGCGGCCGTCGAAGCAGCGCCGGCCGTCGCCGCTGTCCTGCTTCTGTCCGGGGCCGACGCGCACGTAGCCGCCGAAGTCGACCGCCTGCGCGCCGGTCGAGAGCAGGCCGACCGCCGCTGCGGCGATCAGGGTGTATCTCATTTTCATCCTTGACTCCTCAGAGGTTCTGCTTGAAAGAAACCAGCGACGACACGCGTCCGGCCGCTGGCGGCGGGGGAAACCCGTTCAACAGGGGAAGGGCGGAACAGCGAGGAAAAAGATGCGACGCCCGGTCAGGCGTCGCAAACTCGCTCTTCCGACCTCCCAGGGCACC
Source organism: Piscinibacter caeni (assembly GCA_003265685.1). Taxonomy (GTDB): domain Bacteria; phylum Pseudomonadota; class Gammaproteobacteria; order Burkholderiales; family Burkholderiaceae_C; genus Piscinibacter; species Piscinibacter caeni. Next base: position 1,939 of record KZ836118.1, on the reverse strand, counting down.
ACGCCGCCGGGGGATGCCCGACGACACGCGCGTTTGTCTCCGCAACCGGCTCTTGGCGGCCGCGGGCTCCCGTGCGGGCGCCCTGCTCAAGTCGCGGTTGACTCTAGTAGTCAGACTACAGGGGTCATACACGGGTTTACGCCAACTGTGCATGATTGCAACACCCGGGTCCTTTGGGTCGGCTCGGCGGGGCCTCAGGGTTTCAATGTGGTTTCGGTGCGCCTCGTAGTTCGGCTACATTGCTCCGCTTCCCGGACTCCCCGCACGGCCCCCAGGACCCGCACTCCATGGATTCGACCGGCTACCCGCGCCTCGTCGGCGACATCGGCGGCACCAACGCCCGGCTGGCCTGGCAAGCCGCGCCCGGGGCGGCGATCACCGATGTCGTGTCGCTGCCCTGCGCCGAACATGCGTCGCTGGAGGCGGCGATGCGCCACTACCTGGGCGTGCTCGGTCGCACGGCGCCGGGCTGGTGCGCGATCGGCATCGCCAACCCGATCGTCGGCGACCAGGTGAGCATGACCAACCACGACTGGCGTTTCTCGATCGAGGCGATGCGCCGCGCGCTCGGCTTCGAGCGCTTCCTGGTCATCAACGACTTCACCGCGCTCGCGCTCGCCCTGCCGGTGCTGGCGCCGTCCGACCTGCGCCCCGTGGGGGGCGGCCAGGCCGTGCCGCTGGCGCCGCTCGGCCTGCTCGGGCCGGGCACCGGGCTGGGGGTGTCCGGGTTGCTGCCTGCGCGCGGCGATCGGCGACCGGTGCCGCTGAACGGCGAGGGCGGCCATGTCACGCTCGCGGCAGCGGACGCGCTCGAGGAGGACGTGATCCGCATCCTGCGCGAGCGCTTCGGCCACGCGTCGGCCGAACGCGCCGTCTCCGGGCCGGGCCTGGTGAACCTTTACAAGGCGGTCTGCCGCGTGCGCGGCGAGCCGGAGGCCGGGCTCGACCCGGCCGGCATCACCGCGCGAGACGCGGCCGGGCAGGATCCGGCCTGCACGGCCACGGTGGACCTGTTCTTCGCCTTCCTGGGCACCACTGCGGGCAACCTCGCGCTGTCGCTGGGGGCACGCGGGGGCATGTACATTGGCGGTGGCATCGTGCCGCGCCTGGGAGACCGCATCCTGCGCTCCCCGTTTCGCGAGCGCTTCGAGGCCAAGGGCCGGTTCCGCGCCTACCTGCAGGACATCCCGACCTGGGTGCTGCAGGCCGGCGTGTCGCCGGCCCTGCTCGGTGCCTCGCGTGCCCTCGACGACCTCTGACCGATTCGATGAAAGAAACCTGGATGAAACCCGCCACGCGGCTGCTGCCGCTGCTGATCGGCAGCCTGATGCTGTCCACCGCGGTGCCGGCCCGTGCCGGCCTGCTCGACTCGTTGTTCGGCGGCGGCGCGACGAGCAATGCGCCCAAGGGCCCCACCGGCCAGAAGCTGTGGGTGGTGCGCGAGTTCAGCGAGGTGCGCATCGTCCCGCGCGAGGCCGGCTCGCAGCCGAACCAGCACCCGGCGCAGGTGAACCCGGACCTGCTGCGGCAGCAGCTGGTGCAACTGCGTTTCGATGTCGGCGGCACGAGCCGCCCGCTGCTCGCGTCCGACGAGGCGGCCGAGCTGGTCCAGCCGCTGATCGAGGCGCTGGCCAATGCCGGCCCCGGCGACGACGTGCTGCTGCTGAGCAGCGCGCGGCGCGGCGATGCCGTGCTGATGCGTCCGGTGGCCGTCACGGCGCGGCTGTTCGTGCAGGGCGGGGCGCTGCAGCTGATCGTGAACGACGCCCGCTACGAGTTCTTCGACAACATGCGCGGCACCAACCGGCCGCCCGAGTTCACCTATGGCTCGCGGACCCGGCCCGGGTCGGCGTCGCTGCGCGCCGACGGCGCCAGCGTGGTGCGGGCCGACTGGCTGGCGCTGCCGCTCAGCGCGGCGGCCGCTGCTGCCGTGCCCGCC
>KZ836117.1 GCA_003265685.1 Piscinibacter caeni | reverse complement strand
GCGGGCTGCGGATGCGGAGGCCGCGAACCGGAGCCTGCTCGAGCGGCGTGCCGAGGCCACGGCCCCTGCGCAGCCGGCCCTGTCCGCCGCGCCCCCGGCGGCCTCGGCCCTGGGCGCCGCGCCGTCGGGGCTGGTCGGTGGCCTGCGCGCGCGCGCCTCGGTCGGCACGATCGAGACGCCGTCGCTCAGCAACCTGCGCTTCGAGATCAAGCCGCGTGCGCAGGCCTGGACCTGGCAGCGCGACGGCGGCCCCGAACGCCCGATGGACGACGCGATGCAGGACTGGATCGCGCTGGCCGACCGCACGTCGCGCCCGCACTGGAACCCCGGCCCGGCCGCCGGCGACGGCGCCACGACGACCTTGCGCTTCCTGCGCGACGGCAGCCTCAAGGCCACGCTGCGCATCGGCCCGAAGGGCCTGCGGCTGGACCGCTTCGGCAAGACCGAATCGGCCGAGCTCTCCGGCGCGCAGACCGCGACGATCGTCACCGCGCTCGACGCCCTGGGCCCCTGATCGCACGCCGGGCCGCGTGGCTATCATGGGCGGTTTGCGCCCAGCGTCACCGATGTCGTCCCCGCCCGCAGTTCCCCCGGCGCGCCCGGAATCGCCCGTCATCCGCGTGCGGGGGGCGCGCACGCACAACCTGAAGAACATCGACCTCGACATCCCGCGCCACCGGCTGGTGGTGATCACCGGGCTGTCGGGCTCGGGCAAGTCCAGCCTGGCGTTCGACACACTGTACGCCGAGGGGCAGCGGCGCTACGTCGAGAGCCTGTCGGCCTACGCGCGGCAGTTCCTGCAGCTGATGGACAAGCCCGACGTCGACGTGATCGAGGGCCTGTCGCCGGCCATCAGCATCGAGCAGAAGGCCACCAGCCACAACCCGCGCTCGACGGTCGGCACGGTCACCGAGATCCACGACTACCTGCGCCTGCTCTACGCCCGCGCCGGCACGCCCTTCTGCCCCGACCACGGCCTGCCGCTGGCGGCGCAGAGCGTGAGCCAGATGGTCGACGCCGCGCTCGCGCTGCCCGAGGGCACGCGGCTGATGGTGCTGGCGCCGGTGGTGCGCGACCGCAAGGGCGAGTTCGTCGAGCTGTTCGCCGACATGCAGGCGCAGGGCTACGTGCGCTTCCGCGTCGACGGCGCCGCATACGAGGCGGCCGAGGTGCCGAAGCTGAAGAAGGCCGAGAAACACGACATCGACGTCGTGATCGACCGGGTGAAGGTTCAAGCGGGGCTGCAGCAACGGCTGGCCGAAAGCTTCGAGGCCGCGCTGCGAATCGCCGAGGGACGCGCGATCGCGCTCGAGATGGATGGCGGCAAGGAACACCTGTTCAGCAGCAAGTTCGCCTGCCCGGTGTGCAGCTACTCGCTCTCGGAACTCGAGCCGCGCCTGTTCTCGTTCAACTCGCCGGTGGGCGCCTGCCCGAGCTGCGACGGCCTCGGCCAGGTGACGGTGTTCGACCCGGAGCGCGTGGTCGCCTTCCCCTCGCTCAGCCTGGCCAGCGGCGCGGTCAAGGGCTGGGACCGGCGCAACGGCTACACCTTCTCGCTGCTGGAGAGCGTGGCGCGCCACTACGGCTTCGACGTCGACCTGCCGTTCGAGGAGCTGCCCAAGACGGCGCAGAAGGTGCTGCTCTACGGCTCGGGCAGCGAGGACGTGGAGTTCGTCTACCAGGCCGAGGGCGCACGCGGCAAGGCGCGGGTGGTCAAGCGCTGGCATCCGTTCGAGGGGATCATCCCGAACTTCGAGCGGCGCTTCCGCGAGACCGACTCGGCCGCGGTGCGCGAGGACCTGGCGCGTTACCAGGCCGCCCGCCCCTGCCCCGACTGCGAGGGCTCGCGGCTGCGGCGCGAGGCGCGCAACGTGTTCCTGGTGGATGCGGGCAGCGGCCGGCGCGAGCCGATCTACCGCGTCGAGCACTTCACGCTGCGCGACTGCCTCGACTACTTCGCCGCCCTGAAGCTCGAAGGCGCCAAGGCCGAGATCGCCGACAAGGTGGTGCGCGAGATCGCCTCGCGGCTGAAGTTCCTCAACGACGTCGGCCTGAACTACCTCAGCCTGGAGCGCTCGGCCGACACGCTCTCGGGCGGCGAGGCGCAGCGCATCCGGCTCGCGAGCCAGATCGGCTCGGGCCTGACCGGCGTGATGTACGTGCTCGACGAACCCAGCATCGGGCTGCACCAGCGCGACAACGCGCGCCTGATCGACACGCTCAAGCACCTGCGCGACCTGGGCAACAGCGTGCTCGTCGTCGAGCACGACGAGGACGCGATCCGCGCTGCCGACCACGTGATCGACCTCGGCCCGGGCGCCGGCGTGCACGGCGGCCGGGTGATCGCGCAGGGCACGGCCGACGAAGTGGCGGCGCACCCGGAGTCGCTGACCGGCCGCTACCTCGCGCGCACGCTGGCCGTGCCGGTGCCGGCGCGCCGCCGGCGGCTCGCCGACAGCACCGACCCGCAGCGCCTGAAGATCGTCGGCGCGCGCGGCAACAACCTGAAGAACGTGTCGGTGGACATCCCGGTCGGGCTGTTCAGCTGCGTCACCGGCGTGTCGGGCTCGGGCAAGAGCACGCTGGTCAACGACACGCTGTACGCCGCCGTCGCGCGCAAGCTCTACAACAGCCACCTCGACGCCGCGCCGCACGACACCATCGAGGGCCTGGAGGCCTTCGACAAGGTGATCAACGTCGATCAGAGCCCGATCGGCCGCACGCCGCGCTCCAACCCGGCCACCTACACGGGGCTCTTCACGCCGATCCGCGAGCTGTTCGCCGAGGTGCCGGCGGCGCGCGAGCGCGGCTACGGGCCCGGGCGCTTCAGCTTCAACGTGGCCGGCGGGCGCTGCGAGGCCTGCCAGGGCGACGGCGTGCTGAAGGTCGAGATGCACTTCCTGCCCGACGTCTACGTGCCCTGCGACGTGTGCCACGGCCGGCGCTACAACCGCGAGACGCTGGAGGTGCTCTACAAGGGCAAGAACATCACCGAGGTGCTGGACATGACGGTGGAGGACGCGCACGCGTTCTTCTCCGCCGTGCCGGCGCTCGCCCGCAAGTTGCAGACGCTGCTCGACGTCGGCCTGGGCTACATCCGCCTCGGCCAGAGCGCCACCACGCTCTCGGGCGGCGAGGCGCAGCGCGTCAAGCTGGCGCTGGAGCTCAGCAAGCGCGACACCGGCCGCACGCTCTACATCCTCGACGAGCCGACCACCGGGCTGCACTTCGCCGACATCGCGCTGTTGCTGAAGGTGCTGCACCAGCTGCGCGACGCCGGCAACACCATCGTCGTGATCGAGCACAACCTGGACGTCATCAAGACCGCCGACTGGCTGATCGACATGGGCCCCGAGGGCGGCGCCGGCGGCGGCACGGTGGTGGCGCAGGGCACGCCGGAGGACGTGGCGGCGAACCCGGCCAGCCACACCGGACGCTACCTGGCGCCTTTGCTGGCCTAGGCCGGCCAGCGCCGGGCCGCTCCCAAGCGGCCGGCCGACCCCCACGGGGGTGGCCGCGGGTCGCCGCGGCCGGGGGTTCCATCACGAACCGGTCTTGAACTGCGTGAACAGCCGCGTCTGCACGCGGCGGATCTCCTGCGGCACCGAGTCCGGCGCCACCAGGTTGGCCTTGTCCGCGTCGGACAGGAAGATCGTCTTGTTCGCCGCCACGTCGGGCTTCACGAACGGCAGCGAGGCCTGGTTCGGGTTGGCGTAGAAGACCTTGTTGGTCAGCGAGGCGTGCACCTCGGGCCGCAGGATGTAGTTGATGAACTTGTGCGCGTTGCCCGGGTGCGGCGCGTCGGCGGGGATCGCCATCGAGTCGAAGAACAGCGTCGCGCCGGTCTTGGGCACCAGCGCCTCGACCACCGGGCCCTGCTTGGCGGCAATCGCGCGGGCGCGCGCGATGTTGATGTCGCCCGAGTAGCCCATCACCACGCACAGCGAGCCTCCGGCCAGCTCGTTGATGTAACCCGAGGACGAGAAGCGCGTGACGTACGGGCGGATCGCCTTCAGCACCCCCGCCGCGGCCGGGTAGTCGACCGCGTTGCGGCTGTAGCCCGGCTTGCCGGCGTAGATCATCGCCACCGGCAGCACCTCGGAGGCCGAGTCGAGCAGGCTGATGCCGCAGCTCTTGAGCTTGCTCGCGTACTTCGGGTCGAAGATCAGCGACCACGGGTTCTCCGGCAGCGGCATGCCGCCGAGCGCCTTCTCGACCTTGGGCCGGTGGATGCCGACGGTGATGTAGCCCCACAGCCAGTTCACCAGGTACTTGTTGCCGGGGTCGACCTTGCCGAGCTGCGCCAGCAGCGCCGGGTCGAGGTTCTTCCAGTTCGGCAGCTGTGCGCGGTCGAGCGGGCGGAACAGCCCGCCCTCGATCTGCTGCTTGGCGAAATGCGCGCTCGGCACCACGATGTCGTAGCCGCTCCTGCCGGCCACCAGCTTGGCGTGCAGGATCTCGTTGGTGTCGTAGTTGTCGTAGCGCACCTTGATGCCCGTCTCCTTCTCGAAATTGGCGAGCGTGTCCTCGGCGATGTAGTCGGACCAGTTGTAGACGTTGAGCACCGGCGGCTCGGCGTCGGCGATCGCGAGGCCGGTGCACAGCGCGGCCAGCAGGGCGGTGACGAAACGCTTCATGGCGCCTCCTCGGGGCAGTGGATCGACAGGCCTCAGGGTTGCCCCGGGGCACGAAAGTTCCCCTGCGCGGGCGTGGGCAAGGCCGCTGGCTAGACTCGCGCCACCTGGAGGAGACGCCATGGCCCTGAGCATCGACTACTACTTCGCGCCCAACTCGCCCTGGACCTACCTCGGCCACGAGCGCTTCGCCGAGATCGCCAAGGCGGCCGGCGCCCGCATCAACGTGCTGCCGGTGGATCTCGGCGGCAAGGTGTTCCCGGTCTCCGGCGGTCTGCCGCTGGCCAAGCGCGCGCCGCAGCGCCAGGCCTACCGGCTGCTCGAGCTGAGGCGCTTCAGCGAGTTCCTCGGCCGGCCGATCGTGCTGCAGCCGAAGTACTTTCCGGTCTCCGCCGACGACGCGGCCAAGCTGATCATCGCGGTCGACCTGGCCGACGGCCCCTCCGCCGCGATGCGCCTGGCCGGCCGCATCCTGCGCGGCGTGTGGGTCGACGAGCGCAACATCGCCGACGCGCGCGAGCTGGCCGCGATGCTGGCCGAGGAGGGGCTCGACCCGCGCCGCCTCGAGGAATCGATGTCGCAGGCCGTGCACGAGCGCTACGAGGCCGACAGCCAGCGCGCCATCGAGGCCGGCGTGTTCGGCGCGCCGAGCTACGTGGTGGACGGCGAGATCTTCTGGGGGCAGGACCGGCTCGACTTCCTGCAGCGGCGCCTCGCCCGCGGCTGAGCGTGATGCGCGCGCTGCTCCCCGCCCTGCTGATTGCCCTGCTCGCGTCAGCCGGCGCGGTGCGGGCGCAGGCCTACACCGGCCCGCTGTTCGACGCCCACCTGCACTACAACGACGAAGCCTGGCAGGCCGAGCACACGCTGAGCGACGTGATCGGCCGGCTGCAGAGGAGCGGCGTGCGCGCGGCGATCGCCAACAGCCGGCCGAACGACGGCACGAAGACGCTGGCCGCAGCGCGCGAGCAGACCCGCGCCGCCGGCATCACGGTGGTGCCCTTCGTGCGGCTGTACCGCAACCGGGCCGACTACACCGGCTGGTTCGCGGACGAGAGCATCCACACGATGGTGGTGTCGGAGCTGGCGGCCGGCACGGCCGCGGGCGCGTACCGCGGCCTCGGCGAGTTCCACCTCTACGACAGCGCCAACGCGAACGGCCCGGTGGCGAAGAAGCTGATGCAGCTGGCGCAGGAGCGCAACCTGGCCGTGCTGGCGCACGTGGACGACACGGCGATCGACCTGCTGATGGCGCATGCCCCGCGCGCGCGGCTGATCTGGGCCCACACCGGCATCGGCGGCGCGAGCGTCGAGCGGGTGCGCGCGCTGCTCGAGCGCTACCCGACGCTGATGGGCGAGCTCTCGTACCGCCCGGGCCTGACCGCCGGCGGCGGCGCGCTGAGCGCGGAATGGAAGGCGCTGCTGACGGCCTTTCCCGAGCGCTTCCTGCTCGGCTCGGACACCTGGATCAACGCGCGCTGGGCCGGCTACGAGGGCCTGATGGCCGATGCGCGGCGCTGGCTGGCCGACCTGCCGGCGCCGGTGGCGCGGCGCATCGCCTGGGACAACGGGGCGCGGCTGTTCGGACTTCCCGCCGCGCCGGAATGAAAAAAGCCGGTGCGAGGCACCGGCTCTTGCGTCGCTGCGGCCGGCAGGCCGCGGCGCTTCACTTCAGGTGGCTGTTGATCAGCTTGGTCATCTCGAACATCGAGACCTGCGCCTTCTTGAAGATCTCCTTCAGCCGGGCGTCGGCGTTGATCATCGTCTTCTTGGCCTGGTCCTGGAGCTTGTTGGACTTGATGTAGTCCCACACCTTCTTCGTGACCTCGGTGCGCGGGTACGGGCCCTTGCCGATCACGGCGGCCAGCGCTTCGCTCGGGGTCATCGCCTTCATGAAGGCGGCGTTCGGGGTGCGCTTCTTGGCCGGCGCCTTCTTCGCGGCGGCCTTCTTGGCCGGGGCCGCCTTCTTCGCCGGGGCCGCCTTCTTGGCGGGGGCCTTCTTCGCAGCGGCCTTCTTGGCCGGAGCCGCCTTCTTCGCCGGGGCCTTCTTGGCCGCAGCCTTCTTCGCAGTTGCCATGTTGATTCTCTCCATCAAGAGTTGTTGATGTGCCCGGGATGGGCGAGATCCACGTGAGACCTCATTTCTCCATAACACCGCGCGGTGCGAATGGTACTGCGTGCTCAGAGGTGAGAGAAGGGGTTTTCACTCTGAAAACACGCATTCTTCAGAGGAGAGCGACGGTTTTGTCGCTGCGCAACGTCACTGCTGCGCGTCTAGCAGCGTGCGCGAGACCTGCTCGAGGCGCGCGCAGCCGCACAGCGCGAGCGCGATCTCGAGCTCGTCGCGCAGTCGGCGCAGCGCCTGCGCGAGGCCCTGCGGGCCGCCGGCCGCATAGGCGAAGAGCGCGCTGCGGCCCACCAGCACCGCATTCGCGCCGAGCGCGAGCGCCTTCAGCACGTCGGTGCCGCGGCGGATGCCGCCGTCCACCAGCAGCGGCAGCGCGCCGCCCAGCGCATCGGCGATGCGCGGCAGCGCGGCCGCGGTAGGGGTGACCGTATCGAGCGTGCGCCCGCCATGGTTGGAGACGATCAGTCCGGCAGCGCCGAGCGCGTGGGCACGGCGCGCGTCGTCGGCGCGCAGCACGCCCTTGAGCAGCAGCGGCAGGCCCGCGGTGTCGCGCAGCCAGGCCACGTCGTCCCAGGTCGGCGCGTGCTCGACGAGGCCGCCGCACAGCGCACCGGGCGAGACTGCAGGCACCGGCCGGTCGTCGTAGTGCACGGCGGCGATGCCCGCGGGGATGCGGAAGCCGGCGCGCCACTCACGTTCGCGCGGGCCCTGCACCGGCGCGTCGACGGTCAGCACGAGCGCCTCGAAGCCGGCGGCACGGGCACGGTCGACGAGCGCGCGGTCGAAGCCGCGGTCGCCGCTCAGGTAGAGCTGGAACCACAGCGGCCCGCGGCCCGGCTCGGCGAGCACGTGGTGCGCCACCTGCTCCAGCGGCACGCTGGTCATGCCGCTGAGCACCACGCCGGTGCCCTGGGTGGCGGCGGCCAGCGCGCTGCCGGCCTCGCCGAGCGGGTGCAGCAGGCGCTGGTAGGCGGCGGGGGCGAGCAGCAGCGGCGTGGCCAGTTCGCGCCCGAGCAGCACCGAGCGGGTGTGCGCGCCGCACAGCGGGCGCAGCACGCCTGGCCACAGCGCGAGCGTCTCCCAGGCCGCACGGTTGCCGCGCAGGCTGATCTCGTCGGCCGCGCCGCCGGCGAGCCAGGCCCAGACCGGCTCGGGCAGGCACGCGCGCGCCTGCGCCTCGACCTCGTCCGGACCTGCCCGGCCCGCGCTCACGTGTCCGCCCACATCCGCAGCAGGTTGTGGTACGTGCCGGTCAGCGCCACCGACTCGGGCGACGCCGGGTCGCGTTCGCGCAGCGCGATCAGGGTGCGGTCGAGGTCGTGCAGCAGGCGCCGCTGCTCGGGGCTGCGCACCATGCTCTCGATCCAGAAGAAGCTCGCCAGCCGCGCGCCGCGGGTCACCGGCTCGACGCGGTGCACGCTGCCGGAGGGGTAGACCACCGCGGCGCCCGCCGGCAGCTTGAGGCGGCGCGTGCCGGTGTCGGTTTCGACCACCAGCTCGCCGCCGTCGTACTCGGCCGGGTCGCTCAGGAACACGGTGCAGGAGACATCGCAGCGCACGCGCGTGCCGTCGGGTGCGAAGCGCACCGCCTGGTCGACGTGGTTGCCGTAGTGGCTGCCGTCGCCGCGGTAGCGGTTGAAGAAGGGCGGCAGCACGCGCTTGGGCAGCACCGCCGAGAAGAAGCCGGCGTGCCGGCCGAGCGCCGCCAGCACGATCTCCTGCAGCGCCCGCGCCGCCGCGCAGCGCGGCGCCAGCTGCTCGTTGTACTTGACCCGCGCCGCCTGCACTCCGGCGGTCTCGCGGCCGTCGACCCACTCGCCCTCGCCGAGCAGCGCACGAACGCGCCGCAGCTCGTCGGTGTTCAGCAGGTCGGCGATCTCGAGCAGCATGGCGCGCCTTCCCTCAGAAGCTCATCGTGCCGGTCAGCTGCACGGTGCGCGGCTTGCCGGGGATGTAGTGGCCGCGGTAGAGCTGGTCGGCGTAGTGCTTGTCCGAGACGTTGGTGAGGTTCAGCTTCATGGCCAGCGGGCCCTGGGTGTACTCGGCCATCAGGTCGGCGGTGACGAAGCTCGGCGCGACCACCTCCGACTCCGGCGCGAGGCCCGCCGGCCGGTCCTTGCCGCGTGCGTTCAGACCGGCGCCGACGCGCCATTGCGGCGTGACGCGCCAGGTGGTCCAGATCGTGCCGCTGTGGCGCGGCGTCAGGCCGGGACGCGAGCCGACCACCTCGGTGCCCGGCGCGCCCGACGAGGCGTCGACGCTGGCCACCGGGATGAAGGCGTAGGACCCGAACACCTCCCACTGCGGCGTGATGCGGCCGGTCAGGTCCAGCTCCACGCCGGCGGTGTGGCGCTCGCCCGAGAGCACGTAGTTGCAGGCGTTGGCGGAATCGCTGTCGCGGTTGCGTTCGTTGTACTTGGTGGAGCGGAACAGCGCCACGCGGCTGGTGAAGTTGCCGCCCGCCGAATCCAGCCGCGCGCCGAGCTCGAGGTTGCGGCTCGACTCCGGCGCGGTGCTGGAGGTGCCGGGGTCGTACTGGTAGGTGTCGCCCGAGGTGTTGAACGAGGTGCCGTAGGAGAAGTGGTAGCTCTGCCGCTCGCTCGGCTGGAACAGCACGCCGAAGCGCTTGCTCCACAGCGAGTCGCTGCGCGAGAGCCGCGTGCCCGGCTGCGTGGCGCAGGCGTTCGGCCCGCCCGGGCCGGCGTTCGGCACCTGGGCGATGTTCTCGTAGCGGCCCTCGAAGCGGTCCCAGCGCAGGCCGGCGAGCAGCTTCCACATCGGCGCCAGCTCGAGCAGGTCCTGCACGTAGACGCCCAGCGCCTTGGCGTCGAAGGTCCGGGTCTTGACCAGGCGGCGCGAGGCCTCGTTGATCGTGGCGCCGTCGTCGGGCGTGCCGACGGTGGTGTTGGGCTTGAGCAGCACCGGCGAGTCGCTCGCCAGCCCGAGGTTCTCGAACTGTTCATGGGCCGCGTCCACGCCCGCGAGCACCGCGTGCGACCGGCCGAACCAGCGATGCGTGCCGCTGTAGTCGCTCTGCAGCGAGACGGTGTCCATCGACATGTTCTTCAGGTGCACCCGGTCGCCGCCGGAGCGTGTCAGCACCGTGCCGGGCCCGAAGGTGTCGGCGCTGACCTCCTGGCCGTCGGGCTGCAGTTCGGCCGCCGCGAAGCGGATCGCACTGGCCCGCTGGTCGCGCCAATAGCTCGCCAGGCGAAGCGCGGTGCGCAGCTCGCGGCCTTCGCCGAAGCGGTGCACGTGCGTGGCCGTGCCCTGCGAGGTGCCGGTGTGCGCATAGTCGCTGGCCATGCCGTAGACGTTCTTCGGGTCGGTGGTCCAGAGCCAGTTGCCGCCGCTCGCCGCGCCCGGCGTCAACCAGGGCAGGCCGTAGTGGACACCGTTCTCGTTGACCAGGTGGTACAGCCCGAGCGACACCTCGTCGGCCGTGCCGATGCCCAGGCGCAAGGTCGGCGCGATGCCCCACTTGTCGATCTTCGCGCCGGCGTTGTCGGCCTGGGTCAGCATGGCGCCGAGCCGCACGGCCGAGTTCTCGCCGGTCTTCAGGTTGAAGTCGCCGGTGCTGCGCATGTAGCCGAGGTTGCCGATCGTCACCGCCAGCTCGTTCTGGTTCAGCAGGCGGGGCTGCTTGGTCACCTGGTTGACCGCACCGCCGGTCGAGCCGCGGCCGAACAGCATCGAGGCCGAGCCGCGCAGCAGCTCGAGGCGCTCCCAGTTGAACGAATCGCGCTCGTAGAAAGCCGGGTCGCGCATGCCGTCGATGAAGATGTCGCCGGTGCTCGCGAGCGAGAAGCCGCGCAGGCGGATGTCCTCCTCGCCGCCCTCGGCGGCCTGGAAGGTGATGCCGGCGGTGTTGCGCAGCGCGTCCTTCAGGGTGTCGAGGTTGCGGTCGTCGATCAGCTTCTCGGTGATGACGGTGACGGACTGCGGCACGTCGCGCAGTTCCTGCACGCCCTTGCCGATGGTGGTGGTGGTGGCGCGCACCGATTCCTTGTCGGTCTCGGTCTTGGCGCGCACCGGCACCGGGGCGAGCGTGGTTTCGGGGGTGGCCTGGGCCAGCGCGTGCGGCTGGATCAGGCCGAAGCCGGCGGCGAGTGCGCCCAGCGGCAGCAGCTTGGAAGACATGTCAGCTCCTCGGGGTGTCGTGTGGGCACGGGCTGGCGAGGGGCTGGCTGGTGCATGGCGGTTGAAGAAGGGAACGGTAAGTCAGCGGGTCTCGGGCTCGCTGACGAAGCCCAGCTTGGTGAGCCCGGCGCGCGCGGCGTCGGCAAGCGTCTGCGCCACCACGCGGTAGGCCACCGACTGGTCGGCCTTGAGGTGGACTTCAGGCTGCGGCTGGCGCTGCCCGGCCTGCACGAAACGCTGCGCCAGCTCGGGCCGCGCCAGGCGCTCGCCGTTCCAGTACAGGCTGCCGGCGGCGTCGATCGCGATCTCGACCTTCTCCGGCACGCTCGGGTTGGGCTGCGCGCTCGCCTTGGGCAGCTCGAGCTTGACGGCATGCGTCAGCAGCGGCGCGGTGATGATGAAGATGACGAGCAGCACCAGCATCACGTCGATCAGCGGGACCATGTTGATCTCCGCGACCGGCGCGCTGGCGTGGCGTTGGTCGAAGCTGGCGAAGGCCATGGACGCCTCCGCTCAGGCCGCGGCCGGGCGCACCGGCATCGGCTTGACGTTGGCACCCGCCGGCCCGGCCGAGCCGGACAGCGGCTGCCCCATCGAGACGAAGGTGTGCAGCTCGTACGCGAAGGCATCCAGCCGCGACACGATCACCCGGTTGGCACGGGTGAACCAGTTGTAGCCCACCACCGCGGGGATCGCGACCGCGAGGCCGAGGCCGGTCATGATCAGCGCCTCGCCCACCGGGCCGGCCACTTTGTCGAGCGTGCCGGCGCCGCTCATGCCGATGGCCACCAGCGCGTGGTACACGCCCCAGACGGTGCCGAACAGGCCGACGAAGGGCGCGGTGGCACCCACCGTCGCGAGCAGGGTCAGGCCGTTCTCGAGCCGGGTGTTCTCCTCGTCCAGCACCTTCTTGATCGTGCGGGTGACGAAGTCGCTCGCCGTGCCGGCCTCGGCCAGCCTGGCTGCGCCGTAGCGGGCGTGGTGCGACTGCGCGTGCATCGCATGGCTGGCCAGGTGCGAGAACGGATCGCGCGCGCCGTGCGTGGCGATCTCGTGCGCCACCTCGTCCAGCGAGCGGGCGTTCCAGAACAGGTTGAGGAACGTGTCGCTGCGGCGCTTGCGCAGCGCCAGCGTCAGGCCCTTGAGCGCGATGATGATCCACGATAGCACCGACATCGCCAGCAGCAGCACGAGCAGCGTCTTGCCCACCGCATCGCTCTGCGCGATGAAGTGGGTAAAGCCGAGGGGGGTGTCCGGGTTCATGTTCATTTCTCCAGTTCGAAGGGGATCGGGATGCGTGCCCAGCCCGCGCTGGGCCGTCCGTTCTCGGCATAGGGCTTGAAGCGCGCGCGGCGCACGCCCTCGAGCGCGGCTTCGTCCAGCCGCGCGAAACCGCTGGACTGCGCGATCTGCACCGTGCGCGGCAGGCCGTCGACGTCGACGAACACACGCACGATCACGAGCCCGCTTTCGCCCAGCCGGCGCGACAGGCGCGGGTAGCTCGGTGACGGCGGCTCGAGGTACTGGATCGCCGCGGGTGGAATCTCCCTGGGCGGCGGCGGCGGGGCCGGCGGCGCGGGTGGCGCGGCCACGACCGCTTCCACCGGCTCCGGCGATGTCGGGGGTGCCGGCTCGGGCGGCGCCTCGGGCACGACGAAGGGCGCGGGGGCCGGCGACGGCGCGGCCGCGATCACCGGCGCGGGTGGCGGCGGCTTCTTCGCCACCGGCTGGGGCGGCGGGGGCGGGGCCGGCGGCTGCTCGCGCGGCGGCTCGGGCGCCGGCGGGGCGAGCAGGTCCACCATCATCGGCGCGGCCTGCGCGAGTGCGGCCCGCACCGGCGCCACCTGCAGCAGCGCCCAGCCCGCCAGGCCGTGCAGCGCGACGATCGCAAGCACCACCGCCCGCTTGTGAGCGGGCGGCAGTTCGTCAGCGGCAGAGCGCAGCGTGCGTGTCAACGAAGGTCCCGGAGAAACAATCCGGGATCAAGGTTAACACGAATCATTCTTATTTAGCTCTGCGTCACCTGTCGGCCCTCCGGCAGGCGCGGCGCGGTGCGCACGCTCCAGATCATCGTCACCGCCAGGATGCCGATCACCACGCCGAGCGACACCAGCACCGGGATCTTGTAGACGTCGATCAGCAGCATCTTGGTGCCGATGAAGACCAGGATCACCGCCAGGCCGTAGCTCAGCAGGTGGAACTTGGTGGCCATCGCCGCGAGCAGGAAGAACATCGCGCGCAGGCCGAGGATCGCGAACACGTTGGACGTCAGCACGATGAACGGGTCGTCGGTGATCGCGAAGATCGCCGGGATCGAGTCGACCGCGAAGATCACGTCGGTGATGCCCACCAGCACCACCACCATCAGCAGCGGCGTGGCGATGCGCTTGCCGTTCTCCACGGTCCAGAACTTCTCGCCGTCGAAGTTCTTGGACACCGGCATCACGCGGCGCAGCAGCTTGAGCGCCGGGTTGTCGTCCAGGCTCTGCTCCTTGCCGGCGGCCCACCACATCTTGATACCGGTCAGCAGCAGGAACGCGCCGAACACGTAGAGGATCCAGTGGAAGCTCGAGATCAGCCAGCTGCCCAGCAGGATCATCACGGTGCGCAGCACGATCGCGCCGACGATGCCGATCATCAGCACCCGCTTCTGGTACGCCGGCGGCACCGCGAAGTAGGTGAAGATCATCAGGAAGACGAAGATGTTGTCGACCGCGAGGCTCTTCTCGATCAGGTAGCCGGTCAGGAACTCGACGGCGCGCGTGTTGGCCTCGGCCGCGACGGCCGGGTCGTCGTGGGTCTTGAGCGCCCACCAGAACAGCGCGTTGAAGGCGAAGCTGAGCGCGACCCAGATCACCGACCACTTCAGCGCTTCGGGTACGGTGACCTCGTGCGCGCCCTGCTTCTTCAGCACGACGAAGTCGACGAACAGCGCGACGAGAACCGCCGCGACGAAAACACCCCACAGCCACATGGGCGCAATGGAACTCATGCCAAGGACTCCTCGTTTCGATGCACGTGAACGGCGCGCGCACATGGCGCGGCCAGCCAGGTGCCGAAGAGTCTTGCGGGAGCCCCGGGGCGGTCTGCGCCCCGCGGGACTGCGGGCCCGGGATGCGCGCCAGACGGCGGCATCCGGATTGACGGGCGGCGCGACGGCTTTGCACCGTTCGCTACTCCCTCTTCAGCGGGGCGGATCATCGCAGCGACCGATTTTCCCCAAGGGTTCTACGGGAATCCGGTAATCTTCGCGGCATGAAGATCATCGTCCGCTGGCTCCTGCTGGCCGCCGCCCTGCTGCTGGTGGCCAATCTCTACCCCGGCGTCATCGTGAAGAGCTTCGGCTCGGCGATGATCGCGGCCTTCGTGATCGGGCTGTTCAACACGCTGCTGCGGCCGCTGCTGGTGCTGCTGACGCTGCCGGTCACGCTGCTGACGCTCGGCCTGTTCCTGTTCGTCATCAACGCGCTGATGTTCTGGGCCGCGGCCGAGCTGCTGGACGGCTTCTCGGTCAACGGCTTCGCCGCCGCGCTGATCGGCTCGCTGATCTACACCGTGTGCGGGATGATCATCGACGTGGCGATGGAGCAGGTGTTCCGGTCGCAGTCGGCTTGAGGTCCGCCCCCCGCACCTCGAACTGCACCGCCTCGAGCATGCGGCCGCCCGCGCCGCGCAGCTCGAGCCGGTGACGCCCGGGCCAGGGCGCCCAGGAGAGCTTCTCGCCGCGCCCGAGCGGCTTGCCGTCGAGCACCCAGGTGCCGGCCTCGCCCTCGAAGACGATCTGCTGCGCACGCGGCGGGATGTCCGGGTCGAGCGCGAAGCGGCTGCCGTCGCGCGGGTTCAGGATGCCGAAGCGGCGCGGCTCGCCCGTCGCCGCGCCGGCGCGCCACACCACCTGGCCGGTGCCGGCGACGAACAGTTCCTCGCGCGCCGCCTCGGCCGCACCGTCGAAGCGGATGGCCTGGCGCAGCACGCCGGCGGGGGCCGCCGGCGGCTTCGACGGCCGGCCGGCGTGCAGGCGCGTGACGAGCGCATGCCACAGCGGCGCCGCGCCGGACACGCCGCTGACCTCGTGCATCGCCGCGCCGCTGGCGTTGCCGACCCACACGCCGACCGTGTAGCGCTCGGTGAAGCCGACACACCAGTTGTCGCGCAGGTCCTTGCTGGTGCCGGTCTTCACCGCCGCGAAGCCGCGCGTGGCGAGCTGGCTGTCCAGGCCGAAGGTGAGCGCCCGCGCGTTGTTGTCGGCCAGCACGTCGGTCACCAGGTGAACGGCCGCGGCGTCGGCCACGCGGCGCTTCGGCATCGCCTCGCCCGTGAGCGACGGCGCGCTCCAGACGCCGCCGTTGGCGAACGCGCGGTAGGCGTTGGTCAGCGCGAGCAGCGTGACGTCCGCACTGCCGAGCGCCAGCGCGTAGCCGTGGAAGCCGGCCGATTCAGACGGCGCGAGGCCGAGCGCGACGAGGCGCTCGAACACCGCATCGGGCCCGAGCATCGCGCCGACGCGCACCGCCGGCACGTTCAGGCTCGCACCGAGCGCGGTGCGGGCGCTGACCCAACCCTTGAAGTCGCGGTCGTAGTTCTGCGGCAGGTACAGGCCGTGCGCGGTACCGAGCTGCGCCGGCGAATCGTCGAGCAGGCTGGCGGGGGTGATCAGCTTCTTCTCGAACGCGAGTTCGTAGACGAAGGGCTTGATGGTCGAGCCCGGCTGGCGCCGCGCGGTCACGCCGTCGACCTGCGCGGCCGCCGAGGTCGCGCCGTTGGCGCCGACCCAGGCGAGCACCGCGCCGCTGGCGTTGTCGAGCACGACGATCGCCCCGTCCTCCACCTGCCGGCCGCGCAGCTCGGCGAGCTGCGTGCGCAGCGCGGCGATCGCGAAGCGCTGCAGCCGCGCGTCGAGCGTGCTGCGCTGCTCGGCCGGGCCGGCCGGGTCGATCACCTTGCGCGCGAAATGCGGTGCGAGCTGCTCGCCGAGCGGCATGCCGCCCGGCCGGGCGAGCGCGGTGAGCGCCAGCGCCTCGACGCCGGTGCAGCCGAGCCGCTGCTCCTTGAGCAGGCCGCAGGCGCGCTGCGCCACCTGGGCGGCGGGCGCGTTGGGCGCACGCACCAGCACGGCGGCGATGGCGGCTTCCTGCTCGTCCAGCCCGCTGGCGTGCTTGCCGAACAGGGTCTGCGAGAGCGCACCGATGCCCACCAGCTCGCCGCGCAGCGGCACGCTGTTGAGGTAGGCCTCGAGGATCTCGCTCTTCTTCCACGCCTGTTCGAGCTGCAGCGCGGTGACGGCCTGGCCGATCTTCTGCGCCACGCTGCGCCCGCCCGCCGGCCGCGCCAGGCCGGCATCGAGCAGGCCGGCAAGCTGCATCGTCAGGGTCGAGGCGCCGCGGGTACGCTGGTTCCACGCGTTGGCCCAGGCACTCGCGGCCACGGCGCGCCAGTCGATGCCGCCGTGCTGCCAGAAGCGCCGGTCCTCGCTCAGCACGATGGCGTTGCGCAGCGCCGGCGACATGTGCTCCAGCGGCACCCAGGGCAGGCGGCGCACGCTGTCGTCCACGCGCAGGGTCTGGATCGGCTCGCCGCGGCGGTCGAGCAGGGTCAGGTCGCTCGGCCGGTGCGCGGCGCGCACCGCGGCGAAGCTCGGCACCGCGTGCGCCGCGCCGGCCGCCAGCGTGGCGGCGAGCACGCACGCGGCGCGCCAGGTCACGGGGCCACCTCCACGGGCGCGTTGGGCAGTTCGCCGAAGGTCTCCGGCGCGTACATCGCCTCGACACGCGTGGGCGGCAGCGCGAAGCGGCCCGGGTTGTTGAGCCGCACGGTGTACTCGACGACATGCTTGCCGCGCGGCAGGTATTCGTAATACGCGCGGTAGGCCTCGAAGCTGCGCTCCTCGAACGCCGCCCAGGCGGAGCCATCCTTCCGCTCGTTGCGCGTGGCGATCTGCGAATCGCGCGCGAGGCCGGAGCCGAGCACGGTGGCGCCGCCGGGCACCGGGTCGCTGAGCACCACCCAGGTCATGTCGCCCTGGGCCTCGATCTCCAGGCGCACCCGCAGCACGTCGCCGCGCGACCAGCCGGCCTGGTTCTTCTGCTCGACGGCGCTGACGCTGCGCGTGATCGTGTAGCCCGCGCGCAGCGGCTCCTTCAGCGGGATCGCCGCGAGCGCCTGCACGCTGAGCCAGGGCTTGCCGGCGCCCTCGTGCGTGAGCTTCAGGCTGCCCTCGCCTTCCGGCCACGGCAGGTTGAGCTTTCCGCCGTTGGCGTTGCGTGCCCAGTCGAGCGACTGCGCGGTGCCACCGGTCGTCGCACTGCTGCGCCCGCCGACCGCCTGCGATTCGAACTTCGCCGCGAACCGGTCGAGCGCCAGCGCACCCCACAGGTTCGCCGTGGTCGTGAGCCAGGCGCCCCGCTTCTGGCGCGCCAGGCTGCCCACCACCATGCGCGGAATGTCGTCCTTCCAGTCCGGCTCGTCGATCACCGCGAGGATCAGCTTGGCCGCATTCGCGTCGGCCGATTCCATCAGCCACCACCAGAAGTCGTCGTCCTCGGTGGAGAAGCGCAGCGTCGTGCCGCCGTAGCTCAGGCGCGAGCGCAGGATCTGCTGCGCCTCGGCAATACGTTTGCCGCGCTCGGGAATGGCCTCGACGCGCTGCAGGATGCGCAGCCAGTCGATCACTGCGGCGGTAGGCCACACGTTGGGCGTGAGGTTGATCGAGCCGAGCATCTTGGGCTGCACCCGGCCGTAGCGCGAGAGCGCCTCCAGCGCGGCGAGCTTGCGCACGTCGCCATCGGGCCGCGGCGACCAGAAGCGGCGTTGGATGCGGCCTTCGACAAACGCCGTCAGCCCGTCGAGCATCGCGTCGCGCGCGCCCTCGGGCAGCGCGAAGCCGGCCTCGTGCGTGGCCGCCAGCACGTAGGCGGTGAGCCGGTCGCTGCCGCGGTTGCCGTCGTCGGCGCGCGGCGGGAAGTAGTTCGCGAGGCCGTCACCGTCGAGGTAGGTCGGCAGCTGGTTGGCCAGAAGCGCCCACAGCGCTGCGTCCTTCAGGCCGACCGCCTTGGAGGTTCTCTGCTCCAGGCAGACGAAGGGGTAGGTTTCGAAGAAGCGCCGCACGCCGGGCAGCGCGCCACTCAGTTTCGGCTGCAGGCCGACGATCAGGCCGCCGCGTTTCGGGCCGCTGGTCGGCAGCGCATCGGCCGGCGCGGCCACCGGCAGCGTGGCGATGCCGTCGAGCTGCTGCAGGGTGGCCTGCAGCACGCGCAGCGGCACCGCGCTCGTGACCAGCTGCGTGAGCTTGAGCCGGTCTTTCGCGCTTCCGCCGACCTCCTCGGCCGCCGCCTCCCAGGCGATGCTGAAGGCCTCGGCCGGCACGTCCACCGGCCAGCGGATCTCCTGCGCGGCCCCGGCCGCGAGACTCAGCTCCTGCGGCGGAAAGGCGAGCGGCGTGCGCGCGATCTGCTCGCCCGCGTTGACCGTGCCGGCCAGGCTCGCGCGGACCTTCATCGGCCGCGTGGTGGTGTTGCGCAAGGTCAGCATCGCGGCGAAACGGTCGCCCTCGCGCACCAGCGGCGGCAGGCCGGAGAGCACCTGCAGGTCCTGCGTCACGCGCACGCGCGTGAAGCCGCTGCCGAATTGCTGCACGCCCGCATCGGCCACCGCGACGAGGCGGAAGCTGGTCAGCGAGTCGTTCAGCGGCACCTCGATCAGCGCCTCGCCGTTGGCATCGAGCGCCACGTTCGGCTGCCACAGCAGCAGCGTGTCGAACAGCTCGCGCACACCGCCGCGTCCGCCGCCGCCGCCCGCGGCCACTGCCTTGCGGCCGTAGTGGCGCCGGCCGATGATCTCGCTCTGCCCGGTGGCCGTTGCCACGCCCCAGGCGCGCTGGCGCAGCATGGCGGAGAGCAGGTCCCAGCTGGTGTTCTCGCGCAGCGCGAGCAGGCCCTCGTCCACCGCGGCGAACGCGACCTCGGCACCCGCCATCGGCTGGCCACCCTGCGTGACCTTCACGCGCGCCTTCACCGTGCCGCGCACCGTGTACTGCGGCTGGTCGGCCGTCACCGCCACCTGCAGCTCGTGCGCGGCCAGGCCCACCTTCAGCTGCGCCACGCCGAGCTTGAAGGCCGGCTTGGAGAGATCGACCATCGCCGTGGGCACCTGGAAGGCCGGCCCCTCGTCGCGCCAGGCGCGCCACCATTCGAGCGGCGCGCGCCAGCCCCAGCGGAAGAACGAGTACCACGGCACCTCGCGGATGCGCCCGCGCAGCGCCAGCACGCTGACATAGACGTTCGGCGCCCAGGCCTTGTCGATCTTCAGCTCGATGGTCGGATCGTCGCCGCGCACGGTGAGGACCCGCGTTTCGATCACGCCCTCGCGCTCGATGGCGAGCAGCGCGGTCGCCTCGCGGAACGGCATGCGCAGCTGCAGCTTCGCGGTCTCGCCGGGTTCGTAGCGCTTCTTCTCGGGCAGCAGGTCGATGCGGTCGTCGTTGTCCTGCGCGAACCAGAGCTCGCCCTGGCGCGTGACCCACACGCTGGTGGCGGCCTGCGCGGCGCGGCCCTGCGCGTCCTTCGCCTGCACGATCAGCTCCACCTGGCCGGCGGTCTTGAGCTCGGCCTCGCAGCGCAGCAGGCCGCGCTCGTCGGTCTTGCCGCTGCACAGGGTGCCGAGCTCCTGCACCTCGGTGCGGTTGTCGTAGGCATAGAAGCCGCCGACCAGGCGCTTGCGCGTGCTGATGATCTGGGCGAGCCGGCCGCGCACCTCGAGCGCCTGGCCGGCGAGCGGCTTGCCGGACGTGTCGAGCGCGATCGCGCTGAAGCGCGCAGAGCCGCGCTCGCTGGCCCACGAGGCCGCCTGGATGCCCGGCACCACCGCCGCCGGCCACAGCGGCACGGTGGTGCCGAGGGTCTGCGCCTCGCCGTTCGGATCGTTGTAGGTCAGCTCGGTGACCAGCTCGCTCGGGCGCGTGACCGCGGGCAGGTCCTTCAGCACGATGGCGACGGCGCCCTGCGCATCGGTGGCGAGCGCGAGCTTGTCGGCCACGATGCGGCCGCGGGCGGCGGCGTTCTCGTCCGGATCGACCTCCATCCGGGCGAGGTCGCGCGGCGGCGCGAACGAGAACTCGTCGTAGCCGGCCGGCGCCGCATCGCGCGGGCGCTGCAGGGCGCTCACCTTGACCGGCGCGCCGGCCATCGCGCCGCCGCTCATGTGGTTGAGCTGGCCGGCCAGGCTGAGCGTGGCCGGCGCGATGGCCGCCTCCTTCGGCGGCACGAGGCGCGCGTCGACCAGCGGCACGCGGAACTCCTCGACGCGGAACTCGCCGCTCTCCCAGCGGCGCGGCCGCTCCTCGCCGGCGCGGCTGTCCTCCAGCACGATGCGGTAGCTGCCCAGCCTGGCAGCGGCCGGGATGTTCCAGCTCGACACCGCGCTGCGCGCACCGGCCTTCCAGGCCAGCGGCTGCACGAACTCCTGGCCGCTGCCCTCGTGGATGATCTTCACGCGGTCGGGCAGGCTTTCGGCCTTGGGCATCGTGAGGCCGGTGGACGTCTCGACGCGCACGAAGTGCTTCATCGAGACCGTCTCGCCGGCGCGCAGCAGGCTGCGGTCGAGCACGCTGTGCACGCGCAGGTCCGGCTCCGGGCCCTGCGCCACCGGCAGGTTGAAGCGCCAGGGCTCGATGCCTTGCTGCCAGCTGCCGAACACGAAGGCCAGGTCGGTGACGCCCTGGGCATCCGTGTGGCGCGCGCTGACGAACAGGCCCTCGTCGGCGATGCAGCCTTCGACCGAGACCTCGAAGCCCTGCGGCGCGCGCGCCAGGCCGTCGGCACCGGTGCGGCCGCTCCACAGTTGCTCGCCGCGGCAATCGCGGATCGTCACCTCGGCGCCGGCCACCGGCTTGCCGCGGTCCAGCGTGGTCACCCAGACGACCGTGTTCTCGCGCCCCTGCTTCAGGTGCACGCCGAGGTTGGTGACCAGCACGCCGGTGCGCACGTACATCGGCGCCTGCTTGTCGAGCAGCGCTTTGCCCAGGCGGCGCGACTCGACCTCGACCACGTGGTAACCCGGCTCGGACAGCGGGATGCCCACCACCTCGAAGGGCCGCGGGTCACCGCCCGCGAGCTGCGGCAGCTCGAGGCGGCGCGCCTGCGTGTCCTTGGCGAGCAGCGCCAGCTCGCGTGTGGCGACGTAGCGCTCGACCTTGCGCTGCACCCGCTTGCCCTTGGCGTTGGTCTCCTCCACCGTCTCGAACCACTCGCGCTCCGGCAGGCCGGCCTCGCGCGCGCTGAGCTGGGTCTCGTGGTAGCGGCGCAGCTTGCCCAGCCAGGCGAGGATGTCCTCGTCGCTGGTCAGGCGCCGGTCGCGCACCTGGCCCAGCGGCGCGCCGGGCCGCAGGTCGCCCTGCACGTGGCGCAGCGTGATCGGCAGCACCGGATCGGCCCGCTCGATCACGCCGAAGGGCGCGGCGGCGAACTTGGCGATCGGCGGCGCGGCGCCGGTGGCCACGGCGAGCGGAAGGCTCGCGGCGTTGGCGAGCGCACGGCCGCTGGTGTCCTTCAGGCCGGCCGGCAACTCGATGCGAAAGCGCGCGTTCTCGGCCTGCGGCACCGGGAACTGCAGCTCCGACACTTCGGCCGCCTTGTCGTCCTTGTCGAATTTCGGCGCCACCGCAGCACCCCCCTCGGGCACCAGGCGCACCTGCTGCACCTGCGCCCGCGGCACCGGGGCCGAGAAGCGCACGACCAGCGGGCGGATCGGCAGGCAGGGCGCCTCGGCACGCTCGCGCTCGCAGCTGAACTCGGCGGTGAACCGGGCGCGCACGGTGTAGTCGAAGCGCTGCTCGACGCTGGTCAGCACCTTCGGGTCGAGTTGCGCCGCGATGCCCTTGCCCCACACCAGGCGCACCCGCGCCTCGGGTGGCAGCGGGCGCTGGCAGGTGACGAGCAGGGCCCGCGCGGCCGCCTTGGCGTCGAGCCGGCGCGCCTTCAGCACCGCCTCGCGCTCGGGCCCGCCGACGAGGCGCAGCGGCACCCGTTCCCCGATGCCCTCGACCTCGCACCAGGCGTTGGCCGCCACGCTCTCGGCCACGGCCGGGCCGTTCAGGCGCAGCAGCACATGCTGGTCTTCCTCGATGGTCGATCCCGCGTAGGGGTCGGCAACGATCACCGCCGGCCCGCCGGTGGAGAAAGCGAACTCGCTCGCGCCACTCAGGTTGCCGGTCAGCGGCTTCCAGCCGGGGCGCAGCCTGACGCTGCAGCGCACCCCCGGCGGCAGGGGCTCGGCGAAGTCGTACAGCCACTGCCGCTCGTTGGCCCAGCGGCCGCTGCCGGGAAACACCGCCCCCTGGCAGGCGATGGCCATTGGGTCGGCCTGGCGCAGATCGCCCAGCGGCACCACCGCCTCGCTGAAGCGCACCGCCACCTGGCGCACCTGGGCCACCTCGCCCTGCGGGCTGGCCGCGGCGATCGTGACCGCGTGCACGAGTGGCGCCAGCAGCGCCGCCGCCGCCGCGAACCCGCATCGAACCGATACCCGCATGGAGGACTCCGCGCTGCCGTTGCGCGCGAGTCTAGGCCCAGCTCACTGCGGCGGCAGCCGCCCCTGCTCGATCGCCAGCGCGCGCAGCTGGGCCTGCACGTCGCGCACCCGCGCGTCGATCACCGAGGCCTCGATGAAGTCGGCCGGCCGGTTGCCGCCGCCGCGCGCCAGGCGCTGGCCGGCGCGCCAGCGGTCGAGCGCGCCGGGCAGGTCGCCCAGCGCGTACTGCGCCTCGCCCTCGGCGCGCAGCGCGCGCAGCGGCTGGTCGAGCCGGCCCCACAGGCGCGACAGCAGGTTCCACGAGGTGGCGTCGCCCGGCTGGCCGGCCACGCGCGTCTGCAGCTCGTCGGCGCTGCGCTTGACGGCCGGGTCGTCGGCGGGCAGCGCCAGGGCCACCTCGGCCAGCGCGAGCGCGCCGGCACGCGAGCCGTCGCCGGTATAGGGCGCGAGCGTGGCCAGCGCCGCACGCGCGTCGCCGCGGCCGAGCTGCAGCTGGGCGCGCAGGAAGGCGAGCGTGCGCTGCGCGCGCGGCTCCTGGCGCGGGTTGTTGGCCAGCACCGCCTCGGCGCGGCCGAGCGCCGCGTCGACCCGCGCCGGCTCCTTCAGCAGCAGCGAGGCCAGCGCGCTGGCGTAGTAGTCGGCCAGACGCTGCGCGGGGCTCGCGTCGGCACGCGGCGCGTCGAGCGACTGGGCGCGGCGCAGCGCGTCGACCCGGGCGTCCATCAGCACCTGGGCGCGCGCCTGCGCCAGCGCGTGCTCGAACGGGTTGCCGGTGCCGGGCAGGCGGTCGAGCGCCCCGGCTGCGTCGGTGCCCATGCGGGCGCGCGCCTCGCCGATGCGCTCGCTGGTCAGCGGGTGGGTGCGCAGGTAGGGGTAGCTGCCGTTGTCGTTCAGGCGCGCGGCATGGTCGAGCTTCTCGAACATCGCGGCCATGCCCCAGGGCGCAAAGCCGGCGCCGGTCATCACCTGGAAGCCGATGCGGTCGGCCTCGCGCTCCATGTCGCGCGAGAAGTTGAGCTGGCCCTGGATCGCCGCCGCCTGGCCGCCCATGATGGCCGCGTTGGCCCCGTCGGTATTGCGCGAGCGGGACGCGGCGATCACGCCGATGATCATCGCCGCGATGCCGATCAGCGACTGGCGCTTGCTGTTGGTGATGCTGCGCGCGATGTGCCGCTGCGTGACGTGCGTCAGCTCGTGCGCCAGCACCGAGGCCAGCTCATCACGCGTGGCGGTGATGGCGATCAGCCCCAGGTGCACGCCGACATAGCCGCCGGGCAGCGCGAAGGCGTTGACGCTGCGGTCGCGCACCAGGAAGGCCTCCCAGGCGAAGCGCGGGTCGATGTCGGGCGTGATGCTGCCGTTGGCGCGCGCCTGCGCGACCAGCGGCGACCACAGCGTGCGCAGGTACTCGAGCAGCAGCGGGTCGTCGAGGTAGTCCGGGTCACGCCGGATCTCGCGCATGATCTGCTCGCCGACGCGGCGCTCGGTCGAGACGGCGAAATCCTCGTTGGCCGAATCGCCCAGCGCGGGCAGGTTGACCTGCGCCTGCGCGGGCCAGGACGCGGCCAGCAGCGCGGCCACGCAGGCGGCCACGACGGGGCGGCGGAAGCGGGAGGCGGGAAGGGACAAACCAAGCGGGCGGCGTGAAACGGCTGGCTATGATGCGCCGGATTCGTTTCCCACGTGTTTCCATGTCCGATCCCAGCCCGCTGACCCATTTCGATGCCCAGGGCCAGGCCCACATGGTGGACGTCTCGGCCAAGGCCGAGACGCACCGCGTCGCGCGCGCCACCGGCACGATCCGCATGCAGCCGGCCACGCTGGCGCTGATCGCCTCGGGCAGCGCGAAGAAGGGCGACGTGCTCGGCGTGGCGCGCATCGCCGCCATCCAGGCGGCCAAGCGCACCAGCGAGCTGGTGCCGCTGTGCCACCCGCTGCCGATCACGCGCGTCGCCGTCGAGTTCGTGCTCGACGCGGCGGCCAGCAGCGTGCATTGCACCGCGCAGGTCGAGACGCTCGGCCGCACCGGCGTCGAGATGGAGGCACTGACGGCCGTGCAGGTGGGCCTGCTGACCGTCTACGACATGTGCAAGGCCGCCGACCGCGGCATGGTCATGGACGGCATCCGCGTGCTCGAGAAACACGGCGGCAAGAGCGGCGACTGGGTGGCCGCGGCTACCTGAACGCGCGGTAGTCGAGCTGCACCGCCGGCGGCACGCACTGGTAGGGCCGGCGGTCGGCCATCGGCGCGTCGTCGCAGTCGGCGAAGTACTCCGCCGACTGCTCGTTGCGGAACTCGCGCAGGCGCTGCGCGAGGTGACGCGCCCGGTCGATCTGCCCGGACTCGGCCAGCGCGTTGGCCCAGGCCATCATCAGCCGGGTGTCGAGCAGGTAGTGCGTGGCGCGGTCGAACGCCGGCATCACCTGCGAGGGATGCTCGGACACGGTGGCGGCCGCGTAGTCGCCATGGTGGCCGAACAGCCAGCTGCGCCGCCCGTCCTCGATGCGCTGGGCGAGCGAGGGCGCGCCCGCCGGCGGCTGGAAGATCACGACGACGCGCCAGTAGTCGGCCACCGAGGCCAGGCTGCCCAGCAGCAGCAGCAGCGCCGCGGCCACGCCGGCCGGCCAGCGCCCGCTGGCGGCGCCGGATGCCGGCTCGCCCAGGCACAGGCCGAACGCGAAGGCGGCCGGCAGCAGGAAGTAGGCGTACCACAGCGGGTACTCGAACTGCGAGTGCAGCGCCGCCATCAGCACCAGCACCAGCGCGGCGCGCAGCGTCGGCGCCGCGCGCGCCGCCCGCCAGGCCTCCCACAGCGCACGCGCCAGCAGCGCCAGCACCAGTGCCGCCAGCGGCAGGCCCAGCTCGACGGCCAGCTGCAGCTCCAGGTTGTGCGTGTGGTCGAAGAAGGCCACCGGGCGGCCCGGGAACGGCGTCAGCGTCCAGGCGAAATTGAACTCGCCGAAGCCCACGCCCAGCCACGGATGCATCGCGATCAGGCTCAGGGTGTTCTTCCAGATGCCGAAGCGCGAGCTGCTCGGGTCCGCCTGGCGCAGCTGCGCCTCGCCGGCGAACACGCTGTCGTGCAGCCGCGCCCACTCGGCCATGCCGAGCCACAGCAGCGCGCCGGCCACCGGCGCGAGCACCAGCATCAGCCGGGTGCGGCGCTCCAGGCTGCGGTCCAGCGCGCCCCAGGCGGCCAGCAGCAAGGTGCCCAGCAGCCCGGTGCGCGAGCCGGTCAGCACCACGCCGAACAGCATCAGCAGGAACAGCGGCAGCGCCACCGGCCAGGGCAGGCGGCGCGTGCGCAGCAGCGGGACGACGGCGATCATGGCCCACAGCAGCAGGCTGCTCAGGTGGTTGGGCTGGCGCAGGTTGCCGACCGCGCGCCCACCGGCGCCGGTGGCGGCCACCCAGAAGCCGTCCGCAAGCTCGGGCGCGAAGGCCTGCACCAGGCCGACCACCGTGCTGAGCGCGCCGGCCAGCACCAGCGCGCCGCAGAAGGCCTCGAAGGCGCGCTCGCCGTGCCCGGCGCTGCACAGCGCGGCGGCGATCCAGGCGGTCAGCGCGGCCGCCGCGAGCAGGCCGAGGGCGGACAGGCCGAGCGTGC
This sequence comes from Piscinibacter caeni, assembly GCA_003265685.1. Lineage (GTDB taxonomy): Bacteria > Pseudomonadota > Gammaproteobacteria > Burkholderiales > Burkholderiaceae_C > Piscinibacter > Piscinibacter caeni. Next base: position 32,304 of record KZ836117.1, on the reverse strand, counting down.
CGGGCAGGCCAGCCCAGGCCATCGAGCCGAGCGCGGCCAGGCCGATCACCGCGAAGGCGCCCAGCAGCGCCGCGAGGCCCGGGCCCGGCCGCGCCGGCCGCGGCAGCACGCCGGCCAGCAGCAGCAGCCAGAGCGACCAGCCGATCAGCGCGGCCGCCTGGTTGAGGAAGGTCGACGAGGGCGGGAGATTGAACGCCAGCAGCGGCGGCAGCGCGACGGCCAGCAGCGCGGCGAGCCACCACGCGCCGGACGCGGACGCCTCGGCGGGGCCCTGCGCCCGCATCACTTGAAGCCGTCGGCGGGCAGGTAGGTCGCGATGTTGCCGGTGGCGTCGAGCACCACGCTCCAGTCGCCGCGCGCCATCACCGGCAGGAAGCGGGCGGTGGCCGGGTCGACACCGGCGTCGGCGAGGATCTTCTCGAGCTCGGCGCGGCGGCCGGCTTCGCGGTTGAGCAGGGTCATGAGCGGACGGGCGGCGGCCAGGGCTTCGGAACGGGCCTCAGTGTAGGGCCGCCAGAAACCGGGCCGCTGGCTGGTGTCGACGCCCTTCAGGCCCATCTCGATCGCCTTGGTGCGCTCCGAGCCGGCCTCGGCGGGGCGCACGGCGAGCGTCCACGGACCGGTCAGCGGCAGGCGCTGGTACTCGGGAGGCGCAGCGAGCAGTTCGGGCGTGAAGACGTCGCCCGCCGAGACCACGCGAAAGCGCGTGAACTCGAAGGCGATCGCCACCGGGCGGACAACGTACACCGTGTGCAGCCCGTAGGCCAGCCCGGCGAGCTGCAGCGCCGCGATCACGGCCAGGTCGCGTCGCAGGTGCGGCCAGCCCTTGGCGATGTCGTAGGCCACGAGGGTCAGCAGCGGGCCGAGCACCACGTCGACGCTGACGACGAGAATGAACAGGCCCTGGCCGCCGGCCATGTGCCGGAACGCGCCGGGGTACCAGAGCCCGAACACCAGGGCCGCCGACAACGCGGCGACGACGCAGGACACCAGCAGGTGCCAGCCTGCGGCGTGCAGGCGGGCCTTGAGACGATCGGACTTCACGAGACTCGCGGGCGCCCCGCTTGGGGGCTGGAACGACGGACCGCGGATGTTAGCGACACTCATTCGGCGCGAACTGGGCCGGCAAGGTGCCGGGCGAAACGGCCAGCGCCGCGAGGCCGCGCGAGGCCGCCGTGTTGGCGGTGGTGGACTGGCAGATCCAGTCGACCACGCCCATCATGTTGGCGGCCAGCGCAGCCTGCAGGGCGACCGGCACGGCGTTGTTCAGGTACGGGCTCATCGTGATCGTGGCATTGGCCGGAATGCGGCCGATGTTGACCTCGTTGAAGGTCACCGTCAGCACGCCGCTCACCGGATCCATCGTGCGCGAGCGCACGTACTTGGTCGGCGTGAACGACGCGTTGAAGGTGCCGGCCGCGGTGGCGAGATCGCCGACCGAGGCGCCGCTGTTGATCACCACCTTGGCTTCGGCCGCGACCGCCAGGCCTTCGGTGATGCGGCTGCGCACGATGTAGTCCTGGTAGGCCGGCAGCGCGACGGCGGACAGGATGCCGACGATCGCGACGACGATCATCAGCTCGATCAAGGTGAAGCCGCGCTGGAGGCGACTGGTGGACTTTCTGGTTCCCATACGACATCCCTGAGCTGGTATTTATTGTCGGAACCGGGGGCCGGAGCGGGCCAAGAAAAAGGCGGCCCGTGGGCCGCCTTCTCGATCCTGAAGGGCTAGGCCCTCCCGATCAGCGGCACTCGTTCGGCGCGAAGTTGGCCGGCAGGGTGGCTGCCGTCACACCGGCGATGGCACCCACGCCGCGGTTGGTCGCGGTCGCGACACCCACCGAGTGGCAAGCCCAGTCGACGTTGCCGACGGTCGGCGGCACGGCGGCCAGCGCAGTACCCAGGGCGACCGGGGCGCCACCGGCGTTGATGTACGGGCTGATGACCAGCGTCGCGGCGGCCGGGATGCGACCGACGTTGGCGGCGTTGAAGGTCACGACGATTTCGCCTTGCGTCGCGCCGTTGGCGGCGGTGATCGCCAGGCCCTGCACGTACTTGGTCGGCGTGAACGCGCCGTTGAACGTGTTGGCAGCCGTGTTCAGGTCGTTCTGGGTCGTGGCGTTGGTGCTCACGGCCGACTTGGCGTCACCGGACAGCGACAGACCTTCCGTGATGCGCGAACGGACCGTGTAGTCCTGGTACGCAGGCAGCGCAACCGCCGCCAGGATGCCGATGATCGCCACGACGATCATCAGTTCGATGAGGGTGAAACCTTGTTGGACACGACGCTTCATGAAAGACACTCCTGAGAGGTGGTGGGTGAGGGACACGGCCGAACAGATGCGAAGGGCGTGCCACGCATACCGGGCCAGGGAACCGTGAAATGCACCCGCGCAGCTGACACAAACAGTCACCGGCCGGGCCAGCGCCGCGACCCGCCCGGTCACGACTGACGAATATCGTCACCCGGATCGACGAGCCCCGCTCCAACGAAAAGCGGGCCCGCAGGCCCGCATTTCCCAGCTGTCGCGGCCCGATCAGCCGCCGAGCGCGATGGTCTGGCCCGCCGCCAGCGCGCGGATTCGGTGCGGGCTGGTCAGGCGGCCGATCTCCTGCATCACCGCCTGCAGTTCGCCGGGCTTGATGTGGGTGATGTGCACGTCCACGCTGCCGCCGAGCTGCGCGAGTTCGTGGCCGAGCGCCGCCGGGCACAAGTGGCGGCTGATGTAGGCGAGCTGGCGCTCCTCGTCGGAGAACGCCGTCTCGATGACCAGGTGCGCCACCTTCATGCCGCGCAGGCGCATCCACAGCGCCGGGTTCGGCCCGGTGTCGCCGGTGTAGACCCAGGCGCCGGCCTCGCCGCCGTCGACGGCGAACCCACAGGCCGGCACGGTGTGCTGCGCCGGCAGCACCTCGACGCGGCGCGCGTCCAGCCTGAGCACTTCGCCGACGGCGAAGGGCACGAACTCGAGCACCGGGTGCTCGGCGCTGGGCAGGCGGGTGAAGTCCGGCCAGATCACGCCGTTGAAGATGTGCGCCCGCAGTGCGGCCAGCGTCTCGGGCAGCGCATGCACGCGAATCGGGCCGCGCCCGTCGGCGCGGCGCTGCCGCATCACGCTGTCGGCCAGCAGGCCGATGGCGAGCACGTGGTCGAGGTGCGAATGGCTGATCAGGATGTGGTCGATGCGCGCCAGCGCGTCGAGCGCCAGGTCGCCGACCCCCGTGCCGGCGTCGATCAGCACGTCGTCGTCGAGCAGGAAGGCCGTCGTCCTGCAGCCGGCAGCGATCGCGCCCGAGCAGCCGAGAACCTGAACGATCATCCTGCAGTCACTTGCTGTCGAAGGTGTGGGTGCCGTCCCAACCGGGCGGCGGGGGCTCGTGGGCCCAGCGCGCCACACGCTCGCCGAGCCGCTCGTGCAGGCCGCGCCAGGGCGACGCCGCGAAGCGGGTGCGCAGTTCCTGCAGCGCAGCCAGCGCCTGCGGAGCATCTTGGGCTCGGTAGGCGGTGAGTGCAAGGCGCCAAAGTCGCATTTCCTCGTCAAAGGAGGCGTTGCGTGCCAGGGCCTCGGGCACCGGCGTGAAAAGAGTCACGGCGGCCTCCTTGCCCTTGACGCGCACGCGGTCGACCTCGATGAACACGGCCTGCGCGCCGGCCGCGGCCACGGTGGTCTCGCCGGCCAGGATGTCGACGCCGTAGTGGCGCGTCAGCGCCTCGATGCGCGAGGCCAGGTTCACCGCGTCGCCCATCACGGTGTAGCTGCGGCGGATGTCCGAGCCCATGTCGCCGACGCACACCAGGCCGGTGTTCAGCCCGATACCCACGCCGATCTCGGGCAGGCCGCGCGCACGCAGCATCGCATTGAGCTCGCCGAGGCCCTCGACCATCGCCAGCGCCGCGGCCACCGCATGGGCGGCGTGCCGCTCGTCGGCCACCGGCGCGCCCCAGAAGGCCATGATCGCGTCGCCGATGTACTTGTCGAGCGTGCCGCGGCGCGCCCGGATGGCCTGCGTCATGGCCGAGAAGAAGCGGTTGATCAGCGCGCGCAGCTCCTCGGGCGGCAGCGCCTCGGACACACGCGTGAAGTTGCGCATGTCGCAGAACATGATGGTCAGCACGCGGTTCTCGGCCTGCATGGTGTAGCGCTGCGGGTCGCGTGCCATCTGCTCGACCAGCTCGGGCGGCACGTAGGTGCCGAACAGGCGCGCCAGCGAGCGGCGCGTGCGCGCCTCGGTGACGTAGCCCCAGCCGATGTGCAGCGCCAGGAGCAGCAGCGCGAGCACCAGCCCCGAGGCGAGCGGCAGCACCCACTGGCGGGCCTGGTAGGCCCAGGCGTTCAGCCCCACCAGCGCGGCGAGCAGCACGGCCGTGGCGACGATGCCGCGCAGCGCCGACAGGCGCGGCAGCAGCAGCACGAGCAGCGCGAGCACGACGAGCAGCTGGACCTCCTCGAAGCCGGCGGCCCAGTCGGGCACGAACGGCCCGCGGCCGTCCAGCAGGCGGGCGAGCAGGTTGGCGTGCACCTCCACGCCGGGAAAGGCGCCCGCCACCGGCGTGCTGCGCAGGTCGTACAGGCCCGGGGCCGTCGTCCCGACGAGCACGAGCGTGCCGGCCAGCGAGCCGGGCGCGATGCGCCCCTCGATCAGGTCGGCCGCGGACAGGTAGCGGAAGCCGCCGCCGCCCGGCCCGCCAGGGCTGCGGTACGGCACGCGCAGCATGGTCTGCGCATCGACCGGGATCGCATCGCGCGCCGCACCCTGCACCAGCATCAGGGCCGACAGGCCCGGGTAGGGCGAGCGCAGCGGGCGCGGCGGCGGGAACACCGGCTCCAGCGCCGGCTGGCCCGTGTAGCGGCGGAACATGGCCAGCGCCAGCGTCTCGTAGTGGCGGCCGTCGAGCTCGGCGATCAGCGGCATGCGGCGCAGGTTGCCGTCGGCATCGGGCAGCGTGTTGATGAATCCGGCCTGCGGCGCCGCCTGCGCGACGACGGCAACGTTGCCGGCGTAGGCTCGCCAGCGGGTGAACGAGCCCGGCTGGCCGCGCAGCAGCGCGGCGTCGAAGGCCGGCTCGGGCAGGCGGCCGACCCGTCCGGACTCGGCCGCGTTGCTCAGGTAGAAGCCCAGCACGGCGGGACGGCCGGCGAGCGCGGCCGCCAGCCGTGCGTCGTCGGCCTCGGGCTCGGTGAACATGATGTCGAAGCCCACCACCGCGGCACGCTGGCGTTCGACCAGCTCGTCGGCCAGCGCCGCCATGCGCGCGCGCGGCCAGGGCCAGCGGCCGAGGCGGGCGAGGCTGGCCTCGTCGATGTCGACGATCACGACGCGTTCGTGGGGCGTCCGCGGCATGGCGGCGCGCAGCCGGGTGTCGTCGATGGCCTGGTCGAGCTGGCTCAGCGGCCGCCAGTTCAGAACCTCGGCCGCATGGCCGAACAGCAACAGGAAGAGGGCCGCCACCAGGGCGGCGCGCACGAACCGCCAGCCGCGGGCGCCCATGCGCGCGGGCGCCGCAGGCTCAGTTCTGCACGAACTGCATCTGCGTGCCGGCGAGCTCGACCACGTCGCCGTTCTTCAGATGCACGGTCTCGCCCATCACGGGGTTGCCGTTGACCGTCGGGCGCAGCGCGCCCTCGACGTGGGCCAGCACGTAGCCGCCCGGCCGCTTGGTGATGGAGGCCACCTGCACGCCGGGCTTGCCGACCGTGGTAACGACCTTGGTCAGCTGCACCTCGCGGCCGGCCGCCGCGCCGTTGAGCACCTTGATCGAGGCCGGGCCGTTGCCCGAGCCGAGCGAGCCGAAGCCCGAGGCACCGAAGCCGACCGTGGGCGAATAGGCCGCCGCCGCGGCGTTGGCCGAGGCGCCGGGCTTCATGATCATCGTCTTTTCGTAGTCGGTGCCGTCCTCGACCAGGTACTTGATCTTGTACTTGCCGATCTCGACGGTGTCGTTGTGGCTCAACAGCTGCTTCTTGATCGCCTTGCCGTTGATGTAGGTGCCGTTGGTGCTGTTCAGGTCCTCGATGAAGACGTCCGCACCGACCATCTGCAGCACCGCGTGCTCGCCGCTGACGGCGAGGTTGTCGATCACGATGTCGTTGTAGGGCCGCCGACCGAGCGTGGTCTTGTCCTTGGTGATCTGCACCTCCTTGATCACCACACCGTCCAGCGATACGACCAGCTTGCCCATGCTTTCGCGTCCTCGTGTCTCGTTGTCGTCTCTCGGGCGCCTGCGTCTCGACCTCAGCGCCGGAACGGCCACCATGAACGGGATGGCCCGGCCGGCCCACGCACCCTGGCAAGGACCACCGAGATATTATCCTTTCCGCCTGCGTCGTTGGCGGCCTCCACCAAGGCAGATGCCACGTCGGACAAGGCGTCGTGGCCCTGCAACAGCTGCGCGATGGAATCGTCGTCCAGCATGTCGGACAGGCCGTCCGAGCACAGCAGGTACATGTCGCCGGGCAGCACGTCGTGCAGGTGGGTCTCGAGCAGCACGGTGTCCTCGACCCCGACCGCCCGCGTCACGAGGTTCTTGTTGGCCGAGAACGCGGCCTGCTCGGCGGTGATCAGGCCGGAGTCGATCTGCTCCTGCAGCAGCGAGTGGTCGTGCGTGATCTGCGTCAGGCGCCCGCCGCGCAGGCGGTAGCCGCGCGAGTCGCCCACGTGGCCCATCAGCAGCCGGCCGTCGCGGAACACGCCCACCACCAGCGTCGTGCCCATGCCTGCGTACTGCGGGTTGGAGTTGGCGGCGTTGAAGATCGCCCGGTTGGCGTTGTCCACGCAGATGTCCATCGCGCGCCGCACGTCGGTGTCGGAGGCGTTGTCGGAGGCCTCCGTCAGCCAGCGGCCAAGCTCGGTCTTGATGAACGAGGTGGCCATGCTGCTGGCCACCTCGCCGGCGTTGTAGCCGCCCATGCCGTCGGCCAGCACGATCAGCCCGCAGGCCTCGTCCAGCGCCACCGAGTCCTCGTTGTTGTTGCGCGCCCGGCCGGTGTCGGTCGCGCTGTGGAACTCCAGGGTCATCGTCGGTAGTGGCTCGGTCATCGGCAGCGGGCCGTCGCTGGGGGACGGCTACCGTCTCATGTCGCGGAATTGTGCCTCGGTTCGTCGCGTGAAAACGTCACGGTTCGCTCGAAGGGGTCCGGCGGCTCGACCGCGAGCGAGGCGTGCACCGCGCGCAGGTCGGCGGCGAGCTGCTGCCCGTCGGCGTAGCGCACCTCGATGCGCTTCTCCAGCGCGAGGGCGACGATGTCGGCCAGCGCCTCGGGCACGTCCGGGCGCAGGGTGCGCACGTCGGGCGCCGCCTCGTGGGCGATCTGGTGCATCAGCCGGGCCATGGTGTCGCCCTCGTGCGGCAGCCGGCCGGTCAGCAGCTGGAACAGCATCACGCCGAGCGAGTAGAGGTCGCTGCGGCGGTCGGCCGGCCGTCCGGCCATCTGCTCGGGCGACATGAACGAGGGCGTGCCGATGACCAGCCCGGTGCGGGTGCTGGTCGCGTCGGCCATGCGGGCGACGCCGAAATCCATCACCTTCACCAGGTCGGTGTCCGGGTCGATCATCACGTTGGCCGGCTTGATGTCGCGGTGCACGATGCCCTGGCGGTGCGCATAGGCCAGCGCGTCGGCCACCCGGGCGACGATCGGCAGCAGCTGCGCCAGCGGCAGCAGCCGGCGCAGCACGGTGTAGCGCTGCAGGTCGTGGCCCTGGATGTACTCCATCGCGATCCAGGCCAGTTCGCCGCTCTCGCCGGCATCGAAGATGGTGACGATGTCCGGGTGCTGCAGCCGCCCGGCAGTCTCGGCCTCGCGGAAGAAGCGCGCCCGCGCCTCGACCAGCTGGTCGCCGTGGAACTCGCGGCTGAGCGCCATCGTCTTGATGGCGACGCGGCGGCCGATCTGCGGGTCGTGCCCGAGGTAGACCGCGCCCATCGAGCCGCGGCCGATCTCCGAGTCGACGCGGTAGCGGCCCAGCGTGGCCGGTGCCTGCGTCCGCGAGGGCTGGCCCGGCAGGGTCGTCGGGCCGGGGCGGCTCGGGTGGCTGGCGCCGACCGGATCGCCGGCACGCACCGCGGGACGCGTCGCCCACGGGCCGAGTTCGCGCCCGAGGTGGCCGAACAGCAGGCCCACGACCGGCAGGAGCAGGGCATGCGCCGCCGGCCAGGCCAGGGAGGCCAGCAGGCCGGCCGCCACGAGCGCCGCGCTGAGCAGGCGCCCGACCGGTCGGGACAGGCGCGGCAGGCCCCAGGCGAGATAGGCTGCCACGCCGAGGCAGGCGGCCAGGGCGCCGAGCAGGGCGGGCAGGGACACGCCGGTCGGATTCATCCCGCCCGCTCCTGCAGCCCGCCGACTTCGAGTGGGTGCCTGCTCATCCGGCAGGCACGTTAGCACAGGGTGCGCTTGGCCTGGGCGTCAGTCGGCCAGCGTCAGCATCGCAGCCAGTCCGGTGGTGGCGGCCACCGGCGCGGCCCAGCGGCTGGCGGCGCCGGCGGGCTGCTGGTCGCTGATCGGCTCGTCGACCCGCCCGACCTGCGGGCGGCGCGCGTCGAGCAGGCGCACGGGCCCGAGCCGGGCGCTGAGGCGGCGGCTGACGTCGATCAGCGGCTTGCGCGCCAGCAGCTTCTCGACCTGGCTGCCGGCAACGCTGCGCAGCTCGGGCTCGAGCTGGGCGAACAGCTCGACGCTCCAGCGCTCGAGCCATTGCTGGCGGGCCGACTGCGTGACCCAGCGGCCGATGTGGCGCGTCAGGGTCGGCGCGCAGGCCACGAGCACCCAGTGCGTCGGGCCGGCGCCACGCAGCATCGGCTGCAGCAGGTGCCGGGCATGCTCGGCGTCGTTGACGAAGACGGCGATCTTTTCCATCGAGCTTCTCCTGCAGTGGACGCGGGCGGTCCGGGGCTTGGTTCAGGTCGGCGAGGCAGCCTCGTCGGCGGGTCGGCGGCGCGTGGCCCACCAGCCGGCCGCGAGCACGCCGGCGACCAGCAGCACGTAGGTGGCGACGCGGTTGGCCAGGCTCGGGTCGAACACCGCGTCGAGCACCGGTTCGCTGACGATCATGTGGGCGGCCGTGTAGGCCAGCACACCGGCGCCGAGGTAGGTGATGATCGGGAAGCGGTCGACCAGCTTGAGCACCAGCGTGCTGCCCCAGACGACGATCGGCACGCTGATCAGCAGGCCCAGCACCACCAGCTCGATGCTGCCCTTGGCCGCGCCGGCCACGCCCAGCACGTTGTCGATGCCCATCAGCGCGTCGGCGATGACAATGGTGCGCATCGCACCCCAGAAGGTGTTGGCGGTGGGGTGGTGGCCGCCTTCCTCGCCCGCCGGGTTGGAGGCAAGCAGCCTGTAGGCGATCCACACCAGGCCGAGCCCGCCGACCAGCATCAGGCCGGGGATCTTCAGCAACCAGACCACGCCGATCGTCATCGCCGAGCGTACGGCGATGGCCCCGACCGTGCCCCAGACGATGGCGCGCTTCTGCAGGTGGGCAGGCAGGTTGCGCGCGGCCAGCGCGATGACGATGGCGTTGTCGCCGGCCAGCACCAGGTCGATCAGCACGATCGCCAGCAGGGCCGACAGCCACGCGGGGGAAAGGAATTCCATGAACACTCCAGCAACGTTGCACGACGAACGGTGCAGGTGGCTGGTGCGGCAGGAACGCGGGCGCGGGGACGGATGTCGACGGCTTCGATCCTGCCGCATCAGCGGCCTGCATCGAAGGTCTTGCTCGGCTTGGAGTGTTTGTTATGGCCCGACAGACCGGAAGCGTCGCTTCGCTTCGTATTGACGATCTGTCGCAACTGCCGCCTCGGACCGGGCCCGCGCGGTGGAGTCGAGCTACTCCCCTTCTGCGGCGCAGTATAGGGGCCCGGCTCCGCGCCGGGCAAGTGCGTGGAAACCGAAATGCCGGCTCAGGCCGTGGCGCGTTCGCGGGCGCGCTTCTGCAGCCACAGGCCGACCGCGACCACCAGCACCGCGCCCACGGCACCGGCCGCGTTGACGACATCGTGCGGCAGTTCGCCGAACCGGGCCGTCACCGCCGGGTCGGTGAACATCATCTCGCCGGCCAGGAAGCCGAGCAACGCGGCCCCGAGCGTGATGATGATCGGGAAGCGCTGCATCACCTTCAGCAGCAGCGTGCTGCCGAACACGATCAGCGGGATGCTGATCGCCAGGCCGATCACCAGCAGCGGCGTGTCGCCCTTGGCGGCGGCGGCCACGGCGAGCACGTTGTCCAGGCTCATCACCAGGTCGGCCACGAGGATGGTGCGGATCGCCGCGAGCATGCCGCCGGCCTCGTGGTGCTCGCCGTCGCCACCCTCGTCCTCCAGCAGCAGCGAGACGCCGATGTACAGCAGCAGCAGCGCGCCGATCACCTTCAGCCACGGCCACTTGAGCATCTCCACGGCGATCAGCGTCAGCACGATGCGCATCACGATCGCCGCCGCACTGCCCCAGATGATGGCCTGCTTCTGCTGCTGCGGCGGCAGCGAACGGGCTGCCAGCGCGATCACCACCGCGTTGTCTCCCGACAGCACGATGTTGGCGAGGATGATCGAACCGAGGGCGGCCCAGAAGGCGCCGGAAGAGAGATCCATGGCACGGCCCGTGTTGTAGGAAGGGGTCGGAGGGCCGCTGGGCCCTCCTTGTCGCGAGCTGCCGTGAATTCTAGGGAGCGCGGCCGTCGGCCACGTTCGTACTACTACGAACGTGGCCCCGCCGGACTCAGAGCAGGCCCTTGAGCAGGCGGCCCATCTCGGACGGATTGCGCGTCACCGTGAAGCCGCACTCCTCCATGATGGCGAGCTTGGCATCGGCGGTGTCGGCGCCGCCGGAGATCAGCGCGCCGGCGTGGCCCATGCGCTTGCCCGGAGGCGCGGTCACGCCGGCGATGAAGCCGACGATCGGCTTCTTCATGTTGGCCTTGCACCAGCGCGCGGCGTCGGCCTCGTCCGGGCCGCCGATCTCGCCGATCATGATCACGGCGTCGGTGTCCGGGTCGTCGTTGAAGGCCTTCATCACGTCGATGTGCTTCAGGCCGTTGATCGGGTCGCCGCCGATGCCCACCGCGCTGGACTGGCCCAGGCCGATCTCGGTCAGCTGCGCCACCGCCTCGTAGGTCAGCGTGCCGGAGCGCGACACCACGCCGATGCGGCCCTTCTTGTGGATGTGGCCCGGCATGATGCCGATCTTGATCTCGTCGGGCGTGATCAGGCCCGGGCAGTTGGGGCCCAGCAGCAGCGTCTTCTTGCCGCCGGCGGCCTCCTTGGCCTTCATCTTGTTGCGCACGATCAGCATGTCTTTGATGGGAATGCCTTCGGTGATGCAGACCACCAGGTCGAGGTCGGCCTCGACGGCCTCCCAGATGGCCGCGGCGGCGCCGGCCGGCGGCACGTAGATCACGCTGACGGTGGCACCAGTGGCGGCCTTGGCGTCCTTCACGCTGGCGTGGATCGGGATGCCCTCGAAGCTCTCGCCCGCCTTCTTCGGGTTGACGCCGGCGACGAAGCAGTTCTTGCCGTTCGCGTAGGCCTGGCAGCCCTTGGTGTGGAACTGGCCGGTCTTGCCCGTGATGCCCTGGGTGATGACCTTGGTGTCCTTGTTGATCAGGATGCTCATGCTCGTCTCCCTTACTTCACGGCGGCGACGATCTTCGTCGCGGCTTCGGCCATCGTGTCGGCGCTGATGATCGGCAGGCCCGATTCGGCCAGCATCTTCTTGCCCAGTTCCTCGTTCGTGCCCTTCATGCGCACCACCAGCGGCACCTTCAGGTTGACCGCCTTGCAGGCCGCGATCACGCCCTCGGCGATGGTGTCGCAGCGCATGATGCCGCCGAAGATGTTCACGAGGATGGCCTTCACCTTGGGCGAGGACAGCATGATCTTGAAGGCCTCGGTCACCTTCTCCGCGGTGGCACCGCCGCCGACGTCGAGGAAGTTGGCCGGCTCGCCGCCGAACAGCTTGATGGTGTCCATGGTCGCCATTGCCAGGCCGGCGCCGTTGACCAGACAGCCGATGTTGCCGTCGAGCTGGATGTAGGCGAGGTCGAACTTGCTCGCCTCGATCTCGGCCGGGTCCTCTTCGTCGAGGTCGCGGTAGGCGACGATCTCCGGGTGGCGGAACAGCGCGTTGGCATCGAAGTTGAACTTCGCGTCCAGCGCGATCAGGTTGCCCTTGCTGTCGCAGTTCAGCGGGTTGATCTCGACCAGCGAGGCGTCCGTCTCCATGTAGCAGCGGTACAGGTTCTGGAACAGCGTGGCCGCCTGCGCGTGCGAGCCCTCGGGCAGTCCGACGGCCGCCGCGATCTTCTTCGCCTGCGCCTCGCCGAGGCCGGCGAGCGGGTCGATCAGCTCGGTGATGATCTTCTCGGGGGTCTTGTGCGCGACCTCCTCGATGTCCATGCCGCCTTCGCTCGACGCGATGAATGCCACCTTCTGCGAGGCGCGGTCGGTCACCAGCGAGACGTAGTACTCCTTCTTGATGTCCGCGCCTTCCTCGATGTAGAGGCGGCGCACCTTCTGGCCCTCGGGGCCGGTCTGGTGCGTCTTCAGCTGCATGCCGAGGATCTGGCCGGACAGCGTCGCCACATCGTCCAGCGTCTTGGCGACCTTGACGCCGCCGCCCTTGCCGCGGCCGCCGGCGTGGATCTGCGCCTTGACGACCCACACCGGTCCGCCGAGCTTCTGCGCGGCCTCGCTCGCCTCGCGCACGCTGAAGGCCGGATAGCCGCGCGGCACGGGCACGCCGAACTGGCGCAGGATTTCCTTGCCCTGGTACTCATGGATCTTCATGGCTGTCTCGCTTGCTCAGGTTTCGAGAGGGATGGCGCGGCCGCGGGGTCTGACGTGCCCCGGTACCAGCGCGGATAGAACTGCTGGACGACCGGCCCGTCGGCGCGCAGCGCATGGCAGCGGTCGATCTGGAACGGCTGCTGGTCGGAATCGCCGCCTTCGCGGGTGTTCAGCACCTCGCCGGCGAAGGCCTGCACGACGGCGGTGGGCAGCACCTGCGTCAGCTCGGTCAGGTGGGTGCAGCCAGCCACGCCGCCGAGCCGCTCGCGCACGGCGTGGCGGAAACCCCGCATCAGGTTCAGGCCGACCAGCCGGGCGTAGGCGTCCTCATGGTCGTCGCACTGGCCGGGATAGGGCATGGCGCGGGTCTCGGAGCCCGCCGCGACGATGTTGAAGGATTCGTCGACGACGACACGCAGCAGCATGTCGTGGATCGGCTCGCCGGCCGCCCGCGTGCCGCCGGCGAGCAGCACGTCGCGCGTCTTGACGTCGCTGATCTCGGCGTCGACCTCCCACAGCCCGCCGCCACGGGAATGCACCTGCACGTCGATGCGGCGACGGTGCTTGAGCTGGCGCTCGGGCGCGGCGGGCGGCAGGGCCATGGCGGGGCGTTGGGGGCAGTGGCAGACGCGTCATCCGGCCGGCCGTAACCTCGCTGGAACCCGCGCAATCGGCGCGCAATGTAGCATGCTGCGCTGCGTCAAGCCTGACGGGAAACTGGCGCCGCACCGGCGCGGCGCGCTCAGCCCAACAGCTCGTCGTCGGCGCCGGAGCCGGCCTCGCGCAGCACCTGGCGGACGACCTCGGCCGAGAAGCCGCGCGCGGTCAGGAAGCGAGCCTGGCGGGCCCGCTCGGCCGCATCGGCCGCCGGCCGGCCGAACTTCCGGGCCCATACCTCGCGTGCACGGTCACGCTCGCTCTGGCGCAGCTGCTCGGCCGACCGGGCATCCAGGGCCAGCCCATGCTGCGCCAGTTCCTGGGTGATGCGGCGGTTGCCGTAGCGCGCCGCGCGGGCGTGGATGCGCGACTCGACGAAGCGCTCCTCGCTCAGGTGGCGCTGGGCCTGCAGCCAGTCGAGCAGGGCGTCGACACGGGCCGCCGGGTCTGCGCCGCCATCGTCGCCAGACTCCCCCATCGCGGCCAGCGCCCGGGCGTGCGGCAGCAGCTTGCGGCGCAGCTCGGAGCGGCTGTGCTCGCGCTGAGCGAGCCACTGCAGCGCGCGCGCCTTCAGCGAGCGCAGCGGCGCCGGCGCGGCGAGCGGCCCGCCACGCACGCTGCGCAGCGGCGGCGGGGGGCGCTCGTCCGAGCCCAAGGGCGCGTCACTCCGCCGCCGACTCGCCGGTGGGCAGCAGCGGAATGCCCACCGCCTCGCGTACCTTGTTCTCGATCTCGCGCGCCAGGTCGGGGTTCTCGCGCAGGAACTCGCGCGCGTTGTCCTTGCCCTGGCCGATCTTCTCGCCGTTGTAGGCATACCAGGCGCCGCTCTTCTCGAGCACCTTGTTGTTCACGCCCATGTCGATCACCTCGCCCTCGCGGCTGATGCCCTGGCCGTAGAGGATGTCGAACTCGGCGGTCTTGAAGGGCGGCGAGACCTTGTTCTTGACCACCTTGACCTTGGTCTCGTTGCCGATGACCTCCTCGCCCTTCTTGATGCTGCCGGTGCGGCGGATGTCCAGGCGCACCGAGGCGTAGAACTTGAGCGCGTTGCCGCCGGTGGTGGTTTCGGGGCTGCCGAACATCACCCCGATCTTCATGCGGATCTGGTTGATGAAGATGACCATGGTGTTGGTCTTCTTGATCGTGGCGGTCAGCTTGCGCAGCGCCTGGCTCATCAGCCGGGCCTGCAGGCCGGGCAGCGAATCGCCCATCTCGCCTTCGATTTCCGCCTTGGGCGTGAGCGCGGCCACCGAGTCGATGACGACCAGGTCGACCGAGCCGGAGCGCACCAGCGCATCGACGATCTCGAGCGCCTGCTCGCCGGTGTCCGGCTGGGAGATCAGCAGTTCCTGCAGGTTGACGCCGAGCTTCTGCGCGTACTGCACGTCGAGCGCGTGCTCGGCGTCGATGAAGGCGCAGGTGCCGCCCTGCTTCTGCATCTCGGCGATGACCTGCAGCGTCAGCGTCGTCTTGCCGGACGACTCCGGGCCGTAGATCTCGACCACCCGGCCGCGCGGCAGGCCGCCGACGCCCAGCGCGATGTCCAGCCCGAGCGAGCCGGTGGAGACGACCTCGATGTCCTCGATCTTCTCGCCCTCGCCGAGCCGCATGATCGAGCCCTTGCCGAACTGCTTCTCGATCTGCGCCAGCGCGGCCTGCAGGGCCTTGGCTTTTTCGGTGTTGAGGGCTTTGACGGGTGCGTCCATGAGGGTCTCCGGTGTTCGGCGCGATTATGGCAAAAGCTGGATGTTTGTACAGTAACCCATGGCCTCGTTCTTGGGGACAGGCCGGCGCTTGACATTGCGCAAGCGTGCTGCCGCACCCTCGCTGCCTACAATGTCGCCACACCGCTGGCAGGCGTACGGACCGGCGGCCCGACGGAGACAAGCATGCGCATCCTGGTCGCCGAAGACGATCAAGTCCTGGCCGACGGTCTGCTGCGATCGCTGCGCAACGGCGGGTATGCCGTCGATCGTGTCGCCAGCGGCAGCGAGGCCGACGCGGCGCTCGCCTCGCACGAATTCGACCTGCTGATCCTCGACCTGGGCCTGCCCAAGATGCACGGCCTGGAGGTGCTGCGCAAGCTGCGCGCCCGCGGTTCATCGGTGCCGGTGCTGATCCTCACCGCGGCCGACAGCGTCGAGCAGCGCGTCAAGGGCCTGGACCTGGGCGCCGACGACTACATGGCCAAGCCCTTCTCGCTGCAGGAGCTCGAGGCGCGCGTGCGTGCGCTGACGCGCCGCGGCCTGGGCACCGCCTCGACGGTGATCAAGCACGGGCCGCTGACCTTCGACGCCACCGGCCGCGTGGCCTACATCAACGACCAGATGATCGAACTGTCGGCACGCGAGCTGTCGCTACTCGAGGTGCTGCTGCAGCGCGCCGGGCGCCTGGTCAGCAAGGACCAGCTGGTCGAGCGGCTGTGCGAGTGGGGCGAAGAGGTCAGCAACAACGCGATCGAGGTCTACATCCACCGCCTGCGCAAGAAGATCGAGCAGGGCCCCGTGCGGATCGCGACCGTGCGCGGCCTGGGCTACTGCCTCGAGAAGATCGCCGCCTGAGCCGGCTCCCGGAGCAGGCCGGGCTATCCTGACGCGCATGCCCGGTACTCCCAAGGAGCAGCGCTCGCTGTTCGGCGAGATCCTCGACTGGATGCTCGCGCCGCTGCTGCTGCTGTGGCCGATGAGCGTCGCGCTGACCTGGCTGGTGGCGCAGAACATCGCCCACAAGCCCTACGACCGCGAGCTCGCCGCGATGGCGCGGGTGCTGGCCAAGCAGGTGGCGGTGCGCCGCACCGAGACCGGCGCGGCGGTGGCCGAGTTCACGCTGCCGGCCAGCGCCGCCGAGGTGCTGCACACCGACGAGGACGACGTCTACTACCAGGTGCTCGGACTGCGCGGCGAGTTGCTCAGCGGCGACCGCCTGCTGCCCCTGCCCTCGGACGAGGAGCGTCCGCCGGCCGGCGAGCTGCGCTTCCGCGACGCCACGATGGACCGCGACGACGTGCGCGTCGCCTACGTCTGGGTGCAGCCCAGCGGCGGCGCCGACGGGGTGGCGCTGGTGCAGGTGGCCGAGACGCTGGGCAAGCGCTCGCGCCTGGCCACCGAGATCATCAAGGGCGTGATCCTGCCGCAGTTCGTGATCCTGCCGGTGGCGGTGCTGCTGGTGTGGTTCGCGCTGGCGCGCGGCATCGCGCCGCTGAACGAGCTGCAGCAGCGCATCCGCCGGCGCGACAGCAACGACCTCTCGCCGATCGACGAGCGCGAGGCGCCCGAGGAAGTCTCGCCGCTGGTGCGCGCGATCAACGACCTGCTGGCGCGGCTGGACCAGTCGATCGCCACGCAGAAGCACTTCCTGGCCGACGCGGCCCACCAGCTGAAGACGCCGCTGGCCGGCCTGCGCACGCAGGCCGAGCTGGCGCAGCGCGAGATCGACGCCGGCCAGCGCGAGCCGCAGGCGCTGAAGAAGTCGCTGCAGCAGATCGCGCATTCGAGCCAGAGTGCGGCACACATGGTCAATCAGCTGCTGGCGATGGCACGCGCCGAGAACCAGGAGCAGCAGGCGCAGCGCCAGCCGGTCAACCTGGCCCGGCTGGCCACCGAGACGGTGCACGACTTCGTGCCGCGTGCGATGGAAAAGCGCATCGACCTCGGCTACGAGGGGCCCGAGACGGGCCGCCATGCCGGCCACGGGCCGCGCGCGCTGGTCAACGGCAACCCGCTGCTGCTGCGCGAGCTGATCCGCAACCTGGTCGACAACGCCCTGCAGTACACGCCCGAGGGCGGCACGGTGACGGTGCGCCTGATCGAGGATCCGTTCGGCCAGGTGGTGGTGCTGCAGGTCGAGGATTCCGGCCCCGGCATCCCGCCGGCCGAGCGCGAGGCGGTGTTCCGGCCGTTCTACCGCACGCTGGGCACGAACGTGGACGGCAGCGGGCTGGGCCTGGCGATCGTCAGCGAGATCGCCGCCCAGCACGGCGCGCAGGTCCAGCTCGAGGACGCCAACCTGCGCCCGCGCCACGGGCTGTCGGACCACGCCGGCGCGCCGTTCGGCCCGGGCGCGCGCTTCACGCTGCGCTTCCCGGCGCTGCCATCGGAGCCGGCAGCAGCGCTACCCGCGGCGCCGTAGCCAGCCGTACAGGCTGGCGTCGTCCAGCGTGGCGCAGCCCTCGCGGCAGGCCTGCGCGAAAAGGTCCGCGGCCACGGCCCCGAGGGCCGGCTCGCGGCCCGCGGCACGGGCCATCGCCAGCGCCAGCCGGCTGTCCTTGGCCAGCAGCGTGGTGTGGGCGCGCGGCGCCAGGTCGCCGGCCAGGGCGCGGTGCATCCGGTCCGAGCCGATCCAGCTCTGGCCCGAGGAGCGCTCGATCACCGCCAGCGCCGCCGCCGGGTCGAGCCCGACATGGTCGGCCAGCGCCAGCGCCTCGGCGGCACCGGCCAAGTTGATCGCCGCCAGCAGGTTGTTGACCAGCTTGGCACGTGCGCCGTCGCCCGGCCGCTCGCCGAGGCGGAACACCTGGCTCGACAGCGCCTCGATCACGCCGCGGGTGCGCTCGAAGGCCGCCGGCGCGCAGGCCACCATCAGGCTCATCGTGCCGTCGAGCGCGCGCTGCGGGCCGCCGGACATCGGCGCGTCGATCGGCGCCAGCCCGCGCTCGGCCAGGCGCGCGGCGCAGCGCTCGACGTCGTCGGGCGCGATCGTCGGGCACAGCAGCACGGGCGCGCCGGGCGGCAGCGCGGCGGCCGCGCCGTCGGCGCCGAACAGCACCGCGTCGGTCTGCGCGGCGTCCACCACGGCGACGATCAGCGCCTCGCAGCGCGAGGCCAGCGCGGCCGGATCGGGCAGCACCGCCAGGCCGGCCTCGTGCGCCAGCGCCTCGCGCGCCGGGTCGATGTCGCGCACCGCCACCTCGAAGCCGCAGCCCTGCAGCCGCCGGGCCATGCCCCAGCCCATGTTGCCGATGCCGACCAGCCCGACGCGCCGCATCAGGTCTGCACGAGCCTTCGGTGCCGCGCGATCGACATCAGGATGCCGAGCCCGAGGCCGAGCGTCACCATCGCCGTGCCGCCGTAGCTGACGAACGGCAGCGGCACGCCCACCACCGGCAGGATGCCGCTGACCATGCCCATGTTGACGAAGATGTAGGTGAACAGGCTCAGCGTGATCGCCCCGGCCATCAGCCGGGTGAACATCGTCGGCGCGTCGGCCGCGATCATCAGCCCGCGGAACAGCAGGAAGGTGAACAGCAGCAGCAGCACGCTGCAGCCGACCAGGCCGAACTCCTCGGCGAAGGCGGCGAACACGAAGTCGGTGGTGCGCTCGGGAATGAACTCCAGGTGCGTCTGCGTGCCCTTCATGAAACCCTTGCCCTCGACGCCGCCCGAGCCGATCGCGATCATGCCCTGGATGGTGTGGAAACCCTTGCCCAGCGGGTCCTTGGTCGGGTCGAGCAGCGTGCAGACGCGGTGCTTCTGGTAATCGCGCAGCACCGGCCACTTGACGTCGGGCTCGCAGATGCGGTCGCCCGAGAGCACGAGCGCGGTGATGCCCACGGCGCCGGCCAGCATCACCGGGACGATGAGCTTCCACGACAGCCCGGCGAAGAAGATCACGAACAGCCCCGCCGACAGCACCAGGATCGCGGTGCCCAGGTCGGGCTGCTTGGCGATCAGGCCGACCGGGATCGCGAGGATGACGGTGGCGATCAGGAAGTCCGGCACGCGCAGCTGCCCCTCGCGGCGCTGGAACCACCAGGCCAGCATCAGCGGCGTGGCGATCTTCAGCATCTCGCTGGGCTGGATGACGATGCCCACGTTGAGCCAGCGCGTCGCGCCCTTCTTGGTGACGCCGAACAGCGCGGTGGCGATCAGCAGCGCCACGCCGACGGTGTAGAGCGGCAGCGCCAGCGCCATCAGCCTCTGCGGCGGCACCTGCGCCACCAGGAACAGCAGGGCCAGCGCGATCAGCATGTTGCGGCCATGGTCGACGAAGCGGGTGCCGTGGTCGAAGCCGGCCGAGTACATCGTCACCAGCCCGACCGCGGCGAGCAGCACCACGGCCAGCAGCAGCGTCAGGTCGAAGCCGCTGAACACCGGCCCGATGCGCTGCAGCAGCGAGGGCTTCTCGAACGCCACGCCGATGCCGGCCGGCCGGGTGTTCATCTCGGCACCTCCTGCTGCGCCAGCTTCGCGCCGGTGGACAGGTCGATGGTCGCCGCGCCGGGCAGCAGCACCTCGGCAGCCGGGCGCGGCTTGCCCACCGGCGTGGTGGACTTGCCCTCGCGCGTCAGCGCCAGGTCCTCCTCGCTCGGCACGGTGCCCGAGAGCACGTAGTCGAAAACGCGCCGGCTCATCGGCGCGGCGGAGTCCGAGCCCCAGCCGGCGTTCTCGACGATCACCGCGACCGCGATGCTCGGTGCCTCGAGCGGCGCGAAGGCCATGTACAGCGAATGGTCGCGCTGGTGCTCCTCGAGCTTGGCGGCGTTGTACTTCTCGTTGGCCCGCACGCCGATGGCCTGCGCGGTGCCGGTCTTCCCGCCGGACTTGTACGGCGCGCCGATGAAGGAGCGCACCGAGGTGCCTTCCTGCGTGACGCCGTAAAGCGCGCGGTTGATCAGCTCGACATGCTCGGGCTTGAGCGGCAGCGGCTCCAGCGCGTCGCTGGCGATGCGCCGGCGCTCGCGCGTCACCACGTCCTCGATCTCGCGCACCAGGCGCGGCTTGTAGCGCTGGCCGCCGGAGACCAGCGTGGCCGTCGCCGCGGCCATCTGCAGCATCGTGAAGTTGTTGTAGCCCTGGCCGATGCCCAGCGAGATGGTCTCGCCGGCGTACCACTTCTGCAGCTCCGGCTTCTTGTAGGCGCGGCGCTTCCACTCGGTGGAAGGCAGCAGCCCGGTGACCTCGCCGTCGACGTCGATGCCGGTCTTGCGGCCGAAGCCGAAGGGCTCGAGCTGGTCGTGCATCAGGTCCACGCCCATCTCGTTGGCCAGCGAGTAGTAGTAGACGTTGCTCGACTTGACGATGCTCCTGACCATGTCCACCGGCCCGAGCCCGTGGTCGCCGTGGCTGCGGAAGGTGTGGTTGCCGAACACGAAGCTGCCGTTGTCCTGGATGATCGTGCTCGGGCTGCGCTTGCCGGTGTTCAGCGCCGCCATCGCCATGAAGGGCTTGAAGGTCGAGCCCGGCGGGTAGGTGCCGCGCAGGGCCCGGTTCAGCAGCGGCTTGTCGATCGACTCGTTGAGCTCCTTCCAGGAGTCCGTGTCGATGCCGTCGACGAACAGGTTCGGGTCGAAGGTCGGCTTGCTGACGAAGGCGAGCACCTCGCCGCTGCGCGGGTCCAGCGCCACCAGCGCGCCGCGCCGCTCGCCGAACATCTGCTCGACCAGCGCCTGCAGCCGGATGTCGACCGACAGGATCACCATGTTGCCGGGCGTCGCCGGGTTGCTCTTCAGGCGCCGCACCGGGCGCCCGCCGGCGCTGGTCTCGACCTCCTCGAAGCCGGTGGTGCCGTGCAGCTCGGCCTCGTAGCTCTGCTCGATGCCGAGCTTGCCGATGTACTCGGTGCCGCGGTAGTTGGCCGCCTCATCCGACTCGTCGATCTTCTCCTTCTCGGCCTGGTTGATGCGCCCGATGTAGCCGAGCAGGTGGCTGCCGGTGTCGCCCAGCGGGTAGTTGCGGAACAGCCGCGCCTTGATCTCCACGCCCGGGAAGCGGAAGCGCTGCGCGGTGAAGCGCGCCACCTCCTCGTCGGAGAGCTTGGTGCGGATCGGCAGCGACTCGATGCTCTTGCTCTCCTCCAGCAGCCGGCGGAAGCGCTTGCGGTCGCGCGTCTGGATGTCGACGATCTCGGCCAGCCGGTCGATCAGCGGCTCGAGCTCGCCGGCCTTGGCCGGCGTGATCTCCAGCGTGTAGGCCGAGTAGTTATTGGCCAGGATGACGCCGTTGCGGTCGACGATCAGCCCGCGGTTGGGCACGATCGGCACCACGGCGATGCGGTTGTTCTCGGCCTGGGTCGCGAGTTCGTCGTGCTTGTAGATCTGCAGGTGCACCAGCCGCGCGGCGAGCAGGCCGAAGGCGAACAGCACGAACAGCGCAGCGGCGACCAGCCGCGTGTTGAAACGCGACAGTTCCTGCTCGACGTTCCGGATCTCGGTCACAGGGGTCTATTCTCGTCCGGGTCGGGCGGCCGGCGCTGCGGGGCGAGCAGCAGCCAGGTGGCAATCGGCCACAGCAGCGCTTCGATCACCGGTGCGACGAGCAGGTTCCAGCCCGGGAACATGCCGCCTGCCAACATCCGCACGACGAGCGACACCAGGTGCGCGGCGAAGAACAGCGGCAGGATCTGCACCGCCTGCGACGGCACCGTGAACCACAGCAGCCGGCGGTGGATGGTGATCGCGAAGAAGCTCAGCAGCGTGTAGGCCAGCGCATGCTGGCCCAGCACGGCGCCGTCGTGAACGTCCATCATCAGCCCGAACAGGAAGGCCGCGCCGACGCCGACCCGGCGCGCCTGGTGCACGTTCCAGAACACCAGCACCACGGCCAGGAAGTCCGGCATCGCCGGCACCCGGCCCAGCGGCACCAGGTTCAGCAGGAAGGCCAGCAGCAGCGTGAACCAGACAAACAGCGGGTTCGCCGGCAGCAGCAGGGCGTCGCCACGCGGCAGGATCACTTGCGCCCTCCCCGCCGTGGCGGCGCCGGCGTGTCCTCCGCCGGCGCGGGCAGGCGCGGCATCTGCAGGCCCAGCGGCTCGAGCACCAGCACGTGGCGCACCGCGTCGGCCGAGGCCACCGGCTCGAGCAGGATGCGCGCGAAGCCGGAGTCGACCTTGCGGTCCACCAGCGTCACCCGGGCCACCGGCAGACCCGGCGGGTAGACGCCGTCGAAGCCGGAGGAGGTCAGCAGGTCGCCGACCTGCACGTCGGCGTTGCCGGCCATGAAGCGCAGCTCCATGCCGGTGCGCGCGCCGAAGGCCGCGCCGCGCAGCAGGTTGCGGGTGTTCAGCACCGGGATGGCCGCGTCCTTGTCGGTCAGCAGCGTCACCTCCGAGGACAGCGGGTAGACACGCGTCACCTGGCCGAGCACGCCGGCCTCGTTGATCACCGGGGCGGCCAGCGCCACGCCGTGGGTCGCGCCGCGGTCGATGATCACCTTGCGCGAGAACGGGTCCGGCGCGTCGTACAGCACCTCGGCGGCGAGAGAGCGGACCGTCAGCGCCGGCCGCAGCTCGAGCAGCGCGCGCAGCCGGCCGTTCTCGGCCTGCAACTGCTCCACGCGCAGCGCCCGCTCGGCCTGGCCCGCCAGGTCGCGCCGCGCCTGCTCCTCGCTGGCCAGCGCCTGGCGCAGGCCGAGCAGGTAGGTGCCGCCGCCGCGCACCATCTCCACCGGCACCAGCAGGGCCCGCTCGATCGGGTGCAGCACGGTCGCCACGCCGGCACGCAGCGGCACGGTGAGCTTGAAGCGCGTGTCGGCCACCATCAGGAACAGCGCCAGCGCCGCGAAGAAGGTCAGCTTCGTCAGCGCCGAGGGGCCCTGGCGGAAGAAGGGCGGCGGGGTCCGGTCGAGGGTGCCGAGGGGCATGGCCTGCTGCTGGTCAGATCCCGGAAGCGAAAAAGCCGGCCACGTGGGTCACGTGCCGGCCGTTCCGGGTGACACCGTTCATTCCGAGGTGAAGATCGACCCCAGCCGTTCCATGCGCTCGAGCGCCATGCCGCAGCCACGCACCACGCAGGTCAGCGGGTCCTCGGCGACCAGCACCGGCAGGCCGGTTTCCTCGGCGAGCAGCCGGTCCAGGTCGCGCAGCAGCGCGCCGCCGCCGGTCAGCATCATGCCGCGCTCGGCGATGTCGGCGCCGAGCTCCGGCGGGGTCTGCTCGAGCGCGTTCTTGACGCTGGAGACGATCTGGTTGAGCGGGTCTGTCAGCGCCTCCAGGATCTCGTTGGAGGAGATCGTGAAGGAGCGCGGCACGCCTTCGCTCAGGTTGCGGCCCTTGACCTCCATCTCCTTGACCTCGGAGCCGGGAAAGGCCGAGCCGATGCTCTTCTTGATGGCCTCGGCGGTGGGCTCGCCGATCAGCATGCCGTAGTTGCGGCGGATGTAGTTGATGATGGCCTCGTCGAACTTGTCGCCGCCGACCCGCACCGAGCCCTTCCACACCATGCCGCCCAGCGAGATGACGCCGACCTCGGTGGTGCCGCCGCCGATGTCGACCACCATCGAGCCGGAGGCCTCGGACACCGGCAGCCCGGCGCCGATCGCCGCGGCCATCGGCTCCTCGATCAGGTAGACCTCGCTCGCGCCGGCGCCCAGCGCCGACTCGCGGATAGCACGCCGCTCGACCTGCGTCGAGCCGCAGGGCACGCAGATGATGATCCGCGGGCTCGGGCGCAGCACCGAGCGCGGGTGGACCATCTTGATGAACTGCTTGAGCATCTGCTCGGTGACGGTGAAGTCGGCGATCACGCCGTCCTTCATCGGGCGGATCGCCTCGATGTTGCCGGGCACCTTGCCGAGCATCGCCTTGGCCTCGGCGCCGACCGCCTGGATGGTCTTCTTGCCGTTGGGGCCGCCTTCGTGGCGGATCGCGACGACCGACGGTTCGTCCAGGACGATGCCCTTGCCGCGCACGTAGATCAGCGTGTTCGCCGTGCCGAGGTCGATGGCCAGGTCCGTCGAGAAGTAGCGACGAAAGGATCCGAACATGGAAGGGGCTGCAGCTGCTGCAAAGCGTTGCAGCGCGCAGCCGTGGGGCTTGTGGATAACCGGGGATAATACCCCAACGGCCCTCGGTCATTGACCACGAACAGGGCCGCTTTCACCCTGTTTCCGAGCCCCTTCCGAGTCATCCTTCATGGCCCTGACACCGCAGGACGTCAGCCGCATCGCCCACCTCGCCCGGCTGGAGCTCACGCCCGCCGAGCAGGCCGCGCTGCTGGCGCAACTCAACGGCTTCTTCTCGATCGTCGAGCAGATGAGCGCGGTGGACACCGGCGGCGTCGAGCCGCTGTACACGCCGCTGTCGGCGGTACAGCAGGTCGCGTTGCGGCTGCGCGAGGATGCGGTCACCGAGTCCGACCGGCGCAAGACCAACCAGCGCAGCGCCCCAGCCGTCGAGGACGGGCTGTTCCTGGTGCCCAAGGTCATCGAATGAGCGCCGCGCTGCACGAACTCGGCGTGGCCGATCTGGGCCGCGCGCTCGCGGCCGGCGAGCTCTCCAGCGTCGAGCTGACGACGCACTTCCTGGCCCGGCTCGACGCGCACCGCGGCCTGGGTGCCGTGCTGGCCAGCGACGCCGAGGCGGCCCTCGCCCAGGCCCGTGCCGCCGACGCGCGGCGTGCCGCCGGCGAGGCCGGCGCCCTGCTGGGCGTGCCGATCGCGCACAAGGACATCTTCGTCACCGAGGGCCTGCCCACCAGCGCCGGCTCGAAGATGCTCGAGGGCTACCGCAGCCCGTTCGACGCCACCGTCGTGCGCCGCCTGGCCGAGGCCGGCACCGTGACGCTGGCCAAGCTGAACTGCGATGAGTTCGCGATGGGTTCGTCCAACGAGAACTCGGCCTGGGGCCCGGTGCGCAACCCGTGGGACACGAGCCGGGTGCCCGGCGGCTCCTCGGGCGGCTCGGCGGCCGCGGTGGCCGCGCGCCTGGTGCCGGCGGCCACCGGCACCGACACCGGCGGCTCGATCCGCCAGCCGGCCAGCTTCTCCGGCATCACCGGCATCAAGCCGACCTACGGCACCTGCTCGCGCTACGGCATGGTGGCCTTCGCCTCCAGCCTCGACCAGGCCGGCCCGATGGCGCGCTCGGCGGCCGACTGCGCGCTGCTGCTGTCCGCGATGAGCGGCTTCGACCCGCTGGACGCCACCAGCGCCGAGCGCCCGGCGCCCGATTTCCACGCGCAGATGCTCGCGCCGCGCCCGGGCGCGGGCGCCGGCCGGCCGCTGCAGGGCCTGCGCATCGGCCTGCCGCGGGAGTTCTTCCCCGCCGCGCTGGCGGCCGACGTGGACGGCGCCGTGCGCGCGGCGCTGGCCGAACTCGAGAAGCTCGGCGCCACGCTGGTGGACGTGAGCCTGCCGCGCACCGAGCTCTCGATCCCCGTCTACTACATCATCGCGCCGGCCGAGGCCAGCTCGAACCTGTCGCGCTTCGACGGGGTGCGCTACGGCCACCGCGCGGCGCAGTACAAGGACCTGCTGGACATGTACAAGAAGAGCCGCAGCGAAGGCTTCGGCCCGGAGGTCAAGCGCCGCATCATGATCGGCACCTACGTGCTCAGCCACGGCTACTACGACGCCTACTACCTGCAGGCGCAGAAGCTGCGCCGCATGATCGCGGACGACTTCCAGCGCTGCTTCACCCAGTGCGATGTGATCGCCGGCCCGGTGGCGCCCTCGGTGGCCTGGAAGCTCGGCGCACAGGAGAACGACCCGGTCGCCGCCTACCTGGCCGACATCTTCACCCTGCCTGCCAGCCTGGCCGGTCTGCCCGGCATGAGCGTGCCGGCCGGTTTCGGCGAAGTGGGCATGCCGGTGGGCCTGCAGCTGATCGGCAACTACTTCCAGGAGGGCGCGCTGCTGCATGCGGCACACGCCTTCCAGCAGGCCACCGACTGGCACCGCCGCGTGCCCGCGGGGTACTGATCACCATGAGCAAGCCCGCCCTGATCCGCGGCTACGAGGTCGTCATCGGCCTCGAGACGCATGCCCAGCTCTCGACCCAGTCCAAGGCCTTCAGCGGCGCCAGCACGCGCTTCGGCGCGGCGCCCAACACCCAGGCCTGCGCGGTGGACCTCGCGCTGCCCGGCACGCTGCCGGTGCTCAACCGCGGCGCCGTCGAACGCGCCATCCGCTTCGGCCTCGCGGTGGGCGCCACGGTCGCGCCGCTGTCGATCTTCGCGCGCAAGAACTACTTCTACCCCGACCTGCCCAAGGGCTACCAGATCAGCCAGTACGAGACGCCCGTCGTGCAGGGCGGCGAGGTCGAGTTCTACGTCGGCGAGGCGCGCCACGTGGTGCACCTGACCCGAGCCCACCTCGAGGAGGACGCCGGCAAGTCGCTGCACGAGGACTACCACGGCCTGACCGGCATCGACCTGAACCGCGCCGGCACGCCGCTGCTGGAGATCGTCACCGAGCCCGACATGCGCAGCTCGGCCGAGGCCGCGGCCTACGCGAAGGCGCTGCACGCGCTCGTGGTCTGGCTCGACATCTGCGACGGCAACATGCAGGAAGGTTCGTTCCGCTGCGACGCCAACGTCTCGGTGCGCCGGCCCGGCGCGCCGTTCGGCACGCGGCGCGAGATCAAGAACCTGAACAGCTTCAAGTTCCTGCAGCAGGCGATCGACTTCGAGGTGCAGTGGCAGATCGACCTGATCGAGGACGGCGGCAGCGTCCAGCAGGCCACCGTGCTGTTCGACCCGGCCACCGGCGAGACACGCGCGATGCGCACCAAGGAAGACGCGCACGACTACCGCTACTTCCCCGATCCCGACCTGCCGCCGCTGGTGATCGCGCCCGAGTGGGTCGAGCGCGTGAAGGGCGAGATGCCCGAGCTGCCGCGTGCGATGGGCGAGCGCTTCCAGCGCGAGTACGGCCTGCCGGCCTACGACGCGACGATGATGACCCAGTCCAAGGCCTTCGGCGCCTTCTTCGAGGCGACCGCCCGGGCCTGCGGGCAGCCCAAGCTGGCGGCCAACTGGCTGATGGGCGAGGTCTCGCGGCGCCTGAACGCCGAGGACAAGTCGATCGACGCGAGCCCGGTCTCGGCGGCGCAGCTGGCCGCGCTGATCGGCCGCATCAGCGACGGCACGATCTCCAACAACGGCGCCAGGCAGGTGTTCGAGGCGTTGTGGAGCGGCGCGGGCAGCGAGGTCGACGCGGTGATCGAGGCGCGCGGCCTGAGGCAGATGTCCGACACCGGCGAGCTCTCCGCCATCGTCGACGCGGTGCTGGCCGCCAACGCGAAGTCCGTCGAGGAATTCCGCGCCGGCAAGGAGAAGGCCTTCAACGCGCTGGTCGGCCAGGCCATGAAGGCGAGCAAGGGCAAGGCCAACCCGGCCCAGGTCAACGAGCTGCTGAAGAAGAAGCTAGGCGGGTGACTTCGCGCCGGCATTCGGCGCGGAGGCCGGCGGCGCGCCGGCCGGCACCGCGGTCGGCAGCGGCCCCAGCGTGCCGGGCAGGGCGCCGGCCCAGAGCTTGCGCAGGCGCTCGAGTTCGGCGTCGTACAGCGCGTTGATGCGCACCAGCTCGGTCTGCTGGTTGGCGATCAGCGTGCGCTGCGCCTCGGTGGCCGCCTCGTTGCCCTCGATCTGCTGCTTGAGCTTCACCGGCAGCGGCTTGCCGACGTAGAACTCGGTCTCGTCGTTCAGCGGCTTGCGTTCCTTCTGCAGCCGCTCGAGGCGCGCCTCGGACACCTTCAGGCCCTTGCGCACGTCTTCCAGCGCCGCCTCGCGCGCCTTGTCGTGCGCGGCCTGGGTCGGGAAGCGCTGCAGCAGGTTGCGGTCGCGCCGCACCCATTCGCGCCGGTTGGCGCGCTCCAGCGCGGCCTGCGCCTCGCGCTCCTCGGCCGCGGCGCGCTCGTCGGCGGTCATGGTGGGCGGCACGATGCGGCGCACCGAGCCGTCGGAGTTCAGCAGGCGCTGCTCGCGCGTCAGGCACTCGGCGATCGGCCGGTCCGACGTGATGCGCTTGCCGTTGACCTCGCAGCTGTAGATGCCCTGGGCCCGCGCCGGCGCGCCGCCGCCCAGCAACAGCAGGGCTGCGAAGGCGGCCGGAACAGCGAGCTGGGATGGGCGCATTCAGACTCCGTACCGCTCCCGATACGTCGCGACGCTCGCGAAGTGAGCGCTCAGCGCCGGGTCGTCGTTGGACGACAAGTATTGCAGCAANTCCCGATACGTCGCGACGCTCGCGAAGTGAGCGCTCAGCGCCGGGTCGTCGTTGGACGACAAGTATTGCAGCAAGTCGGAAAGTGTCGCAATCGCCACCACGGTCAATCCCAGTCGTTGCTGGACATACTGCACGGCCGACCAGGGTTGGTCGACACCGTTCTCGGCCGCCTTCTCCTGCCGGTCCAGCGCGATGGTCACGCCGCAGGGGGTCGCCCCCGCCGCCTGGATCATCGCGATCGACTCGCGCACCGACGTGCCGGCCGAGATCACGTCGTCGATGACCAGAACGCGCCCGGCCACCTTGGCGCCGACCAGCGTGCCGCCCTCGCCGTGATCTTTCGCCTCCTTGCGGTTGTAGGCGAACGGCACGTTGCGGCCGAGCCGGGCCAGCTCGATGGCGACCGCGGCCGCCAGGGTGATGCCCTTGTAGGCCGGGCCGAACAGCATGTCGAACGCGAGGCCCGAGGCCACGAGGCGCCGCGCATAGAATTCCGCGAGGCGGCCCAGCTTGGCGCCGTCGTCGAACAGGCCGGCGTTGAAGAAGTAGGGCGACAGCCGCCCGGCCTTGGTCTTGAACTCACCGAAACGCAGCACGCCCGCCTGCACGGCGAAGCGGACGAAGTCCTGGGCGAGGGCGTCGGTGGTCATCCGGGGGCTTTCTTGTTCCGTCTCGTCACGCTGAACCTGAACGGCATCCGCTCGGCGGCCAGCAAGGGCTTCGAAGCCTGGGCCGAAGGCACGGCGGCCGATTGTATGGGGGTGCAGGAGGTCAAGGCCCAGCACGCCGACGTGGTCGGGCGCTTCGACCGCGTGGCCGGCATGACCGGGCATTTCCACTTCGCCGAGAAGAAGGGCTACTCGGGCGTGGGGCTGTACACGCGCAAGAAGCCGAGCGCGGTGATCAGCGGCATCGGCGACGCCGAGTTCGACGCCGAGGGCCGCTACGTCGAGGCGCGCTTCGACAATGCGCGCCGCAAGCTCTCCATCATCAGCTGCTACTTCCCGAGCGGCAGCAGCGGCGAGGAGCGCCAGGCGGCCAAGTACCGCTTCCTGGCGCTGATCGCGCCGCACCTGGCCAAGCTGAAGGCGCAGCGCGAGTTCATCCTGGTGGGCGACGTGAACATCGCCCACAAGGAGATCGACCTGAAGAACTGGAAGGGCAACCAGAAGAACAGCGGCTTCCTGCCCGGGGAGCGCGCCTGGATGACCGGGCTGCTGGAGGACATCGGCCTGGTCGACGTGTTCCGCACGCTCAACCCGCACCCGGAGCAGTACACCTGGTGGAGCAACCGCGGCCAGGCCTGGGCCAAGAACGTGGGCTGGCGGCTGGACTACCATCTGGCCACGCCGGGCATCGCGAAGAAGGCGCAGCGCGAGCACATCTACCTCGAGCAGCGCTTCTCCGACCATGCGCCGCTGGTGATCGACTACGACTTCACCCTCTGACGCCGAGGAGCGCACGCCATGCAGATCACGGACATTCTGAGCCAGATGGGCGGCCTCCAGTCGGTGGCCCGCGAACTCGGCCTCGACGAGGCGCAGGCGGCGCGCGGCGCCGAGGCGCTGCTGCCGGCCATCCTGGGCGGCTTCAAGCGCCAGGCACAGGCGCCCGAGGTCGGCCTGGACGGGCTCGGCGGCCTGCTCGGCCAGCTCGGCGGCGCCGGCCTAGCCGACGAGGTGCTCGCGCCGCAGCCCACCGACCTGGGCCGCGGCAACGAGGTGCTGGGCCAGATCTTCGGCTCCAAGGACGTGAGCCGCACCGTGGCCGGCAACGCGGCCGCGCAGACCGGCCTGGATGCCGGCGTGCTGAAGCAGATGCTGCCGATGCTGGCGATGCTGGTGGCCGGGGTGATGTCCCGGCAGGGCGGTGCGTCCGCGCCAGCGGCGCCTCAGGCCGGCAGCCTGGGGGGCGGGCTCGGCGACCTGCTGGGCGGCCTGCTCGGCGGCGGCGCTGGTGCCGGCCGCCCCGGCGGCCTGGCCGCGATGCTCGACCTGGACGGCGACGGCAATCCGCTGGACGACATCCTGCAGATGGCCGGCAAGGCGCTGCGCTAGTTGCGCTAGTCCGTCGCCAGCACCCTCAGCAGGAACTCGTTCAGGTCGGCGATCTCCTCGGGCGACACCGAGTGCTCGATCGGGTACTCGTGCCACTCGACCGGCTGGCCGAGTGCGCGCAGTTCGTCGCGCGAGCGCACGCCGCGCTCGAACACCACCACCGGGTCTTGCGTGCCATGCGCCAGGAACAGCGGCGTGCCGGCATTGGCCGGGCTGCGCTCGGCGGCGGTCGTCGCGGCCAGCGGCAGGTAACCCGACAGGCCCACCAGCCCGGCCAGCCGCTGCGGGTAGCGCAGGCCGGCCAGCAGCGTCATCGCGCAGCCCTGCGAGAAGCCCATCAGCACGATGCGCGACGCCGGCATGCCCCGCGCCACTTCGCGGTCGAGCAGCGCGCTGACCGCGGCCAGCGAGTCGCGCAGCCCGGCGTCGTCCTCGCGGCGCTGGATCTCGGTACCGAGCACGTCGTACCACGCGCGCATGCGGTAGCCGCCGTTGATCGTCACCGGCTGCACCGGTGCGTGCGGGAAGACGAAGCGCACCGGTCCGATGGCCGACAGGTCGAGCGCCTCGGCCACGGGCACGAAGTCGCTGCCGTCCGCGCCCAGGCCGTGCAGCACGACGATGCAGGCGGTCGGGTCCGGGCCGGTCTGGCCCTCCAGGGTCTCGAGCGGGGTGGTCATGGGCCCATTGTCGCGCCGCCTCGGTAGAGTCGCGCCCATGCAGCTCACTCGCGAACAGATCGACCGCATCGAGGCCCTGCTGGCGCGCGGCGGCCGGCGCCTGCTCGGGCTGGTCGGCGCGCCGGGCGCCGGCAAGTCGACCCTGGCCGCCGCGCTGGCGCAGCACCTCGGCGAGCGGGCCATGGTCGTGCCGATGGACGGCTACCACCTCGCCAACGTCGAGCTGGCGCGGCTCGGGCGCGCCGGGCGCAAGGGTGCGCCCGACACCTTCGATGCCGCCGGCTACGTGGCGCTGCTGCAGCGCCTGCGCGCACAGGGCCCCGGCGAGATCGTCTACGCACCCGAGTTCCGGCGCGAGATCGAGGAGCCGATCGCCGGCGCCATTCCCGTGCTGCCGCACACGCCGCTGATCATCACCGAAGGCAACTACCTGCTGCTCGACGAGCCACCCTGGTCGGCCGTGGCCGGCCTGCTGGACGAATGCTGGTACGTGGAGGTGGACGACGCGCTGCGCCGGCAGCGCCTGGTGGCGCGCCACATGCGCTTCGGCCGCAGCGAGGCGCAGGCACGCGAGTGGGCCGAGCTGACCGACGAGCCGAACGCACGCCGGATCGCCGCGACGATGCATCGCGCCACCTGCGTGGTGCGGGAGCACGGCGCCTGATCTGATCCGCCGCCGGCGCCGGCACGGCGCTTGCACCTTTCCGCCCCCGATCCCCGAAGGAGGAACCATGAAGTACCCGACCCCCTCGATCGCCGCCCTGCTGGCCGGCCTGCTGCTCGCCACCGCGGCCTGGGCCCAGGGCAAGCCGCAGGTGGTGCTGCTGGCCACCGGCGGCACGATCGCCGGCGCCGGCGCGTCGGCCGCCAACAGCGCCACCTACCAGGCCGCCAAGGTGCCGGTGGACAAGCTGATCGCCGGCGTGCCCGAGCTGGCCGAGGTGGCGGCGGTGCGCGGCGAGCAGGTGTTCCAGATCGCCTCCGAGAGCTTCACCAACGATCACCTGCTCAAGCTCGGCCAGCGCGTGGCCACGCTCGTCAAGCAGCCCGACGTGGACGGCATCGTCATCACCCACGGCACCGACACGCTCGAGGAGACCGCCTACTTCCTGCACCTGACGGTGCACACCGACAAGCCGATCGTGGTGGTCGGCTCGATGCGGCCGAGCACCGCGCTGTCGGCCGACGGCGTGCTGAACCTGCTCGACGCGGTGACGGTGGCCGCCGCGAAGGACAGCCGCGCCAAGGGC
>QJOU01000057.1 GCA_003265685.1 Piscinibacter caeni | reverse complement strand
GTTGAATGAAGACAGTTTCATCCTAGTTCCACCGTTTCCAGGTAGTCGGGCACGCGGCAGGGCCAGCCCAGTTCGTGCTCGATGCGCGAGCGCATCGCGTCGGCCGCCGCCGGTTCACCGTGGGTGATGAAGGTCTGCGTCGGCGGCGCGTCGAAGCCGCGCAGCCACTGCAGGATCTCGCCGGCGTCGGCGTGAGCGGACAGGCTGTCCAGCGCCGCCACCTCGGCGTGGATCGGCACGTCCTCGCCATGGATGCGCACCGAGGAGGCGCCCTGCAGGATGGCGGCGCCGCGGGTGCCGCCGGCCTGGTAGCCCGCGAACAGGATCGTGTTGCGGCGATCCGGTGCGAAAGCCTTGAGATGGTGGACGACACGCCCGCCCGTGGCCATGCCGCTGGCCGAGATGATGACCATCGGCCCGCGCCGCGCGCTCAGCGCACGCGAGTCGTCGGGCTTGTTGACGATCGTCGCCGCATGGCACATTGCCTCGCATTGCTCGGGGCTCAGCCGGTGCTCGCTGCGGTGCGCGTGGTAGATGCGCGTCGCGTCGGTGGCCATCGGGCTGTCGAGGTAGACCGGCAGATGGTGAATGACACCGCGCTCCTTGAGCAGGTGGATGCAGTACATGAGGTTCTGCGCCCGCCCGACGGCGAACGCCGGGATCACGACGACCCCGCCGCGAGCGGCCGTCCGGTTGATGACCTCACCGAGCTTGAGCAGCGGGTCGCTCGCCTCGTGCTGGCGGTCGCCGTAGGTCGACTCGACCACCGCATAGTCGGCACCGGGCACACGCGCCGGCGCGGCCAGCACCAGGTCGTTCGGACGACCGATATCGCCGGAGAACAGGATCGAGCGCCGACCGTCGTCGATCTTCGCGAAGGCGGAGCCCAGCATGTGCCCCGACGGGTCCATGCGTGCGTGCAGCCCGGGAGCGGGGCTCCAAGGAGTGCCGTAGGGCCGAGGCACGAACTGCTTCAGGCTGCGCTCGGCGTCCTCGCGGGTGTACAGCGGCAGCGCCGGCTTGTGCTTGGAGTAGCCGCGCCGGTTGGCGTACTCGGCTTCCTCCTCCTGCAGGTGGCCGCTGTCGGGCAGCAGGATGCGACAGAGCTCGTAGGTCGCTTCCGAGCAGTAGACCTTGCCCTTGAAGCCCTGGCGCGCAAGCAGCGGCACGTAGCCGCTGTGGTCGATGTGGGCGTGCGTCAGCACGATCGAGTCGATGCTGGCGGCCGGCACGGGCATCGGGGCCCAGTTGCGCAGCCGCAGCTGCTTGTAGCCCTGGAACAGGCCGCAGTCGACGAGCAGCGTCGCTCCCTCGTGGCGCAGCAGGTACTTCGAGCCGGTGACGGTGCCGGTGGCGCCGAGGAATTGCAGTTGCATGGAGTCCTCTTGTGGTGTGTGTTCAGAGCAGGAGCGGCGCGTCGGGCAACTCGTTGCGGTCGCCGGGCATGAGCGGAAAATGGCGCGTCACCAGCTGCGTGACGGCCTCGATGCCCTGGACGGCGCCGCGGCCGAAGTCGCCGGCGCCGAAGTGCGTTTCCATGCCGCGGCAGATGGCAGACCAGGCCTCCACGCCGGCCTTGGCATGGATGCCGCGGTCGGCGACGATCTCGACGCGGCGGTCCGCCAGCAGCACGTAAATCAGCACGCCGGTGTTGTGTTCGGTGTCCCAGACGTGCAGCCGCGCAAAGAGATCGATGGCCCGTTCGCGCGCCGTCTGGCCGCGCAGCAGCGGCAGCCCGTCGAGCGCGCCTTCGACGACGAATCGAATTTCGCCTGCATGGGTGGCCTCGCTCGCGGCGATCGCCTGCTCGATCGACCGCAGCGCGGACGCGGGAAACGCGCGACGCACGCGCGCCGAGGTTGTCGCGAGGTGATGCAGGAGTCGTGCGAGATCCATGGTCACCACCTGCCGGAGGCTCCGCCCCCGCCAAACCCGCCGCCACCACCACTGAAACCGCCGCCTCCGCCGAAGCCGCCGCCCCGGCGCCCGCCATGCCCGTGCATGCCGCCGTGGCCGCCCATGCCGATGCCCAGCAGCGTGACAAAGAAGCCGGTCAGGCCCGCGGTGGCGGCGACGGCCAGGGTGCCGAGCGCGAACCAGGCGACGACGCCCAGCACGCCGCCTACCACCAGGGCTCCGGGCACGCGACCCAGCACCTGCCGCAACACGCCGCCGAGCACCAGCGCGACGATGAACAGCACCGGCCAGCTTTGCCCCAGGCCGTTGTCAGCGGCTGCCGAGCCGCGCCGGGTTGGCGGCGGCAGAGCCTCGCCATCGAGGACGCGCACGATCTGATCGAGCCCTGCAGTGAGGCCCCCATAGAAGTCGCCCTGCCTGAATCGGGGTGTGATGACCTCCGCAATGACGCGCGCTGCTGTCGCGTCGTTCAGTGCGCCTTCGATCCCGTAGCCGACCTCGATCCGTACGGCGCGATCGTCCTTCGCAACGAGCAGCAACACGCCGTCGTCGACCTTGCGACGGCCCAGCTTCCATTGCTCGACCACACGCAGCGCGAAGGGTTCGATCGCCTCCGGCCGCGTCGTCGGTACGATCAGCACCGCGATCTGCGTGCCCTTGCGCTCCTCGAACGCGCGCAGCGATTGCTCGAGCGCGGCGCTCTGCTGTGCCGTCAGCGTGCCGGTCAGGTCGGTCACCCGACCTTGTAGTGGCAGTACCGGGACCGGGTCCTGGGCGGCCGCGCCGAGTGCGGCCGAGCACAGGAGCCAGAAGACGGCGAGCCAGCGCAGGAAGCGTCCGACCGGGACGCGGGCTACTGTCATTTCTTGGCACCCGAGGCGCCGATGCCGCCGAGATCGACCTTCGGCGGCACCGCGAGCGCCGCCTCGTCGGTGACGCTGAAATTGGCCTTGACGCCGTAGCCGAACACCATCGCCGTCAGGTTGCTCGGGAAGCTGCGCGCGAGCACGTTGTAGTCCTGCACCGCCTTCACGTAGCGGCCGCGCGCCACGGTGATGCGGTTCTCCGTGCCTTCGAGCTGCACGCGCAGGTCCTGGAAGCCTTGGTTGGCCTTCAGGTTGGGGTAGTTCTCGCTGACGACGAGCAGGCGCGACAGCGCACCCGACAGCTCGCCCTGCGCGGCCTGGAACTTCTGGAACGCCTCGGGGTTGTTGACCAATTCCGGCGTGGCCTGGATCGAGGTGGCCTTGGCGCGCGCCTCGACCACCTTGGTCAGCGTCTCCTGCTCGAAGTTGGCCTCGCCCCTGACGGTGGCGACGATGTTCGGGATCAGGTCGGCGCGGCGCTGGTACTGGTTCAGCACCTCTGACCAGCTGGCTTTGATCTGTTCGTCGGTCGACTGGAAGGTGTTGTAGCCGCAGCCGGACAGCGCGAGCGTCAGCGCGGCGAGAAGGGTGACGAGGAAGTAGCGCATGGTCAGGGCTCCTGGGGATGTCATTTGGGAAGCGGGTCGGAAGAAACACGTGGCGACCGCGGCGGGGAGCCCTCGGTCGACCACCACGCGGGGCGCACGATCAGGGTGCCCAGCGTGGCCAGCAGCGGCAGCGCCAACCAAGCGAAGCTGAGCTGGGCGACCGCGCCGAAGAGCCAGCCGGCGGCCGCCGAACCGAGCGTCTGCCCGAAGCCCGCTGCCGCGGCCAGCCCGCCCATCGTTGCGCCGAGCCGCCGCCGCGAGGCTCCCGCCGCAAGGTAGGAGATCGTCGGCAGCACGAGCCCGGTGCCCGCGGCAGTAAAACTGACGCCGACGTACATCCAGGCGTCGCTGCGGTGCTGCGCCAGCATCGCCAAACCGGCGATCGCCAGCACGAGCCCGGCCGCCATCACGCCGCGGCCGGCGGCACGCTCGAGCAGCCCAGTGAAGAACAGCAGCGCGTTGACGCCGAGCATCACGAGGCTGCACTCGGCAAACATCAGCGAGATCTCGCGCGACGACAGCGTCGGGTGCTGTTGACCCTGCAAAACGATGCCGAGTTCGAAGCCGGCCAGCACGAACATGACCGTGCCGTTCAGTCCCCACAGCGCCATCGCGCGCTTGCGATCGGCAGACGCCGGCAGCGTGTCGTCTTCGGGGGCGGCTGGTGCGACGCGCGGCAGGGTGGCGGCCAGTCCCAGCATCATCAGCCCGCCCAGCGCCGCCGACATGACGATCACCAGATCCGTCGGATCGAAGGCGCCGGCGCCGGCGCTGGCGAGCGCGGTGGACACCTGCACGGCGCCGGCATTGAGCCCCGGTCCGAACAGGAAGCCCAGCAACGACATGGCGCCGAGCCACGCGAACCGGCGGGCGCGCTGGGCCTGCGGCGTGTGCTCGGCGACGAGCGCGGGCACAACAGGTACGACGGCAGCGACGAAGAAGCCGGTGGCCCCGCGCGACGCGTAGATGCCGGCGAGCCCGATCCAGTCAGGCCGCAACATGGGCAGCAGGCTGGCGACATAGCCGACCAGGCCAATCACCAGGATGCGGCTCCGGCCCCAACGATCGGAGACCAGGCCCCATAGTGGCGCACCGACCAGCACCCCCGCGGCGTACAGGCCGCTGAGCAGGCCGACGTGGCGCGAGACCTCAGCCTGGCCGTCGGCCGCCATCAGCGGCGCCAGCCAGGCCGGCAGCAACGGCATCAACGCGCCATAGCCGGCGGAGACAACGAAGACGGCAGCCGCCAGCCACGCCAGTTGCCACGCCCCCAGCCCCGACGCCGCCGGCGATCGCTGTGGTCCGATGTGGAGTGGGCGGTTCATCGCGTCGACCCGGCGGATGGATCAGAGCACCAGCCGCAGTCCGGCCCGCACCGAGTTCACGCTCGCGCCGCCGTCGGCGCCGCGCTGCCATTGGCGGCTGACCTCCAAGTACGGGGCGACGGCGCGCGCGATTTCGTAGCGCACGTTGAGTCCCCACTCCGACGACGTCACCCCGGCCTTGATGCCGTCCGAAGGGATCGATCGGGCCGCCCAGTCGATACCGACGAAGGGCCTGGCGATGAGGCGGTTCGTGAACAACATGTCGTACTCGGCGCGGGTGCGGGCGAACAGGCGCCCGTCGCTGCGTACGAACGCGGCCACGTCGACATCGAAGGCATAGGGCGCCAGACCCCGCACGCCGATCACGGCGTAGTTGCGCGCGACGGGTTTGAGTTCGCGGCGCAGGCCGAGCTGCAGGTCCCAGAAGGGCGCGACATAGCGGCTGTACAGCCCCTGTACCTCGGCGTCCGCGAGGCGGCCGTCGCGGCGCGAGCCCTCGGTGCGCCAGGCGAAACGGTTGTAGTCGGTGCCGATCCAGCCATCGGCGCGCCAGGCCGCGATGCTCTTCGAGTCGCTGCTGCCTGCATCGAACTCGATGCGGGTGGCCTGGAAGATCGCATCGTCCTCCATGGCACGGGCGGGGCCGGCCGAGCCGGCCAGTGCCGCGGTGAGCGCGAGCGCCAAAGAGCCGGCCCGGTGGTTCTTCCTCGTGTTCATGCGTGCGTGTTCCATGAGCGAACGGTTCACTTGACGACGATGGCCTGCACCATGCCGGCGGCCGCGTGATAGAAGAGGTGGCAGTGGAAGACCCAGGGCCCCGGTTCGTCGAAGCTGGTGTGCACCGTGATGGTCTCGCCCGGCTTGACGATCACGGTGTGCTTGAGCGGAGCGCGCTCGCCCTTGCCGTTGTCGACCACGAAGAACGCGCCGTGCATGTGCATCGGGTGTTCCATCATGGTTTCGTTGATCAGGCGGATCTCCAGACGCTCGCCGACGCGGGCCTCGAAGAAGGTGGCCTGCGACAGCTTCTTGTCGTTGATCGACCAGATGTAGCGGTTCATGTCGCCGGTGAGCCGCATGTCGATCTTCTTCGCTGGGCCTGTGGGCAGGCGCAACGGCGTCAGCGCCTCGAGATCGGCGTAGGTGAGGCGGTCCTTCACCCCGTCCGCGGGCGACTCGGCGGCTTTCGCTCCTCCCATGTCGGGCATGGCGTCCATGCCCTTCATGCCCCCGTGCATCGCGTGCGGGTCCGCCGGCGGTGCCGTCGGAACCGGCGCCGCAGGCGCCGCGCGGTGCCCGGCATGCGGGTCGACCGCCGCGACGGCCTGGGGCACCGGCGCAGCCGCGTGGCCGCCGCCATGCGCGCCGGCCATCTCGGCCATGGTGCGCACGGGTCGAGGACCCAGGGGCGGGATCTCGCCCTCCATGCCGAGCTCGGGTGCGAGCGTGCCGCGGGCGAAGCCGATGCGACCGGATGTCGCGGCAAACAGCGTGTAGGCCTTGCGCTCTGTAGGCTTCACGATCACGTCGTAGGTCTCGCCGTTGCCCATGCGCAGCTCGCGGACCTTCACCGGACGCACGTTCTGCCCGTCGGCCTGCACGACGATCAGTTCCAGGCCGGGGATCGAGACGTCGAAGAAGTTCATCGCCGAGGCGTTGATCAGGCGCAGGCGGATTCGCTCGGCGGGCTTGAACAGCGCTGTCCAGTTGTCCTCGACGCGCTGGCCGTGCACGAGGAACTGCCACTGGCTCCCGCCGTCGGTGGCATCGGTGGGATCCATGCGCATGCGCGCCCAGGCCACTCGCTCGTTCCAGATTGCCTCCCGCTCTTGCGGACTGCGCGCCGCCTTCAGTTCGGCATGGAGATCGGGCAGGGTCTGGCGGCGGTCGTTGTAGTAGCCCTCGACCTTCTTCAGGTTTGCCAGTACCTTCTCCGGCGGCGTGTCGACCCACTCGGACAGCATCACAACGTACTCGCGGTCGTAGCCGAACGGCTCGCGGCCCTGCGGGTCGATGATCAGCGGGGCGTAGAAGCCGGCGGGCTCCTGCAGGATCGCGTGGCTGTGGTACCAGTACGTGCCGCTCTGGCGCAGCTCGAAGCGGTACTGGAAGGTCTCGCCCGGCTTGATGCCGGGAAACGTGACGCCGGGCACGCCGTCCATGTTGTTCGGGACCTTGAGCCCGTGCCAGTGCGCCGCGGTCACCTCGCCGAGCCGATTGGTCAGGGCAATCGTGACTTCACGGCCTTCGTGCATGCGCAGCAGCGGGCCCGGAATCGTGCCGTTGAGGGTGATGGCCGACGCCGGCGTGCCGGTGAAGTTGACCTGGGTGCGTGCCAGCGTCAGTTCGAACTTGTTGTCGACGCGCGAGGACGACAGCGGCAGGGCGAGGTGCGACTCCTTTACGACGGCATTGGCGCCGAGCGGCCAGGCCAGCATGGCGGCCATGCCGGCCGTGCCCTGCAGGAAGCGGCGCCTCGGCAGGGCGTGGCCTGCGGCGGCTCTCCGGCAGGCGTTGTGGCGGTTCATCCAAAGGTCTCCTGTGGGTTCGACGATGAGGTCGGTGATGGGTGGGTCGGCCGGTTGCCGTTCGGTTTCAGGCCGACGCGCCTTGCGCGACCGGCGACGGTGCGGCGGGCGAAGGGTGCGGAGTGCGGATGCCGGCGAGCTTGGTGCGCTTGAGCATCAGCGCGTTGATCGCAACGATGGCCGAGCTGCCCGACATCGACAGCGCCGCGACCTCGGGCGAAAGCGTGAACGGATAGAACACGCCTGCCGCGAGCGGGAAGGCGATCACGTTGTAGCCCACCGCCCACCAGAGGTTCTGGTGCATCTTGCGCAGCGTTGCGCGCGACAGCTCGATGGCGCCGACCACGTCGTAGGGGTCGCTTTTCATCAGCACGACCTGGGCGCTTTCCATGGCGACGTCGGTGCCCGCGCCGATGGCGAAGCCGACATCGGCCTGCGTGAGGGCCGGGGCATCGTTGATGCCGTCGCCGACCATGGCGACCTTGTGACCCTGGGCTTGCAGTTCCTTGATCTTCGAGGCCTTCTGACCCGGCAGCACGTCGGCGAGCACGATGTCGATGCCGAGTTCCTTTCCGATGCGCTCGGCGGTGGCCTGGTTGTCGCCGGTGATCATGGCGACCTTGACGCCGCGCTCCTGCAGCTTGGCGATCGTGGCCCTGGAGGTCGGGCGCACCGCATCGGCGATCGCGATCAGGCCGATCAGGCGGCCGCCGCGCGCCACGTGGACGACTGTGCGGCCGCCGCCTTGCAGGCGGGCCGCCTCGGCTGCCAGATCGGCGAGGTCGACGCGCTCCGCCTCCATCAGCTTGCGGTTGCCGAGCAGCACAATGTCGTCGCCGATGGTCGCGCGCGCGCCCTGGCCATCGATGTTGGTGAAGGCGGTTGCCGTCTCCGGCGTGTCCGGGCCGGCGCGCTTGAGCACCGCCAGTGCGAGCGGGTGCTCGGAGAACTTCTCCACTGCGGCCGCGGTGGACAGCAGTTGCGCTTCCGTTGTACCGGGCGCCGGCACCATCTCGACCACGTCCGGCTGGCCCAGTGTCAGCGTGCCGGTCTTGTCGAAGACAACCACCGTCAGCTTGGTCGCGTTCTCCAGCGCCGCGGCGTTCTTGAACAGGATGCCGTTCATCGCGCCCAGCCCGGTGCCGACCATGATCGCCATCGGTGTCGCCAGGCCGAGCGCATCGGGGCAGGCGATCACGAAGACAGTGATGGTGAGCGTGAGGGCGAACAGCAGCGGTTGGCCGAGGACCCAGAACCACACCGCGAAGGTCGTCAGGCCAACCAGGATGGCGATGAGCACCAACCACTGCGACGCCTGATCAGCGAGCAACTGGCCCGGCGCCTTCGAGTTCTGCGCCTCCTGCACCAGCTTAACGATCTGCGCGAGCGCGGTGTCGGCGCCGACCTTGGTGGCCTGGTAGCGGAAGCTGCCGCTCTTGTTGATGGTCGCGCCGATCACCGCGTTGCCGACCACCTTCTTGACCGGCATGGACTCACCGGTGAGCATCGATTCGTCGACCTGCGACGCGCCTTCGGTGATCTTGCCGTCGACCGGGATCTTGTCGCCCGGCTTGATGACCACCGTCTCGCCGACCAGCACCTCGGCGGTCGGCACCTTTGTCTCGACGCCGTTGCGCAGCACGGTGGCCATCGGCGGCGCCAAATCCATCAGCGCGCGGATCGCATCGGAGGCGCCGGCGCGCGCACGCATTTCCAGCCAGTGACCGAGCAGGATGAACACCAGCAGCACGGAGGCTGCCTCGTAGAACACCTCGCCTTCATAGAAGAAGGTGGCGCCGAGGCTGAACACGTAGCCGGTACCGACGGACAGCACGACCAGCGTGGCCATGTTCGCCACTTTGTTGCGTGCGGCGCGCCAGCCGGCGACGAAGAACGGCCAGCCGGGATAGGCGATGGCGCCGGTGGCGACGATGAACAGGAAGAGGTTGCGATCCATCCCGAACGGCGTCGCGAAGTCGCCGAACATCTTGCCCATCGGCGAATAGAGGAACACCGGAACCGAGAACAGCAGCGCGACCAGGAAGCGGTTGCGCATGTCGTTGGCCATGTCCTGCATCGACATGCCGGGCGCATGGCCCATGTCGTGCATCATGTCGCTCGTCTGGTGGGCGGCATCGCCGCCGTGGCCGGCGTGCGCCGCGTGTCCCGCATGGGGTGCAGCAGGCGGTGCCTTCGTGGTCCCCGAGGTCGAGGCAGGAGGCGTCGCGGCGGCATGCGCACCGTGACCATGAGCGGCATGCCCGGCGTGGGCGCCATGCGCGGCATGGTCTTCATGATCGGCGCGCCCGGCATGCCCCTCCGGCGGGCACACGTGCGCGGGCAGCATCTCGCCGCGGCAGTGGTAGCCGCACTCGACGATGCGCCGTCGGATGTCCTCCAGCGAGGTCTTCGTCTCGTCGTAGTGCACGGTGGCGCTGCCGGCGACGTAGTTGACGTCGACGTGGTGAACGCCTGGCAACGCCGCGATCTGGCGCTGTACGCCGGCGGC
The DNA here is from genome assembly GCA_003265685.1 of Piscinibacter caeni. Lineage (GTDB taxonomy): Bacteria > Pseudomonadota > Gammaproteobacteria > Burkholderiales > Burkholderiaceae_C > Piscinibacter > Piscinibacter caeni. Next base: position 49,983 of record QJOU01000057.1, on the reverse strand, counting down.
GCTCAGGCTCGAGACCAGTTCGCCGACTTCTACGGTGCTTGTCTTCATTGGGGGAATCCTTTGGATGGGATGTCAGCGGGCCAGGCGTCCGGCCTCGAGGCAATCGGGAGAGAACTCGAACACGATGTCGGGGTCGGGGCGCACGAGCTTGTCCTTCCGGCCGGCGTAGTGGAGCCGCGACAGGATGTCGCGCATCAGGTTGAGACGAGCCAGACGCTTGTTGTCCGCGCGCACGATCCGCCACGGCGCTGTCGCCGTGTGCGTGCGCATCAGCATGGCGTCGCGTGCGGCGGAGTACGCCTTCCAATGCTTGACGGCCACCGCGTCGATCGGGCTCGACTTCCACTGCTTGAGCGGGTCGCGGCGGCGTTCCTCGAGGCGCTTGACCTGTTCTTCCTTGCTGACGTCGAGGTAGTACTTCAGCAACTTGATGCCCGATCCGACCAGCATCTCCTCGAACTTCGGCACGGACTGCATGAACTCTGCATGCTGCTCCTTGGTGCAGAAGCCCATGACGTGCTCGACGCCGGCTCGGTTGTACCAACTGCGGTTGAACAGCACGAGTTCCTCGGCCACGGGCAGGTGCGGCACATAGCGCTGGAAGTACCAGCCGCTGCGTTCGCGGTCTGAAGGCTTTCCCAGTGCCACCACGCGGGTCTCGCGCGGACTGAGGTACTCGACGATGCGCTTGATGCTGCCGTCCTTGCCGGCGGCGTCGCGGCCTTCGAACACCACAAGGATCCGGTCCTGGCAGCGGATGAAGTGGCGTTGCAGCTTGACCAACTCGACCTGCAGCACGTGCAGTTGCGCCTCGTACTCCTCCCTCGACAAGGATCGGTCCGAGGGCGTTGCGCCGTCCGACCTCGGTGCGGCCGCTCCGCCTGCGCTGTCCGCGCCGGAGCCGACCTTGTCGTGCTTGTCTTGCTTCTTTTGCTTCTTGGTCATGGCGGGCCTTCAGGCGCTCGGATCCGCGCCGATCAGCAGCGTGGCCTCGGAGAGGAAACGGTGCGGCGGCACCGTCAGGTTGGTCGGGGCCGGCACGTTCTTGAACACGCGGCCGGCGAGGTCGAATTTCGACCCGTGGCAGGGGCAGTAGAAGCCGCCGGGCCACTGCGCGCCGATGTCTGGGCTGCCGGGCGTGGGTCGGAAGCTGGGGACGCAGCCCAGGTGGGTGCACACCGCCTCGATCACAGCCAATTCGGATCGGCTCGAGCGCAGGGCGTTACGTGCAGACTCGGGCTGCTCTGACCGGCGCGACTGCGGATCGGCGAGCAGGGCGTCGTGCCGCGCCAGCGCGTCGATCATCTCGGGCGTGCGGCGCAGCACGAACACCGGCTTGCCGCGCCACTCCACCGTGCGCAGTTCGCCGGGGCGCAGGCTGGCCAGGTCGACGTCGACCGGTGCGCCCAGTGCACGCGCCTTCTCGCTGGGCGCGAGCGAGGCCACGAAGGGCGCCGCGGTGGCGACCAATCCCGCACCGCCGGCGGCCGTTGCCGCGCCGAGCCAGAGCCGACGGTCCGCATCGTCAGGCGAACCGGCAGGGAGGACGGAATTCGTCACGATAGTCTCCCAAAACGCTGTACTACGTTGTGGACCACGGTGCAGCTCCGGTTGTCTGTTGCACGCGAGAGCTCGCCTCAGGCAGCCGAGGCGCGGCCGCCCAGCGCAGGGACGAAGCGCGGCGTGCGCGCGGCGTAGGCGTCGAACTCGGCGCCGAAGCGCTCGCGCATCTCGCGTTCTTCCGTGACGGCAAGACGCCCGTACATGGCCACCAGGATCGGGAACATCACCAGCGTCAGCAGCGTGGGCCACTGGAGCAGGAAGCCCAGCAGGATCATCACGAAGGCGACGTACTGCGGGTGGCGAATGCGCGCATAGGGCCCGGTCGTCGCCAGCCGATTGGCGCGCTGGGCGTGATACAGCACGTTCCAGGCCGCGGACAGCAGGTAGAAGCCGAGCCCGAGGAAGACGTAGCTGGCGATGTGCAGCACGCCGAAGTGCGGATCGCCCTTCTCGCCCAGCAGCGTCGACCACAGGTGTCCGCTGTTGTGCGACATCAGGTCCAGGGAGGGGTACTTCGTCTGCAGCCAGCCCGACATCAGGTAGATCGTCAGCGGGAAGCCGTACATCTCGACGAACAACGCGACCACGAAGGCCGCGAAGGCCCCGAAGGTGCGCCAGTCTCGGCCGGTCTGCGGCTTGAAGAAGCTGAAGGCGAACATCAGGAAAATGGCCGAATTGAGGATGACCAGCATCCATAGTCCGTAGCCAGGTTGGTCGTGACTCATCTGCAGATCCCCTCAGTGGTGGTGGTGCGTCTTCCGGGAACGTCCTTCGGACGCTTCCGGACCTTCGGGGCGGTCGTCCGAAGGCCCCTTGTCATCGTGTGCATCACCGTGACCGTGGCCGTGGCCGCGGTGCATGAAGATGTGCAGAAACGGTGACGCAGCCAGCAGCAGGTAGGGCAAGGCGCCCAGGGTGTGTGCGCGGTGTTCGGTCAGCAGGAAGAACAGGGCGATCGCGGCAAACACCAGCAGTCCGATGGCATATCGGCTGCGCCAGAAACCGCGCGCTCGGCGGGTTGGCTCGTCGTGGTCATGATTCATGGAAGGACTCCTGTGCGGCTCTCGGTTCGGCCCGGCGATTCGAAGGGTTCGACCGGGGCTTTCAGGCGCGTACGAGAGTCACTTGGCCGGAGCGGCAGGGGACATGGGCCTGCGGTCCATCATCATCTGCATCATCGACTGCATCATGTCCATGCGCTTCTCCATCATCTGCTGGCGCGCGGCGGCGGTGGGTGCTTTCGCAGGCGCCATGCCTCCCATCATCGACATGCCTTCCTGCATGAGCTTCATGTGCTCGGCCATCAGGGCCTCGCGCTCTGCCGGAGTCTTCGCGTTGGCCAGCTTCTCGTGCATCGCCTGCATGGCCTTCATGTGCTTGTCCATCATGGCCATGTCGGGCATGCCCGCCGGCTTGCCCGTGGCCGGTGCAGGCATCGCTGCGGAAGCTGCCCCGGCAGGGTGATGGGACTCGTGCTGGTCGTCCTGCGCGAACGAAGCCGCGGACACAGCGGTGAGAGTCGCGACAACGGCGAGGGTGCGGAAACGGAACATGGAAGCCTCCTGGAAGCGAGAGACGATCGGTCGGCGGTTGGTCGGCCCGGTGGCCGGACAAGGGAGCGATGCCGCTACTTGCGGTCCGACTGTGCGGTCCGTAGTCGGCTACGGAGTCAACAGGTCGGGGCTGCGCGGCGGGCCGCCAGCAAGGGACGCAATGGAGCGTCCGTCGCTGCGGCCCGGGGGTCGCGCGCTACAGCGCGAGCCGGGAGAACTGCACCCGCGGAGGGGGTGAGGGCGGTGGAACCGCTGCAAGAGCGGCGCGGACCAAGGCGGCCGGCGCCATGTGCAGGTCGCTGGCCTGCCTGTGAGGCGCAGGAACCAGGACCTGCTGATCAGGCGTGTCGAACTTGGGAAGTTGCTTCAACAGCGTCTGCGACGACGCGTCGCAGGACTTCTGGCACGGTGCCTTGTCGGGGTGCTCGCCGTGCTGCGCTTGATCTGCCGCGTGGGGTTGCCCAGCGGCTCGCGCCGGATGGTCTGCCTGCAAAACCTGCGTGCTGGCATGCGCCAGTTCGCCGCGCGGTTCCGTCAGACATGCATTCGCCACGCCCGACAGCAGCGCGAACACCCACACGATCAGCATCGTGAGGGCGATGCTGCGCTTGTGCTGGCGGCTGGCGGTCAGGGTCATGTCCAGTTGGCTTCGTGCGCAGATTCGCAGAATCCGCGTTGAAAGTTTCGTCGGTCATTGCATCGGAAAGGTTGATCGTCGTCAAACCGGCTCTGGGGTCAACTACGGAATCCGGACGTACCATTCCGCCATGAAAAAAAGGGTGGTCACGGGCCCCCCGTCACTGGAGACACCCTCTCCCTTGACCATCGGCCGCCTTGCCAAGGCGGCCGGCGTGGGCGTGGAGACGGTGCGCTACTACCAGTCGCGCGGACTGCTGCGTGTGCCGGCGGCAAACGGCGGGTTTCGCGTCTATCCCGCTGCGGCGATCGACCGCATCGCGTTCATCAAGCGTGCGCAAGCGCTGGGCTTTTCGCTCGACGAGGTGCGCAGCCTGCTGGACTTGGAAGACGGCCGCAATCGCCGGGCCATCCAGTCGGTCACCCAGGCGCGGCTGGGCCAGATCGAGGACAAGCTGGCGGACCTGCATCGAATGCGCGGTGCGCTGTCCGAGTTGCTGCATCGCTGCAGGCAGGCCGGACCCATGCAGGCCTGCCCGATCATCGAGACTCTGGCCGGCGCGAGGTCACCCGCCTGATGGCGCGTGACCCGGACGGGCAGCCCAGCGGTCAAAATCGCTTGGCACACGCCAAAGGCACGCCCGAGACATTCAGCACCGACACCACGGGCATCACCGCAGCCAGTCGCTGCGTGCCCAAGCCGACCGTCGCTTGACGCATCGGCACGCCCGACAGCCGCACATCGGCAGTGACGGTCGGTGGCGTGTTCCCGCCAAGACGCTTGGCGACGACCAGCGGGACGCCGGTGCCCGCACCTTCCATTCCGGCGGTTGCCGCCGACGCCGAACCGACTGCCAGGCCGGCGAGTGCCAGCAAGACTGCGATAGTCCTCATGTCAATGCTCTTTCTTCAAAGTGCGCGCTTCCCGGGATTGGCAGCGACGTGTCCCCTGGCTTGCTTCAGGGAAGGACATCACGGTACGCGGCTTTGACCGACCGGAACCTGACCGATTGATGACGATGTCGTCAGGATCGACCGGCAGACGCTGCAAGCGTTCGACTTGCCCTGTTCGCGCCGCACGCGGCCGCGCTGGCGCCACGCGCGATGGCGCTAAGCTTGCCGGCCATGGAACAAGCCGTCTTGCCGATGTCCCCTGCCGCGCAGCGGGACGCCCTGATCGACCGTTGGAAGGCCGATCCCCATGCGACGTACCGCACCTGGTTCCTGTGGGAAGAGCGCCTGAAGAACTTCCGCTCGATCCGGCGCGGCATCGGGCAGATCGTGCGCGAGATCGAGGGTGGAAGCTTCGGCAACGTTTACCGGGGCTCGACGCTGGAGACCGTCGTGTCGTCGATCGCCGAGCAGCGGCAGATCTTCAAGGGTGCGGACCACGCCTTCCTGTGGAAGCCCAAGCTGCGCATCCCGGACATCTACGAGAACGAGGACAACCAGCGCGCCTTCGGGCGGCTGCTGCACGCGTGCGACTGCTGCGACACCGCGGAGGCAGTGATCGATGCAATCCGTCGGCTCGACGGCCAGCAGGTCAAGGGCCTGGGGCCGGCGGTGGCCAACCTCCTCTACTTCATCCACCCGACGCTTGTCGTCCCGTTCAACACCGCGATCGTGCGAGGCTACAACGCGCTGACCGGCAGCAACGTCAAGCTGGGGCGTTGGGACCACTACTTGTCGATGCGCGAAGGAGTCATGCGCCTGAACGCCGACCATCGCTCGCGCCTGTCCAACGACCTTGGTGCGGTCGCTGGCCTGCTGTTCGACATCGGCGCCGGCCGCTACGACGCGCCGCCGCGGGAGCACGATCCGTTGGCGGCGCGGGCTTGGCAGGACGATCTCGAGCGGGTGCGTGAGGAGACGGCGGCGCAGCACCGGCAGTGGGCGCTCGAACGCGAGAGCGACACCACGCACACCGAGATACAGGGCTGGCTGCGCGATCTCGGGCTGGGCCTGGGTTTTCAGGTGTGGATTGCGGCGAATGATCGTTCGCGCGAATACCTGGACGGGCGACTCGGCGATGGCTGCCTGGAACGCCTGCCCGTCGAACTCGATGGCGCCGTGGAGTCGGTGCGCCTGATCGATGTGGTCTGGCTCGAGGCCGGGGACCGGCGCGTCGCAGCCGCCTTCGAGGTCGAGCACTCGACCTCCATCTACTCGGGCATCGTACGCATGTTGGACCTGGCGCTGGGCAGCGCGGTAGCGGCAGGCACCACGATGTTCCTGGTCGCGCCCGACGACCGTCGCGACGAGGTGGCCCAGCAACTGCGGCGCCCGGCGTTCTCGCGGGTGTCCGAACTCGGCATCCGCTACCTGCCGTACAGTGAGCTGCGCACGCACCGTGCAGCCATCGGCCGCTTCGGCGCGGGGCTCAGGCCACTCCTGGAAATCTCCAAGGCCTTGTGATCGGCGCAGAACCGCGCCTGCCCCTGGACCACCCATGACGGACTTCCGCGGCACGACTCTGCACGGCGAAGACACATCGCCGGCGGGGCCGCCCGCTGTGCGCTTCGAGGCGCACATGCTGCCGGCCGACGAGGTTGCACGCCATCTCGGCGTCGAGGTCGACGCCGGGCTCGCGGCCGACGAGGTCGTCGTGCGCCGTCGGCGCCACGGCCCGAACCGACTGCCCGAGCCGCCACCGCGCCCGGCGTGGAAACGGCTGCTCGACCAGTTCAGCGACTTCATGATCCTCGTGCTGCTGGCCGCGGCGCTGCTGTCGGGCGTGATCGGCGACCTGACCGACACGCTGGTCATCCTGTTGATCGTCGCGCTCAACGCGGCGATCGGCTTCTGGCAGGAGTGGCGCGCCGACCAGGCCCTGCAGGCGCTGCAGCGTCTGGCGGCCCCCCACGCGACGGTGCGGCGCGAGGGCGGGCAGGTGCGGGTGATCGAGACCGAGCAGCTCGTGCCTGGCGATGTCGTGCTGCTCGAGGCCGGCAACTTCGTGCCGGCCGACCTGCGGCTGCACGACGTCGCGCGGCTGCGGATCGACGAGTCGGCGCTGACCGGCGAGTCGGTCACTGTCGAGAAGTCGCACGGACACCTTTCCGCCGAGCCCGAGGCACTCGGCGACCGGGTCAACATGGCGTTCAAGGGCACCCTGGTCACGCACGGCCGCGCGGCAGGGGTGGTGGTGAGCACGGGGGAGCAGACCGAGCTCGGCCGCGTTGCGACGCTGCTCGGTGCCACCGAGAGCCGGGCGACGCCGCTGCAGCGCCGCCTGGCCGCGTTCGGCAAGCGGCTGTCGATCGTCGTGCTCGCGATCTGCGCGCTGGTGTTCGCGATCGGCGTGTTGCGCGGCGAGCCCCTGCTGCTGATGGCGCTGACGGCGGTCAGCCTGGCGGTGGCGGCGATCCCCGAGGCGCTGCCGGCGGTGGTCACGGTGCTGCTCGCGCTGGGTGCACGCCGGCTCGTCGCCGTGAACGCGCTGGTCCGGCGCCTGCCGAGCGTCGAGACACTCGGTTCGGTCAGCGTGATCTGCTCCGACAAGACCGGCACGCTGACGCTCAACCGCATGCAGCTGCGCCAGCACCGCGCCTGGGGCGTTCCCGACGACGCGCTCTGGACTGCGCTGGTGCTGTGCAACGACGCGGTGGCGGGCGCCGACGGCTGGATCGGTGACCCGACCGAAACGGCACTGCTGCAGGCTGCGCAGGGCGCTGGCCTGGACGTCACCGCGCTGCAGCGTGAGCGGCCGCGCCGCCACGAGTGGCCGTTCGATTCTGACCGCAAGCGCATGACGACGCTGCACGCGCACGACGGCGGCTGGCGCGCCTACGTGAAGGGCGCGCCGGAGGCGGTGCTGCCGCGCTGTGGCGGCGCCGGCGACGAGCCGGCGGCGATCGCGCAGGACTGGGCGGCGCAGGGCATGCGCGTGCTTGCGGTGGCGCAGCGCGACGGTCACGCCGACGTGGTCGCGGTCGATGCCGACCAGTTCGAGCGGGGACTGACGCTGGTCGGGCTGGTGGGCCTGATCGACCCACCCCGGCCCGAGGCGCGCGCCGCGGTGGCCGAATGTCTGGCCGCTGGTATCCGCCCGGTGATGATCACTGGCGACCATCCGGCGACCGCGCTGGCGATCGCACGCGACCTCGGCATCGCCACGGAGGGTGCCGACAGCGTCCTCAGTGGCCCCGGGCTGGCGAAGCTCGATGATGCTGCGTTGCGGGACGCTGCGCCCAAGGTGTCGGTCTACGCCCGCATGGACCCGGCGCAGAAGATCCGTGTCGTGCAGGCCCTGCAGGCGCATGGCCTGTTCGTCGCGATGACCGGCGACGGCGTCAACGACGCACCGGCGCTGCAGCAGGCCGACATCGGCGTGGCGATGGGCAAGGGCGGCACCGACGTCGCACGCGAGGCCTCGAGCCTGGTGCTGCTCGACGACAACTTCGCGACCATCGTCGGCGCGGTGCGCGAGGGCCGGCGCATCTTCGACAACATCCGCAAGTTCATCCGCTATGCACTGACCGGCAACTCCGGCGAGATCTGGGTGCTCTTCCTCGCGCCGCTGCTGGGCCTGCCGATCCCGCTGCTGCCGATCCACATCCTGTGGGTGAACCTGGTGACCGACGGCTTGCCGGGCCTCGCGTTGGCTTCCTAGCCGGCCGAGCGCGGCGTGATGCGGCGCCCGCCCCGTCCGCCCAAGGAGAGTGTGTTCGCGCACGGCCTGTGGCAGCACGCGCTGTGGGTGGGCCTGCTGATCGGTGGGCTGTGCCTGGGCGTGCAGGCCTGGGCGCTGGGGCAAGAGGATGGAACGGGGCCGAAGTCACACTGGCAGACGCTTGTCTTCACGGTGCTGACGCTCGCCCAGATGGCGCACCTGCTGGCGATCCGCTCCGAACGCGACTCGCTGTTCACGATCGGCCTGGCGAGCAACCGGCCGCTGCTCGGCGCCGTTGCGCTGACGATCGCGCTGCAGCTTGCGACCATCTACGTTCCGTGGCTGCAGCCGGTCTTCCGGACGCAGCCGCTGTCCGCCGGCGAACTCGCCCTCTGTTTCGGACTGGCCGCCATCGTGTTCGTCGCGGTGGAGCTGGAGAAGGCTTGGCGCCGTGCTTGATCCGTACCGCGTGGGGCGTCTCGCCGTCCGTCGATCGACAATCAACGAGGTTGTGCCGGAGAGCACGTGAACGTCGGAACAGTCCCGTTGCGCCTGTACCTGTGGCCGCATCGCTTGTTGTATGTCGGCCCCGGCCTCGATGCGCGCATGCACCGTCACCACGCCGCACAGGTCTGCTGGGGACTTGGCGGCCGGCTCCGATTGAAAACCGGGCCGCAGCGCGAATGGGAGGAACTGAATGGGTTCTTTGTCGCGCCGGACCGACCGCATGCGTTTGACGCCTCAGGGTCGACGGTGGCGATGCTGTACCTGGAGTCCGAATGCGTCGAGTTCGCGTCCATTCAAACTCGTATCGACTCTTGCGATGGCAGCGCAGCGTTTGAACCGCCACCAGTCGTGGCGGAGAGCCTGAGGGCTCTGGTGGCGGACGGCGGGTCGATCGACGTGGCGAACTCGACCTGCGTGTTGTGGCTCGGGCTGGACGGCGCCGATCCGGGCGCCCGTGACCGCGACCCGCGCATCGCACAAGCCCTGGCCCTGCTCAGCGCCCAGATTGATCGGCCGGTGCGTCTGCAAACGTTGGCGGGCGCACTGAACGTCTCGACCAGTTGGCTCAGCCACCGCTTCGCCGAGGACACCGGGGTTCCGCTGCGCCGTTATGTGGTGTGGTTGCGCCTGCGGCGCGCGGTGGAGTCGGTGCTTCAGGGGGCGTCCTGGACCGAAGCGGCACACGCGGTCGGCTTCAGCGATTCGGCCCACCTCTCGCGATCGTTCCGAGACACGTTCGGCATCACGCCGTCGTCGTTGTACAGGCGCGGAGATCAGCTTTCGATTTGCTTTGCCAACTGAACTGGGTGGGCGGGCGAGACGGTCCACATGACCCGATCGGCGATGAACCGCCTGATCGCCGTTGCCACGGCCCGTGGCTGATCCTCGGTCACGAAAGGCCCGGAGTCCTCGATGATCTCCACCGCGGCGTCAGGAAAGAGGGCCGCGAGTCGATGCGCGTGCTCCAGCGGAAAGAAGCGTCGCCGTTCCCGCGCCCAGACCAGCAACACGGGACGCCCAAAGCCAGCCAGTCTTTCGGCGATTGCCAAGGTATACCGCGGGTGGATGTTTCGGACCAGCGCCGCGAAGTCGCGGCGCGTGCCCGCGTGTTCGCGCAGGGGGGCGGTGTAGGACCGCATGATGTCGGCAGGGATGGCCCGCTCGGTCAGCCGGCCGAAGGCGATGGGCAGCCGTTGCACCCAGCGCCAGCGCAAGGTCTGCGCCAGCGCCCAGAGCCCCCACGACGTCCGTCCGAACAGGCGCAGGTGTCGGATCGGCAGGGGCACGAAGTTGTCGAATGCGTCGCAGGGCGTCAGCACGAGTGCTGCGATCCGCGCGGGGCGGTCGACGACAACGTACTGTGCCACGGCACCTCCGGTGTCGTTGGCGACCAGCACCACCTGGTCGAGACCCGCGGCGGCCAGAAACTCGTCGACCATCGCGGCGATGCCAGGCAACGAGAAGTCTGTGCCTGCCCTCATGGTCAGCCGGTGCGCGCCGAGCGGCCAGTCCGGCACGATGCAGCAGTGATCGCGCGAGAGATCTGCCACCACGCCGCGCCAGACATCGCCGTTGGCAATGATGCCGTGCAAGAACACGACCGTCGGGCCCCGTCCCGTGACCCGGTACTCGATCGGGCCCTCGGAAATTTGCAGGATGTGACGCTCTCCGAGTTCAAGCGACATGGACATGTGACGGGACCTGTTGTGGGCGGGATTCAAGAGCGGGGCGGGGCAACGCTACTGGCGGCTGTGCTGGCGCCACGCGATCACGCCGGACCAGGCCAATCGCCATCTTTCGCGTCCCTGCGCCAGGAGCCACCAGCCCAGCTGGCGAGGCCGCGGAGTGCACCCCGACCTGACGTCGACCGCTACGCACTGGTAGCCGCGTGCTCCATCGGGATACGGGGCGGCGGGCGCTTCGCTCTGCGCGCCGTCTCGACCCCAGGCCCGAACCTCCAGCGTATGGCGGCCGGGAGTGGCTTCCCACTGAGCTTCCCAGAGGACCCAGGCGTTGGGACCAAGCGCGGTCACCAGCGAGCAGGCCTGCCAATCCCCGCCATCGACACGCAACTCGACTTTCACGACGCCATGCGGCGGGCTCCAGGCGACGCCGGCCACGATCTGTCCGCCCGGCACAAGCAGAGCCGAGACGCATGGAACGTCGATCCTGGAGTTCGGTGCCATGCGCGATGGCACCCGGGGCCAGCCCTTTCGCTCGGCGTAGTCGATGGCCTCGCTGTACCGTGTGACCTCGATCGAGGCGAGCCACTTGATGTTTGCGTCGTATCCATGAATGCCCGGGACAAGCATCCGAACCGGGGCGCCGTGTTCGCGGGTGAGCGGAGCGCCGTTCATGGCGTAGACCAACAGCGGCTCGAAGCCTTGCTCGAGCAGTGACAGGTTCACTCCGGCCGAGAATCCGTCGACGGCATGCAGGCGGACGTGATCCGCTCGCCGCGACGCGCCGGCACGGTCGAGCAGGTCGGTCAACCGTACCCCCTGCCATCGTGCATTGCCGACAAAGGGGCCGCCCACCGGGTTGTGCACGCACATGAGGACCGAGTCCACTTCAACGGATGGCATTGCCAGCAGTTCGGCGAACGTCAGGGACAACGGCTGCTCGACAAGGCCCCGCACCGTGAGCTGCCAGCGTTGCGTGTCCACGGTCGGTGCCGGAAACGTCACGTCGGTGACGAAGAATCGGTCGACCGGGGTAAAGAGCTCGGATAGCCCTTGGATTTGCGGGGCGGCCGACCGGGGCGGCGGTGGCACAGACATCGGAAGGATCGCGGGCTCTTTGGTTCTATGCCGGCGCCGGAGCCGGCGGATCGCCAGCGCGAGGACTGCCAGCACGAGTCCGAGAGTCAGGGAAGCGACAACGCCGAGCCAGACACCCAGCAATCCGGCACCAATTGCCAGCGATCCGAGAGGGAATGCGATCGTGCGGGGAAGTTCGACGCGGCGCCACAACGCATAGAGCCCGATGGATCCCTGAACAAGAATCGCTGCCACGAGTGCGGTTGTACCCGCCAGCGACATCAGCGCTGGAAGGCCGATGCCGAGCAAGACCAGTGTTGCGCTGATCGCGGGTTTGTCGCCGCGACGAAGGAGTGCGATGCCTACGTCTATCAAGGGCGTTGGCAGTGCGTCGATCAGCCACTTGCCGACGGCTCGCAGGGGCGAGGTGTGCGTCCCATGGACCGCCGCGGCAAACTCGCCCGCTGCCAACTGCACGAAGGCAGCGCCCATACCCAGAAGCCACGCGTCGGACCAAGATGGCAGCATCTCTTGCTTGTGTATTGATGATGTCCGTAGCGTGCATCGGGATTGCGCATTCAGGCTTGAAGAAACTGGCAGATCCGCACGTGACCAGGGGCTGGCGGCGCAATCGCCAGGGATCGACACCCTTGCTGGAAAAGCTACTCCGTGGATCCTTGCGCCGCCAAGGGCACGAGACAAGCTTACGAACCTGTAATGTGCTCGTCGGCCGTTCGTCGGTTGCGGCTCCCTAGAGTGCACGGCATGCCAAGTGGCATACGTTGAGGGAGCGAATCCCTCTACTGCATCACGAAAGGTTCGATCATGAAAGCCACTCTGTTTATCTTGGCCGTCGCGTTCGCGGCCGCCGGTGTCTCCGTGCCCGTCTTTGCGCGCGACGCGCTGCCGCAGGCCACGCAACAGGTGCTGGCTCTGAAGGACGGTTCGACCCTGTACGTTTTCAAGGACGGCAAGATGGCCAAGGAGGATCGCTACGGCCGTGCCGTCTACCTGAAGCAAGGCGAGATTCTCGAACTGGCCGACGGACGCAAGATCCCGGCGGTCGGCAACGAGGTGGCTCGATTGGATGGTCTGCTCAACGACGGGCATCGGAACTGAAGCCCGGCACACCAGGCCCACCCCCAAGCTCCATCGAGAAACACCCATGAACACATTTCGCAAGGCCAGCGTCGTGTCGGCAGTCGTGCTCGCTGCGTCCGCAGTGATGGCAGGCCCCGGCCACGGCAGCAACCCCGTGGGCGAACCCGGCAATGCCGCGCAGGCCACGCGCACTGTGGAAGTCGACATGACCGACAACATGCGCTTCACGCCGGGCGAGATCTCGGTGCGACAGGGCGAGACGGTTCGCCTGGCCGTGAAGAACTCCGGCGCGGTCAAGCACGAACTGGTACTGGGCACGCCTGAGGAGTTGAGGGCGCACTACGCGATGATGTTGAAGATGCCGGGCATGGAACATGCCGACGACAACATGGTCAGCGTGGCTCCTGGCGCGACCGGAGAAGTCGTGTGGCGCTTCACCAAGGCAGGCAATGTGCACTTCGCCTGCCTGCAGCCCGGCCACTACGACGCCGGCATGAAAGGCCTCGTGAAGGTCGCGCAGACTGCTGGCGCCTCCAAGTCTGGCGGCCATGGCGCCCACAAACACTGAGTGACGGCCGTCACGGCATGGCGGTGGCGCTTGGCACTGGTCGGCGGCCGGCACCGTGAGCAGAAATGCTTTCCCCCCTTTTGGATCGAAACACATGAAGACTTTCAAACCCCTCCTCGTTTCTCTGGCCTTCGCCGCCTCGGCGCCGTTCGCGATCAGCGCGTACGCCCAGGCAATGGATCACAGCAAGATGGGCGGCATGAACATGCCCGGCATGAAGATGGACACCACGCCCGCCTCGATGAGCGAAGGCGAAGTGCGCAAGATCGACAAGGAAGCCAAGAAGATCACCCTCAAGCACGGCGACATCAAGAACCTGGACATGCCCGGCATGACCATGGTCTTCCAGGTCAAGGAAGCTGCGCTGCTGGACAAGGTCAAGGCTGGCGACAAGGTGATGTTCACCGCCGAGAAGGCAGACGGCGCGATCGTGGTCACCGCCATCGAGGCGGCGAAGTAACCCGAGAAGATGAGGCTACCCCGGATGGACTCGTCCAGACGCCGAACCCTGCGGAGCCGGAGAGCGACGAGGTGGTGTCCGCGTCACGAACCGGCTGCGTGACGCTTCCACGCACTGCGCATCTGCCTTCTGGTTGTGCCGGGCCGGCGTCGCCGGCCACCGCGATTCAGCATGATTGAGGCGATCGACCTTCTCAGCGCTTCGGTCATCGGCGGGGACACTTTCGACGGGGTGGTGATTGGTGGGGGACCTGCCGGCTTGGCTGCAGCCATTCATCTCCGACGGCATGGTCGCAGCGTGCGCTTGGTGGATTCGGGTGCCAGCCAGGCGCAGCGCATTGGGCGTGCCCTCAACGTTGCCGGATACCCCGATGGCGTGGTCGGAGGACATCTGCTCGAGCGGATGCGACGACATCTGCGCGCAGCGGACGGACACGTCACCTACGATTCGGTCGAAGACATACGACGTTGCCCGGACGGCAGGCTCTTGCTCCGGCTAAGGCATGGAACGCTCCTGGCGCGCAACATCATCTTGTGCACCGGGGCCACGGATCCGCCGATCAACCTGCCCGGGATCGACGACGTGGCGTCGGCAGGCCTGCTGCGGACTTGGTCTTGGCAAGAAGTCGGCGATCTCTTCGGCAAGCGTGTCGGAGTGCTGGGCTGTTCGCGCCTCGGCGTGCCTGGCGCGGCCGATCTGCGGAGGGCGTGTGCGGAGGCGAGGTTCATCGAGATCGACTGCGCGGCCGGGAAGGCTGAATACTCTTCATGCCATGCCGGACTCGAGCGTGTGCCCGGCGTCGCATCCCATGTCGCGTTGGCTCGCAACAGCACCATCCTCGTGACGTGCGACGATGGTCGCACCCATGAGTTCGACTTGCTGCTGGCAGCATTCGGCGCGCGGCCGCGAACGTACCTGGCGAATCAACTGGCAGTTCGGCTCGACGTTCACGGCGCAATCACGGTCGGTCCGACCGGACTCACGAGCGCAGACAATGTGTACGCTGCGGGTGACGTCGCGGGAGCGCCGTGCCAGATTGACGTTGCGATCGGCCGGGCAGCGGTGGCCGCTGCGGCCGTGCACGACAGCTTTTAGGGTCCAGCTCGAACCTTCTCGCCGGCTTTGCGGTGGCTACAAGGGGGTCCGAGTCCGCGCACTCGCCGGAACGGACACCGGCTTGATCGATCGGAAGTATGAGCGGCCATCAACTGGACGAGGTTGCCAAGCGCAAAGCGAGGGCACGTTGGTCGATCGAGACAGGTTCTCCGGCAACTTGGCAAGTTGCACTAGCACCTGATCCAAACCTTCCGAAGCGCGGCTTGCGTGGACAGTGGCCCGATTCCTACGATGTCTCTACCGCACTGACGTTGATTCGGCTCTGCCTACGCCACAGAGGACCGGTGTATGGCTTGCTTGTGGCTGCCTGGTTGAATCTGCGTTCGGCGGCTCCGGGGATTCGAGCCGAGGTTCGGTCCCACGTCCAGCCAACTCCTCCATTCGAGAGTCAACCCATGATCCGTTCAAGTGTTTCCGTGGTGGCCTTTGCTGCGCTCTCCAATGCTGCGGCAGCACAGTTGTCTGTCGCGCTCTACGGTGTTCTCGACGTCAGCGTCAACTACCAATCGCAGGGCGCCCGCGTGAACAACGGCGACTCCTCCTGGCGCGTCACCAGTTCCGGTGCACCCGAGAACAACCGTGGCAGTCGTTGGGGCATGCGTGTCACCGAGGAACTGGGGGGTGGCCTTCGCGCCTTCGCGGTCCTGGAGAGTGGGATCGCCGTCGACACCGGAACTCTTCAGCAGAATGGCCGCATATTCGGCAGGCAGTCGTACGTCGGGCTCGGATCGAAGGACTGGGGTGAGATCCGGATGGGTCGCCAAACCAGCATCAGTCGCGACATGATGCAGATCATCGACCCTGGCTCGAACGCGACCGCAGTGTCCATACGTGAGGGCGTGAGCATCCAGCGAGCTGGTTTCGGTCTGGCGGGGAACACGACCACCGACGCCTATCAGATGTTCGGCACCTACGGCGACCGGCGCGACAACGCGGTCCAATACTTCACTCCGAACCTGGGCGGCTTCACGGCGAGTGTCCTCGTGGCAGCAGGCGAGGGTTCGATTCCGCGCACGGGCGGCGCCAAAGTCGTGTACTCGAGTGGGCCGCTCGCGGTAGCGGCGTCATACGAGCGGGCCGAAAAGGCAGCGGCGAGCGGAGGTGCCGGCGGGAAGAGCCTGATCCTTGGCGGACGCTACGACATTGGCGCCGCAAAGCTCTATGCGGGCTACAACCAGGTCAAGGAATACGGATTCGTCAGCGGCGGCAGCAACGGGTTCGCCGTCAGTCCGCTGGTGAAGGATTCGACCGCCTATGCCCTTGGAGCGGCCGTGCCGCTGGGTACAGCCACGACGCTGCTCGCAACCTTTGTCCGCGCTTCCTTCGACCTCAGGTCCGGAGGCGATCGCACGCTCGGCAAAGTTGGCGTCACCGCCCGCCACGCGCTGTCGAAGCGGACGGAGATCTACGCCGCCTACGAGAGAAAGTCAGGCAACCTGGCGGAGTTCGCGACCGACAGGAGCACCGTGACGCTGTTTGGCCTCGGGCACACGTTCTGACGCCGCAGCGCCCGCCAGCACGGCTCCTTGTAGCCGCGGGCTGCTCCTCGGACGCTGCAGTTTTTCTGCGGCTGGGCTGATCGGCGATCGTGCTTGCCAAGGGCTGGTGTGCACCCAACGCAACAGGTGCACGCCATACCCAAGCAAGCTGGCGTGCGATGACGAGCGCGCTTGCCGAGCCAGGCCCTACCAGGTTCTCCTGATCGATCGCATCTTGTCGTCGCCCCTGCGGAGGCCGCAAGGGGCCGCCGAGCCTGCGCGCTCGCCGGGATGACCATCCGGTTGATCTGTCGGAAGGCGGGGAGGGGATCGCGTTTCTGCGGCTGGCGTGTGATGACGAAAGTGTCATCGCGGCGTCGGTCGGCGGTTGGTGATGGCTTTCTAGAGTGTTCCTCGTGCGCGCCGTCGCGCACGCCATAGAACGCCGTAAGGAGCCTCCATGAACACCTTTTTGAATCGCTCAGCGCTCGCGCTGAAGAACTCGATTCTTGCGGCAACGATCGCCGGCCTCGGGCTGTTCCCGATGCAGGGTCACGCCAAGGACTCGCCGCTGGCGACGTATCGCTGCGTGGTTTCGGGGCAAGCAGATCAGTGCCATACGTCCGAATCGATGTCCGATGTTCGGATCGAGAAGCAACTCGTGCTCGGGCCCTATGCGCGCTACCTCGTCTACCGTGGCCAGAGCACGCGCGCCGCGGCTGCCAGAGCCCAAGCCCTTGGCGAGCAAATCGTTGAGCGAACGGTGAGGATCACGAAGAGAGAACTCGGTGCCTTCCAGCGATACCAGCGCGCCATCGGGGGGAGCGCCGAGTCGGACTACATCCTCCAGACGGTTTCTGAGGTGGCCATCGACGCCAGCGCCATCGGTTCTGACTGACCGCGGTTTTGTCCAGTATGCGTGAGGTCGGAGTCGATGAACGCACGGATCCCGGATGCGCGGGCCAGCCCGGCCCGCGCCTTGACGATCCTCAAACCGACGCCCTGTCGCAAGATGCATACTTGATCGAACTTCCGGACTCGACCGCTCATGTTCCGCCGCCCTCAACAGCTCCGCCGTTGGGCCCTCCGGGTCCTGTTGGTGTGGCTGTTCGGTCTCGGACTGGGTGTCGCCAATGCTTGCCTGGCCGCCCAGCAGTTCGCCGGGGGCGGTGACACGTTCCACGGGAAAGCCGAAGTGCAGGCCGCCGACTTTGCGGCGGCGCCCGCGGGGTGCGAGCATCACTCGGTCGCGGTGCCGGATCAGTCCCGGCATGACTCGGGTGACTCTTCGCCGAAGTCGAACTGCGAGAGTTTCTGCGAGCGGGCCGGCGTGACGATCCCGCCGCAGAAGTCCGTTCTCGACAACTACCAGTTCCATGTCCTGCCGCCCCCGATGGTGGCGGCCTTGATCGTGCCGGCGTCCGTCGACGTGTCGGCAGATGTGGGGGCACTGCGCCGGGATGGCGCAAGGCCCCTGTCGATTCCAATCGCCTTCTTGCGCTTGGCGCTATAGGGGTCACGCGCAAGCAGCCGGCCTGCCTGGCCGCGCTGCCTGTGTGCATCTCGCGCTCTTTCGCAGGCCGTCTTCAACGGCGGCGCCTCGGAAGACTGACCGTATCGCCGCCGTGATCGGAACCCCGGATCGTCCATGTGTCCGGCTCTCCGAGCGGCACCCAAGGAGAAGACGAAATGACGACCGTACGGGGTCAAGCGAATACCGCATGGCCAGGCGTGCCGCGCTGGGCCGGCCCGCTGGTGGTGGGGCTGGTTCTCGGTGCTGCCGGGCCCGTTGCCGCCGTCGCTCAGGAGGCGCCGTTAGGGCGCGACCTCCCGGGGTTGCTGGCCTACGCCCGTGCCCAGAGCCCGGAGATCCGGGCCATGCACGAGGAGGCAGAGGCCGCCGCGCAGCGTGTGGGACCGGCAGGGGCGCTTCCCGATCCGGTGCTGCGCGTGGAACTCATGAACATCAACAACTACGGCAACGACGCTTCGCCCAGCCTGCTGCCGTGGAAGGTCGGCGAAACCAAGTACACCTTGATGCAGACACTGCCCCTCTGGGGCAAGCGGGAGCTCAAGCGGGACGCCGCCGCCGCAGATGTGCGGCAGGCAGAGGCCCGCGCGAGTGCGACCTGGGCTGAGCTGACGGCTCGAATCAAGGCGGCCTATGCGGAGCACTACCGTGCTGCAGGCAACGAGCGGCTGACGAAGGAGGTGCTTGGACTGATGACCCGCCTCGAGCAGGTCGCGCAGGCGCGCTATGCGGGCGGACTGGCCGCCCAGGCGGACGCGATCCGCGCGCAGCTGGAGCAGACGGCAATGCGCTCGGAGCTGATCATGATCGACAGCGAGAAGCGCCAGATTCGCGCCCGCCTGAATGCGCTGCTGGCTCGCGAAAGCGGCGCACCACTGGCCGACGCCCAGGAACTGCGCGCGGTACCGACGCTGAACACCGCCGATGCCTCGTCGTTGGCAGAGCGGGCGCGGTCGGGCAATCCGCAGATCCAGGCCGAGCTGGCCCGCGTGGCCCTCGCACAGAAGAGTCGTGACCTCACCCAGCGTAATCGCTATCCCGACCTCACGGTCGGCGTGTCGCCGTCGCAGATGGGCTCGCGCATCACCACCTGGGGCGTGATGCTCGAGATGAACATCCCGCTGCAGCAGGAAGCCCGCCGTGGTCAGGAGCGGGAAGCCGAGGCGATGGTCGCCGCGTCGCGGTCGAGAGCCGAAGCACTGCAGCAGCAACTGGTGGGTGACCTGGCGGTGAACCTGGCTGGGTTCGAGGCCGCACGGCGCAACGAGACGCTGCTGAAGACCCAGCTGCTGCCGCAGTCGGAACTCGGCCTCCAGTCGGCGCTGGCTGCCTACGAGACCGGCAAGGCCGAGTTCGCGATGTTGCTCGAGGCGCAGCGCCAGATTCGCAAGGCCCGCCTGGACATCCTGAAGACGCAGGTCGAGGCGCAGATGCGCCTGGCCGAGATCGAACGCATTGTGGGAGAAGACCTGTGAAGACCGCCTCGGCCGTACTCATGATCACCCTGATCGGCACCGTCGGTGCTGGCAGCTACTGGCTGGGCTCGCAGTCGCGCAGCGCCGTGCCTTCGTCCGCCGAGGCCAGCCAGGAGTCGCCCTCCGCCACAGCGCCGAAGCCGCGCAAGCTGCTGTACTACCGCAATCCCATGGGGCTGGCCGACACCTCACCGGTGCCGAAGAAGGACCCGATGGGCATGGACTACATCCCGGTCTACGAGGGCGAGGACGAAGCAACACCCAACGCCGGCCCAGGGGCTGCGGGCCAGGTGCGCATCAGTACCGAGAAGATCCAGAAGCTGGGTGTGCGCACCGAGCCGGCCGGCATGCGCTTGCTCGGCAAGACGATCCGGGCGGCAGGTCGCATCGAGCCGGACGAGCGCCGGACCTTTGCGGTGACCGCGAAGTTCGAAGGCTACGTCGAGCGGCTGCACGTCAGTGCGACCGGCCAGCCGGTGGCCAAGGGCCAGCCGCTGTTCGAGGCGTACAGCCCTGAACTGGTTTCGGCGCAGCGCGAGTACGCGATCGCCCTGCAAGGGCTCGAGGCGATGAAGGAGGCCGGCTCGGAGGCGCAGGCGGGCATGCGCCAGCTGGCCGATTCGAGCCTCGCACGCCTACGCAACTGGGATCTGTCAGCGCCGCAGGTGGCGGCCCTGATGAAGTCCGGCCAGCCGCAGCGGACGATCTCGTTCCCGTCGCCGGTGACGGGCATCGTCTCCGAGAAGAAGGCTCTGCAGGGCATGCGCTTCATGCCGGGCGAGTTGCTGTACCAGGTGACCGATCTGTCGGCAGTCTGGGTGATCGCCGATGTGGCCGAGCGGGACATCGCCCTCATCAAGACCGGTGCCAAGGCGCGCGTCATGACCACGGCGTATCCGACCGAAGGTTTCGAAGGACGCGTCACGTACGTCTACCCCACGCTGAAGGCCGAGACGCGCAGCATTCCGGTGCGGGTCGAACTGGCCAATCCCGGCCAGCGTCTCAAGCCGGCGATGTTTGCCCAGGTGGAACTGGGTGTCGGCGGCAAATCGCCGGTGCTGGCGGTGCCGGACTCCGCCGTGATCGATTCCGGCACGCGGCGCATCGTTCTGGTCCAGGTGGGGGAAGGGCGCTTCGAGCCGCGCGAGGTCGAACTCGGCGCGCGGGCGGAGAACTACGTCGAGGTGCTGAATGGCGTGCGTGACGGCGAGCAGGTCGTCGTGGCCGCGAACTTCCTGATCGACGCCGAGAGCAACCTCAAGGCCGCGGTGGGTGGCCTCGGTGGGCACGCAGGGCACGGCAGCCCGGCGGCCGGGGGCGCAGCGCCAGGGACGCCTGCGAAGCCGGAAATACCGGTGCCGCCGGCGGCGGTCGGCCACAAGGCCGAAGGCACGGTCGACAGTGTCGACACCACGAACGGCACGCTGAGCCTCAACCACGGACCGGTCGCCACGCTGAAGTGGCCGGCCATGACGATGGAGTTCAAGGCCGCCAACGCGTCGCTGCTGAGTCGACTCAAGCCCGGTCAGGCCGTGCGATTCGAGTTCGTCGAACGGCAGCCGGGTGACTTCGTCGTGACGTCCATCGCCCCGACCGGAGCAGTCCCCAAAGTGGCGCCGCAGGCCAAGCCGGCCGCACCGGCGGCAAGTGCGGGCAAATCCACTCTTTCCGGCCACTGAGCAGAGGGCGCCATGCTGTCCAAGATCATCCAGTGGTCCGGAAGGAATCCCTTCCTGGTCCTGCTCGCGACATTGTTCATCGTCATCGGTGGTGTCCTGGCCGTTCTGAAGACGCCGCTGGACGCCTTGCCCGACCTGTCCGACGTGCAGGTCATCGTCTACACCGAGTACCCCGGCCAGGCGCCGCAGGTGGTCGAAGACCAGGTGACCTACCCGCTGACCACCGCGATGCTGGCGGTGCCGAAGTCGAAGGTGGTGCGCGGCTTTTCGTTCTTCGGGGCCTCGTTCGTCTACGTCATCTTCGAGGACGGGACCGACATCTACTGGGCACGCAGCCGGGTGCTGGAGTACCTGAACTTCGCGTCCGGACGACTGCCCAAGGGTGTGTCGCCTTCGCTCGGGCCCGATGCAACCGGCGTCGGCTGGGTGTACCAGTACGTGCTGCTGGCCAAGGACCGCACGCTCGCCGAACTGCGCACCATCCAGGACTGGTACGTGCGTTACCAGCTCACCAAGGCGCCTGGCGTCGCCGAGGTGGCGTCGCTCGGCGGCTTCGTGCAGACCTACCAGGTCACGGTCGATCCGCTCAAGCTGCGCAGCTACGGCATCCCGCTGATGAAGGTGTCTCAGGTCATCCGCGACTCCAACCGCGACGTGGGCGGCCGCGTGGTCGAAATGGCCGAGACGGAGTTCATGGTCCGTGGCAAGGGCTATCTGCGCGGCAAGAGCGACATCGAGACCCTGGTGCTCAAGAGCGAGGGCGGCACGCCGGTGCTGATCCGCGACGTGGCGCGCGTCGAGATGGCGCCCGACGAGCGGCGCGGGCTGTCGGAGCTGAACGGCGAAGGCGAGGTCGTCTCCGGCATCGCGATGTCACGCTTCGGGCAGAACGCGCTGGAGGTGATCCACAACCTGAAGGCCAAGGTGACGGAGATCTCTGCGGGCCTGCCGGATGGCGTGTCGATCCAGGCCGTCTACGACCGGTCGGACCTGATCCATCGGGCCATCGACACGCTCAAGCGCACGCTGATCGAGGAAAGCCTGATCGTCGCCGTGGTCTGCGTCGTGTTCCTGATGCACGTGCGCTCGGCGCTGGTCGCCATCCTGATGCTGCCGGTGGGTGTGCTCATCTCGTTCATCGCCATGAAGTTGCTGGGCATGAACTCCAACTTGATGAGCCTGGGCGGCATCGCGATCGCCATCGGGGCGATGGTCGACGCGGCCATCGTGATGATCGAGAACGCGCACAAGCACCTCGAGCGGCTGCCGGCCGTCCACACCGTCAAGCAGCGTGCCGACGCCATGCTCGACGCCTGCAAGGAGGTCGGACCGGCGTTGTTCTTCTCGCTGCTGATCATCACCGTGTCGTTCCTGCCGGTCTTCACGCTCGAGTCGCAGGAAGGGCGTCTCTTCGCGCCGCTGGCCTACACCAAGACGTTCTCGATGGCCGGTGCGGCTCTGTTGTCGGTGACGCTGGTGCCCGTGCTGATGATGCTGTTCATCCGCGGCAAGATCATCCCGGAAGCGAAGAACCCGCTGAACCGCTTCATGATCTGGGTCTACCGCCCGATCATCGCCGGCGTGATGCGCTGGAAGAAGTTGACCATCGCGCTGGCCGTCATCGCCATGGCATTGACCTACTTCCCTGCCTCCAAGCTCGGCAGCGAGTTCATGCCGACGCTCAACGAAGGCACGCTGCTGTACATGCCGGCCTCGCTGCCTGGCATGTCGATCACCAAGGCAGCCGAGGTGTTGCAGACCCAGGACAAGATC
The DNA here is from genome assembly GCA_003265685.1 of Piscinibacter caeni. Classification (GTDB taxonomy): domain Bacteria; phylum Pseudomonadota; class Gammaproteobacteria; order Burkholderiales; family Burkholderiaceae_C; genus Piscinibacter; species Piscinibacter caeni. Next base: position 27,172 of record QJOU01000057.1, on the reverse strand, counting down.
ATCAAGAGCTTCCCGGAGGTCAGTTCGGTCTATGGCAAGGCGGGCCGTGCGAATACCGCGACCGACCCCGCGCCCATCGAGATGTTCGAGACCGTGATCAATCTGAAGCCGCAGGACGAGTGGCGGCCGGATATGACCACCGGCAAGCTGATCGCCGAGATGGACAAGGCGCTGCAGTTCCCGGGCGTGTCGAATGCCTGGACGATGCCGATCAAGGCACGCATCGACATGCTCTCCACCGGCATTCGCACGCCGATCGGCATCAAGGTCTTCGGCAAGGATCTCGGCGAGATGGAGAAACTCGCCAAGGAGATCGAAGCGGTGGTCAAGGCGGTGCCCGGCACGACTTCGGCCTTCGCGGAGCGCCTGACGGGGGGCAGCTACCTGAACATCGAACCCAATCGCGAGGCTTTGGCGCGCTATGGCCTGTCGGTCGGTGAACTGCAGGACATCATCGGGACCGCGCTCGGTGGCGAAATGGTCACGACGACGGTCGAGGGGCGTGAACGCTTCGGCGTGACGGTGCGATACCCGCGCGAGCTGCGCACCCACCCGGAACAGATCGAGCGCGAGGTGCTGGTGCCCACGATGGGCGGTGCGATGGTGCCGCTGGGGCAGGTCGCCAGAGTCAGCGTGGCGCGCGGCACGCCGGGCATCCGCACCGAGAACGCGTTGCTGTCCGCGTACATCTTCGTGGATATTCGTGACCGCGACATCGGTTCGTACGTCGCGGACGCCCGCAAGGCGGTGGCCGATCAGGTGAAGTTCCCGCCGGGCTACTACATCACCTGGAGCGGCCAGTTCGAGTACATGGAGCGTGCCATCGAAAAGATGAAGGTCGTCATCCCGGTGACCTTGCTGACGATCTTCCTGCTGCTCTACCTGAACTTCAAGCGGTTGACGGAGACGTTGATCGTGATGCTGTCGGTGCCCTTCGCCCTGGTCGGTGGCGTGTGGCTGATGTGGTGGCTGGGCTACAACTTGTCGGTGGCCGTTGCCGTCGGCTTCATCGCGTTGGCGGGGGTCGCCGCGGAAACCGGCGTCGTGATGTTGATCTACCTCGACCACGCCTGGGCCGAGGCGCGGGAGCGCTGCCGTGCCGAAGGGCGTTTGCCTGGCCCGGCCGACCTGTACGGCGCGGTGATGGTGGGGGCGGTTGAGCGCGTGCGGCCGAAGATGATGACGGTGGTGGCCATCATGGCCGGCCTGCTGCCGATCATGTGGGGCACCGGCACCGGCTCGGAGGTCATGAGCCGCATCGCCGCGCCGATGGTCGGCGGCATGATCTCATCGACCGTACTGACGCTCGGGGTGATCCCGGCGCTCTACGCGCTGGTCAAGCAATGGCAGCTCAGGAGGGAATCGCGTTCTGCGCGGGTCCCTTCTGCGCAGGAAGCCTTGGGCCCTTCGGCGGCCGCGTGAGGACGGTGCCATGAGACGCAGAGCACTTCTAGAGAGGTTGGTAGCAATTGGCATGTCGCTGCCAGGCTTGGCGCGGGCGGCGACCCCGAAGCCCGAGGTACAGGTGTTCAAGAGCCGCACCTGCAGCTGTTGCGCGGTCTGGGTTGGACACCTTCGCGAGGCCGGATTCAAGGTGGCCGTGCTGGACGTGCACAACGCGTCGGTCGAACGCCGGCGCCTGGGCATGCCCGACCGCTTTGGCAGCTGCCATACGGCGCTCGCCGATGGCTACGTGATCGAAGGACATGTGCCAGCCGCAGAGATAGAGCGACTGCTGGCAACCCGGCCGAAGGCCTTGGGGCTGTCGGTGCCTGGTATGCCCGCGTCAGCGCCCGGCATGGCGGTGCCGGGCCGGTCCCAGACTTATCAGGTACTCCTGATCGATCTCGCCGGGCAGGCTACGACGTTTGCCAGCTATCCTGGCTGACGACCTCCGGGCTTCTGACCACGGTGTGGCCACGAGCGGGCCGACATCCGCGTGGCGATAAGGTACGGCCGGCACCGACACCGCGCCGGCCTCACCGCACTCACGCCGTCACCCTGACCCAGCGCCCGAGCGACGGCACGCGGCTGGCGTTGAGGATGAACAGCAGGTACCAGCCGGGCGGCGCGAGGTTCGCGTTCGCCGGCATGTCCACCGTCAGCGCGTCCGCCGCGACAGCGCTGACGACGACCTCGAGCCCGCGCTGCGACATGTTGAAGCCGTGCGTCACCGCGCCCGAGCGCAGCAGCACGACCTCGGTGATGTCGGCGGCGTTGGGCGTGTCGATGTCGAAGGCTGCGCCGTAGTTGATCGTCGCGGGCGCGTTGGCAATGACTGGACGCGGCAGGTCGAAGTAGCCCGGGAAGAAGCGCTCGTGCGGCGTCGGTGCACCGCCGGACTGCGGGTCGCCGCCGGCGAGGATGCTGCCGTCGGCGAGCAGGATGAACGACGAGTGGTAGGCGCGCACGTATTTCATCGGCGGGCCGATCACCCAGCCGTCGCCCGGGTTGCGCGGATCGAAGATCTCGCACCCCCCCCCGTCGGGGCCGCCGCTGACCCCGCCGGCGATGAAGACGCGGCCATCGGGCAGCAGCGTCGCCGTGAACTGCTCGGCGCGCGGCACGTTCAGGTTCGGCAACGCGGTCCACGCCGGCGCCGCGGCCGAGAGGTCGATCGTCTCCGCGGTGCTCTGCGCCGGCGCCGGGTTGCCGCCGGCGATGCAAACCACCGGTTTGTAGTCCGGCGGCCGCAGGATGAACAGCACCGACGTGCCTTTCTCGCCGCCGGTGCTTCGGTTGCCGGCAATCGTCGCGAATGCCTCCGGCGCCAGCGGCGCTGCCAGATCGACCCGGTGCGTCGGGTCGTGCGGTCCGGCGATGAACAAACGCCCGTCGGGCAGCAGATAGGTCCACGGATAGAACTGGTGGTGGTTCATCGACGCCGCGAAGCCCACCGGCGCGGCCCACCCAACGCCATGCGTGTAGCGCTCGAAATTCTTCGCGCTCGGACCGTACAGCGTGACCGCGGTGCTGTCGGCGAGCGTCAGGGTAGTCGAATAGAAGCGGTTCTCGGCGGTGTCGCCGACGCGTGTCCAGGTCAACCCCGCCGGGTCGAAGTTGAACGCCTTGTCGGGCGAAAATCCGCCGTGGATCAGCACCGTGCCGGCGGCGGTGTCGAGCACCGTGTGCTCCGCCGACCACATGTCCGACGTGCTTGGATTCAGGCCCGGCGAGTCCGCAGGCTGGTTCGCCGGCAGCAGGTAGCTGCCGGCCGGCGTTGAGTAGTCCCACACGCGCGATTGGTCGGCGCGCGTGTACCCCCAGTACAGCACGCGCTGCGTGTTGGGCAGCAGCACCGAGTGCATGAACGCGACCTCGGGCGCGCCGACCACCTCTTCCCAACGCCCGCCGCCGTGGCCGTGGCAGGGATGCGGATCGACGTCCGGGCAGGCGTTGCTGCCGTCGTCGAGCGGCAGGCCGGTGCGGTGGCTGATCTCGTGCGCCATCTCGTCGGTGAGCCAGATGCTCTGCCGCGCGCGCACCAAACCGACCATGCCGTTGGCCATGTGGTGATGGACATGGCAATGGAAGACGAAGTCGCCCTTCAAGCGGCGTAGCGTCGCGCCGGGCGGGCGGTGCGCCGGGTCCTGCGCCTTCTCTTCGTCCGCGGTGAGCAGCAGCACCGGCGGGATCTCGGCCTCGACGACGAACGATTCGGCAGGCCCCATGCTGCGGATGTCGACCGACTCGCCGCCGAACTTCCAGCGCATCGCGTGCGGATGGAAGTTGTGCCAGGTCTCGCTGGTGTCGAGGTTGAACACGTACCAGCGGATGCGCTGGCCGCTGCGGCCGACGATGGTCGGCGTGTTGCCGACGAAGCCGCGGCCGTTGATGCAGTGCGTGGGCATCGTCGCGCCCTGCTTGGACGTGACGGTGTGGTGGAAGATGCTGTCGTTGATCCAGCGCACTGTTCCGCCGACGCCGACTGTCACTTCGGCGGGGCTGAAGGCCATCGGCGGGCCGCCGACGATCGTCACCGTCACGGGGTCGGGGCCGCCGGGCACGACGTGCACCACGCCGGTCATCTCCGGGTGGATACTGCAGAAGTACTCGAAGTCGCCGGCGGTGTCGAACACCAACTCCGCCTCGCCGCCGAGTTCTTCGATGTCCCCGGTGTCGAACACCGGCTTGCTGGCGGGGTTGCTCATCAGGTGGAAAAACACCGGCACGTGGTCGGTATCGACGAAGCGGCGCGGCAGCGCCAACTCCCTGACCGCGAACTCCTCGAGGAATTCGAGATGCTGCTTCAGCAACTGTCGCGTCTCGGCCTTCAGCCGACGCAGGTGGATGGTCGGCGCCAGCGCGAGGATCGTCTCTTCGTCGAACTCGAACTGCTCGGGCAGCGGTTTGCCGCGCAACAGCGGCAGCTTCTCGAGCCGCTCGACGTCGAGGTAGATCGGCCGCAGCAGCCGCCACGGGAAGCGGAAGCGCCGCGGCGGGCGGTCGCAGGGGCCGAGCACGACGATGCCGCCGAACAGCCCCTGCTCGATCTTCATGTCGGTGTGGTGCGTATGGTCGTGGAACGGCCAGGCGCCGAGCGCGTTGTCGGGCACGTCGAAGGTGTAGGTCCAGGTCTCGCCGGGGCAGATCGCATCGGAGCGCCCGCCGTGGTGCGCGGCCTCTGTGCCGAACGGCCATGAGCCGTCGGAGTCGATGCCGTAGCGCACGCCGTGCGCATGCAGCGAGTGGGACACGTCGTCGGTATTCCAGACGTGGATCTTCAGCCGCTGGCACGGCCGCGTATAGATCACCGTGCCCGGCACGCGATGGTCGTAAGCGGGCTCGTTGATGTCGGCGGCGATCAGCTTGTCGGGCTTCGGGATCAGGTAGCCGGAGTCGAGGTACTCCCGATAGACGACCGCCGTGAGCGAGCGCGCGTCGATCTCGGCCTGCGGGATCAGCGCGTTCTCGTGGCCGTGGTTGCGCATGCAGTCGCGTCCGTACTGCACCGGCGGCACCACCTTGTCCTGCGGCTTAACGGGGCTGTACGGGTCGATGCGCTCGATCTTCAGGTAGATGTGCCGCTCGTCGCACACCGGCGGCTTCGGATGCTGCGCCTTGATCTCGACGCCGATCTGCGGCTGGCGCACGTTCCAAAGCACCGAGTCCTCGGTCGAGGCGAGCAGTTCGTTTCGGCACCAGACCTTGAAGTACAGGTCCGGCCATCGGTCGAGGAAGACATCGCGAAACGCGGCCTCGTCGAAGGTTATCGTGAACGAACCGTCGCTTCGCGTGCTGGCCGAACCGAGGTGATCGTCCGTGAAGAAGAAGTCCTTATCCCAGGCCTCGACGCGCACGCCGCCGATCGGGTCGCCGGTGAAGGAGTCGATGACCTTGCCCCTGATCTCGTAGCGCATGGGTTGTCTCCACAACTTCGGCTCGCACGGGGTCGCGTGAGCCGCCGGTCTCAACTCACTTTAGACGGCGGTGCGGCGTGCCGCCTCCCCAAACCGATGAAGATCGGCGTTGTCTTAGGGGTGGTGGCGGTGTTGGCCGACGACCTACGCCAGGGCCGCCGACGACGAGCGCGCACAGTGTGCCCAGCGACGCCAACCCGGCGAACTCGGCACTCCAGAACTTGGTCTGGATGTGCCGACAACCATCTCCTGGCAAGCGGCTGCATCAGCTGCAGTAGACAAGACTGGGGACGGGTCGAGGAGATAGGGATTGTTGCCCCTCACACCGCCGCCTACCTTGTGACCAGCGCCTCACTCGAGCGATCGATTGAGGTATTCGGGCGCGCCGATTCCCAGCAGCACTTTGCGGCTCGGGGCCGCGGGCTCTACGCATGGCCATGCGCCCACGCACTTGCCCGGCACGTGCGACGCTGAGGCCAGGGCCCTCAGTGGGTCAGGGAGACTCTCATGGCACTTGGAGACGGCATCCGCCGCAACATCGCCTCGGTTGATCCCGCGGAGCGAGCGATGCTCCGTGACGCACTGATCGAGTTGAATCAACGCCGCTTCCCAGGCGCCCGGACTGACTCTCCGCCTGGGGGCGTCACCTGGTGGTTCAAGCAAGACGAGATCCACCAGGCCACGCACGTGCACGGTGGACCTGAGTTTCTGCCCTGGCATCGCGAGATCGTGAATCGCATAGAGGCCATGCTGCGGCAGATCAACCCGCAGCTGTCACTGCACTATTGGGACTGGACGCAGGATCCCCGAAGCATCCCCAACGCCAACCTTGGCGGTGGCATGACGGGCAACCTGGACCTGTTCACCGCTGACTTCATGGGCGACAAGAACGGCGCCATCGGCGAGCCCTGGCTGTCGGCCGGCTACTACGTGCCCGGAGCGGCGAACTATCGCAGCACCGATCCATTCGACGCGGTCAACAACAACCCTGCAGATCCTCCGCGAGAGGTCACGCGCATCGTTGCGGGCATGGGCAGCAGCGCCGAGTCGCCGATGAACGACGCCGCGATCGTCGGCCGCGCCGACTATGCCTCGATGCGCAGCCCGGTCGACGGACTGGAGAGGGCTCACAACCGCTCTCATGGCTTCGTCAACATGGGCAGCCAGCACACCTCGTTCCGCGATCCCTTCGTGTTCCTGCTGCACTCGAACGTTGATCGCCTGTTCGCGCGCTGGCAGACCGATCCGCTGCACCCGGAGCGCCTCGACCCGGCGATGGTGTACGGCTCGGAGAGCGCGGATGCGGGACTCAACGGCGACATCGAGCCGTGGTCGGGCGGCACCAATACGCGGCCTTGGGCGGCTCCGGAGAACGAGCAGGTTCCGAAGGACTACAAGCATCCTTCCATCGTCTTTCCGCCGTGCTACGACACCAACCAGTCCGCCGTTCCGATCGTCGAGGTCCTGAATGCCGGCACCCCTGCGGTCATCAACTTCAACGACGTGCCCTCCGGCGAGACGACGGTACGCGCCGCCGTCTTCCGCATCTACGGGTGCGGCGACGTCACGGTGCGCGTGAAGGCGGGCATGGGCCCGTCGGCGCCGTTCTCCGTTCTGCAGCCGGCCGCCGGATCGATCACCGTGCACCACGGTGCGAACGCCTTCGTCGAAGCGCGCATCTGGATCGCCTACAGCGCGGGCGCCGCAAACGTAGCGGTGCCCGACGGTGCAGTGACATTCGAGTGCCCCGAGAACGGCAAGACGTTCGCCTTCGTGCTTCGGGCCAACGCCATCGTGCGGCCCAAGGTCGCCGTGATGATGGCACTCGACCAGTCGTGGAGCATGTCGTTTGCCGCCGGTACAACCGGCGCGACGCGCATCGAGGTGCTGCAGGATGCCGCGCGCAAATTCATGGAGCTGATCCAGCAGGACAACGGCGTCGGCCTGATCCGCTTCGACCACAACTCGTACGCCGTCAACGACGCTACCTTTCCGGGCCTGGCGGTGACGCCGATCGGCTCGAACAACATCTTCGATCCGGGGCGGGTGGCGGCCGTGGCCGCCGTCAACGCCCATGCGCCGAACCCCGCCGGCAACACATCGGTCGGCGATGGGGTGGACCGCGCGCGCCAGGTACTCAACGCCCTGCCGCCAGCGGACTACCAGCACAAGGCGCTCATCGTCCTCACCGATGGCCTGGAAAACGACCCGTTGTGGATCTCGGACGTGACCGGTTCCATCGACGACCGCACGTTCGCCATCGGCCTGGGCAACGAGCAGCAGGTCAACACGGCCGCGCTCGATGCCCTGGCCAACTCTACCGGGGGCTACCTGCTGCTGACCGGGCTGCTCAGCGCATCGATCGACGACTACTTCCGGCTCAGCAAGTACTTCCTGCAGATCCTCGCCGGCGTGACCAACACCAACATCATCGTGGACCCGTCGGGCTACATCGCGCCCGGCATGAAGGTGCGGATTCCGTTCCGGGTCAATGAAGCGGACATCGATTGCACGCCTTTGCTGATGACCGACTACAACGTGGTCGACTTCGCCCTCGAGGCGCCCGACGGGACCGTCATCACCCCGGCGGGTGCTCCGGGACTCGGCGTCTCGTTCGAGGTCGGGACGCAGACGCGGTACTTCCGCTTCAACCTGCCGGTGGCGATCGGCACCGGCCAGCACGCCGGCCTGTGGCACGCCATCCTAGAAGTTGGTGGTCCAGACTTCAAGAAGCTGGTGGCGCAGTTGCGAGAGCGCAAGGATGTGAACTTCCAGCGCGTCGCCACGCATGGCGCGCGCTACAGCTTCGTCGCGCAGTCCCGCTCCAATTTGAAGATGATCGCGAGCTTGGAGCAAAGCGGCTACGAACCTGGTGCCGATCTCGCGTTGCGCGCGGTGCTCACCGAGTACGACCTGCCCGTGGCGAAGCGGGGCTCGGTTCGCGTCGAGTTGACCCGGCCCGGCGGCTCTGCGGTGAGTCTGGTGACTGCGGAGGTCGAACCGGGTGTCTTCGAGGTGACGACCAAGGCCATGACTGCCGGCATCTACCAGGCGCGCTACCTGGCCCAGGGGGTGACTTTGCGCGGGGCGCCGTTCACGCGCGAACATCTGGCGACGGCCGCGGTCTGGCGCGGAGGCGACAACCCCCATCAGCCGCCGGGCGGCGGCGACGAAGATCGCTGGTGCCGTCTGCTTTCCTGCCTGCTGAGCGAAAGGACGCTGACGCCCCGCTTGCTGGAGAGGCTGAAGAAAGAAGGCCTGGACATCGATGCCGTTCGCAAGTGCGTGCAGGCAAGCTGCCGACGCCGACTGCCGCGCCTCACCAAGAGCGCCGAGCAAGGCAACTGATTGCCCGGCACGGATCTTTGTCGCCGGCCCAATGGTGCAACCCGGTACATCGCCACTTGACCTTGTCACGACGGCAAGGTCGACGATGCGTCTTAGGTGCCATCACGTGCGGCGATGACGCGTCGGGCTCGCCAAGGTGGAACGAGCCGCTGTGGTGGTGAGCCTCGTGGGCCCAGTGCAGCAGTACATGCAAGCACCAGTGCGAGGCCCCGAGGCGAAACGCCCCGGAGTTGGTGACGAATTCGGGTGGCGTCGTGCGAACTAGAGCGGCAACCATGGATCGTCATGGACACACAGCGACTGTCGATCCGCGGCCGCCTCCTTGAACCGGACGATCCCGCACTTCAGGACGCATTGGCCGGTGTACACGAAACCCCCGAGCGACCGCGCTGCCTGTGCGTGCCCGGCGGCGTCGAGATGTACGTCGCCTTTCACCGCCGCTACCTGGCCAAGCGCATGCCCGACACGGGCAGCCAGCACCATCCAACCTGCCCGTCGTTCGAGCCCTCGCCGCAGCAGTCCGGACTCGGCGAACTTGTGGGCGACGCGGTGCTCGAGTCCGGGGAGGCGGTGGAGTTGCGCGTCGACTTCGCATGGAGTCGTCAGGCCGGCGGCCGCGCGCCGGGCGGGCGGACCGACGATGATCCCGGCGAGGTCGAGGCTCCGCGGCGGCGCATGAGCCTGCGCGCATTGACGCACTTCCTGTTCGAGCGCGCGGGCTTCAACCGCTGGTCGCCGGCGATGGCCGGCAAACGATCGCAGGGCGTGCTGCACAAGTACCTGCAGCGCGCCGCCGAGCAGGTGAGGGCGAAGGGCGTCGCCCTCGGCGAGCGCCTGTACGTGCCCGAGCAGTTCAACGAAGCGACACATGCGGAAGCAGCGCGGCGCCGCCGAGAACGCCTGGGGGTGTTGCGGCCGCACGATGGCGTGGCGCCGCTGGCGGTGGCGCTGGCCGAGTTCAAGGCAGCCGAGGCCTGCCCGGGCGGCTACCGGATCTGGCTGAAACACATGCCCGACGCGCCGCTGCTGGCGTCGGCCAAGACCTGGGAACGGATCGCGAGGACCTATGCGGCAGTGCTCGAGGCCCGTGACGCCGATCATGGCCAGCGTGTGCGCGCGGTGATCACGGCCTTGATCCGCGCGCGGCGCGAGCACACCTACGAGATCGACACCGCGACCTTGCTGCTCGCCAACGATCAGTGGATCCCGGTCGACGGCGTGCATGAACTGCCGCTGCTGCAGGCGCTCGTCGATGCGGGGCGGTACTTCGTCAAGCCGCTGCGTTACGACGCCCGCTGCGCAGCCGCGTTTGCCAACGCGCTGCTGCTGGACACGGGCGCCTTGCCGTTGCCGCTGCATGTCCTCAGCCCCTTCATGACCCCACGCGAGCGTGAGGCCAAGGCCGCTACGCTGCGTGCGGCGGGCGGTGGCTGGGTGTGGGCCACCGACGAGCCGATGCCGACGCTGCCGCCGGCCGCACCGCGGCGCACGTGAGGGCGGCGCGGCTGAACAAGCGCACTTGAAGCGGCGGATTCCCGCGCGAGCATGAACTCGCCGGGATGTCCCGGTGCACGCCTCGCCAAGGAGCGCAGCCATGACCGCCGCATCCGCACTGCCCACCGTCACCTTGCACGGCGGCGCCTCGACCCCGACCACCTTGCTCGGACAGGCGCCCGCACGCATCCCCACCGCCGGGAAGATCCGCGCCGGCATCAAGGTGCTGACCAAGCGCGCCGCGGGCGAGCCGCGCGCCTGCGAAATCTACGAGCGCGGACTGCGCGACGGCCACTCATTCGACCGCATCGAGCAGGCGCTCGCCGAGGCCCTGCCGCAGCTGAAGAACCCGCTGGTGCCGCGCAATGTGCCCTGGTTCACCGTGCGCGCGCAGGACTTCGGCAACCCGGCGCTGGCGGGCGAGCTGATCGAGGCCTACGGCGAGGACCGCGGCGAGGGGCTCCACCTGTACCGCTTCCCGGTGGTGTTCCCGTCCGACCACTGGCAGACCGTGATGCCGCACGAACTGGCGGCCTGGGGAACGCACGACAAGCGCTACTGGTCGGAGTACGCGCCGGGTGGCCGCGTGCGGCACTGCATGTGCCACGCGCCCGTTCCGGTGGACGCCCAGGGGCGGCGCGCGGTGCGTCTGTTCGGCGGGCGCAAGACGGTGATGCGCGAGGCCAATGGCGGTGTGTGCGAGCCCGAGGCTTGCCACGAATACCAGCAGCGCGAATGCAACCTGACGGGCCGCTTCCTGTTCTTCGTACCGGGCATCCGCTCGCTGAGCGCGTTCGAACTGCACACCACCAGCTTTTACGCGATGAACGCGGCGATCCAGAAGTTCGAGACCGTCGCCTTCCTGCGCGGCGGGCGCATCTCGGGATTTCTTGATCGGCAGCGCACGCCGTTCTTCCTGTCCAAGCGGCTGATGGAGGTCAGCCACATCGACGAGCAGGGCCGGGCGGTGCGGGTGCCGCAGTGGATCATCGATCTCGAGGCGCCGGTGGACGTGAGTGCGCTGCTGCGCGACCGCGAGGACGACGAAGCCGTGGTCGTGCAGGCCCATGCAGCCTGCGGCGTGCTGGAAGGCGAGTCCACCACACCCGCCATGGCGGCCACCGAGGTCGCAGACGCCGAAGTGGCTCCGTCTCGCGGCGAGCCGACGCTGGACAAGGTGTTGGCCCTGGCCAGCGGGCACGGTGTCTCCGCCGCCGACTTCGAGGCCTACGCGGCGCGGCGCTGGGGGCCGGGCTGGAAACTCAACCCGCAGGGACGGCGACGGGCCTGGGACGAACTGGACCGCCACCGCAACGACGCGCCGGGCTACGCCGACAAGGTCGCCGCTGCGCTGCGGGAGGCGTCATGACTCCGCACTCGGCGCTGCGGGTGGCGCACTTCTCCGACCTGCACTACGGGCCGCGCAACCTGGCCGAGGCCGACCGGTGCTTTGGCGCCGCGATCGAGCGCGCGGTGGAGCTTGGCGTCGACGTGGCGGTGATCTCCGGCGACAGCACCGACCACGCGCTCGACCTGCACTCACCGTCGGCGGTGGCGCTCGTGTCGCGTGTTCGACGGCTGGCGGATCACTGTCCCGTGCTGATGCTCCAAGGCACCTGGTCGCACGAACCGCCCGGCACCTTGTCCGTGTTCCGCGAACTGGGTGGGCGCCATGCCGTGCACGTGGCTGATCGGATCGGGCAGTTGGGCCTGACCACCGCGGGCGACTGCGTCGTGTCACCGGGGTGGTGCTTCGACGCGCTGCCGGAGGGGCTGGTGGCGCTCATTTCGTGCCTGCCTTCGGTCAACCGTGCGGCGGTCGCCGCCGCGCTCGGAGCCGCCGACGCCGCCGGCGCGACCGGCGAGCATGTCGCGGCGCTGCTGCGTGGTCTCGCACCGAGCCACGCGATGGCGCGCGAGCTTGGCGTGCCGACCTTACTGGTGTCTCACGGCACGGTGTTCGGCTGCATCACCGAGCACGGCGTGCCGATGGCCGGCTTCGACCATGAGTTCACCACCGGCAGCCTGTTCGACGCCGGCGCGCAGGCGGTGCTGCTGGGGCACATTCACCGCCACCAGTGCTGGGAGCGCGCAGATGGCATCGGCCGGCGCTGCATTGCGTATGCCGGGTCGATTGGCAGGTTCCACCACGGCGAGGCTGGCGACAAGGGCTTCCTGCTCTGGCAGGTCGGCCCCGACTCCGCCGCATGCCACCTGGAAGCGACACCGGCGCGGCGCACGGTCGATATCAGCTTCAACGGCAAGCCCGACCTTGCCGCGCTGCGCGCCGCGCTCGCGGCGCAGCCCTTCGAGGGGGCTTGGGTGCGCCTGCGCTGGAGCGTGCCCGAAGAGGAGCGCAACGACGTCGACCGTGCCGCAATGCGTGAAATGCTGGCCGGCGCGGCGGGCGTGCAGTTCGAAGGGCGCATCGTGCCGGTGGTGCGCGTGCGTTCCGGCGGCATCGGCCACGCCGGTGCGATGCGGGACAAGGTGGCGGCCTGGGCTGGCGTGGTCGGCGCGCGACCCGAATCGCTGTGGGCGTGTCTCGACGAGCTCGCGGCGCACGAGCCGCAGCAGATCGTGGACGCTGCCTTGGCCGAGCAGGAGGCGGCGGCAGAGGTCGATGCGCAGCGACCCGCAGGCGAAGTGGCGAGCAACTTGAAGCAGTTGGAACTGGCAGGAGACTGCCTCGAGGTTTCATCGGGAGCACACGCATGAGAGTCCATTCGCTGATGCTCAAGGGCTTTCGCGGCATCCGCGACGGCATGGGGCGGGACGTGCTGGAGCTGGACTTCGAGCGCCTGGCCCCCAGCGCCGCGCTGGTGGCCATCTCGGGCGTCAATGGGCGCGGCAAGACCACCGTGATGGACAACCTGCACCCCTTATGTTGAATTCGCTGCGTCAACAATCGTCCAACACGCGGCGTTTCACTTGTTTCACTGCCTCTGCAGGGTGGTTATCAACGGGCACGACAACTTGCCCCGCATCGAGCAGCAGTCGCGGACGAGGACGGCCAGCGCCGACTCGATCCGGCGCAGGTCTTTCAGCTTCTTGCGCACATCGCCGAGCTTTGCTTCGGCGAGCTGTCTCGCCTCGTCACAGTGCGTGCCGTCGTCCAGTTTCAGCAAGCCCGCAACCTCGTCGAGGCTGAAGCCAAGGCGCTGTGCGGCCTTCACGAACCGCACCCGCGCCACGTCCTTCGCCTCATAGCGCCGAATGCGGCCGTAGGGCTTGTCCGGCTCGGGTAGCAGCGCGCGGCGCTGGTAGAAGCGCACGGTCTCCACGTTGACCCCGGCCGCCTTGGCGACGGCCCCGATCGTCAGTCCCTGCTGATCGCTGTCCATCCCGCTTGACTCCGTACATGAGTACGGAAATAAGCTTACGCCATCGTGTCCCCGACACACCGAGGAAAGTGCATGACGGAATCGCAGACCGGGCGTGGTGCGCTCTTCGCCGGCGGACTGGCCGCGTTCCTCGCGTCAACCTGCTGCCTGGGCCCGCTCGTGCTGGTGGCCCTGGGCTTCAGCGGCGCGTGGATCGGCAACCTAACGGCGCTGGAGCCCTATCGCCCGTTCTTCATCGGCGCTGCGCTTGTCGCCATGTATTTCGCGTGGCGTCGCATCTATCGACCGGTGCAGCAGTGCAAGCCGGGCGAGGTGTGCGCGATCCCCCAGGTGCGGTCCACCTACAAGGCCGTCTTCTGGTTCGTGGCCGTGCTGGTGCTGATCGCGCTGGCCTTCCCCTATGTCCTTCCGCTGTTCTACTGACCAGGAGTGCTCCATGAAGAAGCTGATCTTGATCGCGGCCCTCGCCATGTCCGGCGCGGCCGGTGTCCAGGCAGCGCCGCAGACCGTGACGCTGGACGTGCCGGGCATGACCTGCGCGGCGTGTCCGATCACGGTGAAGAAGGCGATCTCGAAGGTCGACGGCGTGAGCAAGGTCGACGTGAGCTACGAGAAGCGCCAGGCCATCGTGACCTTCGACGATGCCAAGGCCAACGTGCAGAAGCTGACCGCGGCGACCGAGAACGCGGGCTATCCGTCCACCGTCAAGCGCTGAAGCCGCAGCGATCGAGGAGGACAATATGAGCGTCATGACGCGGGTCGCGGACAAGGCCGGAGCGCTGGGCAGCATCGTCTCGGCGATGGGTTGCGGGGCTTGCTTCCCGGCCCTGGCCAGCCTTGGCGCAGCACTCGGGCTCGGCTTCTTGAGCCAGTTCGAGGCCGTGTTCGTCACCGTGCTGCTGCCGCTGTTCGCGGCGCTGGCGCTGCTGGCCAACGCGCTGGGCTGGTTCAACCACCGCCAGTGGCACCGCAGCGTGCTGGGCATGGTCGGCCCCGCCATCGTGCTGGTCGCCAGCTTCACCGTGGCCGAGAAGCTTCTCTACGTGGGCCTCGCGACGATGGTCGCGGTGTCGGTGTGGGACTTCGTCTCGCCGGCGAACCGGCGCTGCGGTCCGGATGGCTGCGCAGTCCCGCCCAAGCACGCCTGAAGCCTTCACGCTGCGACTCCACCAGAAAGGCATTCCGATGACCGAACTCGCGATCAGCGGCATGACCTGCGAGTCGTGCGCCGCGCACGTTCGCCAGGCCCTGGAGAAGGTGCCTGGTGTGCGTTCGGCGCAAGTGTCCTACCCCAACGGAACGGCGCGCCTCACCCTTGCGACTGACACACCCGTGGCGGAGCTCGTGTCGGCCGTGGCCGCCGCCGGATATCGCGCTCGCGTGCCCGAGGCTGCCTCCGGTCCGTCGCGCGACGGATTCCTCGATAGGGCACGCAGTTGGCTTGGCAGTGGCCAGAAGGAGCGCAGCGGCGGCGATGCGTCGCACGTTGCCGTCATCGGCAGCGGCGGCGCCGCAATGGCCGCGGCGCTCAAGGCGGTCGAACGCGGTGCGCGGGTCACGCTCATCGAACGCGGCACGATCGGCGGCACCTGCGTCAACGTCGGCTGCGTGCCGTCCAAGATCTTGATCCGCGCCGCGCACGTCGCGCACCTGCGGCGACGCAGCCCGTTCGACGCTGGCGTCTCCGCTGCCGAGCCGATCATCCTGCGCGACCGGCTGCTCGCGCAGCAGCAGGCGCGGGTGGACGAACTGCGCCACGGTAAGTACGAGAGCATCCTGCAGGGCACACCGGCCATCACGGTCGTGCACGGCACGGCGCGCTTCACGGATGCCCACTCGTTGACGGTGACCCTACGCGACGGCGGCGAGCGGGTCGTGCCGTTCGACCGCTGTCTGGTGGCTACCGGTGCCAGCGCGGCGGTGCCGGCGATCCCTGGCCTCGCAGACACGCCGTTCTGGACCTCGACCGAGGCGCTGGCCAGCAGCGAGACGTCGCCGCGGCTGGTTGTGATCGGTTCGTCCGTCGTCGCAGTGGAACTCGCTCAGGCCTTCGCGCGCCTGGGCAGCCAGGTCACGATCCTCGCGCGCAACAAGCTGTTCTTCCGCGAGGACCCAGCCATCGGCGAGGTACTCACCGCCGCGTTCCGCGAGGAAGGCATCGAGGTGCTCGAGCAGACGCAAGCCAGCCGCGTCGCTCATGCTGGCGGCGAATTCGTGGTGATGACGAACCACGGGGTACTGCGCGCCGACCGGCTGCTGGTGGCCACGGGACGCACGCCGAACACGGGCGCGCTCAACCTCGAAGGCGCCGGCGTGAAGGTGGACGGTCGGGGCGCCATCGTGGTCGACGGCCACATGCGCACCAGCGCACCGAACATCTATGCCGCAGGCGACTGCACCGATCAGCCCCAGTTCGTGTACGTCGCGGCCGCCGCAGGCACGCGGGCGGCGATCAACATGGCTGGCGGCAATGCAGCACTGGACCTGCGCGCGATGCCGGCTGTCGTGTTCACCGATCCGCAGATCGCGACGGTTGGTCTCAGCGAGGCCGAAGCGCACCAGGGGCGGATCGAGACCGACAGCCGCACGTTGACGCTCGACAACGTGCCGCGCGCGCTGGTCAACTTCGACACGCGCGGCTTCATCAAGCTCGTGGCCGAAGCGGGCACCGGCCGGCTGCTGGGCGTGCAGGCGGTCGCCGCCGAAGCCGGCGAGGTCATCCAGACCGCCGCCATTGCCATCCGTGCCGGCATGAGCGTGCACGACCTCGCCAACCAGTTGTTCCCGTACCTGACGATGGTCGAAGCCCTGAAGCTCGCGGCGCAGACCTTCACCAAGGACGTGAAGCAACTGTCGTGCTGCGCCGGCTGAGCTCAGCGGGACTTGAACAAGGAACGTCGCGGAGCATCGCCACCTGCGGCAAAGCTCGTGAACGGTCGTCCCTGACAACCGTTGAAGGCGCCGTCGGCCATGAGAGCCTGATCGGAGATCAACTCCGAGGCATCCCATGCAGCCGCTCCGACTCACCCTCAAAGGCTTCCGCGGCATCCGCGACGGCCTGGGCCGCGACGAAATCACCCTCGACCTCGAGCGCCTGGCGGACGGCGCCAACCTGATCGCCATCGTCGGCGCCAACGGCAGCGGCAAGTCGACGATCATGGACTGCCTCACGCCCTTCATGGGACTGCCAAGCCGGGTCGCGTTGGCCGGTGCGGGCGGCTTCTCCTACTACGACCACGTCTACCTGCCCGAGAGCGTGAAGGACCTGACCTGGGCGCACGAGGGCCGATGCTATCGGTCGCAGATCGTCATCCGCCTCAACGGCCGCCGCCGCACCGAGGCGTTCCTGCACACGCTCGACGATGCCGGATGCTGGCGGCCGGTGCAACTCGATGACGGTATGCAGTCCGACGGCCGGGTGGAGACGTACACGCGCTGCGTCGAGAGCCTCTGCGGCAGTGCCGAGACGTTCTTCACCTCGGTGTTCGCCGCACAAGGCAAACGGCAGCTCAGCACCTATCGCAACGCTGAAATCAAGACGCTGCTGGCCGACCTGCTCGGGCAGGAGGAGATCCAGGAACTGGGCCAGAAGGCCGCAGAAATCGTCCGCCTGCTGAAAGCGGGACTGGCAACCCAGCGTCAGGAACTGGCCGGGCTCGACGCGGAGGATCAGCGCCTCGACGCGGTGCGCCGAAAACTCGACGGCGCCGACGATCGTGTGTCGGCGGCCGAGCGCGCGAAGACGGCGGCACAGGCCGCCCTGGAGGCCGCCCAGGCGCGGCACGCCCGCGTGGTGGTCGAACGCGAGCAGTCGCAGGCTACCGATGCCCGGCGGGCACAGCTCGTGGCCGAACGGCAAGCCGCGCTGGCAAGCGCGACTCAGGCGCTGCGCGCGCTCGATGCTCAGGAACAGGCCGAGCAGCAGCGGCTGGAACGCCTCGATCAGCGGGTCGCCAGCCGATTGCAGCAGGAACGACAGCGGCGGCGGGCCTTGGGCCAGTCCCGGCAGCGATGCCTGGTGGTGCTTGCCGAGGCCGGCGCGGTGCGGCACGCCGAAAGGCGCCTGCCGCTGGCGCAACGCGTGCAGACGCAGCGCAGTGCACGCACGCAGGCGTGCCGCGAGCAGGTTCATCAGCTGACGCAGTGCCAGGGGGCGGTACGTCTTGCAGAGCAGCGCGTCGCCGGCATCGAACGGGACGCGGGTCGGGCCGTGCTGAAGGCCGAGGAACTGGCGCGCCGGTTCGGATTGACCGGCGAGGTGCCTTGCGCCGGCACGGACCTGCAGGGGCGTTGCAAGCTGCTGGGTGATGCGCGCGAGGCGCAGGCGCTGATCCCGAACGCCCAGGCGCAGGTCGCTCGGCTGGCCGGCGAGAAGTCCGAGGCGAAACGGGAGCTCACCGACGCACGCCAGCGCTACGAGGCACTGGCCGGCGCGCCGCAGGCCCTGGCGCAGGCCGAGTTCCACGAGACCGTCGCACGCGAGCGGGTGAACCGCTTGTCCGTGATGTGCTCGAAGGCCCAGGCGTGCGCGCAGGCGCAGGCGACCTTGGTCGAGGTCGAGCGGGAGCTGCAGGCGCTGGGGCCCGAGGTGGGTGACGGTGCCGCCGCCGAGACCGCCGACGAGCGCGCGGAGCGCCAACAGATCGCCGCAGCGCGGGCGGCGATCGGGCAACAACGGGATCTTCAGACCACGCACTCCGGCGCGGCGCTGGCGCGCCTGGATCAAGCGCTCGGGTCGCTGCCTCCCGCCTTCGACGAGCAGCAGGTCGCGCAGGCTGCGCGGGCACTGGGCGCCGCGCGGGAAGCGCTCGCCGCAGCCGAGCAGTCGATGCTCACGGCGGTGCGCGAGGCGCAGACGCTCGACGAGGTCGCCAAGCAAGAGGGCGTGCTGGATGAACGTCG
Organism: Piscinibacter caeni; assembly: GCA_003265685.1. Lineage (GTDB taxonomy): Bacteria > Pseudomonadota > Gammaproteobacteria > Burkholderiales > Burkholderiaceae_C > Piscinibacter > Piscinibacter caeni. The sequence continues at coordinate 8,724 of QJOU01000057.1, read as the reverse complement.
CGAACGCCTGCGCGCGCATTGCGCCCGCGTCGAGGATGAACTGGGCAACTGGAGCCTCTTCGCGCGCTGCATGAGCAACGACGGGCTGATCGCGCTGGCGATCGACGACGCGGGGCCTGCGCTGTCGGCACTGGGGAACGACCTGCTGCTGGCCTGCTACGGACCGCGCTTCACGGTGTCCATCCACACCTTGCTGGAAACGTCCAAGGGCGAGCAGAAGGAGGGCTTCGACATCGTCGTGCACGACGGCGACACCGGCGACAGCAAGAGCGTCAGCATGATGAGCGGCGGCGAGCGGACCTTGGTGGAGCTGTGCCTGACCCGGGCGATCGCGTTGTACCTTGCCCGCAACACCGGGCGCCGCTACACGACGCTGTTCACCGACGAAGCAGACGGCGCACTGGATCCGCAGCGCAAACGCATGTTCATGGCGATGAAGCGGGAAGTGCTGCGCCTGGGCGGCTACGAGCGCGAGTTCTTCATCTCGCAGACCCCCGAGCTGACGGCGATGGCGGACGCCGTGATCGACATCGACGCGCTGAGGGCGGACGGGTGCGATGCGGATCGGTGCGTGTCGCTGGCGTAGCCGATGGCGTCGCAGCGGCATCGATCACTGCGGCCCGGGCCCTGGCGTGCGCAGACGCGCTGCGCCGGCGTGCCCACCGACGCTCCACAGGTAGGCATGATCGAGAATCGGTTCGCATCCCGGATCGCTTCGGGCGAGTCGTTCCAGGGCACACAGCAGTTGGTCGGCTACGCCACGGTGCCCATCGATCACGGCCAGCTTGAAGAGCCGCAACAGTCCTCGCGCGAGCACGAGGTTCGATCCGAGGTCGCAGTTCATCGCAGACCTCCATACGGGACACCACTGCCCCATTGCTTGCAGCGTAGACCTTGTCCCCGTGTCAAGGTCAACTCCGGTTCCCGGGTGAGCGCTGCAATGGGATCACCTGGGGCCTGTGGATCCGGCGCAGGTCGGCCAACTCCCGATCGCGCCGCTCGAGCTGCAGCCGCGTCTCTTGCCAAGCCGCGAAGTAGTGGTCGACCAGCGCGGCCAGCTTGGCGAGGTGTTCGCGCAGTTCGCGATTCTCCCGGCGCAACTGGGCGGCGACGCGCTTCGCAGCCTCGGGCCGATCGCGGTGGCGGCTCTGGGCGTCGTGCAGCGCCAGCAGCACGTCGCGGTGGTACCGGTAAAGCGCGTTGCGCGAGATGCCGGCCGACTCACAAAGCGCCTTGGCGGTCAGCTCGCGCGGCGACAGGCCGGCGCCGTGCTGGCGAACCATCTCCGCCAGGGCGTCATGCAGGCGCTGGGCAGCAGGCGGTTCTGCGGAGCTGACGGGCGTCTTCCTAGGCATGATCAGTCTCCTCGGCTGTGTCCGAGCCGAGCGCGCGCAGCAGGCCACGGGCCTCGTTCATGCGCGCGCGGACGATGCGCAACGTCTGCAGCGGCAGGGCGGGTTCGTTGAGAAGCCTCTCGCTGCGTCGCACCTGTTCGAGCCAGTACGGCCGGTGCTGCGCCGAGACGACGAAGTTCTGGCAGCGCGCGCAGGTCGAGGGCTCGCGCCGGGCTGGATTGGGCCCGGTCGCGTTGCCGAGGCAGGCGCTGTGTTCCTCGCGGTAGACGCAGTAGCCCCAGTCGCACACGCCGAGCACCAAGCCGGCGTCGACGAGCAAGCGGGCGTAGCTCCTGAGGTCCTGCTTCATGCGGCTGCCCCGAAAGCGCGGGCGCTTGGCGACGATCTCGGCGCCCGCGCGCCCGCCGAGCCCGGGCGCCGCCAGCATGTGCTCCCACGCGGCGACGGACTGGTTGAGGATCTCGGCGTCGATCTCCTGGTTGAGCCGATAGTCGCTGCCGACGTAACCGTGGTCGGTCTGCGCGCGCTCGCGGTGGCCAAGATGCTGAGCCAGCGCGAAGAGGCAGCTGCGGTCGCGCAGCGCGGCAAACCTGGCGAAGGTCTTGCGCCCCTGATGCGTCGTCAGCCTCCAGGGCTTGTCGAGGTGCGACAGGCCGAGCGCGGCGCCGAAGCGCCGCAGCAGATGGCTGACGCGCGGGGCCGACGCGATCTCCAGCAGTTCGGGCTGCACCTCGTGCCACTCCCACGCGCCGTTGCCACGGCGCCGGCGCAGCCACAGTTCCGGGCGAGCCGTGAGGGCGCGATGCGGCTCGGACAGCGCCTCGAGCACCGAGATCGCCTGGACGGCCACGGGCGGTGCGACCCATTCATGGGGACAGCCATCGTAGCCGGGCTGGCGCTTGAAGATGCTGCCGACGATCACGCTCACGGGTGCGCCGGCCGCATCGCCGACCAGCCGCCGCACGCAGCCGGCATGAAGGTGGAGGATCTCGCTGACACGCGGACCGACCATGTAGGAGAGGACCACGAAGCACGCCGCGTAGAGCATGTCGATGCGCCGCACGAGTTCGGACACCGACGTCACCGGCCGCTCGACGCCCGACGTACCCTCGCGTGCCCGACGCAGCGCCCTCGTTGCCCGGCCGACAGGTGCTGAGCTGTGGGGCGGCGCGGCTGCGCTCGCCATCACGCGCCGATAGGTCTCTCGGGCTTGCAGGACATGCGCCGCGTCGTGCGTCACGATCTTGACGGCGGCCTGCAGCAACACCACCGAGACAGTGTCCGGCGTGTACGGCCACGGCCGGCGCAGTCCTTCCCGGGCGCCAGCGGCTTCGTGATGGTTGCTCCCCGGGAACGGGTCGAACGAAAGACCGTCGCCGAGTTCGGCGCGACAGCGGTAGAGGTAGTTGAACAAGGCGAGGTGCCGCTGCACCGTTGAGGCGGCGCGTGTCGAGTGCCTGGACGTCGGAGACACCGACAGCCGGTGCTGGAACTGCAGCAGCGCCGGCCGATCGAGGTCGGCAAAGCGCCTGAGGCCTTCCAGGTCCATCCAGCGCACCAGCAGGCGCAGCGTGTGGAAGAAGTTCAGGACGGAACTCGGCCGCAGCGGCAGTCCCGTGTACAGCGAGCGGCCGCGTATGAGGGCGATCAGCCGCTTGCTGGTTTGCAGCAGCGGGGCATGGCGCGCGTCGGTGAAACTGCAGCCATCCTCGACCGAAAAGTCCCAGTGCAGGCGCACGGGCAGCCTCTCTTCGAGCGCATTGGTGGGCGCAAGGATCCAGGTCGAATCCTCCCAGCGCGAGTTCTTCAGGAACCATGGGCGATCGTCAGAGGTGCCGAGCGTAGTGCCGGCCGAAGTTCTCAGCGCGCTGGATCGCCGTGGTTGCATGGCGCGACCTCACCGCAGGTCAGGCAGCGGGGGAAGCTGCGCCTGCAGCCTCTGGCCGGCGTCGAGCTCGCGGGAGCCGAAGCGCGGGAGGATGTCTTCCTCCAGGATCCTCAGCTGCGGGGCATAGAGTACTTCCCAACGAGCCGGGTACAGGGTCGCCGCAGCGGCGCGCAGGTGATCGCGCGCCTGAAGCAAGCGCGCCAGCGACATCGGGTCGGGCGTGATGACGGCGTTCGGGCAGGTGAAGCAGCCCATGAAGTTCACGCAGAGGTCGCCCTGCCGAGTACCGGGTGCGATGCCCGCGAATGGATCCTTGCAGTCGAAGCCGAACAGCGTGACACCGCGGCCGCGTGGGGGAGGCGATGGTTCAGGCGCAGCGTCGCACCGCGTCTGGCTCGGACCCGACCGCCCTTCGATGTGCTCGATGAATGCACCCTGAAGATCCGCGATGCGCGAGCGGTTCTGTGCTTCGACCAGGGGCGTTTGCACGTAACGAACCGTCGTGGCGACGCTGGCGTGGTTCGCAACGGCCTTGGTGCGCAGCAGGTCACCGCTGGCGCGGTAGAAGCAGCTCAGCACGCTCGGCCGGATGCTCGCCGGAGCGAAGTGCGGCAAGCCATGGCGATCGCAGAACGCGCCGAGCTGATGGTGGACCGTGATGATCGACATCGCGTTGACCGTGAATTGCCCCTTGAACACGAAGAGCCGGTTGCGCTGCGGGGGAGGGGTCAGCGGGATCAGCCGTTCGTTCCAGGCCAGGATGTCCCGTACCAGGGCCGGCGGCCCGAATGCGTCGGCGCGGTCAAAGGTCCGGCGCTGGATGCGCGACGCGCGAGCCTTGAACCACACCAGCAACTCGCGGTCATCGAGCAAGGGCAGGGGCTGCAGGCAGTCGCGAGTGAGGTCGGCGATGGCTTCGGGGTTGCCGGCCGTGTGGATCAGGATCGCCAGGTAGTACGGCAGCAGCGAAACCGCGCGCGGGTACAGGAGGGGAGCCAGTTGCTTGGCGCCGCCGTAGCGGCGAACGGCCTTCTGCAGCCAGAAATTGCCGCTGGCCTGGGTCGTGCGCCAGTCCGGAATGATTCCTCCGTGGCGTTGATCGATCTGTTCGAGGATCCAGCCGAGAGTGCCGGGCTTGTCTGCGTCGGCGGCGCGTTGACGGGCAGCCGATTCGCGGGCCGTGCGCATCTGGGCGATCTCATCCTCACAGGCCTGGAGGATGGCGCGCAGCTGCCGACCGGAAAGCGTCGAGCGCGATGCCCGCGCGGCGGCCTTGTTGGGGAACGGCGAGAAGGGGTAATCGATGCTGGTGATCAAGTCGGGCCGACACCGCTCAAGCCATCGCAGCAGCTGGCGCAATGCCCCATAGACGGCGGCCTGCGTGGTGAGGGCCCAGATCCTGCCGTCGGCACAGCGTTGCGCGTTGAGCCACTCGATGTAGCGAACCAGCATCGCGCGGTCCAGGTCGGCGACCGATCTGAGGGACTGCGATTCGGCGGCGAACCGGGCGAAGGGCAGTATCGACTTCCAGTACGAGGCGATGCTGCGATCCGAATGGCCCCCGATATGGCCCCAGAAGGCCTGGGCGAGCGCCAGGCGCACGTCGGCTGGCAGCGGCAACGACGAGAAGTCGATGAGCGTGTGGCGAACCAGGCGAGCCGCGTCGTGGCGCGCCGGCTGTGGCGCGTGCCCCGTTCCGGCCTGCGGTCTGGTGGCCAGGGTCCGCGGAATCGGCGGGCGCCGTGAACTCACGGCTCTGCGCTGCCCGCGAGCAGCGTGTCCAGCACGTCCTTGAGGACGCAGGCGTCGACGGCGACGGCACGCAGGTACCGGTCGGTGGTCTCGATGTGCTCGTGCCCGAGCAGGATCTTCACCACGAGCAGTGGATTGACCTTGGCGCCCTCGCTGGCCAAGTACTCGAGCCGGGCCAGCAGCATGCATGCGAAGGTCGCGCGAAGCAGATGCGTCGTCGCCTTGAAGCCGCAGGCCAGGCCGGCCCGGCTGACGGCGCGCTGGTAGGCGTTCTTGCTCACCGGTGCGCCGCGGGCGTTGACGAACAACGCCGGGTGGTGGGCGGCGCGTCCCCTGCGTCGCGCGCGCTTGAGCCACGCGAAGCGAAGCCCCGAGATGTAGCCATCGGTCTCGTCGAGCAGGCTGGCCGGTGCAATCACGTAGCCCGGCTTGCGGCCCTTGCGCGTGATCTCGATGGTGTGATGCGCCGTGAGCGGGGTGGGGCGGCCGTTGATGTCGTCGACGCCGAGCCGCAGGAGTTCGCTGATCCGCAGCCCGGTGTACAGCTGCCAGCGGGCCATCAGATCGTACGGCGGGGCGAGATAGGCGAGCAGTTCGCGAGCCTGCCCGGAGACCAGCGGGCGGGGCAGCGGTTCGTATTGCCGCAGTACGAAGATGCTGCGCTCGGTGTCCGCAGCGTAGCGCGTCCGGATCGGCGAGTACCGCCTCGACACAGCGAAGTCGCGGGTCTTGTCCGCGAGCGCCGATTCGCTCAGCCAATGCGCGCGGACCGCCCAAGCATAGAACCGCAGCACGCCGCGAACCCGGTGGTTGATGGTCGTCGTCCGGTACGCACGTCCGGTGTGCGGACTGGGCTGCGACATCATGCGGTTGCGATAGGCAACCAGGTCGACAGCATCCGCCTTGTGCCAAGGGATGTCGTTCTGCTCGAGCGTGTCGAACCAGTCGTAGAGGATCTCGGTATAGGTTCTGAGCGTGTCGGCGGTGTGCGCGCGCTGGATCGCGTGCTCATGCAGGAAGGCGACCGCGGGCTCGATCAACTGCCACTGCTTCGTGAAAAGAAGCGGGAAACCGGCAGGACGCGGCTCGCGAAGCGAAGTCGCCAAAGCCTGTGCTGCAAGCTGCGCCAAGGGTTCCGGCAGGTCTGCCGGACTCGGCAGCGAAGCCTTGCGGACTATCTGGACCACGGCGCTCTTACCTCGCGGTAAAGCGCTTCACAGCGTCGACGAACGACACGCCGAGCAAGTGCATCGCCAGGTCGATGGCTCCGCCGCCACCGGCGTGCGCGCGTGTGTCGTACCACTTGACGCCCGTGGTCAGGATCTCGAACTCGCCGCGTGCCGTGCTGGCGTGCCAGCGGCGGCTGTGCTCATCCTTGAGGGGCTGATAGGTCGAATCGGGCTTGACGTGGGTGGCTAGCAGCGCGAGCGCGTCGCTGGCCGGCATCTGACGAAGCCGTGTCAACGTCGAGGCACTGAACGACCTGCGAGATCGGCGCGCAACCATCATGTCGAACCCCCGCTGAAGCTGCTGAAAACGCGGGACGCACCGGGCTACTCGCCTCTGAAAGAGGCTTGGGCTCCTCGGGCATGAACAACTGTAGGTCGTGGCGTCGAGCGAGCCAACTCTGTTGACACTCGCGAATGCAACCTAACACCCCTACCTGCTGATGCCGTCGCGGGCGTCGACGGGAGCACCCGGCGGCTTCTCGTACTACGAGCATGTCGTGCTGCCGGACAGCGAGAAGACGCTGGTATGGGAGATGGGCGGGCTGCGCTACCGCTCGCAGCTGGTGATCCGGTCCGGCAGCCGGCGCCGGATCGAGGCTTACCTGTTCGCGTGGGACGGCCGGGCTTGGCGGCCCGCCGTGATCGCCGACGGCACCGTGTCGGACGGCCGCTGCGACAGCTACACGCGCTGCGTGGAGTCGATCTGCGGCAGCGCCGAGACCTTCTTCACTTCGGTGTTCGCCGCTCAGGGACGGCGCCACCTGAGCCAGTACCGCAACGCCGAGATCAAAGGGCTGCTGGCCGACCTGCTCGGCCTGGACGAGATCGCGCGACTCGGCAGCCGTGCGCAGGAGGTCGTTCGCGGACTGAAGTCGGGCTTGAGCGCGCTGCGGATGCGGCAGTCCGAACTGGCCGTCGACGAGGCGAGGGTGAAGGCCGAACTCACCCGGCTGTACGGCGCCGATCAGGCGATGGCCATGGCGGCTAAGGCCCGCGAAGCGGCACGGATCGGATGCGATGCGGCCCGGCTGGCCCACGCTCGCCTGCTGGCCGAGCAATCACAGTCGTCTGCCATCGGTGAGCAGCGTGCGCGGCTCGAAGACCGCCTGCGCCTGGCCGCGGCGACTCTGCAGCGATCCGAAGCCGAGTGGCAACGACTGCAGGACGACCTGCGCGAGCGGACCGAACGGCTGAATCGGCGGGTCGCGCAGCGCATCGCAAGCGCCAAGACGAGGCGCGATGCCGCAGAGGTCCGGCTGCGTCGCTGCGCCGCGCTTGTGGCCGACGCGGCGCGTGTCGCCCACGCGGAGCGTCGACTGCCACTCGCCCGGCGAGTGCTCGCCGTGTGGCAAGCGCGCGTGGCGCAGGCGCGCGCCGGCGTCGAGCAGGCGACACGGGCGTGCGATGCATGCAGCCACGCACGGCAGCGGCTCGGCGCGATCGAGCAGGCGGCGGGAAAGGCTGCATTGCGGGCGCAGGAACTCACGCGTCGGTTCGGCCTTGTCGGGTCGGTGCCCTGCAGTGGTCTGCCGCTGCAAGGCCGCTGCCAGCTGCTGGGTGACGCCCGCGAGGCCGCCGCCTTGATGCCATCGGCGGGTGGCGAGGTCGAACGTCTTGCGCAAGAACGCGCGCAGGTGCTGCGCGACATTGAGCCGCTCGAGCGGCAGGCGGCGCAGTGGCAGGGCGCCGCGGATGCACTCCGGGACGCCGAGCGGCGTGTCGCCGCCGCAGCGAGCAGGGAGACCGCGCTGAGCGCGCTGGCCGGGCGCAAAGCCGAGCTGGTGCGCGCCCAGGAGGACCATGCGGCACTGCTGGAGGATGTGAAGGCCTTGCAGTTGGTCGAGTCGATCCGCGAATCGGACGATGAGCGGACCGAGTGGCAGGCCATCGCTGGCGGACTGCAAGCATCCGCGCAGCAGAGGCAAGCTCGGCGCGAGGCGCATCGCGCCGAAACCGTCGCCATCGAACAAATGCTGGCGTCGCTGCCGCCACGATTCGACGTGCAACGGCTGGTGGAAGCGGCGGCGCACGTCACATCGGCCGAGCGCAGCCTCGACGAAGCGGAGCGCGCCCACTCCGCGGCGCTCGCGGACGTACACAAACGCCGGGCCGCCGAAGCCGAGCGTTCGCGCCACGAGGCACGGCGTTCTGCGCTCGGCGCGCACATCGACCGGGTGCAGAACCGCCTGGCCGACTGGTTGCTGTTCGCGCGCTGCATGAGCCACGACGGGCTCATCGCGCTGGCCATCGAGGATGCTGGCCCCGCGCTGTCGGGCCTGGCCAACGACCTGCTCCTGGCCTGCTACGGCGCGCGCTTCACGGTGGCTATCCGCACGCAGGTCGAAACGGCGAAGGGCGAGGCACGCGAAGGCTTCGACATCGAAGTGAATGACAGCGAGTCGGGCGATACCAAGAGCGTCGTGCTGATGAGCGGCGGCGAACGGGTGTGGATCTCATGCCGTGATCGGCATGAGATCCACTATGCCGAGAACCCGGATAT